>JALUAG010000023.1 GCA_027045875.1 Alphaproteobacteria bacterium | reverse complement strand
GGCGGGGCGGGCACGAAGCCATCCGCGAGCAGTCGCCCCGCCAGGACGGGAGGCAGTCGGTAGGGAGGTGACACCGATGTCGACGAGCAACCAGAAACGGACGTCCACAGGTTCCGTTCTCGGAACCGGCCTGAAGCGTCGCGATTTCCTGATCGGCACCGCCGGGACGGCGGCCATGGGAGCGACGCTCGTGGCCGCCCCCCATGTTCGCAGGGCGGAGGCGGCGACCCTCGAGCTGCGGTGGCTCGGCTGGGAACACTACAACGTCAAGAGCCTCGCCGCCGAGTTCGAGAAGCGCTACAAGGTCAAGGTCAGCGCCGGCTTCTTCGACGGCAACTCGGAAGCCTACAACAAGCTCCGGGCCGGCGGCACGGCCGACTTCGATCTGGTGATGGCCGACGGCTTCTGGCCCCGGCTCTACGCCAGACAGGGGCTGACCCAGCCCATAGACGAGGGGAAACTCGACCTCTCCAACGTGTTCCCCGATTTCCTGCCACCCCATTACGAGCTGCTGCACGAGGAGGGCGGCGGCCGTCGCATCGCCGCGCCGAACTGCTGGGGCGGTTACGGGCTCACCGTCAACACCGCGAAGATCGCCCCCGAAGACCAGGAGACGCTCGAACTCCTCTACAACGAGAAGTACAAGGGGCATCTGTCCACCAGCGCCCGCTTCGAGGAGAACATCGCCATCACCGGCATTCTGGTGGCGCACCGGATGGGAACGATCGACGCCGAAAGGCCCGACGGCAAGCCCTTCAATCCCTATGTGCTGACCGACGCCGAGCTCGAAGAGGCGAAGAAACTGCTGATCGAGCAGAAGCGATTGCTGGTCACCCGCTGGAACGACGAGGACACCCTCGAACGGCTGTTCCGGGCGCAGGTGGTGTGGTGTTCGCCCGAATGGTCGGGCATCTACCGGCGGATCCGGTTCGACGAGCTGGACGGCAAGACGAACCTCAAGATGCGCCACGTGCTGCGACCGAAGGAAGGCGGGCTCGGCTGGGTCGACACCTGGTGCATCACGTCGGGGGTGACCGACAGCGAAAAGCTCGAGCTCTGCCACCACTGGATCAACTTCCGTCTCGAGCGGGAGAGCATGAAGACGGTGGCCATGGAGATCGGCTGGGCGCCGACCGTCGATGTCCGCGACATGCTCCCCGAACGCTACGTGGAGACCCTGTTCCTCAACGAAACCAGTGCGATTCGCGGTCTCTACCAGTTCGACGCGCCGTCTTCGCCCGAGAAATGGCAGCGCGTCTGGGCCGAGGTGGAGGCGGCCTGATCGAGCGGTCGGTCGCGGGTCCGTTGGCGCCCGCGGCCGACCGTCCCCCCGACGCGAACCCGGAGACGTGCGCGTGACTCCCGTTCTCGATCTCCAAGCCGTGGAAAAGCGGTTCGGCGCGGTGACGGCACTGTCCGAGGTCGATCTGACGATCGACCGGGGAGAGTTCTTCGCCCTGCTGGGACCGAGCGGTTCGGGCAAGACCACCATGCTCCGGGTGATCGCCGGGCTGGAGCGTCCGGACCGCGGGCGGGTCCTCGTCGAGGGCCGCGAGGTCACCGCCCTTCCTCCGTATCTCCGCAACATCGGCATGGTGTTCCAGGATTTCCTGCTGTTTCCGCACAAGACGGTGGGGGAGAACATCGTCTTTCCGCTGCGCATGCAGCGGCGTTCGCGGGCGGAACAGCAGGAGCAGCTCGCCTGGGTGTCCCGACTGGTGCGGCTCCAAGGTCTCGAGGAGCGCTATCCCCATCAGCTTTCCGGCGGGCAGAAACAGCGGGTGGCGCTGGCCCGGGGCCTCGTCTCCCGCCCCACCCTGCTGCTTCTCGACGAACCCCTCGCCAATCTCGATCGCGAATTGCGGCGCGAGATGGAGGTGGAAATCCGCCGCTACCAGCGCGAACTCGGGATCCCCTTCGTCTACGTCACCCACAATCAGGAGGAGGCGCTCACCATCGCCGATCGCATGGCGGTGATGTACCGGGGGCGTATCGAGCAGGTCGGCGACAAGCTCGATCTCTACATGCGCCCGGAGACCCGTTTCGTCGCGGGCTTCCTCGGCCATCCCAACCGCTTCTCGGCCAGGGTGCTCGAAATCGCCGACGGCCGCATGCTGCTCGACTGGAACGGCGTGCGTCTGCGGCAGGAGCGTCGCTTCGAGACCCGGGCGGGAGAGACCGTCGAGCTGTTCCTCAAGAGCGAGCGGATCCGCCTCTGTCGCCGGCCGGACGAAGCGGCAGCGCTGCCCAACCGCGTGCCCGGCCGTCTCCAGGACGCGATCTTCAAGGGCGTGTTCGCGGACTGCTTCGTCACCCTAAACAACGGTGCCGAACTGGTGGTGGCGGCCACTCCGGATGCCGCGGGAATCCCCCGGGAGAGCCCCGTGACGCTCGCCTGGGACATCGCCGACGCCCATGCCTTTCCGGTCGAACAGGAAGGAGGCGGGTCATGAAGAACCGCGGTCTCCGCTTCGATCCCCGCATCCAGTTCGCGATGCTGGCACTGCCCGGCGCCGCCTTCGTGTTCGTGTTCCTCGTGCTGCCGCTGCTGTCGATCGTCGTCTTCAGCTTCTGGCGCACCGAGCGCTACGAGCTCATTCCCGAGTGGAACCTCGAGAACTACCGGATCGTGCTCACCGATCCCACCTATCTCACCTTCCTTCTGCGATCGCTGGTGATGGCCACGGTGGTGTGCCTCGCGAGCGTCGTCTACGCATGGCCGGTGGCCTACTTCATCGCCAAGCACGGCGGCCGCTACCGTCTCGTCCTCGTTCTGCTGACGGCGGCTCCCTTCCTGACCGGTATCGTGCTCCGGGTCACCGCCCTGCAGCAGATCCTGGGGCCGATCGGGCTCGTCAACATGGCCCTGATGACCTTCGGCTTCGAGCCGATCGAAGCCCTCATGTATTCCAACGTCGCCTCGGCCATCGGGCTGGTCTATCTGTGGATCCCCTTCATGATCGTGGCGATCTACCTGTCGCTGCTGAACTTCGACTTCGAACTCCTCGAAGTGGCGAAGGTGGCGGGCGCCCGGCCCTGGCGCGCCTTCCTCGAAGTCACCTGGCCGCTCAACTGGATAGGGACCGCGATCGGCATCGTCCTCGTCTTCGTGCCCACCTTCGCGGCCACCGTGACACCGCGCTTCCTGGGCGGTCCGAACGGCTCCCTCTTCGGCAACATCCTCGAACATCAGTTCGGCGCCACCGGCACCTGGGCGCTGGGCTCGGCGATGGGGGTGGTGCTGTTCCTCGTCTCGCTGGCCTTCATCCTGCTGATCGGCAGGACCATCGATCCCAAGCGCACCGGCTTCACCGGCATCGGGAGGTGAGGGTCATGGGCGATGGGCGACGGACGTCCTTCTTCCTGCAGGCCCTGCTGCTGGCCTTTCTCTACCTGTTTCTCTACTTTCCGATCTTCTACATTGCATTTCTGTCGTTCGTGGAGAACACCACCTGGCCTTTCCCGCCCCTCTACACGCTGGAGTGGTACAGCCGTCTCGCCATCATGAGCGACTTCCACGAGGGGCTGTTCAACAGCCTGCTGATCGGCCTCGGAACCGGCGCCCTCGCCGCCCTGTTCGCGACCGCCGGGGCGATGGCCCTCCTGCGCTATCCGGTCCGGCGGAAGGCCCTCGTGGCATTGCTCTATCTCGGCCCCCTGTTCGTCGCCGAGGTACTGATCGGCATCTCCACGCTCATGTTCAACCGCAACGTCCTCGGCCTTCCCGGCAACCTCTTCTCCGCCATTCTGTCCAACACCACGCACGCCCTCGCCTTCGCCTTTCTGGTCGTGCTCTCGCAGCTCGTGCGCTACGACTGGCGGATGGACGATGCGGCGATGGTCTTCGGTGCCCGGCCGCTGCGCTGCTTCTTCGAGGTGACCCTGCCCAGCATATGGCCGGCGGTGCTCGGCGCCTTCCTGGTGAGCTTTCTTCTCGCCTTCAACAATTTCGAGATTTCCTTCTACAACCTGGGCGCGGTGCCGACGCTGCCGACCATCGCCTGGGGAACGCTGCGACACGGGATCGAGCCCGAGCTCTACGCACTCGCCACCCTCGTCAATCTCGCGGTGTTCGTCGCCCTTCTCCTGCTCTACCTGCTGATCCGCACCGGCCTCGTGAGGATCGGCCTGCCGGAGGACTGAGAGCGTGCGCATCGCCGGCATCGATCAGGGCACCACCGGTACCAAGGCGTATCTCTTCGAGGAGACGGGCGAGGCCCGCGAGCTGTTCCGGGCGAACCACCGGCAGTTCCATCCCGGCCCCCGGCGGGTCGAACACGACCCGACGGAGCTCCTGCGACACGTCTCCGCGGCGGTGGAGGCGGCAGCGAAGGCGGGGGCCGAGATCCTCGGCCTCGCCAACCAGGGTGAAACCATCGTCGCCTTCGATCGCCGCACGGGGCGTCCGCTGGCGCCGGCGATCGTCTGGCAGGACGCCCGCACCGTCGCTTTCGTCGAGCGCCTGCGGGAAGCGGGTGCCGAAGCGACGACCTGGGCACGGGCCGGACTGCCCCTCGATCCCTATTTCTCGGCAGCCAAGATCCGCTGGATCCTCGACCATGTCGAGGAGGCCCGGGAGCTGCGGCGCGAAGGCCGTCTCGCCGTCGGGACCAGCGACGCCTTCTTTCTCCGGCATCTCGTCGGTCGCTTCGTCACCGACGCCTCGACCGCCTCCCGAACCTCGCTCATGAACCTCGCCACCGGGGAGTGGGACGAAGAGCTGCTGGCGTTGTTCGGCGTACCGGTGGAGGTGCTGCCCGACATCCTCCCCACCGCCTTTCCCTTCGGGACCGTGGCCGGACATCCCCGGCTCCGGCTCGGCGCCGGCGTCGTCGACCAGCAGGCCGCCCTCTACGGCCATGGCTGCCGGCAATCCGGCGGCACCAAGATCACCTTCGGCACCGGGGCCTTCGCCCTCGCACACACCGGCCATCGTCCGACCCCCGATCCGGAGGCGGGCATCCTAGCCACCGTCGCCTGGAAGATCGGCGACCGCCCCCTCGAATACGCCATCGATGGCGGTGTCTACAACGCCACATCGGCCCTCGACTGGGCGCGCGATCTCGGTCTCTTCCGGGACTACGGGGAAATCGACGTCGAATGCGGAGAGACCGCGCTCGAAAGGGGGCTCGCCTTCGTGCCCGCCCTTTCGGGCCTCGGCTGTCCCTATTGGGATCGCAGCGCCGCCGGCCTCTGGATCGGCCTCGAACTCGGCACGAAGCGCGAGGATCTCTGCCGCTCGGTCCTCGAAGGGGTGGCACTCCGCAGCGCCGAGGTGCTCGCCCGCTTCGCGACCCTCGCCGGCGAAACGGAGCGGCTGCGGATCGACGGTGGCCTCGCGCGGAACGCGGCCTTCTGCCGCTTTCTCGCCGAAGTCACCGGCCGTACCGTCGAGGTTCCCGGCTTTTCCGATCTCACCGCCTTCGGCGCCGCCGCGCTCGCCGCGCGCGGCGTCGGTCTCGAGCTGCCGCCGCCGTCGCAGGAGGTTCGCCGGTACCGGCCGGGACGCGATCTGCGTCACCTCCTCGCGCGCTTCGGCGAGGCCGTGTCGCGTGCCCGGGGCTGGCGCCCGACCTGAGAGCCCGGCACGCCGCCCGTCTTCCCGGACGAGGCGCCGGTCCGGCGGCTAGAGCAGTTCCGTGACCGCGCCCGAACGGGGCCGCGCGACCCAGACGAAATAGAGATCCATCGGCTCCCGGAACACGAAGCCCACCAGCGGGTCGAAGCGGAAGAACAGTTCGGCGACGATGACGGATTCGCTGGCGTCGAGATCGAGGAGCCCGTCGAGATCCGCGCTCCCCCCCGGCTGACCGATGCGGCTGGTCTCGCCGTTCGCCGAACCGCGCTGTTCCTGCCAGACGACGACGGGCTGACTGCCGGTGTCGTCCCGCACCCCCGAAAGAACCACCATCGCATCGGCCAGTGCGAACGGCTCGGCGATCGGGGAGGCGGCCTCGAAGATGTCGTCCAGATCGTCGGACGACAGCTCCCGGGAACGCGCCGCCAGATCGGCGAGCGTGGCCACGACATGCTCGAGCTTGTAGCTCGCGAGGATGCGCCAGCCGAGATCGAGCGTGCCCAGCAGGAGGGCGATGAGCACCGGCGCCATCAATGCCATTTCCACCGCCGCCATGCCCCGCCGGCAGCGCCAGAGGGACCGCAGACGGTGGCCGGCACGAGATGGCAACGGGAACCGGAGGTTCATCGCTCACTCTTCCGGGAAGGGCTCGTTGCGCACGGCCAGGCTCGCCTCGATCTCGACCTCGCCGTCGGGCGGGAAGAACGGGCGGAAGACGGGGATCATGAGACGCCAGGGGTAACGGACGCGGTAGAGCACGATGTCGTCGGGGCCGCCCGCCCCCGGTACGCCCATGTCCGCGTCCCACTGCCCGTTGCCGTTGAGATCCTCGTAGGACTCCCCGGGATCCCGCATCCCGTTCCCATTCTCGTCGTTGAACGGCTCCGGCCGCCCCACCGAGGAGAAGTCCGGGTAGACCAGGGTCTCGAATTCGAGAAGCGAGGAGTCGAACAGCCCTTCGGCCGCCTGCTCCACCTGCTCGCGGATCAGCTCCTCGCGGGTCTTGTCGGTGCCGGTCTGCCCGGTGATGCCGAACCGGGCCACCTCGGCGACGGCGTTGGACAACGTCACCTCCGCCGCCATCAGCAACGAGAATTCGAGGATGCCGAGCAGAAGGAGGACGAGGGTCGGTGCGACCAGCGCGAACTCGACCGCACTCGCGCCTCGGCGGTCGGCGGCCAAGGCCGCCGGACCGCGCCCGGTTTCCCCCTTCTCCGTGACCCGGCCCCGCATCGCCCGCCGTCCCTATTCGGCGATCCGGAGCGCGCTCAGCTCGCCGGCGATGGTACGGAAGGCGTCCCGGAGATCGGCCGCCGTGGGCGAGCGATAGTAGTGGGCGGGACTGGTGGCGCATTCCTTCATCAGCGCGTCGGCACTCTGCGGGGCCTTGAAGGTGATCGTGTAGAGAATGATCCCCTCCTGCTTGACCCGATCACAGAGCGTGCGGACGTTGTCGTTGGCCTCCGAGACGCTCACCTCGTCGTAGCTCGAGGCGACATTCTGTCCGTCGGTCATGACGATGAGGGCGGTGACCACTTCGTCGAACGGGTTACGTGCCGGCTCGCCCCACAGGCCTTCCCACTTGCGGGAGAGCACGCGCCAGCCCCAGCGGATGCCCATGTCGATCCGCGTCGTGCCCGAGGCACCGAGACCGTCGATCACGTCCACCGCCTCGCTCTTGGTGTCTGTCAGTGGGAGCAGGCGCGGCGGGCAAGGGGGCAGCTTCACCTTCTTGTTCTTTTTCTTCTTACCCTTCTTCTTGTTTTTCTTGTTGTTGTTCTTGTCGGCCAGGCTCTCGCTGCGCACGAAGAGCTCCACCGACGGCGGCTCGTCGGTCAGGCGGGTAGCGGTCGAACGCGATTCGACACAACCCTTCCAGGGCGACCGCGAACGTTCCTGTTTCGTCAGCCACAGTCGGCGATCGTTGCCGATGTTGACCCGGGCATTGAAGGGCACCACCCCCACCCGGAGATCGTCGGACACCTCGTCGGGGCCGAACAGGATGTCGAGCAGATCCTTGGCCGACTGCTTGAGGGCCTGGATCTTGCCGCAGCAGCCCATCGAGCCCGTCACGTCGAGAACCATCGCCACCTCGAGCGGCGCCGATTCCCGCACCACGACGGTGCGCGTCTCGATGTTCATGGTCTCGATGTGCGCCAGCCCCATCACCAGAGTGGGCATCTGGGCACGCGTCATGAGGGTGATACGGCCCGTCTCTTCGTCCTGCTGGATCTCGACCGAGGTGATCTGGACGCCGAGAAAGCCTTCGTCGAAGTTCGCCTCGAGGATGCGGTTGGCGGTGCGTTCGGCGGCCGCCGCGTCCCTTTCCGTACCGGCGGCGAGCGCCGCGGCGTCCGCAGCCTGAGCGAGTTTCGACCGCGCGACGAGATAGCGGCCCGCGTCCACCGCGACGCCGGTCGCCACGGTCAACGGGATGAGCGCGAGCGCCACCGTCATCGCCACCGCCCCACGCCGGTCGGCGAACAGTTCCGCCACCGTCCTGCGGAACTCCCGCATCCCGCGCCGCGGAGACGGCGTCCTGTCGGCGTTTCCCGACCGAAGTCTGCTGGTCATGTCCGGCCCCTTTCCTTCGGCCTTTTCCACGATGCTCGCGTCATTCTGCGGACCGAGAATTAAGGATTCGTTAACACCTCGCCGGCGGGGCCCGGCCGGCACATACGATGCACGTACGATGATGCATCCGGTGGTCGGAAAGCCGCGTCGGCCACGGGCCGAGGTACTTCTATCAACCGTTTGAAATCACGAAATTTGCACCGATACCGGCGGGAAGGGGCGGCCCTGCGCGCGATTCCCGGGCGATTGACAGAAGTCCCCGCGAACCGTCTCATACCGGCGAACGGGGCGCGAAGACGTCCGGAGTTTCGTGTCGCGGTTCGTATCCGCTCCAACGGACGAACAGGAGGGAGCAGCAGGATGAAGGCGAAGACCAAAGCCGCGCGGCGCCAGGAGGACGCGCTCGCCAAGGGTCTCGAGCGCCGCGAGGTCTTACAGCGTTTCGGCAGCTACGCCGCCTACACCGCCCCGGCCATGATGGTCCTTCTGTCCTCGCGACAGGGCCGGGCCGGAAGCTTCTTCAAGAAGGGCGGTGGCAAGGACGGCGGCAGCGGATCGCTCGGTTTCTCGGGCTGACATGGGAGCGACCCGCGCCGCCGGTGCAGGCCGCGCGCGAGCCTTCCCGTCTCCGGCACGAGCCGGCCGGAACCCCGCGGTTCCGGCCGGCACGCTTGTGCCGCTCGGTGACAACGCCATTCTCGCCCTGCCGGAGCGCGGCCGCATCGCGGTCCTGAACGCGCCCGCCCGTTTCGCCTGCCAGGCGTTGCGAGCGGGGCGGCCCTTCCCCGAGATCGTCCGTGACTACGCCCGGCGCTTCCGGCTGCCGGCGTCGCAGGCGGAACGGGATCTGCAGCGGCTGCGTCTGGATCTCCGGCGCCTTCTGCGCGAACCCGTGCCACCCTCCGCTGAGACGCCTTCGGACGCTCCGGCGGGTGCCGTCGAGCTCCGCGGAGATTACGCCCCCGGGCCGCGGGCGGTACGGCTGACGGTCCACGGCAGTCCGCGGCTCGCGCGCCTCCTGCGCTTTCTGCTGCTCCCGGTCGCCACCCGTCGCCGCCCCCGCCTGCGGCTCACCGTGACCAGGCACGGACGCCACTACGACATCAGCAGCGCCGGGACGCTCCTCAGCCGCACCGACGACATGCTGCTCGCCCGCAGTGAAATCCTGCGCCACCTGCTGCTGCTGTCTCACGGTCGCCGACGCTGGCTCGCCTTCCTGCACGGTGCGGCGGTCGCCGGCCATGGTCGCGCCTGGCTGATCACCGGCAGCAGCGGTTCCGGCAAGAGTACTCTGGCGGCCGCCCTGCTGCGCGAGGGCTGGTCCTTCGTCACCGACGACTACGCCCCGATCGAGGCGGGCACCGGGTTCCTGCACCGGGTGCCCTACGCCATGGGCATCAAGGACGCGAGTATCGACCTCCTCCGTGATCTCTTTCCCGGTATCGACGGGGTGCCGCCGGTGCGCTTCCGCGGCCGCGAGGTGCGCTACCTTCCGCCACCGCCGGCGGACGCGGACCGTCTGCCGGTCGCCGGGCTGCTCTTCCCCCTCCACGATCCGGCGAGTACCCCGTCCCTCTCCCCGCTGCCGCCCGAAGCCGCCTTCGCCCTCTGCGCCAGCGGCGGGGGCTGGTTCGAGGGCTCGCCGCGCAGGCTCGAGGAACTCGTCGACTGGTTCCGCGATCGCCCGGCCTGGCTCGCGACCTATCCGGACACCCGTTCGGCCCTCGAACTCCTGCGGCCGCTGCTGGAGCGGACACCGTGAGCGGGCCGGCCGCGGGTTCCTTCGCCCTGCTGTGCCGGATCCTCGAGGGGGCGTTCGACCCCGCCGCCGCTCGGCGGGCGCTGCCGGCACTGCCCGCGCGGGTCGACTGGCGCGCCCTCATCGGCCTGTCCGGTACCAATCTCGTCACCCCGCTCATGGGCCTCGCCCTCGAACGCTGCGGATGGGCGGAGGAACTGGAGCCGGAGCTTCGCGGCTATTTCCGGGCGATGACGGAGGCCGCCCGCGAACGCAACGCGATGCTGCGCCGCGATCTGCTGCGCATCGCCGGGGCGACGGAGCGGGCCGGTATCCCCCTGATGCCCCTCAAGGGCGCCATCCGACTGGTCGACGGGCTGTACGAGGACGACGGCTGGCGCTTCATGCACGATCTCGACCTCCTGGTGCCGGCGGACCGTCTGGAGGAGACCCGCCGTCTCCTCGAAGGCCTCGGCTGGCGCCCGATGAGCGACGATCCCTGCCACCTCGGCCTCCATCTGCCACCGATGATCCATCCCGACAGCGACAGCGTCCTCGAACTGCACGGTCGGGCGGTTCCGGCGTGGCTCGAGGCCCTGCTGCCCGCGGCCGCGCTGTTCGCGCGAGCGCGTCCGTTCCGCGTCGAAGACGTCACCCTGCAGCTGCCCGATGCCACCGACCAGCTCGTGCATCTGGTGGTCCACGGCCAGCTCATGCACGGCCATCTCTACACCGGTCGCCTGCTCCTCAGGGATCTCGTCGAGCTCGTGCGCCTCGTCGATCGCTCCGGGCCCGCCGCCCTCGACGCCATGATGCGGAGGCTGCAGCGGCAGGGGCATCGTCTGGCCGGCGAACTCGCGCTGACGACGGCGCGCGCGACCCTGCCGCGAGCTGCCGCCGCGCTGCCGGAAGGCGGAACGCTGGCCCGCCTGCTCGCCCGCAGGGCCGTGTTGCAGCAGCGCTTCCCGTTCCTCATGACGGTGCTGGCTCCGGCCGGTGCGGTGCTCCGCGAACGCCGGGCGCAGGCGCCGGGAGCGGGCCTGCTGCGACAGCTCGCGCGTGCCGACTACCGGCGCGAGCTCCGGCGCCAGTGGCAGGCCTTTCGCCGCAAGACGAGCTGGTGAGGGGCGCGCCCTCGCGGAGGTCCCGCGACCGGTCCTTCTAACCCACGCCGGCGATCGTTCGCAGCGCCTCGCGATCCGGGATGTAGACCCGGGAGGTGCCATCGAGCGCGATGGCCCCGAGCCGCCGCATGGTGGAGAGGGTGCGACTGACGGTCTCGATCGTGAGCCCCAGGTAATCGGCGATGTCGCTGCGGCTCATGAGGAGATCGACCGGTTCCGAATCCGTACGCCGCTGCCGCTCGGCGATGGTGAGGAGGAAGGTGGCGAGCCGCTCCCGTGCCGTCTTGCGCCCGAGAAGCAGCATCTGTTCCTGGGCCGCCGCCAGCTCGCTGGAGGCCCGCCCGAGCAGGTTGCGCTCGAGATGCGGCATCTCCTCGAGAAGCCGGAGGAACACCGCCCGCCGGAACCGGCAGAGCCGCACCGGCGTCACCGCCTCGGCCGAATAGACGTAAGTCCGCCCGAATGCGAGGCCGAGAAAATCCCCGGCCACCAGGAAGCCGGTGATCTGTCGGCGGCCGTCCTGCAGCAGCTTGTAGAGCTTGATCATCCCCTCGGTGAGGCTGAACATCTCATCCGCGGGCTCGCCCTCGTGGAACAGGGTCTGGCCCGCCTCCAGCCGTGCCGTGGTGGCCGCCGCCGAGAAGCGTCGGAGTTCGTCCTCGTCGAGAACCGCGCATACCGCCAGGTCGCGTGCGTCGCACTGATCGCACGCCACCTGGGCACCGCAACAGACCGTCGTCATGACAGGATCGCTCTGACCCATCGCCGATGCCTCGCCATCCCGCGGGCGCGATCACCTTCCGGCCCACGCTCCGGCCACGCACTCCCCCGACGAACATGACCATAGGCATGAAACTTGACGTGGGTCAATGAGACCCATGGGCGCGGGTCTAGCGTTCCCTGCAATGTGCCCGACAATCGATCCAGGCGCGGTCCTCGAAATGCCGAAATGGAGCTGGATGCGGCTCGATGCGACGGATCTTCCGATGATCTGGCCACTCGTTTCGGTCGGCAGCGAGGAACTGTCGCGCGAGGACTGGCACAGAACCACCGCAACTTGGCTGGAACTTCCCGAACACGGGCTGGTGGCGATCAGGGTCGCCCAGGGCCCCGCGCTGGCGGCCTTCCTGTTCGTCGCCGAAGGTCCCGAAGGGGTCGCACCCTGCTGTTTCATCGTCCGGCTCTGGGTGGTGGAGCCGGGCCTTCCGGGGCGGAGCCTGCGTGCCTGTCTCGCGATGGCGCGGGATTTCGCCCGCGACAGCCGCTATCGGGGCGTGTTGCTGGAGCGGGCCGCGGTCGATCCCCGTCTCGAGGACGCGCATGTCGCCCACTGCGCCGGATGCTGCGGCTATGTGCGCTGCCGTGAAGGCTGGTACGCACCGCCCGCCGGCAGCGAGGAGATCGTCACCCTGCCGCGGCGCCGCAGCGAACGCTAGGACCGGAGTTCCAGGCCCGCCGGCGCGAGCCCGGCCACCACCGCATCGTGCGCCATGCGCGCGTAGTCGAGCGGGTTGGCCTTGGCCGGATCCTGCTCCGCTTCGACGACCAGCCAGCCGGCATAGCCGCCCTCCCCCAGGATGCGCAGGAAGGAGTCGAAATCGATCGCCCCTTCGGGGTCGCCCGGCACGGTGAAGACACCCTCGATCACGCCCCTGAGGAAACTCCAGTCCTCCTCGCGCAGACGCCTCAGCACCCGGGGGCGGATGTTCTTGAGATGCACGTGGGCGATCCGGGACTGCCAGCGCCGGGTGGTGGCCTCGATGTTGCCGTCTGCGAACAGCAGATGCCCGGTATCCAGCAGCAGTCCCACCGCCTCGCCGGTGTGGCGCATCAGAAGGTCGATCTCCGCCTCGCGCTCGATCACCGTGCCCATGTGATGGTGGAAGGCCATGGGACAGCCCTCCGCCGCCAGCCATTCCGCGAGGGCGGTCAGCTTCTCGCCATAGGCCGGGAACTCCTCCTCGGGCATGGTCGGCCGGGCGCTCACCGGGGTGTCGATGGCCCCCTGCACGGTTCCCGTGGTCTCGGCATAGACGACGACGCTCGCATCCACGGCGCGCAGCAGCCGGAGATGCTCGGTAATCCGCGCCTTCTCCTCCTCGAGGGAATGCGCCCGCAGTTCGCCCGAGAACCAGCCGCCGACGAGCGCGAGGCCGTAGCGGTCGAGCAGCGGCCGCAGCACCGCCGGGTCGTCCGGGAACTTGCCCCCCTTTTCGATGCCGCTGTAACCGGCGAGCCTCGCCTCCGCGAGGCATTGCTCGAGGGGGATGTGGCCGCCCAGCTCCGGCAGATCGTCGTTGGACCAGCCGATCGGATTGATGCCCAGTCTGACCGCCATCGCCCCTCTCCGCCTAGACCCCGAGACGCTGCCGGCGCTTGCCCGCGAGATGCTCCTCGAAGGCCTTGCGCACGCCGTCCCGCACGCTGATGCCGGGGGTGCCGGTTTCCCACCAGGCACCGTTGCCTTCGGTCCAGTCGCGGGGATGGACCCGGATGTGAATCACCGTCGTGCGGTCCGCCTCCTTGGCCCGGCGGAAGGCTTCCTCGAATTCGCCGATGCCACGCACCGAAATGCCGATCGCCCCCATCGCCTCGGCGTGTTTGGCGAAATCGACGGGCACCAGCTCCCGGATCCGGCAGTCCTCGAGCTGGTTGTTGAAGCCGGGGATGCCCTTGGCCCGCTGCAGCCGGTCGATGACCGCGAAGCCGCCGTTGTCGCAGACGACGACGACGAGCTTCATGCCGGTCAGCACCGAACTGTAGATGTCGGAGTTCAGCATCATGTAGCTGCCGTCGCCGAGCATGGTGATCACCTCGCGCGAGGGATCGGCCATCTTGGCCCCCCAGGCGCCGGAGATCTCGTAGCCCATGCAGGAAAAGCCGAACTCGCAGTCGAAGGTGTCGCGGCCCCTGGGCCGCCAGTTCATGCAGAGTTCGCCGGGAAGACCGCCGGCGGCGGTCAGCACGAGGTCGGTATCGTCGCACAGCCGGTTGACGGCACCGACGACATGGGAATAGGCGGGCAGCTCGGCGTTGGTGGGTGCCGTCCTGCGATCGACGAAGGCGTTCCAGGCCGCATATTCCTCGGCCCCGTGGCGCGACCAGCTCTCCGGCGCCCGCCAAGACCCGAGCGCCTCCGAGAGCTCCGAAAGCGCGACCCGCGCGTCGCCAACCACGGGCTGCGCGCGATGCTTGTGCGCGTCGAAACGGGCGGCGTTGATCCCTATGAAGCGGGCGTCCTCGGCGAACAGCGACCAGGAACCGGTGACGAAATCCTGCAGCCGGGTGCCGACCGCCACCACCACGTCCGCCTCGGCGGCGAGATTGTTGGCGCTGGCCGAGCCGAGAATGCCGATCGGCCCCACGTTGAGGGAATGCTCGTGCGGCAGCACCGCCCGTCCGGCCACCGTTTCGGCCACCGGGACGTTGTGGCGCTCGGCGAAGGCCAGAAGCTCGTCCTCGGCCAGGGAGTAGCGCACCCCGCCCCCGGCGATCAGCAGCGGCCGCTCGGCCGCCGCCAGCAGCGCGGCGGCATCCCGCAGCTGGCCCCGATCCGGACGTGGCCGGGGCACCTCGTGCAGGACGGGCTCGAAGAAGCGGGCCGGGTAGTCGAACACCTCTCCCTGGGTGTCCTGGCAGAGACCGAGGAAGGCCGGACCGCAGTCGGCCGGATCGAGCATGGTGGCCACCGCCTGGGGCAGGGATTCGACGATCTGCTCCGGGCGGGTGATGCGGTCCCAGTAGCGGGTGACCGCCCTGAAGGCGTCGTTGACGCTCACCGTGGGATCGCCGAAGTGCTCCACCTGCTGGAGGACGGGATCGGGTGCCCGGCTCGCGAAATAGTCCCCCGCAAGCAGCAGGACGGGGAGACGGTTGGTGTGCCCGACCCCGGCGGCGGTGACCATGTTCGCCGCCCCGGGCCCGATCGAGGATGTGGCTACCATGATCTGGCGCCGCTTCCTGGCCTTGGCGAAGCCCAGCGCGGCCAGGGCCATCCCCTGCTCGTTCTGCCCGCGCCAGGTCGGGAAGTCCTCCTTGACCGCTTCGAGGGCCTCGGACAGGCAGGTGACGTTACCGTGACCGAAGATCGCGAACACGCCGGGAAACAGCGGCAGCTCCTCGCCGCCGATCCTCGTTCGCTGGGCCATCAGATAGCGCACGAGCGCCTGCGCCATGGTCAACCGGACGGTCTTCATGGGATCCCTCTTCTCGCTGGCGACCCGCTCGAATTCGGGTAGCGCCTCCCCCGACGGAGGGGCATCCTAGCGCTGCCGCCGCCGTCGGCAAAGCGGAAAACGAAACGTGCGTTCCATTTTCCGCGGGACGTGAAACATCCGGTCCACGAAGGGGCCGCGAAAGGAAAGGGCTGCGATGGGCACGCATCACCTCCCGCCACCACCGGCAGAGGCCACGCGCACCGACCGCCGGCTCTTCTGGGCCGTGGGCGTCAACCTCCTGCTGACGGTCGCACAGATCGCGGGTGGCGTGGTGGCCGGCAGCCTCGCCCTCATCGCCGACGCGGTGCACAATCTGAGCGACGCCCTGTCGCTCGCCATCGCCCTTCTGGCCCGGCGCATCGCCCGGCGACCGGCCCACGCCGGGATGACCTTCGGCTACCGGCGGGCCGAGATCATCGCCGCCCTGATCAACCTCACTACCCTGATCGTCATCGGCCTCTATCTCGTCGCCGAGGGCATCGCCCGTCTGATGACGCCGGTGCCGGTGGATGGCTGGCTGGTGGTGATCATCGCCGGCGTGGCGCTGGTGATCGATCTCGCCACGGTCGCCCTCACCTTCCGCCCGTCCCGCGGCAGCATGAACATCCGCGCGGCCTTTCTCCACAATCTCGCCGACGCCCTCGGATCGGTGGCGGTGATCGTCGCCGGAGCGGCCATCCTGCTCTACGGCTGGACCGTGGTCGATCCGCTGGTCACCCTCGGCATCGCCGGTTACGTGCTGTGGCAGGCCGGCCGCGAGATCGGGCCCGCCATTCGCATCCTGATGGAAGGCACACCGCCGGATCTCGATCTCGAGGAGGTCGCGGGGGGCCTGTCGGCGATCGAAGGCGTGAGGGACGTCCACCACCTGCATGTCTGGTCGTTCGACGAGCGGGAACATGCGCTCGAGGCGCATATCGTCGTGGGCGATGCGGATCTCGACCATGCGAGGCAGATCAAGGCCGCTGCCCGGCGCCTCCTCGCCGAGCGTTTCTCGATCCACCACACGAGCCTCGAGATCGAATTTCCGGACGAACATTGTCCGGAGCGCGAAAAGCGGCTGGTCGCCCCCCATTGAGCCGCGCTAAGAGGCTCCCGTCCGCGGCGCCAGGGAGGTTCGCATCATGGTCCGTTTCGCCCTGTTCGGTGCCGGCCGCATCGGTCGCATGCACGCCGACAATATCGCCGCTCACCCGCAGGCGAGGCTGGTGGCCGTCTACGACGTCGTCCGGCCGGCCGCCGAGACGGTAGCCGGGAAGCACGGAGCCCGCGTGGCGACGACGGTCGAGGAGATCCTCGAGGACGGCGAGGTCGATGCGGTGCTGATCGCCTCCTCCACCGACACCCACATCGATCTCATCACGCGCGCCGCGAAGGCGGAAAAGGCCATCCTGTGCGAGAAGCCGATCGACCTCGACCGCGAGCGGGTGGACGCCTGCTGGGCGGAGATCGCACCCCTCGAGCCCTTCGTCCAGATCGGCTTCAACCGCCGTTTCGACCCCTCCTTCGCCCGCCTGCGGGAAAGCCTGCGGGAGGGGGAGCTCGGCGGCCTGCGCCAGCTGCTGATCACCAGCCGCGATCCGGAGCTGCCGTCGCGCGCCTACATGGAGGTGGCGGGAGGGTTGCTGCGGGACATGACCATCCACGATTTCGACATGGCCCGTTTCCTGCTGCCCGAGGAGCCGGTGGAGGTGAGCTGCTTCGCCGCCGCGCTGATCGATCCGGTGGTGGCCGAGCTCGGCGATCACGACACGGCCATGGTGCTGCTGCGCACCGAAAGCGGCATCCAGGTCTGCATCAACAACTACCGGCGCGCGGTCTACGGCTACGATCAGCGTATCGAGGCGGTGTGCGAGCGGGGGGCGATCCTCGCCGACAACATGCGTCCCACGACGCTGGAGCGCTGGACGGCCGCGCACACCGAAGCCCGCGATCCGTTCCTCCACTTCTTCATCGAACGCTACCGCGAGGCCTATGTGCGCGAGCTCGACGCCTTCATCGAGGCCCTCGAGGAGAAGCGCGAGCCGCCGGTGACCTTCGAGGACGGCCGCCGGGCCCTGATCCTCGCCGATGCGGCCTACGAATCCCTGCGAAGCGGCCGCACGGTCTCGGTCGAATTCGACTGAGCCTGCCCGCCGCCGTCGCCCCCTGCCGGCCCCGGCTTTCCGCCGCGCGGTCGCTGTGCCATCTTTCTCACCGGCAGCCAGTCGGAGAGCGCATCATGGCCACGGTTCCGCCACCGCCGGTCCGGCGGCACCGCTTCAGCCTCGAGGACTATCACCGCATGGTCGAAGCCGGGATCCTCGGCGAAGAGGACCGGGTGGAGCTGATCGAGGGGGAGCTGGTGGAGGTGACACCCGTCGGAACACGGCACGCCGAGACCGTCAGCCGCCTCGTTCGCGTCTTCGTCCGCGGCACGCCGACGGTGGTCCGGGTTCAGGACCCCGTTTCGCTTCCCCCCGCCTCCGAACCGCAGCCCGATCTCGCTGTCGTTCGTGAGCGCTCCTATCGCGATTCGCATCCCGGTCCCGAGGACGTGCTGCTCCTGATCGAGGTGGCGGACACCTCGGCCGGCTACGACCGGGAGGTGAAGATCCCGCTCTATGCCCGGTACGGCATCCCGGAGGTGTGGCTGGTGGATCTCCAGAAAGGGCAGATCGAGGTCTACCGGGAGCCGGCACCGGGCGGCTACTACCGCGAATGCCGCATCCACCGGGCCGGCGAGCCCATTCGCCCGCTCAAGCTGTCGGATCTCGCCCTCGATCCGAAGCTCGTGCTGGAGGCGTGAGCGGCTCGATCCGGCCGCCGCATGCGCGGTTCCGGGATTTGCGCTAGACTGTTCCGGTCCCGGAGCATGGAGGGGCGTCGATGGCCGAACCCGCCGAGAAATTGCCGACCACGGTCGACGAGTTCCTGCGTTGGGTGCAGGGGCGAGAGGGCCGTTACGAGCTGTACGACGGCCATGTCGTGGCGATGACGCCGCAACGTGCGAGGCATGCCGACACCAAAGGCAGGGTGTATCGGAGCCTCTGCGAGGCCGTCGAAGCCAAGGCGCTGCCGTGCGAGGTCTATCCCGACGGCATGACGGTTCGGATCGACCCGAGCACCGCCTTCGAACCCGATGCGCTGCTGCGCTGCGGCGAGCCCCTCGATCCCGATGCGATCACCGTCGAGGATCCGCTGCTGGTGGTCGAGGTGGTCTCGCCGCTGAGCGAAGGGAGCGATACCGGCCACAAGCTCGCCGGCTATTTCCGCGTTCCGTCGATCCGCCATTACCTGATCGTCGATCCGCTCGGCCGGCTGGTGATCCATCATCAGCGGACGGAAGGCGAGGAGATCCGCACCCGCATTCTCACCGCGGGCACCCTGCGTCTCGACCCGCCCGGGATCGAGGTCGAGATCGAGGGTTTCTTCCCGAAACAGCGCCGCGAGGGCTGAACGAGAAACGGCCCGCGGCGGGGCCGCGGGCCGTGGCCCGGGGATGGGCCACGCGGCGGTCAGGCCGCGAGCCGGATCTCCTGGCCGTCGATGACGAGGCCGTGCTCGCCCGCGTCGACCTTGACGGTATCGCCTTCCTTGATCCTGCCCTCGAGGATCATCGTCGCCAGCGGATCCTGCAGATGCCGCTGGATCATGCGCTTCAGGGGCCGGGCGCCGTAGACCGGATCGTAGCCGGCCTTGGCGAGCCAGTCCTTGGCGGCATCGGTGATGTCGAGGGTGATGCGCCGATCCTCGAGCAGCTTGCGCAGCCGCCGCAGCTGGATCTCGACGATGTCGCGCATCTGCTCCCGCCCGAGCCGGTTGAACAGGATGATCTCGTCCAGCCGGTTCAGGAACTCGGGGCGGAAGGTGGCGCGCACCACCTGCATCACCTGCTCCCGCGCCTGGCTCGCCGGCGCACCCTCGGGCAGGGCCGCCAGATACTCCGAACCGAGGTTCGAGGTCAGCACGATCAGGGTGTTGCGGAAGTCCACCACATGGCCCTGGCTGTCCGTCAGCCGCCCGTCGTCCAGCACCTGCAGCAGGACGTTGAAGACGTCGGGATGGGCCTTTTCGACCTCGTCGAACAGGATCACCTGGTAGGGCCGGCGACGCACCGCTTCCGTGAGCACGCCGCCTTCCTCGTAACCGACGTAGCCGGGCGGCGCGCCGATCAGCCGGGCCACGGAGTGCTTCTCCATGAACTCCGACATGTCGATGCGAAGGAGCGCCCGCTCGTCGTCGAACAGGAACTCGGCCAGCGCCTTGCAGAGCTCCGTCTTGCCCACGCCGGTGGGACCGAGGAACAGGAAGGAGCCCATCGGCCGGTTGGGATCCTGGAGCCCCGCCCGCGCGCGGCGCACGGCGTTGGAGACGGCCTGCAGGGCGTCCTCCTGACCGACCACCCGCTCGCGCAGCTTCTCCTCCATGTGCAGGAGCTTCTCGCGCTCCCCCTCCATCAGCTTGTCCACCGGGATGCCGGTCCAGCGGGAGACGACCTGGGCGATATCCTGCGCCGTCACCTCCTCCTGGACCATGCGCGTGGCCTGCTCGGCCTCGGCCTCCTGGAGCTTCCGTTCGAGCTCCGGGATGGTGCCGTAGGCGAGCTCGCCCGCCTTGGCGAGATCGCCGGAGCGCTGCGCCTGTTCGAGCTCGATGCGGGCACGGTCGAGCTGCTCCTTGAGGCGCCGCACCTCCTCCAGCTTGCTCTTCTCCGCCTGCCAGCGGGCGCTCAGCTCCGCCGCCTGCTGTTCGAGCTCGGAGAGCTCCTTCTCCAGCTTCTGGAGGCGCTCGCGGGAGGCCGGATCGGTCTCCTTCTTGAGCGCCTCGCGCTCGATCTTGAGCTGGATGATCTTGCGGTCGAGCTCGTCGAGCTCCTCCGGCTTGCTGTCGATCTGCATGCGCTTCCTGGCGGCCGCCTCGTCGATCAGGTCGATCGCCTTGTCCGGCAGGAAGCGGTCGGAGATGTAGCGATGCGACAGGGTGGCGGCGGCGACGATGGCGCTGTCGGTGATCCGCACGCCGTGGTGCAGCTCGTACTTCTCCTTGAGCCCGCGCAGGATCGAGATGGTGTCCTCGACCGAGGGCTCGGCCACGAACACCGGCTGGAAGCGCCGCGCCAGCGCCTGGTCCTTCTCGATGTACTTGCGGTACTCGTCGAGCGTGGTGGCACCGATGCAGTGGAGCTCGCCGCGCGCGAGGGCCGGCTTCAGCATGTTGGAGGCATCGATCGCCCCCTCGGCCTTGCCGGCGCCGACGAGGGTATGGAGCTCGTCGATGAAGAGGATGATCTCGCCCTCCGAAGCGGTCACCTCCTGGAGCAGCGCCTTGAGCCGCTCCTCGAACTCGCCGCGGTACTTGGCGCCGGCCAGCATGGCGCCGAGATCGAGCGCCAGGATGCGCCGGTCGCGGAGCCCCTCGGGCACGTCGCCGTTGACGATGCGCTGGGCGAGCCCCTCGACGATGGCCGTCTTGCCGACGCCGGGATCGCCGATCAGCACCGGATTGTTCTTGGTGCGCCGCGACAGCACCTGGATCACGCGCCGGATCTCCTCGTCGCGGCCGATCACCGGATCGAGCTTGCCCTCGCGGGCCTGGGCGGTGAGGTCGCGGGTGTACTTCTCGAGGGCGCCGTAGCCCTCCTCGGCCGTCGCGCTCTGCGCCGTGCGCCCCTTGCGCATGCGGTCGATGGCGCCGTTGAGGGCCTGCGGCGTCACGCCGGCATCCTTGAGCGCCTTGGCGGCGTCCGTCGCCGACATGGCGATGGCCAGCAGCAGCCGCTCGACGGTGACGTAGGAATCGCCGGCCTTCTTCGCGATCTCCGCCGCCTGTTCGAACAGCCGCGCCGTCTCGGGCGCCAGATAGAGCTGTCCGGCCCCGGCGCCTTCCACCTTCGGCTGCTTCTTGAGCAGCAGTTCGACATTGGCCAGGGCGAGCTTCGGATCGCCACCGGCATCACGGATCAGATTGGCGCAGAGGCCTTCCGGATCGTCCAGCAGAACCTTCAGAATATGTTCGGGCAGGAAGCGCTGATGCCCCTCCCGCAGGGCGAGCTGCTGCGCCGACTGGAGAAACCCACGCGCGCGCTCGGTGTAATTCTCGAAATCCATCTCTTTCCCCCTTTCTTCGTGTCCCTCGTGCGAGCAGACCCCGGTGCACGGCCCCCTCGGGCACCGCACACCGACCGTCTATGATGTGGTGGCGGGGCGCCCGCCTGCAAGGCCACGAACGGCGAAAAAGCGAAGAAATTCAGTCGTCAGAACGGTTTGTCGCGGAGCGTGCGACCGGCGGCACGGGGAGGTTGTCGATGAGGCGTGTCTCACCCAGGCGGGCCGCCGCAAGGAGCCGTCCCGGCCGGGTGGCGAGGCGCTCCAGCGGTTCCAGATCCTCGGCGTCGCGCAGCTCGACGTAGTCCACCGCGGTGAAGCCCGCCTCGAGCAGGTGCTCGCGCGCCGTCGCGAGGCTCGGTGCGGCCGACCCGCCTCGGCTCAGTGCCTCCGCCGTCTCGCACAGGATTCGATAGAGCGCCGGGGCGATCCGTCGCTGCTGCGGCGAGAGATAGGCGTTGCGCGAGGACATGGCGAGCCCGTCCGGCTCCCGCACCGTCGGCCGGCCGATGATCTCCACCGGCATGTCCAGATCGCGGACCATGCGCCGGATCACCAGGAGCTGCTGGTAGTCCTTCTCGCCGAAGATGGCGATGTCCGGCTGCACGCGGTGGAACAGCTTGGCGACCACGGTCGCCACGCCGCGGAAGAAATGGGGCCGCGTCTCGGCGCACAGCCCCCGGGCCGGTCCCTCGACCACCACCCATGTCGCATGATCGGGGGCGTACATGGTACCGATGTCCGGCAGGTAGACGAGATCGACCCCGAGCGCCTCGAGCTTGGCGAGATCGCCCGCCTCGTCGCGCGGATAGCGCTCGAAATCCTCTCCCGGCGCGAACTGGGTCGGATTGACGAAGATCGACACCACGAGACGTGCCGCCGCGGCCCGCCCGTGACGGACGAGGGAGAGATGGCCCCCGTGCAGTGCCCCCATGGTGGGGACGAACGCGATCGGGGCGCCCTCTTCCCGCCACGCACGGATGCGGCGCCGCAGCGCGGCCGTTTCCCTGACGGTCTCCACGGGCGTTGCCGCTCAGGCACTCACCGCGGCATAGGCCTCGGGGTCGTAGACGTAACCCACCGCCTCGAGCTCCTGCAGGAGCGCGCCGCCGCTGGCGGCATCCAGTTCCACGAGGGGCGGCCGTACCGTCTCCCACACCGGATCGCGGGTGCCCTGGGCGAGGACATGCTTGATGGCGGCGATCATCGGATGGTGGCCGAGCACGCCGCGGACCGCCGACACGCAGCCCATCGCCCGCTCGGCGGCGTCGGCGTCGCCCTTGGCGACGGCGTCGAACACGTCGCGGCTGTAAGCACAGGCGAGATTGGCACCGGCCGAGATGGTGCCGGCACCCCCCGCGCGGAGATTGCGCAGAAGATGCATGTCCGAACCCGAAAAGACGGAAAAGTCCGGCAAGGCGGCGATCAGCGCCTGCGTGTGCTCCCAGTCACCCGAACTGTCCTTGATGCCCACCACGGTTCCGGGATAGCGGCCGAGCAGCCGCTCGATGACCGGCCGGTTGATGGGCACCATGCTCATGCGCGGAAAATGGTACAGCACGAGGCGCAGCCGGTCGCTCCCCAGTGCTTCGATCAGCTCGGCGAACGCCCGGAAGACCCCCTCGTCGGGCACCTCCTTGAAGTAGAAGGGCGGCAGCATGAGCATCCGCGTGACGCCCTGCTCGAGACCATGACGGGCCAGGGCCAGCGTGTCGGCGTGGGCGCAGCAGCCGATCCCGAGCAGGATGCGCTCGGGTGCCACGCCCCGCCGCAGTACCGCCTCCAGGGCCGCCTGGCGCTCGGCCACCGAGAAGGACGGCGCCTCGCCGGTGGTACCGAACAGGGCGACGCCGTGGCAGCCGTGGTGCAGCAGCCAGCGCAGATGGGCGGCGAGACGGACATGGCTGATCTCGCCGTCGCGGTCGACCGGCGTCACGCTGGCCGCGAAAATGCCCTTCATCGGATCGTCCTCCGAAAGCTCCCCCGGACCCCTCACCTAGCGCCGATCACCGGGCCTTCCAAGGGCCGGATCAGCGCAGCAGGGTTTCCTGAAAGGCGATCATGGCGACCGCCGATACGATCACCGCGACGAGCACGCCCACCCGCCCCAGCGTGACGCGCGCTTCGGGCAGGAGCTCCGAGACGGTCATCCACAGCATGGCCCCGGCGGCGAGGCCGAAGCCCACCGGCAGCAGGGGCGTGAAGGCGGTGACGAAGAGGTAGGCCGGGACCGCCATCAGGGGCTGGGGCAGGCTCGAGAACACGCTCCATCCGGCGGCCGTCCAGGGGGAGACGCCGCGCGGCACGAGGACGAGGCTGATGGCGAGCCCCTCGGGAACGTTGTGGACCGCGATGGCAGCCGAGATGAACACCCCGAGCCCTTCGCCGCCGCCGAAGGACACGCCCACGCCGAGCCCCTCGGTGAAGGAATGCAGGGTCATCACGCCGACGATGAGAAGCGCCTTTTTCGCATCGGCCCCGCGCAGCTCGCCGAGGGCGAACTCGCCGTGACGGTGCATGAAACGGCGGCCCACACGCATCGCGAGATAGCCGAGGAGGAGGCCGATCGCGAGCCGTCCCTGGCTCTCCTGCGCCCCTTCCACGATCAGCGTCAGGCTGGCGGCGATCATGAGCCCGGCGGCGAGGGCGTTGGATGCGCCGAGCCAGCGACGGCTCATGCGGGGAACGAGGAGAAAGGGAAGCGCACCGAGGCCGGTCGCGAGGGCAGTGATCAGGGCGGCGCCGAAGACGATGCCGAGATGCAGCCAGTCCACGCGGCGGCCCCGTCAACCTGCGAAGAACGGGCCGCGGGAGCCGGCCGTCACGGCACGAGCACCTGACGCCCCTCGACACGCCCCGCCGCGAGATCCTCGAGCGCCGCATTGGCCTCCTCGAGCGGGCGCCGCGTGATCGGGATGGGTGGGACCTTGCCCGCCTGTGCGAGCCGGATCACGGTGCGCAGATCGGCGAGGGTGCCGACGTAGGATCCGCAGAGAGTGAGCGCCCGGAGCGGCAGCCAGGGCACCGGCAGCGGGAGCCGCCCGCCGTAGAGCCCCACCACGACGAGCCGGCCGCCCTTGGGAACCAGACAGGAGAGACCGAACCGCACGGTCTCCGGCCGGCCGACGAAATCGATCACCGCCCAGGCGCCGCCGCCGGACCATTCGCGGACGGCGGCCGCCGCCGCGGGGTCGCCGGGATCGAACACCCGCGCCGCACCGGCGGCCAGCGCCGCTTCCCGCTTGGCGGGATCGATGTCCGCCACCGCCACCGGCCCCGGCACCCGGGAGGGTGCGAGGGCGAGCGCGTTCATGCCCACACCCCCGGCCCCGATCAGCAGCAGGGCCTGGTCGTCGCGCTGGATGCCGGTCTTGCCCAGCGCCGCCCAGGCCGTCACTCCGGAACAGGCGTAGGTGCAGGCGAGCTCCCGCGGCAGCCCGTCGAACGGCACCAGATAGCGGGGATGCGGGACGAGGAGATAGTCGGTGTAGCCGCCCCCCTCGTAGGCGCCCAGAAAGCGCGGCTTCGGACAGAGGTTTTCCTCGCCCCGGAGACAGACCGCGCAATGGCCGCAGCCGATCCAGGGGAAGACCACGTATTCCCGTCCGACCTCGACGCCGCCCTCCGCCTCCGGCCCCAGCGCCACCACCTCGCCGGCGATCTCGTGGCCGGGCGTGAAGGGCAGACGGGTGCCCCGTTCCTCGAGCACCAGCCGCTCCCCGTCGCCGAGGTCGAAATAGCCCTGATGGATGTGCAGATCGGAATGACACACCCCGCAGGCGGTGACGCGGACGAGCACTTCCGTGCCTTTCGGCTCCGGCGTCGGATATTCGCGCATCACCAAGGGCTCGCCCCAGGCCACGACCTCACATCGGCGCATCGTCTCTCTCCCCCGCGGATTCGGGGACACTCTAGTCGCCACGGCGAGGGTTGGGGAGAGGGTGCGGGCTGGCCGCGAATGGGGTAGGTTCGGCGAAAAGGAGGGAGCGTGCCGTGCGTTTGGCGATCGGACTGCTGGGGCTGTGGTTGTTCGGTGCAGTGCCCATCGTTCACGATCCGACACCGCCCGACCGCCTGGAAGGCGTGCGGCGATCGGTGGCCGGCAAGCTCCTGGTGGCGAGCGAGGATCTGGCCGACCCCAATTTCGACCACACCGTGGTGTTCATGGTGCTGCACGACGAGAAGGGGGCCCTCGGCCTCGTGATCAACCGCTCCTATGGCCGGGTTCCCGCCCGCGAGCTCCTCGACCGGCTGGGCCTGCCCAGCGAGGAGGCGACGGGCGAGATCGAACTCGCCTACGGCGGTCCGGTGGATCCCGCCACCGGCTTCGTCCTCCACAGTCCCGACTACCGGCTCGAGGACACCCTCGCCGTGACGCCCGAGTTCGCCGTCACCAACGACACCCGGATCATGGCCGACATCGCCCGCGGCAAGGGGCCGGCGCGCTACATCGCCACCTTGGGCTATGCGGGCTGGGCCGCCGGCCAGCTCGATGCCGAGATCGCCCGCGGGGACTGGGAGGTGGTGGAAGCCGACCCCGAACTCGTCTTCGAGACCCCCGTCGCCGAGCGCTGGGAGCGGGCCAAGGAACGCACCGGGGTCGATCTCTGATCCCCCTGCCGCTGCTGGCGCCGCGCGGGTGAGACGCTAGAGTGTGGGCGGACCCCCGGCCCGGAGGAACCGCCATGACCGACATCGAGGAGCGGCACCGCGAGAAGAAGGCCCGGATCAAGGCCGCCAAGGACAGGCTCTACGGCCAGAAGACCCGCGAAAAGGGGCTCGTGATCGTCCACACCGGCCCCGGCAAGGGCAAGAGCACGGCCGCCTGGGGGCTCGTCGTGCGGACCCTTGGCCACGGCCGCAGGGTGGGCATCGTGCAGTTCGTCAAGGGCCGCCGGGAGACCGGCGAACGCCGCTTTCTCGAACGCTTTCCCGAGCTCGTGGAGATCCGGGTGATGGGCCACGGCTTCACCTGGGAGACCCAGGACCGGGCGCGCGACATCGAGGCGGCCCGGGCGGCCCTGGCCGAAGCCCGCCGCATGCTGACCGATCCGGAGCTGCATCTGGTGGTGCTGGACGAGCTCAACATCGTGCTGCGCTACGACTACCTGCCGATCGCGGAGGTGCTCGCCGTGCTGGAGGCGAAGCGCCCCGATCTGCACGTGGTGATCACCGGCCGCAACGCACCGCCGGAGCTCCTGGAGGCGGCGGATCTCGTGACCGAGATGCGCCTCGTCAAGCATCCCTTCCGCGAGGGCGTGAAGGCCCAGCCCGGCATCGAATACTGAACGCGCCGCCGTGGCTCCCGCCGTCCCCGCCCTGATGGTGCAGGCGACGGGCTCGGACGCGGGCAAGTCGCTGCTGGTGACCGGCCTGTGCCGTGCCTTCACGCGGCGCGGCCTGCGGGTGCGCCCCTTCAAGCCCCAGAACATGAGCAACAACGCGGCGGTGGCCGAGGGCGGGGAGATCGGTCGCGCCCAGGCCCTGCAGGCCCGCGCCTGCGGCGTGCCGCCGAGCGTCCACATGAACCCGATCCTCCTCAAGCCCGAGGGCGACGGCCGCTCGCAGCTCGTCGTCCAGGGCCGCCACCGGGGTGCGGTGACGGCGGCCGGATACTACCGGCTGAAGGGCGAACTGCTGCCCCGCGCCCTCGACAGCTTCGCGCGCCTCGCCGCCGAGAGCGATCTCCTGCTGGTGGAGGGCGCCGGCAGCGCATCCGAGGTCAACCTCCGCGACGCCGACCTCGCCAACATGGGTTTCGCCCAGGCGGCCGACCTGCCGGTGGTGCTGGTGGGGGACATCGACCGCGGCGGCGTGGTGGCTTCGCTGGTCGGCACCGTGGCGGTGCTGGAACCCGACGAGCGGGCGCGGCTCCGGGGCTTCGTCGTCAACAAGTTCCGGGGCGATCCCTCGCTGTTCGCGCCGGCCCTGCCGTTCCTCGAGGCGCGCACCGGCCTCCCCTGCCTCGGCATCCTGCCCTGGTTCCCGGATGCCCGCCTGCTGCCGGCCGAGGACAGCCTGGGGCTGGATGCGCGGGCCAGCCGACGATCCGATGCCCCCATCCGCATCGCCGTGCCCCGCCTGCCGCGCCTCGCCAACTTCGACGATCTCGACCCCCTCTCCCAGGAGCCCTCGGTGGCGCTGCGCCTTCTGGCGCTCGAGGACCCCTTGCCCGCCGACACCGATCTCCTGCTCTTGCCCGGGAGCAAGAACACGATCGGGGATCTGCTGGCGCTCCGCGACAGCGGCTTCGAGGCCGACATCCGTGCCCACCACCGACGGGGCGGCTGGGTGGTCGGCCTGTGCGGCGGCTATCAGATGCTGGGGCGCCGCATCGCCGATCCCGGCGGCGTCGAGGGGGAGCCGCGCGAGGTCGCGGGCCTCGGGCTGCTCGAGGTGGAAACGGTGCTCGAGCCCGGCAAGACGGTGCGGCTCGCCCGCGGCGTCGAATGCACCACCGGGGAGACGGTGACGGGCTACGAGATCCATCTCGGCCACACCCGCGGCCCCGATACCGCGCGGCCCTGGCTTCGCCTCGACGCTGGGCCCGACGGCGCCGTGTCGGCCGACGGGCGCGTCTTCGGCTGCTATCTGCACGGGCTTTTCGCGAGCGACGGCTTCCGTCGGCGCTTCCTCGCCCGCTTCGCGGACGGCAGCGCGTCCGCCCTGTCCTACGAACGGCGCCTGGAAGACACCCTCGAGGCGCTGGCCGACCATGTGGAGGCGGCCCTCGACCTCGACCGCCTGCTCGCCATCGCCCTCACGCGAACGGAAGGAAGGCGATCGTGATCCCGACCAGCAGCAGGAAGGCGCGCCGGGCGAGCGCCAGCGCCGCCTCGATCGCCGCCGGTCCGAGATCCGCCTCGCCATCGCCGATCCAGGGCTCGGCCACGGGTTCGCCGCCGTAGGCGCGGGGGCCGGAAAGCCGGAAGCCGAGGGCACCCGCCACCGCCGCTTCCGGCCAGCCGGCGTTCGGGGAACGATGGCGGCGCGCGTCCCGGCGCATGCACCGAAAGGCGGCGACGGCGGCCCGGCCGGCGGCGAGCGCGAGCAGGCCGGCGGCGATGCGGGCCGGGATCCAGTTCGCGACGTCGTCGAGCCTCGCTGCGACCGTGCCGAAGCTCCGGTAACGGGCGTTGCGATAGCCGATCATGCTGTCCAGGGTGTTGATCGCCTTGTAGAGGACGAGCCCGGGAAGGCCGAGCAGGAGGGTCCAGAACCAGGGGGCCACCACCCCGTCGGCGAAGTTCTCGGCCAGCGATTCCACCGCCGCCCGGGCGATCGCCGGTCGGTCGAGACGCTCGGGATCGCGCCCCACGAGGTGACGCACGGCGGCCCTCGCCGCCGCCGTGTCCCGCGGCAGGGCGTCCGCCACCGCCCGCACGTGATCGTTGAGACCCCGCCAGGCGAACCAGGGGAAGAACAGGAGACCCAGGAAGATCCAGCCGCCGGGCAGACGGCGCAGGCCGGGATCGAGGAGGAGCGCGAACAGGCCCGTCGGCAGCAGCAGCAGGAGCACCAGCAGGAATCCCCGCAGCCGCGCGTCGCCCTCCCGCCACAGCCGCTCCTCGAGCCGGGCGATCGCGCGTCCCAGCAGGACCACGGGATGGGGCAGGCGGGTCCAGAGCGCGGGCGGATCGCCGAACCGGGCATCGAGCAGCAGGCCGAGTAGGAGGGCCAGAAGAAGAGATTGGCCGTCGCCCAGGAGCATGCGCGATCTCTCCGCCTCGCCGAGAATGCGGCCGCTCCTAGCAGGCGGTGCGGTCGCGGTCAGCCGTCTTGTTCGGGGCGGGGAGCGCTGCTATCCACACTCGCACCTCATGCCCGGGATGAACACTCCATGAGCCGAACGGGTGTCATGATCTGTGGCCACGGCAGCCGCGACCCGGAGGCCTGCGCCCAGTTCGCCCGCGTGGTCGACCGGATCGCCGAACGGCTGCCCGAATGGCCCGTGGAGATGGGCTATCTGGAGTTCGCGCGGCCCGTCATCCGCGAGGGGCTCGATCGCCTGCGGGAACGGGGCGTCGACCATGTCCTCGCCGTGCCGGGGATGCTGTTCGCCGCCGGCCATGTGAAGAACGACGTGCCGTCGGTGCTCAACGACTACGCCCTGGAACACGGCATCCGCATCCAGATGGGCCGCGATCTCGGCATCGATCCCCTGCTGCTGGAGGCCTCCCGCGACCGCATCCTGGCGGCGATGGACGGCCGTTTCACGCCCGAGGAGACGCTGCTGCTGGTGGTCGGACGCGGCACCTCCGACAGCGACGCCAACGGCAACGTCGCCAAGGTGGCGCGCATGCTGTGGGAGGGCATGGGGTTCGGCCATGCCGAGATCGCCTACTCGGGCGTCGCCCATCCGCGCACCGACGCGGCACTGGAACGGGCGGTGCGCCTGGGCTTTCCGCACATCCTCGTGTTCCCCTACTTCCTCTTCACCGGGGTCCTGGTGCGGCGGATCTACGATGCCACCGACCGGGTCGCGGCCGCCTTTCCCGCCATCACCTTCACCAAGGCCCGCTATCTCGACGATCATCCCAACGTGGTGCAGGCCTTCGTCGATCGCATCACCGGCATCCTCGAGGGCGACACGGCCATGAACTGCGCCCTCTGCAAGTACCGGGTGCGCATCCTCGGGCACGAGCGGGATCTGGGTGCCCCGCAGGAGAGCCACCACCACCATGTAGAGGGGATCGGCACCGACCCCCACCACCATCATCATCATCACCACCACGACCATCACCATCCGCACGGTCATGCGCACCGTCACGGACCCGCGCCCGCCCGCGACGGCGAGTGAGGTGGATCCCGCCTCCTGCCCGCGGGATCCGGCGGAGATCTACCGGCTCTCCTTCGCCCGGGCGCGCGCCGAGACGCCGCTCGATCATCTGCCGCCGTTCCTCCATCCGGTGGTGCTGCGGATGGTGCACGCCTGCGGCCTGCCCGAGATCGCCCGCGACGTCGGCTGGCGCGGCGATCCGGTGGCCGCCGCCCGGTCCGCGCTCGCCCGCGGGGCGCCCGTCCTCTGCGACACCCGGATGACCGAGGCCGGGATCGCGCGGGGGCATCTGCCGCCCGGCAGCCGCACCCTCTGCACCCTCGACGAGGAACCGGTGCCCGGCCTCGCCGCCGCCCTCGGCACCACCCGCACGGCGGCAGCGGTGGAGCTCTGGCGCCCGCATCTCGAAGGGGCGGTGGTGGCCATCGGCAACGCCCCGACCGCCCTCTTCCATCTCCTCGATCGCATGGCGGCATGGCGGCGGCGGCCGGCCGCGATCTTCGCCTTCCCGCTCGGCTTCGTGGGCGCGAGGGAGAGCAAGCGGGCGCTCGCCGAAACGCCGGACGTGCCACCCTTCCTCACCCTGCACGGCCGCTTCGGCGGCTCGGCCCTGGCCGCCGCGGCCCTCAATGCGGTCCTGCTGGCGGAACGGCCATGAACGCACAACCCTGGATTTCGGTCGTCGGCATCGGCGAGGACGGTCCGGCCGGGCTCGGCGAGGAGGCGCGCCGGCACATCGCCGAAGCCGAGGTGCTGGCGGGAGGCCGGCGCCATCTGGCCCTCGTGCCGCCGTCGGAGGCGACGCGGGTGCCCTGGGGATCTCCCCTCGAGGATTCGGTACGCGGGCTCGCGGCGTACCGGGGCCGGAAGGTGGTGGTGCTGGCCTCGGGCGACCCCTCCTGGTTCGGGGTGGCCAAGGTGGTGCTGCGTCATTTCCCACGGGAAGAGGTCGCCGTCCTGCCCCATGTCTCGGCGTTCCAGCTCGCCGCCGCGCGGCTCGGCTGGGCGATCGAGGAGGTGGGGACCGTGAGCCTGCACAACATGCCGGCCACCCGCCTGCTGCGGGAGCTGGCCCCGGGCCGGCGGTTGCTCGTCCTCACCTCCGGTCCGCGCATGCCGGCGACCATCGCCGATCTCCTCGCCCGTCACGGCCATGCCGCCGCCCGCGTGCGGGTCTTCGGCCATCTCGGCGGACCGCGCGAAACGATGTGGGAGGGAGGAACGGCGGAGGTCGCGGGGCAGCGCTTTCCCATCCTCAACCTCGTCGCCCTCGCCCTCCCCCGCGAAACGGAGGCAACGGAGGACGCGGCGGTCCTCGATCTCGACGATGACGCCTTCGAGCACGACGGCAACATCACCAAGGCCGAATACCGGGCGGCGGCCATCGCCCGGCTCGGTCCCGGCCCCGGCCGCCGGCTGTGGGACGTCGGTGCCGGCAGCGGCGCCATGGCCATCACCTGGCTCTATCGCTGCGGGACCGGCGCCGCGACGGCGATCGAGAAGCGCCCCGACCGTGCGGTCTTCATCCGCCGCAACGCGGCGCGGCTGGGCACGCCCGAGCTGCGCCTCGTCGAGGGCGAGGTGCCCGAGGCCCTGCCCGCGGAGGAGGTGCCCGATGCCGTCTTCGTGGGCGGCGGGCTGGCGACGCCCGGCCTCCTGCGGGCCTGCTTCGAACGCCTCGCACCGGGCGGCCGGCTGGTGGCCCACGCCGTGACCATGGGCGGCGAGCAGGCCCTCTACCGGATGTACGAGGAGGTCGGCGGCACGCTCCAGCGGCTCTCCCTGAGCCGGGCCGAGCTGCGGGGCGACCATCTCCTGTGGCGGCCGCTCGCACCGGTGACGCAGTACGCGGTCACCAGGCGATGACGGGCGAGCTGGTCGGCATCGGCGTCGGTCCGGGGGATCCCGAACTGCTGACCCTGAAGGCGGTGCGACGGCTCGGGGAGATGGAGGTGATCGCCAGCATCGCCTCCGACCGTGCAGCGCCGGTAGCGGAACGGATCGTGGCGCCGCATCTGCCGGCGGGTGCGCGACGGCTCGCCTTCCAGGCCCCCATGCACGCCGAGGCGGCGGTGCGCCGCGCCTTCTACGACGAGGTGGCGGACCGTATCGGCGAGGAGCTGGCCGCCGGCCGGAAGGTCGGTTTTCCCTGCCTCGGGGATCCGCTCTTCTACGGCTCCTTCGGGCCGGTCATGGCGCGCCTGGCGCCGCGCTTTCCCTGTTCGGTGGTCCCCGGGGTGACCGCGCTCCAGGCCGCCTCCGCCGCGCTCCGCCTCCTCCTCGCCCGCGGCGACGACGGCCTCCTCGTGCTGCCCGCCACCCTTCCCGACACGGAGCTGGCCGCGAGGCTCCGGACGACTGAATGCGCCGCCGTCCTGAAGGTCGGGCGTCATCTGCCGCGTATGCGGCGCCTGCTCGCCGGTCTCGAGCCGGCGTTCGAGGCCTGGATCGCGAGCCGCGTCGGCACGGCCGAAGAGCATCTCGCCCCGCTCGAGGCATTCCGCGACACCGTAGCCCCCTACATGTCACTCCTTCTCCTGCGGCGCCGGACGGCACCCCCGCGATGAACCCCGCCATCCTCCTTCTCGCCGCGGGTCAGAAATCGCTCGCGCGGCGCATCGCCGACGCCCTTCCGGGAAGCCGTATCCACGCGCCCGCCGCCATCGCCGGGACCGGGGAGATCCCCTACGGCGCCTTCGCGCCCCGTCTGCGCCGGCTCTTCCGCGACGGCGTGCCGATCCTCGCCCTCTGCGCTGCCGCCGTGCCCGTGCGCATCCTCGGCGATCTCCTGCAGGACAAGGCGAGCGAGCCGCCGGTACTGGTGATCGACCCGGAGGGTGCCTTCGTGCTGCCGCTCCTGGGTGGCCACCGGGGCGCCAACCGGATGGCACGCGATCTGGCGGCCGCTCTCGGGGCGCAGCCCGTCGTCACGACCGCGAGCGAGGCGGCGATCGGCCTTTCCCTCGACGAGCCGCCGGCCGGCTGGCGGCTCGCCGGCAGGCAGCATCTCAAGGGCTTCCTCGCCCGCCTGCTGGCCGGTGCACCGGTGGCCGTCCGTGACGAGTGCGGCTGCGGCGACTGGCTTCGCGATGCCGCGTTCGCGTGCGCCGAGGATGCCGAGGACGAGATCCTCGTCACCTGGCGCGCGGTGGAGCCGGGAGCGCACCGGCTGGTCTATCATCCACCGCTCCTCGTGGTGGGCGTGGGCACCGAACGCGGGGTGCCGGCGGACGCGCTGGATGGACCGGTGGGCGAGGCGCTCGCGGAGGCCGGGGCGGCCGCCGGCGCCGTCGCCTGCGTCGCCTCCCTCGATCTCAAGGCGGCGGAGCCCGCGGTGCACGCTCTCGCCGCCCGCCTCGGGGTGCCGGCACGGTTCTTCGCGCGCGAGGAGCTGGCGGCCTTCGAGGACAGGCTCGCGAGCCCGTCGCAGGCGGTGCGGTGCGCGGTGGGCGTCTCGGGCGTCGCCGAGGCGGCGGCGCTCGCGGCGGCCGGCAACGGTGGCCGGTTGCTGGTTCCCAAGCGCCGGGGGGAGCGCGTGACCTGCGCGCTCGCCCTCGCGGCCCGTCCCCTCGACCCCGCCGCCGTCGGCCGGCCGCGTGGTGCCCTACACCTGGTCGGCATCGGCCCCGGCGAGGCCGGCTGGCGGAGCCTCGATGTGCGATGCGTGCTGGAAGCGGCCGAGGACATCGTCGGCTACGGGCTCTATCTCGACCTTCTGGGTCCGGAGAGCGAGGGCAAGCGGCTCCATCGCTTCGCGCTCGGCGAGGAGGAGGCGCGCTGCCGGGCGGCCCTCGACCTCGCCGCCGCCGGCCGGCGGGTGGCCCTCGTCTGCTCCGGCGATCCCGGCATCTACGCGCTCGCGAGCCTGGTTTTCGAGCTGCTCGATACCGAAGGGACGGCGCGTCCCGACTGGCAGCGGGTGGCGCTCGCGGTCCATCCCGGCATCTCGGCGATGCAGGCCGCCGCGGCCCGGGTGGGGGCGCCGCTGGGGCACGATTTCTGCGCCGTCTCCCTTTCCGACCTGCTCACCCCGCGGGAAACCATCCTGCGGCGCCTGCGCGCCGCCGCCGCCGCCGATTTCGTGCTCGCCCTCTACAACCCGGTATCGCGCCGACGCCGGGACCTCTTGGCGGCCGCCAAGGAGATCCTGCTCGAGAGCCGGCCGCCGGAAACGCCGGTGGTGATCGCCCGCAACCTCGGCCGCGCGGGCGAGACGGTGGAGGTCCAGACCCTCGCGGAGCTCGATGCGGCGGGCCTCGACATGCTGTGCACGGTCATCGTCGGCAGCCGTGGAAGCCGCCGTTTCGAGGCGCTGGACGGGCGGCCGCTGGTCTACACGCCGCGGGGGTACCGCCGCCCATGACGGTGCATTTCATCGGCGCCGGCCCGGGCGCTCCCGATCTCATCACCGTGCGCGGCCTCGAGCTCGTGCGGCGCTGCCCGGTGATCCTCTACGCGGGCTCCCTCGTGCCCCGCGCCGTCCTCGCCGAAGCGCGGAAGGACGCGCGCATTCTGGATACCGCGCCGATGACCCTGGACGCCATCCTAGAGGAGATGATCGCCGCCCATCGCCGCGGCCACGACGTGGCCCGCCTCCATTCCGGCGATCCTTCCCTTTACGGCGCCGTCGCCGAGCAGACGCGGCGCCTGGACGCCGCCGGCGTTCCCTGGACGATGGTACCCGGGGTGCCCGCCTTCGCCGCCGCGGCCGCCGCCCTGGGTCGCGAGCTGACGCTTCCCGGGATCGTCCAGACGGTCGTCCTGACCCGCACCGCGGTGAGAAGCTCGCCCATGCCGCCGGGGGAGGATCTCGGGACATACGCCCGCAGCGGCGCCACCCTCGCCATCCATCTCTCCATCAACAACCTTGCGCGGGTGGTGCGGGAACTCGAACCCGTGCTCGGTCCCGACGCGCCGGTGGTCGTCGTCCATCGTGCGAGCTGGCCCGACCAGCGCATCCTCCGCGGCACCCTCGCCACCATCCGCGCCCGGGTGAAGGAGGCGGGGATCACGCGTACCGCCCTCATCCTCGTGGGCGGGGCCGTGGCGGCCGAGGACTTCGAGGACAGTCGCCTCTACGCGCCGGATCATCATCACATCCTGCGCCCGCGCAGATAGGCCGTGACGGCCGCCACCGCCTCCGCCACCGAAGCGACTCTCCGGCCGGGAAGCGGAGGCGGTCTCGCGATCATCACCACCGGCAGACCGAGTTCGCGGGCGGCGAGCAGCTTCGAAACGCCGCCTACCCCGCCGCTGTTGCGTACCAGCAGCACCTCCGCGCCGTACCGGAGGAGCAGCGCGCGGTCGCCCGCGACCGTGTAGGGCGGGCGCGCCACGACCGCCTCGACGTTGGCCGGGAGCGGGGAGAGCGGCTCCACCGTGCGCAGCAGGAAGCGGCATTCGGGGCAGCCGGCGAGACGCGGGAGCGCGCCGCGGCCGAGGCTCCCGAATACCCGGCGGCCGAAGCGGGGAAGGAGGGCCAGCGCGGCGTCGAGATCGGCGACTTCGATCCACCGGTCTCCGGGTGCCGGACGCCAGCAGGGGCGTTCGAGGCGAAGCGAGGGCAGGCCGAGACGCCGACAGGCCTCGAGAGCGTGGACGGAGATTTGGCGGGCGAAGGGGTGAGTGGCATCCACCAGGAAGCCGATGCGCTCCCGGCGGAGCCAGGCGACGAGCCCGTCGCTGCCGCCGAACCCGCCCACGCGCAGCTCCCCCGGCGGAACGTGCGGCGTGCGCGTGCGCCCGGCCAGGGAGGTGACGACCGCGATCCGCGGATCGCCCGCGAGATGTCCGGCGAGCTCGCGCGCCTCGCGGGTACCCCCCAGGATCAGCAGCCGCAGCGGCTCACCAGCCGGAGGCACGGCCGACGATCCCGCCCGCTCGGTCGACCACCAGCACCTCGACCGCGATCGCCTCCCCGGTCACCGCACGCGCCACCTCGCGCGCCCGCCGCGCCACCGCATCGGCGAGCAGGACCCCGGCCGCGGCCGCGAGCTCGAGGGCGCGGAGGGCGGTCCCGGCACCGGCGAGCGCGGTGGCCAGCGCCTCCTCGGCGCCACACCCGCGGGCGAGGTCGGCGAGAAAGGCGAAATCCACCTGCGAACGACCGCTGTGGAGGTCCATGGCACCGGCCGCGAGCTTGCTCAGCTTGGCGAAACCGCCGGCCAGGGTGAGGCGCGGCACCGGACGGCGGCGAAGGTACTTGAGCGTCCCCCCCACGAAATCGCCCATGTCGAGGACGGCGATCGCGGGCAGCCCGTGAACCCGCCGCACCGCCGCTTCCGAGGTGCTGCCGGTGACCGCCGCGAGATGGGTGATTCCCGCCGCGCGGGCGACGTCGATGCCCTGGCGGATGGAGTGGATCCAGGCCGAACAGGAGTAGGGCACCACGATGCCGGTGGTGCCGAGGATCGAGAGTCCGCCCCGGATGCCGAGCCGCGGGTTCCAGGTCCGCCCGGCCAGCGCCTCGCCGCCCGGGATGGCGATCTCGATCTCGAGATCGGCGCTCTTTCCGGCGGCCTCCGCCACCTCGCCCACCGCCTCCGCCATCATGCGCCGCGGTACCGGGTTGATGGCCGGTTCGCCGACGGCGACGGGAAGGCCCGGCAGGGTCACCGTGCCCACCCCCTCCCCGGCCCGGAAGACGATACCGCTGCCACGGGCGAGCGGACGCAGGGTCGCGCGCACGAGGCAGCCGTGGGTGACGTCCGGATCGTCGCCGGCATCCTTAACCACCGCCGCCATCGCCCGCCCGTCGTCCAGAATGGCGCGCTCGGCGAGGGAAAAGCGGGCCTCGCCGCCGCGCGGCAGACGGATGGTCACCGGATCCGGGAAGCCGCCGCCCAAGAGCGCGCAGGCGGCGGCCCTGGCCGCCGCGGTGGCGCAGGCCCCGGTCGTCCAGCCGCGGCGCAGCGCTCGCCTTCTCGCCCGGCCCGTCTTGCCTTGCTGACGCGGTTCGTTCATGGCAGAGCCGAGTTATAGCCGCGCAGCCGGACGGCCGACAGCATGAGCACCCCCACCCTCCTGGTCGCCGCTCCCGCATCGGGCTCGGGCAAGACGGTGGTCACCCTCGGGCTCCTGCGGGCCTTCGCGCGGCAGGGGCTGCGCACGGGCTCCTTCAAGGTGGGGCCGGACTACATCGACCCGGCCTTTCATGCCCGGGTGACCAGCCGTCCCTGCCCCAACCTCGACAGCTGGGCGATGCGCTTCTCGACCCTGGCAGGGCTCTTGGAGGAGAGCGGGCAGGAGGCCGATCTCGTGATCGGCGAGGGGGTGATGGGGCTGTTCGACGGCGCCCCCGACGGCAGCGGCTCCACGGCCGATCTCGCCGCTCTCTTCGGTCTGCCGGTGCTGCTGGTCGTCGAGGCGCAGAAGCTCGGCCAGTCGGTGGCCGCCATCGTCGAGGGCTTCCTGCGCTTCCGCGAGGACGTCGAGATCGTGGGGCTGATCCTCAACCGGGTGGGCAGCCCGGCCCATGCCGAGATCCTGCGCGAGGCCTGCGATGCCCGTTTTTCGCTGCCGCTCCTGGGCTGGATCCCGCGCCACGCCGACCTCCACCTGCCCGAGCGCCACCTCGGCCTCGTGCAGGCGAGCGAGCAGCGCGATCTCGCTACCACCGTCGAGCGGGCGGCCGATACGGTGGCACGCCATCTCGATCTCGCCCGCATCCGCCGCCTCGCCCGGGCGCCCTCGGTCTCGGTGCTGGCGAGCACGGTGCGACCGCTGCCGGCCATCGGCCGCCGCATCGCCGTCGCCCGCGACGAGGCCTTCGCCTTCGCCTACCCGGCGGTGCTCGAGGGCTGGCGGCGGCAGGGCAGCGACATCCTGTTCTTCTCGCCGCTCGCCGACGAGGCGCCGGACCCCCGGGCCGACGCCGTCTACCTTCCCGGCGGCTATCCGGAACTCCACGCCGGCAGGCTGGCCGCCGCCTCCGGCTTCCTCGACGGCCTGCGGCGGGCGGCGGCGCGGGGCGCCTTCCTGTTCGGCGAGTGCGGCGGCTACATGGTGCTCGGCCGCGAACTGATCGACCGGAGCGGCCACGGCCACGCCATGGCCGGCCTGCTGCCGGTGCGCACCAGCTTCGCCCGACCGCGCCTGCATCTGGGCTACCGCGAGATGATCCTGGCCGAGGGCTCGCCTCTGGGTCCCATCCGCTCCGGTTTCCGCGGCCACGAGTTTCATTTCGCCGCCGAGCTCGAGCGGGGTGGCACCCCTCTGTTCGCCGAGGTGCGGGACGTGCGGGGCCGTCCGCTCGGTCCCGCCGGGGCGCGCGAGGGCCGGGTGGCCGGCTCCTTTCTCCATCTCGTCGACCGCACGGATCACCTCCGCACGGTCCCCTGAAGGCGCAGGATATCAACTGGATGTCGCCTGCGTGATACGGCGCGCGGGTCGGCGGCGTATGAGGATTCGCGGCGGCCGGGGCTTCGGAGGGGAGGCGAGGAATGGCGAGCGGCAGCGATCCGCAGGCGGAATACGACTACATCGTCGTCGGCGCCGGCAGCGCCGGCTGCGTGCTGGCCAGCCGGCTGAGCGAGGATCCCTCGGTGCGCGTGCTGCTGCTCGAATACGGCGGTACGGATTGCGGGCCGCTCATCCAGATGCCGGCCGCCCTCTCCTATCCGATGAACATGCGCTGCTACGACTGGGGCTACCGGGCGGAGCCGGAGCCGGCGCTGGGCGGCCGCCGTCTGCAATGTCCCCGCGGCAAGGTGATCGGTGGCTCCTCCTCCATCAACGGCATGGTCTACGTGCGCGGTCACGGTCGCGATTTCGACACCTGGGAGGCGATGGGCGCCGCCGGCTGGAGTTTCGCGCACGTGCTTCCCTATTTCCGACGCATGGAGAACGCCCACGGCGGCGAACCGGGGTGGCGGGGAACGGACGGCCCCCTGCACGTCACCCGCGGCCGGCTCGCCAATCCCCTGTCGCGCGCCTTCATCGAGGCCGGGGTCGAGGCCGGCTACGGCAGGACCGAGGACTACAACGGCCACCGCCAGGAGGGCTTCGGGCCGATGGAGATGACGGTCTGGCAGGGGCGTCGCTGGTCGGCCGCCAACGCCTATCTCCGCCCGGCCATGCGCCGCCCGAATCTGACCCTCTGGAGCCGCACCCTCGTCCACCGGCTCGAGATCGCGAACGGCCGGGCGGTGGGCCTCGCCGTCACCCGCCGTGGTCGCGCCCATCGCCTGCGGGCGCGCCGCGAGATCGTGCTCGCGGCCGGCGCCATCAATTCGCCGGCCATCCTCCAGCGGTCGGGGATCGGCGATCCGGCCCTCCTCGAGGCCGCGGACATCCGGCCCGTCCATCCCCTGCCCGGCGTGGGCGCCAACCTCCACGACCATCTCGAAATCTACGTGCAGATGGCCTGCACGCAACCGGTCAGCCTCTACCGCTACCTGAACCCCGTCGCCAAGGCGTGGATCGGTCTCGAATGGCTGGTCGCCAAGAGGGGGCCGGGCGCCACCAACCATTTCGAATCCTGCGCCTTCGTGCGCTCCCGGGCCGGCGTCGAATATCCCGACATCCAGTTCCATTTCCTGCCGGTGGCGATCCGCTACGACGGCAAGGCGCCTGCCGAGACCCACGGCTTCCAGGTGCACGTCGGCCCCATGCGCTCGCCCTCGCGGGGGCGGCTTCGGGTGCGCTCCGCCGATCCCCGGACGCCGCCCGAGATCCGCTTCAACTACATGTCGGCTGCCGAGGACTGGCGCGACTTCCGCATCGCCATCGAGCTCAGCCGGGAAATCTTCGCCCAGCCCGCCTTCGCCCCCTATCGCGGTCGCGAACTGGCGCCGGGTCCCGAGGTGCGCACGCCCACCGAGATCGACGCCTTCGTCCGCGAGGCGGTGGAGAGCGCCTACCACCCCTGCGGCACCTGCCGCATGGGCGACCCCGGCGATCCCGAGGCGGTGGTCGATCCCGAATGCCGGGTGATCGGCCTCGAGGGTCTGCGGGTCGCCGACAGTTCGATCATCCCCCGCATCACCAACGGCAACCTCAACGCCCCATCGATCATGATCGGGGAGAAGGCGAGCGATCACATTCGCGGCCGGGAACCGCTGCCGCCCGAGGATCGCGCTCCCTGGATCCATCCCGACTGGCGCACGCAGCAGCGGTGAGCCGGCCGACCGGTGCATCGGCGATCACCGCGGGCGATACCCGCTCCGCCGCGGCGCCGCCACGGAGCAGCGCGACGAAGCGACCGGCGATCCGCTCGGGCGTGAACTGGGCGGCGCGCGCCCGGGCCAGCTCGCCGAGGCGTCGCCGTTCCGACGGATCCGCGATCAGGCGGGCGAGCACACGATGCAGCTCCTCGCTGTTCTCGGGCTGCACCGTCACCCCCACGCCCTCCGCCAGCTCGCCGCATCCGCAGGCATCGGTGGTGACCACGGCGCAACCGGCGTTCATCGCCTCGAGGAGCACCATCGGGAAGTTCTCGACCAGCGAGGGAAGTACGAAGATCGCCGCCTGCGCGTAGAGCTCGGCGACCTCCCGGTGGGAGACGAAGCCCGTGAAACGCACCGGGAGACCGGCCGCCTGGCGTTCGAGCGCGGACCGGTAAGGTCCGTCGCCGGTCACCACCAGCTCCCAGTCGGGTGGTAGCCGGCGCATCGCCTCCACGAGATACTGCACGCCCTTGCGCGGCACCAGACGCGACACGGTGAGAATCATCTTGCGCCTCCGCCTGCGCGGCAGCGCGTCGAAAGCGAAGGGGTTGGCGATCACCGTCACCGGTACCGGGCACTGGCGGTGCAGGAGATCGGCGAGAAAGCGCGAGGGACTGGTGACCCAGCGGGCTTCCCGCAGCACGCGGCACCAGACCGGCATGAGGAGACGGTGCACGAAGGCGAAACGGTCGGGGTTGTAGCCCGGCACGTCGGAACCGTGGGCGGTGACGGCGAACGGGACTCCGAAACGACGGGCGAGACGCCAGGCCACCCAGCCGGTCGGCACCACGAAATGGGCGTGGATGACGTCGTAGGGACGCTGCCGCAGGAGACGGGCCGCCGTTCTGTAGGTGGGATGGAGGAACGTCGCCTGCTCGAGCACCGTGCTGTAGTGCCGCATGCGGCGGTAGCCGCCCGTACGCAGCACCCGTACCCCGTCGTCGTTCTCCTCGGCGGGCAGATCCTTCATGCCCGCGGTGACGACGTCCACCTCGTGGCCGAGCCGCACCAGGGCACGCCCCAGGAAGCGGCACACGGTGGCCGCCCCGCCGCCGATGGGCGGATACTCGCAGGTCAGCATCAGGATACGCAAAGCCGCTCCGCCTCCCGGAGCCGGTTTTCGACCACCTTGAACTTGCGACCCGCGGGCGGCTCGAGGCTGTCGCGGAACGCGACCCGGATCGTCACGCCGGAGCCGAGGACCCCGCCCAGCACGCGCCGGACCGCCTCCGTGATCGCATCTTCGGCACGCCTCTCGGGTTCGATCTCGACCAGGAATGCCGTCGGGCTCTCCTGGATCACGCGGTAGCGGGCGATGCCCTTCACCTCCTCGAGCGCCAGCGTGATCGCGTAGGGCGACAGGCTTTCCCCGTCCGGCAACCGAAGACAGTCGACGACCCGCCCCTCGACGCGGGCGATGGTGGCGAACGGAGAGCCGCAGGCGCACCGCCCACGGTCACCCGCGACCGCCAGGTCGCCGGTGTCGTAACGGACGAGCGGCATCACCCTCCGCCACAGCGGCGTGACCACGAGACGCGCCCGACCGGGAACCGGCGAAGGCACCAGTTCGACGATGGTCGTGTCCTCCGCGAGATGGTAGGGGCCGCCCGGCGCGCACTGCCACGCCAGCGGCCCCGTTTCGGTCATGCCGTAGACGTCGAACACCGGCGCCCGGAACATCTCCTGGATCGCCTTCCGGACGAGCGGGTCGAGGCTTTCCGCGCTCGTGTAGACGGCGCGGGGAGACGGCGGTCGTCGGCCCGGATGGTCGCCGGCCTCGGGCTACTGGCACTGCCCGCCGCCTGGCGGGAACCCCTGCTGGATCGTCTCGCCCGCCGCAAGGTGGGTACGCCGTCGGCCGGCTATGCACGGGGCCTCGCCCGCATGCGGGCCATCCTCCCACCGGCGCTCGCCGGCCGCGACTTCGAGCCCTTCCTGGTGCGCTGGAACCGTCACCGTCTCGGCTACGAGCTCCTGGTGCTCCGCTCGGCCCTGGGCCGACCGCCGGGTATCCGCACGGAGCTGCGCGGCGCCCACCGCATCCACGCTGCTCTCGCCCGCGGTCGCGGCGTCCTGCTGTGGGCCATGCCCTTTCTCTACGCGCCGCTCGTTCCCGCCCTCGCCACCTGGCGCGAAGGTCTGGCCACGGTCGCCCTGTCGCGCTGGACCCATGGTTATTCGACGACGCGGGTCGGCTCGGCTCTGCTGAACCGGGTTCGGGTCCGGGCGGAGAACCGGTTCCTGCGCGAGCGCGTGGTGATCGGTCGATCGCACTCGCCCCTCGTCTCGCTGCGGCGGCTGCTGCACGAGCTCGGGTACAATCGTCCCGTCGCCATCCTGCTGGCCTCGACGGCCGATCACTTGGTCGCCACCCCGTTCGCCCGTGGCGTGCTACGCCTGCCCGTGGGGCCCCTCCGGCTCGCCCGGAAGGCGGATTGTCCGGTGCTTCCCGTCCATTGCTGGCGCGAGGGGGAGCGGTTCGTGGTGGAGATCGACGCGCCACTGCCGCCGCTCGGAAGGGAGCGGGACGCCCCGGCGGTGGCGGCCGAACTCGCCCGGCGGCTGGAAGCACGCGTGCGCCGCGTGCCCGATCAGTTCCACTGGATGCACCCGCTGCTGGGCCCCGAGGGGGGCGATGCGGAGCATCGCGCGCACGGCCTGGGCTCGAAAAGCTCGAAAAGAAAAGAGGAGGGCCGCGGCCCTCCTCCTAGCCTCCCCGATGACGACGAACGATCTCAGCTCTCGGGCTTCCAGATTTCTTCGACCTTGTAGCGCCCGTTCTTCACGCTGATGATCGACACGGGCTTCGGTGGCACCATGCTGGGCCGGGTGTAGGAGATTTCCCCCGTGACCCCCTTGAAGCCGCGTGTGGCGGCGAGCGCATCGCGGATCGCCTCGGGATCGGCCGAACCGGCGCGGTCGATGGCGTCCGCCACCAGCCGCAGGGCGTCGTAGCCGAGCGCGGCGAAGGCGTTTTCCGGATCGCGCCCGTATTCCTTGCGATAGGCCTCGATGAAGGCGAGCACCTCGGGCCGGTCGTCCGCTCGGTAGGTGTGGGTCGAGAAATAGACGTCGTTGGCCAGATCGGGCCCGGGCGTGGTGACCACGAGCTCGGTATCGAAGCCGTCACCCGAGACGATGGGCAGATCGAGACCGGCTTCGCGGATCTGCTTCACCGACAGGCCGGCCTCGGTGGGAATGGCGGAGACGAACACCGCGTCGGGCGGCGGCTCGACCGACTTCAGGCGGGCGATCTGGGCCGAGAAGTCGGTGTCGCCCATCATGAAATAGTCCTCGGCCACGATCTCGCCGCCGCGTTCCGTGAAGCGCTGCTTGAAGAACTTCGAAAGGGCCTTGGTGAAGTCCATCGAATTGTCGGTCCACACCAACACCCGGCGGGCACCGAGCTTGTCGTAGGCGTAGTCGGCGATGGCGAAGGACTGGTCGTCGTCGCCGAAGGGGGTCATGAACATGTAGTCGCCGACCCACTGCGGCAGCATCGGATGGGTGGCGCCGGAGGTCACGAACGGAACGCCGGCCTCCTGGAACAGCGGCGCCGCCGCCATCACGAAGGTGGTGTCGGAGAAGCCGATCGCCGCCACCACCCCTTCGCTCAGCAGACGCTGGGCCGCCTTCGCGGTCTCCTGCTGATCGGTCTTGGTGTCGATCGCGAGAAGCTCGATCGGCCGGCCATCGAGCAGACCGCCGGCCTCGTTGATCTGCTTGGCCGCCAGCTTCGCGCCGTTCAGGGACGGACCGTCGATCGAGGCCATGCCGCCGGTCACGCCGTAAAGCGCGCCGATCTTGATCGGCTCCGCCGCATCGAGCGACCCGCCCGCCACCAGCGCGAACGCCAGGGCTGCTGCACCAGTCACCATCTTGCCAGGCATCGGGCTCTCCCTGTCTCGAGGCCGTGCCTCGAGGGCACTGTCGTTCTCGGTCTGATGCACACATTGAAGCGGAGGCGGCCGATCGCGTCAACAAAATCGAACACAGTCGGGTTGACCGGGCGAAAATGTATCATTTAGTTCAGACCGCGGCGACCTGCCGAGGACGGGATCTTGACGCGGACGACCTTGGCCGAGCGCATCCGCGCGCGGCTTCCCGAACTGACCAAGGCGGAAAGACGGGTGGCACACGTGCTGCTCGGGCGCTATCCGCTGGCGGGCCTCGAGACGGTCCAGGCGCTGGCCCGGCGGGCCGGCGTGAGCACCGCGAGCGTGCTGCGCTTCACGGGCAAGCTGGGCTTTCCCTCCTACAATGCCTTTCAGGGCGAGCTGCGCGAACAGCTCGCCGCCACGCTGCAGTCGCCCCTCACCCGCTATCGCGCGGGTGACGATGTGCCGGCGGGCGGCGACGCGGCCCTCGTGCGCCGTCATCTGGCCGAAATCCGCGCTGCGCTCGCGGAAGCCGAATCGCTGGTGGTGGCCAGCGAGATCGAGGCCGTGGTGGGGCTCCTCGCCGATACCCGCCGGACGGTCTACCTCCTCGGCGGCCGCTACAGCGGCCGGCTGGCCGGCTACATGGCCGATCTGCTGCGCGGCGTCCGGCCCCAGGTGGTGCTGGTCGACGGGCAGACGCAGAAATGGGCCGACCATCTGCTCGACATCGGCCGGCGGACGGTGCTTGTCTGCTTCGACTTCCGCCGCTACCAGCCGGATGTCCTGACCTTCGCCGAACATGCGGCGAGAAGGGGAGCGCGGGTCGTGCTGGTCACCGATCCCTGGCATTCGGCGATCGAGCGGGTGGCCGCTCACCTGCTGCCGGTCCCGGTCGCTTCCCCCTCGATCTACGACAGTCTGGCGCCGGCGATGGCCGTCGTGGAGGCGCTCGTCGGCGCCCTCGCCCGACGCCTCGGCGATCGGGCACGCAGCCGCATCGAGGCGCAGGAGGAGCTGCGTCGGCCGTTCCGCCCGGCCCCGGCCGAGAACGGCAGGAGCTGACCGAACGATCGGGGAGATCGAGCCGTGCGACGCGAAGAACTCGTCATGATCTGCACCAGCGACATCGCCGGCCAGCTGCGGGGCAAGGCGGTGCCGGTCCGCGACTTCGAGAAACGGCGCGAGGTCGGCGTCGGCTGGACCCCCACCAACATCATGATCACCGCCCACGGCCCGATCGCCCCCTCGCCCTGGGGATCGCGCGAGGATCTGTACCTGCGCCCGGTGCCGGCGACCGCCGTGCGCCTCGCCGTCGACGCCGACGGGCCGGTGCAGCACTTCGTCCTCTCGGACATCATGCGGCTCGACGGCAATCCCTGGGAATGCTGCCTCCGCGATTTCCTGAAGCGAGGGCTCGCCGCCCTCGAGGCCGAGGGGTTCGGTCTCGTCGCTTCCTTCGAACACGAGTTCGCCCTCCAGGGGGTCGAGGAGCGTCCCAACAGCCCCTACAACCTCGACGCTTTCCGACGCCAGGGGCCGTTCGCCGAAGTATTCACCGCCGCCATGCGCGAGGCCGGCCTCGAACCCGACACCTTCATGCCCGAATACGGGCCGAGCCAGTACGAGGTGACGATGCGCCACGCGCCGGGCCTCGTCGCCGCCGATCGCGCCATCATGCTGCGGGAGGTGGCACGCGGCGTGGCCGACCGTCTCGGTTTCCGCGCCACCTTCACGCCGCTGCTGCGGCCCGACGCGGTGGGCAACGGCGTCCACGTCCATTTCAGCCTCACCGACCGCGCCGGCAGCCCCGTCAACCACGATCCGCAGGGACCGGCCGGCCTTTCGCCGACCGCCGCCGCCTTCCTCGAAGGGATCCGGCGCAAGCTGCCGGCGCTCTGCGCCCTCACCGCCGCCTCGACCATCAGCTACCTGCGCCTCGTGCCCCATCGCTGGAGCGCGTCCTACACCAACGTGGGGGTGCGCGACCGCGAGGCGGCGGTGCGGATCTGCCCGGTCTTCCGTCCGGGGACCGAGGAGACGGCGCTGCATTTCGAGTATCGAGCGGCGGATGCGGCGGCGAGCCCCTATCTCGTGCTGGGCGGGCTCGTCTGGGCCGGGGTCTGGGGGCTGCGGCAGAAGCTGGACGCGCCGCCGCTCACCACCTCCGATCCCGAGGAGATGAGCGAGCGGGAACGGGCGGCCCTCGATCTGCGCCGCCTGCCCACCTCCCTCGCCGACGCGCTCTCGGAGCTCGAGAAGGATGCCGAGCTCGCCGCCGCCATGGGCGAGACCCTGCACCGGGTCTATCTCGCCCACAAGCGGTTCGAGGACGAGCTCATGGCGCCCCTCGATCCGGCGGAACGGTGCGCCAGCTACGCGCTCGCCTACTGAGGCGCGGATCCCCTTCGCGGACATAGGGGGATACCGCCTTCGCGCGTCGGCCGCCGTGGTTTCCGGCGTGGCTCGTCGCTAGTCTCGCCATCGTCCCGATGCCACCGAAGAGGACGCCGGAACCATGATGGCGGCGCACCGGCCGCTCGTTCGGGTCGGTCACCCGGTGCCGCTCGCGCGGCGGATCCTGCGGGCCCTGCTGCCGCGGACGGTGCCGTGGATGGTGCCCCTCGCCCGCACGCATCGGAACGCCCTCCTGGCTCGGGTGACGCTGGTCGCGCTCACCGGATCGGTCGGCAAGACGACGACTGCCGCCTGCATCGCCGCCGCCCTGGGCCTGCCGCGCCGTCCCTCGGGGGACAACGCCTTTCCGAACCTCCTTCTCGATCTGCTGCGGATCCGCCCGTGGCAGACGCGTGCCGTCGTCGAGACGGGCATCGACGGTCCCGGGCAGATGGCCCGCATCGCCGGGCTGCTGAGGCCCGACGTCGCAGTGTTCACCGCAGTGGGGCCCTCCCACTGCCGGAGCTTTCGCGAGCTCGCCGACACGGCGGCCGAGAAGAGCCTGCTGCTCGCGCATCTGCGTCCCGGCGGCGTCGCCGTGCTCAACGCCGACGACCGGGAAGTGATGGCCACCGCCGACCGGGTGCCCGGTCGCGTGGTCACCTACGGCGTCGCGCCGGAGGCGGACGTCCGCGCGCTCTCGGAGACGCTGGATTGGCCGCACGGCACCCGTCTGCGCGTGCACATCGGCGGGCGTAGGATCGAGGTGCGGACACGCCTGTTCGGCCGCAGGATGGCCTACGCCGCCCTGGCGGCGCTCGCGGTCGCCCACGCCCTCGACGAGCCACTCGAGGAGGCCGCCGCGCGGCTGGCCGCCGTGACGCCCGCGCCGATGCGGCTCCAAGTCGTCGGCCTGCCTTCCGGAGCCTGGCTGCTGCGCGACGAATTCCGCTCCAACCTCGAGACCATCGACGCCGCTCTCGATCTCCTCGAGGAGATTCCCGGGCGGCGGCTCGCCATCATGGGCGATATCGCCGAGCCTCCGCAGCCCCACGGCCCCGTCTACTGGCGGGTGGGCGCCCGTCTGGCCGCCGTCTGCGACCGGATCGTCGTGGTCGGCTCTCGTTCCCTGCGCCAGCGCCTCGTCTCCGGTGCCCGCAGGACGGGCTACGATGCGGCGCGCTTCCTGTTCGCCGGCAACGACTGGCGACGCGCGGTGGCCGCCATCGCCGAGGATCTCGGACCCGGCGACGTGGTACTGGTCAAGGGGCGCAACGAGCAGTGTCTCGCGCGGGCGTCGCTGGCCCTCACGGGCCGTGTCGTGCGCTGCGGGCAACGGAGCTGTCGGCTGCGGGACGGTCACTGCGACGGTTGCCCTCGGCTCGATCGGGAGGACACCGGCCCATGACGGGCGGGTCGGGAACGGGCGCCACCGCCTTTTCGCCCCCGGTGCGGCGCCTCCGCCGATTCGGCCTCCAGCGAGGCTGGCCGGTGATCGGCGCGGCGAGCCGTCTCGCGCGGGCGACGCTGGCGAGGCGCAAACCGGTGATCGCCGTCGTCGGCTCCTACGGCAAGACGACGACGACCGCGGCCATCGCGGCCGCCCTCGGTCTTCCCCGCCCCCGCTTCGGCAACGCCTTCGCCGGACCGGCCCTCGACCTCCTGCTCCGGGGCGCGAGCCGCAAGCCGCTCGCGCTGGAGGTGGGCATCGGACGCAAGGGCCAGATGATCCGCCATGCGAGGGCGATCCGGCCCGACATCGTGGTGGTGACCTCGATCGGCACCGAACACGCTCGCAGCCTCGGCGACCAGGAGGGCATCCGGGAGGAGAAGGCACGGATCTTCGCCCGCATGCGCCCGGACGGCGTCGCCTTCCTCAACGGCGACGATCCCCACGTCCGGGCGATGGCGCGGCACGTGCCCGGCGTCGTCGTCACCTTCGGGTTCGGCGCGGACAACGACGTCCGACTGCTCGACCGCCGGCTCGACTGGCCGTACGGAACGCGGCTCGAGATCGACCTCTTCGGGGAGCGGGTGACCGTCCGGACCCGGCTTCTGGGGCGGATCGCCGCCTATCCCGTCCTCGCGGCACTGGCCGTCGCCCACCGTCTCGGCCAGGATCGGCGCGAGGCGGTGGCCGGTATCGAAAGGCTGGAACCCACTCCGGGCCGGCTGCGCCTCACACGACTGCCGCAGGGAAGCTGGCTGCTGGGCGACGAGCACAAGGGCAATATCGAGACCATCCACGCGGCCCTCGACGTCCTCGAGGAGATCCCGGCGCGCCGCCTGGTCGTCATGGGCGAGATCCACGAACCGCCCGGCAGCATCGGTCCCCTTTACCGTGCGTTGGGTGCCCGTCTCGCCGGCATCGCCACGCATGTGGTGATGGTGGGCTCGCGCAAGAGTTTCCTGAGCCTGCGTTCCGGAGCGCGCCAGGCCGGCCTCTCGCCGGACGTTTTCACCCACGCCGGACGGGAGTGGCGAAAGGCGTTCGACATCCTCACCGGCCTGCTGCAGCCGGAGGACGTGCTGCTCGTCAAGGGGCGCGACCGGCAGCGGCTGATGCGGTTGTCGCTGGCCCTGACCGGCCGCCCCGTGTCCTGCGGCCTCGTCGACTGTGCCCTGCCGATGCCCGGCTGCCACGTCTGTCCCAGGCTCTAGCTCCCGAGTTCCGCCAGCAGCCCGTCGGTGGTGACGAGACGGCAGTAGCCCCGAAAGGCGTCGAGTGCCGCGCGATGGCGGGCGCGCGTGTCGGTGGCGCAGGCGTCCTCGACGCAGATCATGTAATAGCCGCGGTCGGCGCCGTCGCGGACCGTGTGGTCGACGCACTGGTCGGTGAGAAAGCCGGTGGCGATGATGGTGTCGATGCCGATGTTGCGCATCAGATAGTCGAAATTGGTGGAGTTGAAGAGCGAGGAGGAGGTCTTGGGCAGCAGGATCTCGTCCTCCTGCGGCGCCAGCGCGTCGATCACCCGGGCATCCCGGGATCCCTTGGCGATGAAGAAGCCGGAGAGCTTGTAGTCGAGCGAACGGTCGCGGCCGTCCCGGGTGAGGTTCTCCATCACCGTGTAGACGATCTCCAGCCCGCGGCGGCGGGCGGCCGTCAGCAGTCGCCCGAGATTGGGGATCACGATGCGCTGCGCGTCTTCGTAGAACTCGGGCCGCGGCGGGTGTTTCGAGGGATCCAGCACCCAGTTCTGCACGTCGATGATCAGAAGTGCGGTGCGCCGCGGCTCGATCGGCCGCAGCCGCGTGAGACGGGCATCTTCGGGACGGGGAGCGGAGGTCACGATGTTCCTCCCGAGAACCGCGGGCGGCCGAGCCCCGCCGGCTCGCGGCTGCCGAACAGACCGGTGGGACGCAGCCGCAGCACCAGGATGAGGCCGAGCGCCACCAGCACCTGGCTCAGCCCGTAGAGCTCCAGCCCCTCCTCGAGGGGCCGCGCGAACTCCGAAAGCAGGCTGATGGCGATGGCGGCGAGCACGGCGCCGGTGATGCTGCCGCTGCCGCCCACGACCACCATGACGACGAGGCTGAAGGCGAGCGGAATGCCGTAGGCGCCGGGGGTGATCACCGACACGAGATGGACGGTGAGCGCCCCCGCGGCACCGGCCAGAAAGGCTCCGAGGACGAAGGCCAGGAGCTTCAGGGCGAAGGCGTCGATACCCATGCAGCGGGCCGCCAGCTCGTTCTCGCGCATGGCCATCATCGCCCGCCCCAGCGAGGCGTGCTTGATGCGCCAGACGAGACCGACGGTGAGCAGGGTGAAGACCAGCACCTCCCAGGGACCGGTCAGCCGCGGCACACCCGAAAGGCCGAGGCCGCCCCGGGTGTAGCCGTCGAGATTGTTGATCACCACACGGACGATGACGATGAGCCCCAGAGTCGCCACCGCCAGATAGTGGCCCTTGAGGCGCAGCACCGCGATTCCGACGACGAGTGCGAGGAGGGCCGCCACCGCGGCACCGACCAGGGTCGCGGGCAGCAGGTCCCACTGGGCCGTCGCCAGCCAGTCCGGCAGATCGGGCATCATGAACCCCTTGCGGCGCACCGGATAGGTCAGGATGGCGGCGACGTAGCCACCGACGGTCATGAAGGCGGGATGGCCCAGCGAAAAGAGGCCGGTGAGCCCGTTGGTGAGCTGCAGGCTCACCGCCAGCGCCACGTTGAGCATGACGAGGCTCAGCAGGGTCACGGCGTAGGTGCTCAGATAGAGATCGGCGAAGGCGACGACCGCCGCCGCCCCGAGCATGGCGAGCGCGGCCTTCGGACCGGGCAGGAAGGGCGGTGCCGTCATGCGCGGTCCTCCTCGGGACGCCCGAGCAGCCCGTTGGGCATCAGCAGCAGGACGAGGATCAGGGTGGCGAAGACGAAGGCGTCGCGGTAGCCGGAGTAGATCGGGGGCAGCATGCCGACGAACATCACCTCGGCGAGGCCCAGCAGGTAGCCACCGAGGACCGCGCCGCCGATCGAGCCCACGCCGCCGATCACGCAGGCGACGAAGGCCTTGAGCCCGGGCGCGAAGCCGATCAGGGGGTCGATCTGACCGAAGCGACCGCCCCAGAGCAGACCGGCGAAGGCGGCGAAGGCGCTGCCGATGGCGAAGGCGGCCATGATGGTGCGATCGACATCGATGCCCATCAGCCGCGCCGCCAGCAGATTGTCGGCCAGCGCCCGCATCGCCCGTCCCATGCGCGTGCCGCGCACGAACAGGAGGAGCAGGACGCAGAGCAGCAAGGTGCTGCCGATGATGACGAGATCCACGGCGGCGACGCTGGCCGGACCGATCGTCACCCGGCTGCGCATGATCTCCGGGAAGAGGAAGGTGCGCGGCTGGCCCGACAGCAGGATGAGGCCGCCGTTCTCGATCACCACCGAGACGGCGAGGGTGGCGATGAAGCCGGTGACCTGCGGAGCGCCCCGCATGGGCCGGATCGCCACCCGTTCGATGGTAATCCCCGAAAGGGCGCCGGTGACCAGCACGAGGAGCGCGATCGCCCACCAGGGCAGGAGCCCGGTCGACGCCAGCCCGAGGGTGGTGAAGGCGCCGACCATCAGCAGATCGCCGTGGGCGAAGTTGATGAGCCGGACGATGCCGTAGATCATCGAGAAGCCGATGGCGATCAGCGCGTAGAGACTGCCCAGCATCAGCCCGTTGAGGAGCTGCTGGAGATAGTAGGCGCTCACGCGCCGAGCCCCAGATACGCTGCCCGCACCGCGGGGTCGTCGAGCAGCGCGGCGCCGGTACCGCTCTGGACGATCCTGCCCGTCTCGAGCACGTAGGCGCGATCCGCGATCTCGAGGGCGGCCAGCGCGTTCTGCTCGACCAGCAGCATGGTCACGCCCTCGCGGTTGAGGGCGAGAATGGTCTCGAAGATGCGATCCACCATCTGCGGCGCCAGTCCCAGGGACGGTTCGTCGAGCAGCAGCAGCCTGGGGCGGGCCATCAGGGCGCGGGCGATCGCCAGCATCATCTGCTCGCCGCCCGAAAGCGAGCCCGCGCTCTGGTTCCGGCGTTCACCCAGCACCGGGAAGAGCTCGCTCATCCGCGCGAGGTCCCGCTTCACCGCCTCGCGGTCGTCGCGGCGGTAGGCGCCGAGCAGCAGGTTCTCGAGCACCGTGAGGCTGGCGAAGAGCTGGCGCCCCTCGGGACACTGCACGACGCCGCAGGCCACCACCTCCGCCGGCGACATGCGGTCGAGACGCTTCGCCGTTCCTTCCCCGAGGTCCAGGGTGATCCGCCCGCCGCGCACCGGCAGCAGCGCCGAGATCGCGTGCAGGGTCGTCGTCTTGCCGGCACCGTTGGCGCCGATCAGGGCCACGATCTCGCCGCTCCGCACCTCGAGATCGATGCCGTGCAGAACCCGCGTGGCGCCCCGCTCCACCACGAGCTCAGCCAGCGTGAGCATGCTCCGCCCCCCTGCGGCTTCCCAGATAGGCCGCGATCACGGCCGGGTTCCGCTGGATCTCCTCGGGGCGGCCCTCGGCCAGGAGCCGCCCGCCCTCCAGCACCTGGATGCGCCCGCACACGCCCATCACGAGACGCATGTCGTGCTCCACCACCACGAGCGCCACCCCGAGGTCCCCGTGCAGCCGCCGCAGCAGGTCCGCGAGGGCATCGGTCTCGCTCGGGTTCATGCCGGCCGCCGGCTCGTCGAGCAGCAGGACCACGGGCTCCGTGGCGATGGCGCGGGCGATCTCGACGAGCCGCTGCTGGCCGTAGGCGAGATCGGAGGCACGGCGGCCGGCGAGCGCGCCGAGCCCCACGAAGTCGAGGGCGGCCTGCGCCCGGCGGGCGATCTCCCCCTCGCGCCGCCGCTGTCCGGGCGTCGCGAGGGCGGTGGCCACGAGCCCCGCGCCCCAGCGCGCGTGAAGCCCGGCCATCACGTTGTCGAGCACCGAGAGATCACCGAACAGACGGACGTTCTGGAAGGTTCGCGCGATCCCGAGCCGGGCGATGCGATGGGTGGGCCAGCCGGTGACGTCGCGGCCGGCGAAGCGGATGCGACCCGTGCTGGGGCGCAGGACCCCGCTCAGGAGATTGAAGGCGGTGGTCTTGCCGGCGCCGTTGGGTCCGATCAGTCCGAGGAGTTCGCCCTCGCGCAGGGTGAGCGCATAGTCCTCGAGGGCCACGACACCACCGAAGCGGCGGCCCAGCCCGCGCGCCTCCAGAATGGTTCGTGGCTCCGATGCGTTCATGGCGTTCCCCTGCCGGGCCGCTCCCCCCGACGATCGGCGCCGAACCTAGCGAGGGGTCGGCGGCCTTTCAATCGTTTGGTACAGATTGCTTTGACGAGCTCATTTCTGGACGATATGGAACAGCACGCGAAAGATCCGGGCCGGAACGGAATGGAGGACCTGCAGACCCTGCTGACCGCGGAGGATCCCGAGCCCGTCGCCTCCTACCGGGAGAAGGAGGCGGCGGGTCCCGTGCTGCTGGTGTGCGAACATGCGGGCCGGCGGATCCCGGCCCGGCTCGGCGATCTCGGGCTCTCCGCCGAGGACCGCATGCGCCACATCGCCTGGGACGTCGGTGCCGCCGGCCTCGCCCGGGAGCTCGCGCGGCGGCTCGATGCCTGTCTCCTGATGCAGCCCTATTCGCGACTGGTCTGCGACTGCAACCGGCGCCCCGAGGTCGACAGCTTCATCGTCACCGTCAGCGAGGACACGCCGGTTCCCGGCAACATGGACCTCGATCCGGCCCAGCGCCGGGCGCGCATCCGCGAGGTCTTCGAACCCTTCCACCGCAAGGTGGCGGCGACGGTGGAGGACCGGCTCGCCCGCGGTCGGACCACCGTCTTCGTCACCGTCCACAGCTTCACACCGGTGTTCCTCGGTCGGAAGCGGCCGATGCACGTCGGCCTGCTCTACAACCGGCACCGGGAGCTGGCCGCCCGCGTGGGCCGACGGCTGCGCCGGATCGAGGGGCTCGTGGTGGCCGACAACGAGCCCTACGCGATGGACGACGAGAGCGACTACACGGTGCCGTTCCACGCCGAACGGCGGGGCCTGCCCTGCCTCGAGATCGAGGTCCGCCACGACCTGCTGCGGGATGCCGAGGGGCAGCGGCGGATGGCGGATGTGCTGGCCGCCGCGCTCGCCCCCTCGGTGGCCGAAGTGGCGGGCACGGGACGGTGAGCCGAGTGCCCACCTCCCGCGAGGTGCCCCTCGTGCTCGGCGAGAGTGCGCTCCTGCTCGTGGATCTCCAGAACTACTGTTGCCGGCGCGACGGAGGCGAGTACCGGGGCATGGACGCCGAAACGGTGGCGACCCGCTTCGGCGCCTTCTTCCGCACCCTCGAGAACGTCACCCTGCCGGCCGTCCGCCGGCTCCAGGAGGTCTGTCGGCGGGCCGGCATCGAGGTCCTCTACACGGTGATCGAGAGCCTCACCCGCGACGGCCGCGACCGATCCCTGGACTACAAGCTCTCCGGGCTGCACGTGCCGCGCGGCTCCTGGGATGCCCGGGTGGTGAGCGAACTCGCGCCGCTCGAGGACGAGATCGTCATCCCGAAGACCTCCTCGAGCGTCTTCGTCTCCACCAACATCGACTTCGTGCTGCGCAACCTCGGCGTCCGCCACCTCGTGATCTGCGGCGTGCTGACCGACCAGTGCGTCGAGAGCGCGGTGCGCGACGCCTGCGATCTCGGCTATCTCGTCACCCTGGTGACCGACGGCTGCGCCACCCTGTCGGACGAGCGGCAGGAGGCGAGCCTGCGGGCGATACGCGGCTACTGCCGTCAGCGCCGCAGCGCCGAGCTGGTGGCGGAGATCGAAGGTCTGATGGCGGCCGGCTAGCACCGCCGCCCGGCGTTCCGGCTCAGCCCGCGGCCATGGCCCGGATGGCCTCGTGCAACGCCAGGGTCCGTTCGGCCATCGCCACGTGGAGGTTCTCGACCAGCCGCCCGTCGACCACGACCACGCCCTTGCCCTCGGCCTTGGCGGCCTTCCAGGCCTCGATGATGCGGCGGGCCCTCGCCACCTCCTCCTCGCTCGGCGCGAAGGCCCGGTTGGCGGGTTCGATCTGCTTCGGATGGATGAGGGTCTTGCCGTCGAAGCCGAGCTCACGCCCCTGCACGCAGGCCGCCTCGAAGCCCTCGGCATCCTGGAGGTCGAGATGAACGCCGTCCAGGATGGCGAGCCCCGCCGCCTTGGCGGCCAGAAGGCAGAGCCCGAGCGAGGTCAGCATCGGCAGCCGCATCGGCGTGTGGGCGCAGTTCAGTTCGCGGGCGAGATCGGAGGTGCCCATCACGAAGCAGGCGACCCGCGGGTGCGAATCCGCGATCTCCTCGGCGTGCAGCACGCCGCGGGCGGTTTCCAGCATGCACCAGATGGCGAGATCCGACGGTGCCCCGTTGGCCTCCAGCACCGCCACCGAACGACGGACCGTGTCGGCGCTGTCCACCTTGGGCAGCAGGATGGCATCCGCACCCGCCGCCGCCATCTCCACCAGATCCTCGTAGCCCCAGGGCGTGTCCAGTCCGTTGACGCGCACCACGAGCTCGCGTCGGCCGTAGGAGGCGCGGTCCTCGAGGGTCTTGCGGATGAGACCCCGAGCCTCGACCTTGGCGTCCGGTGCGGTGGCGTCCTCGAGATCGAGGATGATCCCGTCCACCGGCAGGGTCTTGGCCTTTTCCTGGGCGCGTGGATTGGAGCCCGGCATGTAGAGCACGCTGCGGCGCGGACGCACCTGCATCTCCTTCTCCCTCTCCTCTGGGGTCGTTCCGCTGCCTCCATAAAGGAGCCGCGAGCGGGCGCAAGGGGCCGTTCAGCCGCGCCCTTCGGAAGGCCGCCGCTCGACGTGCAGGGGCTGGATCTTGTCCGCCCGGGTGGCCTTCGGCTCCGCCCGGCGCACCGCGAGCGTTCCGCCCTGACGCCAGAGCCCGCCGTAGGGGCCGCCGCCCCGCGGGATGTGGCTGAGAAAGTCGATCACCGCACGGCGCGCCTCCTCTTCGTCCAGCGCCCCGACCCGGGGACTGACGACGAGCTCGACCGGCTCACGGGTGTCCGCCTGCCGGAAGGCGCGATCGCCGCCTGGCTCGCCGGACGCTGAGGGACGTCAGCGGATGAAGCCCATCGCCTCGAGCTTCACCAGGATGCGGTGGGCAGCGAGATCGGGGGTGAGCTGGGTGGTGTCGATCCGCACCTCGGGGTTCTCCGGCGCCTCGTAGGGATCGGAGATGCCGGTGAAGTTCTTGATGACGCCGGCCCGCGCCTTGGCGTAGAGCCCCTTGCGGTCGCGCCGTTCGCAGATCTCGAGCGGCGTCGCCACATGGACCTCCACGAACCCGCCCAAGGGTTCGATCATCTCCCGCACCCGGCGCCGCGTCTCCGCATAGGGGGCGATGGGCGCGCAGATCGCGATGCCCCGGTGCTTGGTGATCTCGCTCGCCACGTAGCCGATGCGGAGAATGTTGAGATCGCGGTGCTCGCGCGAGAAACCGAGTTCGCTCGAGAGATGCTTGCGCACGAGGTCGCCGTCGAGCAGCGTCACCGGCCGGGTGCCGATCTCCATCAGCTTGACCATGAGGGCGTTGGCGATGGTGGATTTGCCGGAGCCCGAAAGGCCGGTGAAGAAGACGGTGAATCCCTGTCGGTAGCGCGGCGGATAGGTGCGCTGGAGCTCCTCGATGATCTCCGGAAAGGAGAACCAGTCGGGGATCTCGAGCCCTTCCGCGAGACGGCGGCGGAACTCGGTGCCCGAGAGCGACAGTGCCGTTTCGCCGGGCCGCACCTCGTCCTCGGGCACGTACTGGGCGCGATCCTGGACGTAGACCACGTTCCGGAAGGGCACCATGCTGATGCCCAGCTCCTCCTGGTGGGCGGCGAACAGCTCCTGGGCGTCGTAAGGACCGTAGAAGGGATCGCCGTTCGCGTCGTTGCCCGGACCGGCGTGGTCGCGGCCGACGATCAGGTGAGTGCAGCCGTAGTTGCGGCGCACGATGCCGTGCAGCAGCGCCTCGCGCGGACCGGCCATGCGCATCGCCAGCGGCAGCAGGCTCAGGAGCGTGGTCTGCTCCGGATAGTGACGCAGGATCTTCTCGTAGCAGCGCACCCGGGTGAAGTGATCCACGTCGCCCGGTTTGGTCATGCCCACCACCGGATGAAGCAGCAGATTGGCCTCCACCTCGCGCGCCGCCCGGAAGGTGAGCTCGTAATGGGCACGATGCATGGGATTGCGGGTCTGGAAGGCGACCACCCGGCGCCAGCCGAGCTTGCGGAACCGTCCGCGCAGTTCCTGCGGTGTATCACGGAGGTGCTTGAAGTCGTAGTGGACGGGGGGCTCGAGGCCGAGCAGACGACCGCCGAGGCAGACGGGGCCGGCCGTCTCCAGGAGATAGCGCACGCCGGGATGGTGCGGGCTCTCGGTACCGTAGACGGAGAGCGCCTCCCGACGACGGTCGGGGGTGAAACGGTCGCTCACCTCGAGTACGGCGAGCGGCACCCCCTCGGGATCGCGCAGCGCGATCCGCTGGCCGGCTTCGATCGTCTCCGCGAAGTCGCGGCTGACGTCGAGGGTGATGGGAATGGGCCACAGAATGCCGCTCGAAAGCCGCATCTCCTCCACCACCCGCTCGTAGTCGTCCCGCCCCATGAAGCCTTCGAGGGGCGAGAAGGCACCGCACAGCAGGAGTTCGAGATCGCAGATCTGACGCGGCGTCAGATCCCAGGAAGGATAGTCGGCGAGCCGGGCCTTTTCCTGTTCCGCCTCGCGCTCGAACAGATAGAGATCGATCAGCTTTCCGCCGTGCGGCTCCTTGAACGCACCCATGCCTTTCCTCGCGAGATCCGATCTGCACCCGCCGAACGCGGGCCGCCCGGTTCATAGCTCAACCGTACCGTTCCCGTACAGGGTCGATCGCGCGTCGGGCGAAAAATGCCGCCCCTCACCCTCCCGGCGCGAACCGGTTGCTGCGCGGAAAGCCGGTGGGGGCCATGCGCCCCGCCTGCCCTCTCCTGCCGAGCCAGCCCGCGAGGTCGGTCAGGGTGCGGGTGCGGGAGCCGGTGGGCCAGCTCAACCCTTCCGCGAGGGTGAACACCTTGACGTCCGCGAGATGCCCGTCGCGATAGCGTTGCAGGAGGACGCCCCGACCCCGGCTCATGCGGGGCAGTTCGTCGAGCGGGAAGACGAGGAGCTTGCGGTTGCTGCCCACCACCGCCAGATGATCCCCCTCGGCCGGCACCACGCGGTGGAGGCGGTCGCCTTCCCGGACCGTCATCACCTGGCGCCCCGCCCGGGTCTGCGAAAGGAGATCCGCTTCGGCGGCGAGGAAACCGCGTCCCGAGCGCGAGGCCAGGAGCAGCCGTCCCTCCGGCCGGTGACACAGGAGCGCGACGATCTCGGCCCCCTTGGCGAGGTCGATCGACAGGCTCACCGGCTCGCCGTGGCCGCGGCCGCCGGGAAGACGGTCGACCCGGAGCGTGTAGCAGCGGCCGTCCGAGGAGAAGAGCAGCAGCCGATCGCTGCTCTGGACGTGGAGCAGGAAGCGCTCCCGGTCGCCCTCCTTGTAGCGGATCTCCCGCGGATCCTGGACGTGACCCCGCAGGGCGCGGATCCAGCCCTTGGCGGAGCAGACGACCGTCACGGGCAGCCTCTCGACCGGCGCCTCGAGCGCCGCCTCGTCGATCTCCGGCGCCTCCTCGAGGCTGGTGCGGCGGGCGCCGAGCGGCCCCTCGCCGAAGCGGGCGGCCAGCTCCCCGTATTCCTCGGCGAGGCGCGCCCGCCGCGCCCCTTCGTCGGCCAGCAGCCGTTCGAGTTCGCGCTTTTCCCTGCGCAGGCGCCGACGCTCCTTTGCGAGCTCCAGCTCCTCCAGCTTGCGGAGGTTCCTGAGCCGCAGATTGAGCACCGCCTCGGCCTGCCGCTCGCTGAGCGAGAACACGCGCACGAGCTCGGCCTTGGGGTCGTCGTGGTCGCGGATGATGCGGATCACCCGGTCGATGTCGAGGAAGATGCGCAGATAGCCCTCGACCAGCTCGAGCCGGTCGAGCACGCGACCGAGACGGAACCGCGAACGGCGCTCCAGCACCTCCATGCGATGGCGGAGATGGGCGTCCAGCACCTCGGCGAGGCCCATCACCCGCGGTACGCCCGCGGCGTCCAGCACGTTCATGTTGAGCGGCAGGCGCACCTCGAGGTCGGTCAGCCGGAAGAGCTGCTCCATGAGCACCCGGGGATCGACGGTGCGGGCCCGCGGCACGAGGACCAGCCGCACCTCCTCGGCCGATTCGTCCCGCAGATCGGCCAGCAGTGGCAGCTTCTTCTGGGCCAGCAGCTCGGCCATGCGCTCGACGAGCCGCGCCTTCGGCACCTGGTAGGGGATCTCCTCGACCACGATCTGGTACTGGCCGTGGGACAGGTTCTCGCGCCGCCAGCGGGCGCGCAGGCGGAAGCTGCCACGACCGGTCGTATAGGCCTCGAGCAGGCTCGCCCGATCCTCCACCAGAACACCGCCCGTGGGCAGATCCGGCCCCCGGATATGGTCGAGGAGCTCCTCCGCACGGGGGAGCGGCGCGTCGGCCGGCCGACCGGCCATCCAAGCCAGCGCCCGCAGCACCTCGCCGGCGTTGTGGGGGGGAATGCTGGTGGCCATGCCCACCGCGATGCCCGAGGCACCGTTGGCGAGCAGGTTCGGGAAACCGGCCGGCAGCACCACCGGCTCGCGGTCGGTGCCGTCGTAGTTGGCCCGGAAATCGACGGTGTCCTCGTCGATGCCTTCGAGGATGGCCTTGGCCACCTCGGTGAGGCGGGCCTCCGTGTATCGCATGGCGGCGGCGTTGTCGCCGTCGATGTTGCCGAAATTGCCCTGCCCCTCCACCAGCGGATAGCGCTGGGCGAAACCCTGGGCGAGGCGGACGAGGGCGTCGTAGACGGCGGCGTCGCCGTGGGGATGGTACTTGCCGATCACGTCGCCCACCACCCGCGCGCACTTCTTGAAGCCGGCGGCGGGATCGAGGCGGAGCTGGAGCATCGCGTAGAGGAGCCGGCGCTGGACCGGCTTCAGCCCGTCCCGCACGTCCGGCAGCGAGCGGGCGGTGATGGTGGAAAGCGCGTAGGCGAGATAGCGTTCGCTCAGCGCGTCCCTGAGCGCGATCGGCCGTACGGCCTCGGCCTGGGTCATGCCTGTTCCTTCTTCTCCATGCGCTGCTGCCACAGATCCGCGAACCGCTCGCGCGCGGCGGGCAGCGGGCGATCCGCCGGGGCGAGGATATGCCGGCGGATGAAGTGGCCGGCAAGCCTCAACCCCTGCGCGATCTCCTCCTCGGATGCTCGTCCTTCGCCGAGCAGGAAGGCGGGCAGCGGCAGCAGGCGCGGCGCCCAGGCGCCGGCCGCCTCGCGGCTCACGGCCCGTCCGGTCCGCGGCGAGACGTAGGCGAGGTCCTCCCGCCGGCCGGTGACCGCGCAGCGTTCGAGATCGAGGCCGAAACCGAGTTCGGCGAGCAGCAGCAGTTCGAAGCGCACGTAGCTCTGCGGCCAGTCCTCGGCCCGCGCCGCCATCCGCTCGAACAGGGTGAGAAGCGGTGCGTAGAGGGCGGGGTGGGGATCGCGTTCTCCGAGACCGGCATCGAGCAGCCCGCAGGCCGAATCGAGGGCCGCCAGCAGCAGCGGATCGTCCATCACGGTGGCAGCGAAGAGCCTGAGGGGCTCGACGGTGTAGTGGCCGAGATGCTCGGCGAGCCGTGCCCGCCAGCGGCAGGACAGGCGGTTTCCCCGCTGCAGGAGCGGCCGCGCTCGGCGCCCGGCACCGCCGCGCACGAGCCCGAGATGCCGGCCGTGCCCATAGGTGAAGAGCGAGAGCACGGCGTCCCGCTCGCCGTGCCGACGGGCGGCGAGCACGATGCCTTCGTCCTGCCAGTCCATCCCCTCGCCCCCGCCCGGCTCAGCCCGGGAACTCGAGGCCCATCTCGCTGTAGCGCTCGGGATCGTCCTGCCAGCGTTCGCGCACCTTGACGAACAGGAAGAGATGGACGCGGGCATCGAACAGCCGCTCGAGCTCCCGGCGCGCCCGCTCGCCGATGGCCTTGATGCGCTGACCGCCCCTGCCCAGCACGATCGCCTTCTGGGTGTCGCGCATCACGTAGATGGTCTGATCGATGCGGATCTCCCCGCCGTCGGGGCTCTCCGCCCAGCCCTCGGTCTCCACCGTGATGCTGTAAGGGAGTTCCTGCTCGAGCTGGAGGAACACCTGTTCGCGGGTGATCTCGGCGGCGAGGGCGCGCGAGGAGAGGTCGGTGAGCTGGTCCTCGGGATAGAGCCAGGGGCCTTCCGGCATCCGGGCCGCCACCGCGTCCAGCAGGTCCTCGCAGCCGTCGCCGGTACGGGCGGAGACGAGCCACACCGCCTCCACCTCGAGGGCGCGCGCCGCCTCGTCCACGAGCGGCAGGAGCTCGGCCCGCCGCCGGACGAGATCGATCTTGTTGACCACCAGAAAGCGCGGCGTCGAGGTCCGCGACAACCCCGCGAACACGTTCCTGCTGGCACCGTCGAGACCGCGCCGCGCGTCGATCACCGCGAGCAGGAGATCGGCGTCGCCGGCCGCCGACCAGGCGGCCTCCACCATCGCCTTCTCGAGCCGGCGCGCGCCGTGCGGCCGGAAGATGCCGGGCGTGTCGACGAACATGATCTGGCTGTCGCCGCGGATGGTGATGCCGATCACGCGGCGGCGGGTGGTCTGCACCTTGGGCGACACGATGGACACCTTGGTGCCCACGAGCCGGTTCACCAGGGTCGACTTGCCGACGTTGGGGGCACCGAGGACGGCGACGAAGCCGGCCCGGCGCGCGTTGTCCTTCATCCTTCGTTCGTCCTGATCGTTTCCAGGAGCCGGCGGGCGGCCGCCTGTTCCGCGGCCCGCTTGGACCCGCCCTCGCCGACCGCGGGCGGCAGACCCTCCACCGAGACCTCGACGCGGAACCGCGGCGCGTGATCGGGTCCCGCCGCCTCCCTGAGATGGTACGTCGGACGCGAAAGACCATGCCCCTGCGCCCATTCCTGCAACGCCGTCTTGGCGTCCCGGGGCGGCGCCTCGAGCGCCTCCGCCCGTGCCTCCCAATGTCGTCGCACGAACCGCTCCGCGGCTTCCAGCCCGCCGTCGAGGAACAGGGCGCCGATCACCGCCTCGAGGCAGTCGGCGAGGATGCCCGGGTTCGTGCGGCCACCGGCACCCTCCTCCCCCCGCGACAGCCGGAGCCATTCCGCGAGATCGATCTCCCGGGCCACCGCGGCCAGCGTGTCGCGGTTCACGAGATGGCTGAGCCGGGCGCCCAGAGCACCCTCCGCATCCGCCGGGAAACGCTCGAACAGGAGCCGGGCGATGGTCAGGCCCAGCACCCGGTCGCCGAGGAATTCCAGACGCTCGTTGCTGCGCCGCGGTCGCCCCCGGCGCGGCCTACCGCCGGCGAGACTCGCGTGGGTGAGCGCCTCCTCGAGGAGCCTTCTGTCGTTGAAATCGTGGCCGAGCAGCCGCTCGAGCCGGGTCAGATCGCGGGCAGGGGTCGCCTCGGCGGTCCGGTCCCGGCGGCGCCTCATGCCGGTCGCGGTCACTCGATCGGCTGGAACAGGCGACCGTAGCGGATCGCCCGGGGCCACTTCCAGAACTCCCACCATTCGGCACTGCCGTCGACCGAGAAGAACAGGATTTCGGCACGCCCGATGAGGTTCTCGAGCGGCACGAAGCCGACGTGGGCGACGCGGCTGTCGAGGGAGTTGTCGCGGTTGTCCCCCATCACGAAGATGTGGCCGGGCGGCACCTCGTAGACGTCGGTGTTGTCGAGCCGCCCGAAGGGGGTGAGGTCCATCACCGTGTGGCTGCCGTCGCCGGGCAGGGTCTCGCGATAGACGATGCCGCGGTCGCTGCTGCCGGGCTCGACGAACTCGCCGATCCGTTCCATCCTGGCCGGCTCGCCGTTGACCCAGACGATGCCGCTCTTCACCTGGATGCGGTCGCCGGGCAGGCCGACCACCCGCTTGATGTAGTCGGTGCGATTGTCCGACGGCAGCTTGAAGACGACGACATCGCCCCGTTCCGGCAGGCGGGCGAAGATGCGCCCGGACCACAGCGGCAGGCTCAGGGGCAGCGAGTAGCGGCTGTAGCCGTAGGAGAACTTGGATACGAAGAGATAGTCGCCGACCAGCAGGGTGGGTTTCATCGAGCCCGAGGGAATGTTGAAGGGCTCGTAGGCGAAGGTCCGGACGACGAGGGCGATGGCGACGGCATAGACCAGGGTCCGCACCGTCTCGAGAAAGCCTCCGGATTTCTTTTCGGCCATGCTCGAGGGTTTGGTCATCTGTTGCGCCATGTGGACGTCGGTACTCGGGAGCCCGGAGGCCCGGTGCGATACCTGGCCGGCTGCCGGCCGCGGCGGCTGAGCCTAAAGGACGGCCGGACACAGGTAAAGCCAGCAGCCATGCCCGCTAGCGGTCCGCCGGGATCGCGCTGATGACGACGATCGCCTGGGCGATGGGCGGTTCGTCGGTGAGCGTGAGCTCGATCCGCGGCCGCATGCCGGGGGGCGTGATGGCCGCGAGGCGCGCCGCGGCGCCGCCGGTGAGCGCCAGCGTGGGCTTGCCCGAGGGCGCGTTGACGACGCCGATGTCGCGCCAGCAGACCCCCTGCCGGAAGCCGGTGCCGAGGGCCTTGGCGCAGGCCTCCTTGGCCGCGTAGCGCTTGGCGTAGGTATCCGCCCGCCGCAGCCGGCGCTCGGCCTTGATCCGCTCGGTCTCCGTGAACACCCGCCGCGTGAATCGCTCGCCGAAGCGCTCGAGGGTGCGCTCGATGCGACGGATGTCGACGAGATCGCTGCCGATGCCGATGATCATCCGGCCCGCGCCTCGTCCATCAGCCGCCGCATCCTGCGCACGGCCTCGACGAAACCCGAAAACACCGCCTCGCCGATCAGATAGTGGCCGATGTTGAGCTCGACGATCTCGGGGATGGCCGCCACCGGCTTCACGTTGGCATAGGTGAGACCGTGCCCGGCGTGGCATTCGAGACCGAGCTCGCGGCAGAGGGCGGCGGCACGCATCAGCCGCTCGAGTTCGCGCTGTTGCTCTTCGCCGGTCGCTTCGCAATAGCTTCCGGTGTGCAGCTCCACCACCGGCGCTCCCACCGCCTTCGCCGCCTCGAGCTGACGGGGCTCGGGATCGACGAACAGGGAGACCCGGATGCCGCGCTCTGCGAGGGCGGCCACGACGGGACGCAACCGCGCCTCGGCGCCGATCACGTCGAGGCCGCTCTCGGTGGTCCGTTCCTCGCGCCTTTCCGGCACGATGCAGCAGGCGTGCGGTCGCACCCGCCGCGCGATCGCCACCATCTCCTCGGTGGCGGCGATCTCGAGATTGAGGGGCAGATCGCATTCCGCCGCCAGCCGCTCGACATCGGCATCGGTGATGTGGCGACGATCCTCCCTGAGATGGGCGGTCACCCCCTGCCCGCCGGCCTCGCGCACGAGCAGCGCCGCGCGAACCGGATCCGGGTGCGGACCGCCGCGCGCGTTGCGCAGCGTCGCCACGTGATCGATGTTGACCCCGAGCCTGAGGGCGGACATGGCTCTCCTCTCCGATGTCGGGCGTTGCCGGCCACGGAGAGACTTAGCCGAGCCCGCGACGAGAGCAAGGGGCCGTGCGGATCAGCGGACCGCCGGCGCACGCCGTCGATAGGCGATGGCCTCGGCGATATGGGCGCGGCCGATGATTTCGGCGCCGTCGAGGTCGGCGATGGTGCGGGCCACCCGGATGACCCGATGGTAGGCGCGGGCCGAAAGCCGCAACCGCTCGGCGGCGCGTCGCAGCATCTCGCTCGCCGGCCGGTCGAGTGGCGCGAGCTCGGTCAGGAGTTCGCCGTCGAGTTCGGCATTGAGGGCGAGACCGGTACGCCCGCAGGCCGCCAGCCGCTCCCGCTGGCGCTCGCGGGCGGCCGCCACCCGTGCCGCCACCTCGCGGCTGCCCTCGGCCGGCGGCGGCAAGGCGAGATCGTCGGGCGAGACGGCGGGGACATCGATGTGAATGTCGATGCGGTCGAACAGCGGACCGGAGATCCGGCCCTGGTACTGGGCGGCACAGCGGGGCGCCCGGGCACAGGCCAGCGAGGGGTCGTCGAGATGGCCGCAGCGGCAGGGGTTCATCGCCGCCACCAGCTGGAAGCGGGCGGGATAGGTGACGTGCAGGCTCGCGCGGGCGATGGTCACGGTGCCGCTTTCCATGGGCTGGCGCAGCGCCTCGAGAACGTTGCGGGCGAATTCCGGCAGCTCGTCGAGGAACAGCACGCCCTTGTGGGCCAGCGAGACCTCGCCCGGGCGCACGGTGCTGCCACCGCCCACCATCGCCGCCATCGAGGCCCCGTGGTGGGGCGCCCGGAAGGGGCGGGCACGGGACAGGGTGCCACCCGCGAGCCGACCGCCGACGCTGCGGATCATGCCCACCTCCAGCACCTCCTCGGGCGAGAGGGGCGGCAGCAGACCCACAAGCCGGGCCGCCAGCATGGACTTGCCGCTGCCGGGCGGCCCCGTCATGAGGAGATTGTGACCGCCGGCGGCGGCGATCTCGAGGGCGCGCTTGGCCGTCTCCTGACCCTTGACGTCGGCGAGATCCGGGTATCGGGGCGCCTCCTCGACCGCCCCCGCCTCGGGCGGTGCCAGCACCTGATCGCCGCGCACGTGATTGACGAGCTGGAGCAGGCTCGAGGGGGCCACGATCTCCACCGCGTCGGCGAGCCAGGCGGCCTCGCCGCCGCAGGCGGCGGGACAGATCAGCCCGCGCTGTTCGCGGGCCGCCGCCAGCGCCGCCGGCAGCACCCCGCCGACCGGGCGGATGGCGCCGTCGAGACCGAGCTCGCCGAGCACGATGCAGCCCTCGCAGGCGTCCGCCGGCACCGCGCCCATCACCGCGAGAAGGCCGAGGGCGATGGGCAGATCGTAATGGCTCCCCTCCTTGGCGAGATCGCCGGGCGCGAGGTTGACGGTGATCCGTCGGGTGGGCAGGGCGAGCCCCATCGCCCCCAGCGCCGCGCGTATGCGCTCGCGGCTCTCGGCCACTGCCTTGTCGGGCAGGCCGACGATGGTGAAGGCCGGCAGGCCGGCGCTCACCTGCACCTCCACCTCGACATCGACCGCCTCGAGCCCCAGGAGGGCGACCGTCTGCACGCGGGCGGTGCGCAGGCTGGCGGTCGTTCCCTGACCCATCGACTCTCTCCCGCTGCGAGTATGGCGGGGAGATTAAACTGCGAGTTGATAAGGCCGCAAGCCCGCACGGGCCGGGCGTTCAGGCCGACGGCAGATCGCGCGAGCCCGGCTTCTCGGGCGGGATGGCCGCGAGCTCGGGCGGGATCTCCTCGGGCGCGTAGGTCGGCAGATCGAGCGCGAGGAGGGAAACGAGGGGAACGCCGACATCCGCCCGGCCGCCGCTGCGGTCGACGAGGCAGGCGGCGACCACCACGTTCCCGCCCCGCTCGCGCACGCAGGCGATGCATTCGCGCGTCGACAGGCCGGTGGTGACCACGTCCTCGGCGATCGCCACCCTGGCGCCGGCGGGGATGGAGAAACCGCGGCGCAGGACGAAGCGTCCCCCGACCCGTTCCGTGAACATCGAGAGGCGGCCGAGCTGGCGGGCGAGCTCGTAGCCTACGATGATACCGCCCATCGCCGGCGCCACCACGATCTCGGGCCGGCGGGCGGCCACCGGATCGCGCAGGCGGGCGATCAGCCGGGCCGCCCGGGCGGGATCCATCAGCACCCGCGCACACTGAAGATAGACGGAGCTGCGCCGTCCCGAGCTCAGGATGAAATGCCCTTCGAGCAGGGCGCCCGCAGCACGGAATTCCTCGAGAACCGCGTCCCGTTCGGCCGGTGCGGTCACCACCGGCTCAGCCACGCATGCGCTCCACCGCGGTCACCACCGAGGACATCCGGAGCGCCGCCTTGAGGCGGTGGAGATGTTCCACGCCTTCCACCTCGATGTCGAGGAAGAGCTCGTAGAGATCGGGGTTGCGACGGCCGAACTTGACGTCGGTGATGTTGCCGCCCTGCTGGCCGATGGTGGTGCTGATGGCGCCCAGCACTCCGGGCTGGTTGACGGCCAGCACCCGCAGCCGCGCGGCCGCGCGCGGCGCCGAAGCCCGGGTGTTCCAGCCGAGCTCGACGAGGCGGTGTTCGCGATCCTCCACCCGCGCCAGCACCTTGCAGTCGCGGCGGTGGATGTTGACCGGCCGGCCGGTACGGATGACGCCGACGATCTCGTCGCCGCGAACCGGATGACAGCAGCCGGCGAACTGGAAGGCGATGCCGGCCGGCAGGCCGACGATGGGGCTGTCGGTGACTTCCGGCGCCGGCCGCTGGGACCTGAGGCCGCGGGGGAAGGGAATCACCTTGGCGGCGCCCCGCGACTGCTTGAGCTCCGGCCGTATCGCCTCCAGCACCAGCCGACCGGCGATCCGTCCCTCGCCGATCGCCACCAGCAGATCCTCGAGGCTCCGATAGTTGAAGGCCTGGCGCGCCTGATCGAGCTGCCGTTCGGTCACCTGCACGCGCTCGGCCTTGGCCAGACGCTGGATCAGCTCCCGTCCGCGGGCGAGGAAGAAATCGCGCTGCTGGGTGCGGAGATAGCGGCGGATGCGCGCCCGCGCCTTGCCGGTGACGACGAAGCGCTCCCATTCCGGCGTCGGCGCCGCCCGGGCGCTGGTCAGGATCTCCACCTGGTCGCCGTTCTCGAGGCGGGTGTCCAGCGGCACCATGCGCCCGTCCACCTTCGCGCCGATACAGCGATCGCCGATCTCGGAGTGGACGGCATAGGCGAAATCGATCGGCGTCGCCCCCCGCGGCAGGACGATGAGATCGCCCCGCGGCGTGAAGCAGAAGACCTGATCGCGATAGAGGTCGAGCTTGGTGTTCTCGAGGAACTCGTCCGGTTCCGGCGCGTGTTCCAGGATCTCGAGGAGTTCGCGGATCCAGCGGTACCGCCGTCCCTCGGTGACCGGCTCGCCCTGCTTGTAGGCCCAGTGCGCGGCGACCCCGAGTTCCGCTTCCTCGTGCATCTCCCGGGTACGGATCTGGATCTCGATCTTCTTCTGCAGCGGGCCGATGACGGTGGTGTGCAGCGAACGATAGCCGTTGGGCTTGGGCGTGCTGATGAAGTCCTTGAAGCGCCCCGGCAGCATGGCGTAGGCACCGTGGATCACGCCCAGCGCCGCGTAGCATTCGGCCACCGAGCCGACCATGATGCGGAAGGCCATGATGTCCGAGAGCTGCTCGAAGCTCACGTTCTTGCGCTGCATCTTGCGCCAGATGGAGAGCGGTGATTTCTCGCGGCCGTAGATCTCGGCCTCGATGCCGGCATCGGCGAGCACTTTCCGCAGCTCCCCGACGATGCGCTCGACGAGCCCGGTATCGTCCCGCTGCAAATGCTGCAGACGGTGCAAGATGCCGGCCCGCGCCTCCGGCCACAGCTCGGCGAAGGCGAGGTCCTCGAGCTCGGCCTTCATCCGCTCCATGCCGATGCGTTCGGCGAGCGGGGCGTAGATCTCCATCGTCTCGGCGGCGATCCGCCGACGCCGCGCCGGCTCGCGGATGAAGTGCAGGGTGCGCATGTTGTGCAGCCGGTCGGCGAGCTTGACCAGCAGCACCCGGATGTCGTCGGACATCGCCAGCAGCAGCTTGCGGAAGTTCTCCGCCTGGGCGCTCTGCACCGACTGCAGCTCCAGCTTGTGGAGCTTGGTCACCCCGTCGACGAGGCGGGCCACCGTGCGACCGAACAACCGCTCGATCTCCTCGATGGAGACGCCGGTGTCCTCCACCACGTCGTGCAGCAGCCCGGTGGCGATGGTGGCCGAATCGAGCCGGTAGCGGGCGAGGATGCCGGCCACCTCGACCGGATGGTGGAAGTAGGGATCGCCCGAGGCGCGAAGCTGGCTGCCATGGGCCTTCATGGCGAACACGTAGGCCCGGTTCAGCAGATCCTCGTCGACGTCGGGATCGTAGGAGCGGACGAGCTCGACCAGCTCGTACTGCCGCATGATCGGCCGGCGTGCGGCCGGTGCCGGCCCTTCCGTCTTCCGGGGAGCCTCGGCGGCCATCGCCTCCTCGAGCACGGGCTCTCCGGGCATGGCACCGTCTCCCTCCCCGGAACGCACCTCAGTCGCGGTCGTTGACGTCGAACTCGGCGTAGGACTCGCCTTCCGGCAGCGGCGGCAGGGATTCGCTCTGTTCCATAGCGAACTCGCCGGTGGGCAGCAGCGCCTCGAGCTCCTGCTCCAGATCCTGCGGCTCCTCGGGTTCCGCCTCGACGTAGCGGCGCAGGCCGTAGATCAGCTCGTAGCGCAGATGGTCGAGGTCGATGGTGCCTTCGGCGATCTCGCGCAGCGCCACCACCGAGTTCTTGTCGTTGTCGCGATCGACGGTGAGCGGGGCCCCGGCGGAAATGTCGCGGGCGCGCTGCGCCGCCAGCATGACCAGCTCGAAGCGGTTGGTGACGCGTTGGATGCAGTCTTCTACGGTGATACGTGCCATAATCTGCTCCGCGGCTCGACAGGCGATTTTCCAGATAGGTACCGCATCGCAGCATGACAAGCAACGATCGCCCCTTTCCGCCGGCGTCTCCGCGCATCACATTCGCCCGACGGCCTCACTCCGGAGCTGACAAACCCGACGGCGGACGTTAATACCGCGGCATTGCGTTTTTCGTGGCAGGGGACTGACGATGACCGAGGAGCCCATCCATCACTGCGAACCTTACGAACGGGTCGCACTCTTCATCGACGGCGCCAATCTGTATCAGGCCGCGCGCGCTCTCGGTTTCGATATCGATTATCGCCGTTTGCTGACCAACTTCTCGACCGACTGCCGGCTGCTTCGTGCGTATTATTATACGGCACTCCTCGACGAGCAGGAATATTCACCGATCCGGCCGCTCGTCGACTGGCTCGAGTACAACGGCTACACCATGGTCACCAAGCCCTTGAAGGAGTACGCGCAGCCGCTGGGCCGGCGCAAGTTCAAGGGCAACATGGACGTCGAGATCACCGTCGACGCGATGGAGGTCAGCGCCCATGTCGATCACGTCGTGCTGTTCTCGGGCGACGGTGATTTCCGACGCCTGATCGAGGCCCTGCAACGCCGCGGCATCCGGGTCACGGTGGTGAGCACCATCCGCACCCAGCCGCCGATGATCGCCGACGAGCTGCGGCGCCAGGCCGATTTCTTCCTCGATCTCGCCGAGCTGCGGCCGGCCATCGAGCGCACCCACGCCCGGCCCGCCGCCGGCAACAGCCTGCCCGTATCCGAGGACTACGAGGACGAGGACTACGAGGACGAGGAGGACGAATCGCCCTCCTACCATGGCGGCTGACGGCCCTCCGCGTGCCGTGCCGCCGCGCGACTGTCGGCTCTGTCCGCGCCTCGTCGCCTACCGGGAAGAGAACCGCCGGCGACACCCCCGCTGGCACAACGCCCCCGTCCCCTCCTTCGGCGATCCTTCGGCGGCCCTCCTGATCGTCGGCCTCGCGCCGGGCGTGGCCGGCGCCAACCGCACCGGCCGCCCCTTCACCGGCGACTACGCCGGGGAGATCCTCTATCCGGCGCTGCTGCGGCACGGCTTTGCACGTGGCCGCTACGAGGCACGGCCGGACGACGGGCTGGAGCTCGTCGATTGTCGGATCACCAACGCGGTGCGCTGCGTGCCGCCCAGGAACAGGCCCACCGGCGAGGAGATCACCACCTGCCGGCGCTATCTCCTCGACGAACTGCTGGTACCGCCGCGGCCGCGCCTCGTGCTGTCGCTGGGGCGGATCGCCCACGATTCGGTGCTGCGGGCCTTCGGCTGCCGGCTGCGCGACTTTCCCTTCGCGCACGATGTGGCCTACCGGCTGGAGGACGGCACCCGGCTCGTCTCCAGCTACCACTGCTCGCGCTACAACGTGAACACCGGGCGGCTCACCGAGGCCATGTTCGAGGCGGTGATGCGCCGGGTGTCGGAGCTCCTCGGCGGCGCGCCGGCGCGCCGTCCGGCGGGGGCGTGAGCCTCAGCGGCCCGTACCGCCGAAGCCGGTGACCAGCCAGCGCTGGAGATAGCCCACGACCAGCATCACCGGCAGCGAGGACAGCAGGCCGATGCCCATGAGCTTGCCCCAGAAGGTCTCGTCCTCGGTGATGAAGGTGGCGATCCAGACCGGCAGGGTGAAGCGCGAGGGGGTCTGGATGAACAGGAGCGCGAACAGGAACTCGTTCCAGGCCAGCACGGCGACGAACACCGCGGTGGCGGCGATGCCGGCCCGCATCACCGGGGCGACGATCAGCAGCAGGCGGCGGGGGAGCCCCGCCCCGTCGAGCATGGCCGCCTCCTCGAGCTCCCAGGGCACCTCGCGCACGAAGCCGAGCAGCATCCAGATGGCGAAGGGCAGGGTGTAGACCTGGTAGGCCAGGATCAGCCCCGGCAGGCTGTCGAGCAGGCCGAGGCCGCGCAGGATCTGGAAGAGCGGCACGGCGACGACGATCGGGGGCAACAGCTTGACGATCAGCACCAGCAGCAGGAAGGCGGCGTCCAGCCGCGCCGGAAAGCGCAGCCGGGCGAGCGCGTAGGCTGCCGGAAAGGCGGCCAGGATGGCGAGAGCGGTGCTGCCCGCGGTGACGACGAGCGAGTTCCACAGGCGCGCGAGAAAGCCCTCGGCGAAGAGCTCCCGGTAGTGGACCAGGGTCGGATCCCGGGGCCAGAGGCGCAGCGAGGTGGAGACGTATTCGCCCGGCGGCTTGAAGGAGGTCGCGACCATCCAGAAGATGGGGGCGAGGGCGATGATCGTCACCAAGAGCGCCGCCGACAGGGGCGTCCCCCCGCGCAGCGCCCGTCTCATCCGCGCCCTCCCTGCACGATGCGACGGGCGTAGACGGCCGCCAGCAGGCCGGCGATCACCAGCATGATGCTGGCGGCGGCGGAGGCGTAGCCCACTTCGGCGAAGCGGAAGGCGGAGCGGTAGACGTTGAGGGAAAGGGTCTCGGTGGCGTTGCCGGGGCCGCCGCCGGTCAGGGCGAACACCTTGTCGAACAGCTTGAAGCTCTCGATGGTGCGGAGAAGCGCCGCCAGCAGCAGATGACCGGAGAGCAGCGGCAGGGTGATATGGCGCAGGATCTGCAGGCGCCCGGCGCCGTCCAGCCGCGCCGCCTCCACCACCTCCTCGGGGATCGCCTGCAGCCCGGCGAGGAGGACCAGAAAGGCGATGGGCGTCGTCTGCCAGACGTCCACCAGAACGATGGAGAGGAGCGCCAGATCGGGGTCGAACAGCCACTTGACGGGCGGCAGCCCCAGCGCCCGCAGGAGGTTGTTCAGAAAGCCGTAATCGAAGTGGAACCAGGCCCGCCAGATGGCGGAGACCACCATGGTCGAGAGCACGAAGGGGAACACGACGGCGGGCATCAGCCAGCGGCGGGCGGGAAAGCGCCGGTGGAACAGGAGCGCCAGCAGCAGCCCCAGCCCGACCTCGAAGAGGGTGGCGAGCAGGGTGAAGAGGACCGTGTTCCAGGTCGCCCGGCGGAAGAAGCGGTCGCTCAGGAGATCGGCGTAGTTGGCGAGGCCGACGAAGCTCGCGTCCGCGAAGCCGTATTCGGTGCGGAACAGCGACAGCGCCAGCACCCGCAGGATCGGATAGAGGGCGAGCAATCCGATCAGGAGGAGCGCCGGGGCCAGCAGCAGGAGGAGGGTGAGGACCGGGGCGCGTTTCATCCGGGAAGAGGGGCGGGCGCCCCCGCGGGGACGCCCGCCCGTTCGGGAATCAGCGCGAGAGGGCCCGCTCGATGCGGGCGTGGGCCTCGGCGAGCGCGTCCTTGGCGGCCATCTCGCCGATCAGGGCGAGCTGGAGATAGTCGCCGAGGATGGCCTCGACCTTGGACCACTGGGTAATGCGCGGCCGCGGCCGGGCGTTCATCAGCGCCTCGCGCTGGTTCGGGTACCAGCGGTACTTGGCGACCACGTCCGCGTCGCCGTACACGCTGGCCCGGGTCGGCGGGATGCCCACCTCGAGCGCGATCCGCTTCTGCATCTCGGGCGAGGTGACGAAGGCGACGAAGTCCTTCGCCGCCTCGGCGTTGGGGGCGTCGGCGGCGACCCCGAGCAGCCAGGTACCGAGCATCGGCGCCGGTCCCGTCTTCTCGCCGGGGGCGGCGTTGATCTCCACCAGGCCCGCCACCTTGGAGACCGCGGGATCGTCCAGGGAGGGCGCCCAGGAAGGCCAGAGCTCGATGCTCATCGCCACCCGGCCCTGCTGGAGGGCATCGCGCACCTCGCTCGAATTGTAGGTCTCGATCCCCTCCGGCGCGTACTCTTTGAGGGACAGCCAGAACTCGAGCGCCTCCAGGCTCTCCGGGGACATGAGCGCGGCCGCGCCCTGCTCGTCGACGATGCGCCCGCCGAAGGACCAGAGGATGGGCAGGAAGCCGGTGACGATGGGGTTGCCCTTGACGCCGCGGAAGACGACGCCGTCGACCCCTTCCTCCTTCTCGTCGATCACCGCCGCCGCCTCGCGCGCCAGGGTCCACGTGGTGGGCGGCGCGAGACCGTATTTCTCGAACAGGTCGCGCCGCCAGGCGAACAGCTCGACGTTGCCGACGAAGGGCAGCGCGTACAGGGTGCCGTCGGGATAGGGGTAGCGGGACACGGCGACGGCGGGTGCCACGAAATCGGCATCCGCCTCCCCCATCTCGGCGAGCCAGCCCTTGGCCATGAACTCGGTGGCCCAGGTATCGTCGAGCATGACGACGTCGATGCCGCCCGCCTTCTCCCGCAGGTTGATGACGAGCTTCTCGTAGAGGCCGCCGTAGGGCAGCGCCAGCTGTTCGACCTCGATCCCGGGATTGGCCGCCTCGTAGGCGCCGATGGCGAGCGCCAGCGCCTTGCCGTAGCCGCCGTCGCGCCCGGCCACCACGAGCTTCGCGGCCTCCGGGCTCCCGGCCACCAGCATGGCGCCGACCAGCGTGCAGCCGGACAGCAGTCTCGTCCAACGGGACATGGTTCTTGCCTCCCTTCGCGTTCACGGAGCCTCGACCGGCCCCTCGACGATCCCGTTCGGCCGGGATCTCCCGTATCGGGAAGATAACCGTTCGAACGCGGAGAAGTAAGCCGTTTCCGCCCCCTCAGGGGCGCTTACCGGAAAGACAGGCGACGCTGCGGTTGGCGGCAAGCGGATCCACCGCCACCGGCCGCAGCCGGTAGCTCGTGAGCGAAGCCGTCGGCGGCGGCGGCTCCACGAAAAAGAAGCCGCGCAGGCGGAAGCCCACATCGTCCGGCTGGCAGAGGGCGTGCGGCGCGCCGGCCGCGAGATCCCCGACGGCCACGAGGAGGTTGTCGAAGCGCAGCAGGATCTCTCCCGGCTCGACGCTCACGAGATTGCCGGTGCAGGCCGGATCGACCCCCGGTTCGGCCCGTCGCACCGCCAGTTCCAGATAGACGGTGAGGCCGGTCGTCTCCTCCAGAAAAGCCGCGAGCGCAGCGCCGTCCCTTCCCGCGGCCGTCTCGAAAGCGCGGTCCGCGGGCGGCAGCCGCAGCTCGCCGGCGAAGGCCGGGAAGCGGTCCGCTTCGGCGGGACAGAGACCGGCCGCCACCGCCGGCGAGACCAGCAGCAGCCCCGCCGCCAGCAGCCAGCGTCCGGCGGCCGTCATTCGCCGGTGAGGATCAGGGGCACGAACCATGCGATCAAAATCCCGATCAGCAGGACAGCCGGGACCGTGTAGCGCAGCGGCCAACGATTGAGCCAGCGGGCGATCACCCAGGCAATGGGCGTGAACGCCGACATCGGCCCTACCCGCCGGCCGCCGACAGGGGTGCGCTCACGATCAGCCGGCCGATCCCCCGGCCGGTGAAGTCGGGGCTGTAGGCGGCACGCGCCTCCGGCAGGTCCTCGGGCGCCACCCCGGGCTCGAGAACGGCCTCCAGACGCCCGCCCGGAGGCAGCCGCACCCGCGCCTTTCCCGGTGCGGGATCCGGGGCACGGCCGGGCATCGCCCCGATCTGGGCGGGAGCCGGCCCGTCGGCGGCGGTGAGCCAGAAGACGGTGTCCGGGCCCAGGGGGTTCACCTCGCGGGTCCGCATCCCCCGGTTCTCGAGGATCACCCGCACGCGCCCGCGCTCGCCGGCCGGCGCGATGTCGAGGACCAGCCCGTCCGGGGAGGACGGGCGCAGCGCGATCGGCGACCGGGGCAGCCGCAGCAGCCAGCCGCGTGGGCCTTCCTCCCCCTCCTCCACGCGGTACCAGCCGCCGATCGCGAGCCCGCCGTCGGCGAGCGGTGCCATCACCGCCGGCACCGTCGCCCGCTCGCCGTCCCGCCAGACATCCAGCGAACGGAACTCCCCTGCCGCCGAAAGCGCGAGCAGCTCCAGCGCGTCGGGGCCATCCGGATGACCCTGGCGCGCGGCCAGTACCAGCATTTCGCCCGACCCCTCGTACACGGCGATTCCCATGCGGTCGATGGCCGGGTCGCGCAGATCGACACCGCGGCCGGTCGCACCTCGCTCGATGTCGAGCGTGGCCACCCGCAGATCGAACATCAGCGTGCGGGTTTCCTCGTCGGGGCGGCTGTCGTGGCCGAGGAGGACCGCTCCGTTCGTCCCGGTGCGGACCAGCGCTGCCACGTCGAAGGCCGCATCGCCGTCCAGGAGGGCCGTCCAGACCGGCCGCGGGTCGGCGCCGAAGCGCGCCGCCCAGCCACCCAGTATCCCCGTCTCGGCGCTGAACCGCCAGCCGGCGGCGAGGAAGGCGTCGACGCCCACCGGCAGCACCACCGCCGCCGCATCGGGCAGCGGGCCGCCGAACCGCCATTCGTCGCGCGGTTCGAGCGTCTCGGGGTCGAGCTCCACCATCCAGGCGTCGAGACCGGCGCCGGCGTCGGTGAACATCTCGCCGGCCACCAGCAGGCGGCCGTACCCCGCCGCCGCGGCGAGGAAACGCCCGCCCGCCGGCGGACGGACGATGCGCTCCGCCAGCACCTCGCCCCGCTGCGCATCCAGGAGCACGACCCACCCCTCCTCGACCCCGTCTCCGCTCGGGTCGCGGGCGCCCGCGAGCAGGGCGCGCCCCTCCCCGAGCAGGGTGCCGGCCAGCAGCGAGCAGCGTCCGCAGCCGGTGAAGACCCGGGCGGATCGCGCACGCAGCTCGGGGTCGAGGACGGCGAACCAGGCCTCGCGCCCCCGCCCCGGACCGGCCACCAGCAGACCGTCCGGCAGCGGCAGGATCACCCGCACCCCGCCGTCGAAACGCACCACGGGAGCGGGCTCCGAAGCGGCCGCCACCGCCGGCAGCAGGACCGAAAGCAGCGCCAGCAGGCGCCGCACCGACAGCCCCGCCCTCATCCTCCGAACAGCTCCCTCCGCCGGGCCTCGATCCGCCGGGCCTCCTCTTCCCGTCCGTTGGCCCGGAAGACCTCGGCGATGGCATCGTGAAGATCGGGCGATGCCGGCTCGAGATCGAGTACGCCCACCATCGTCTCCATGATCACGTCCTCCCTGTCCATCATCCGCAGCACGTAGACCGTGAGCGTCCAGAGATCCGTGCACAACTCGTCCAGCGGTGCCGTCTCGCAGTCCCCCTTGGCCCGCAGGGTGGCGCTCAGAACATCGTAGGCCTCGTCGTAACGGTCGAGTCCGAACAGCACGCCGCCCTCGAAATAGCCCGCCTGGTGACGGTACTCGGATTCCGCACGACGGACCTGGGAAAAATGGGCGAGGGCCTTTTCCGGCTGGTCGGCGTTAAGCCGGGCCATGCCGGCGAAGAAACGCGCTTCCGTGGGGTCGGAGAGGAGCGAGGCGGCGCGTTCGAACGCCTCCGCCGCCTCGGCGTATCGCTCGAGATCCATGAGCGTGCCGCCGTAGATGAACAGCAGATCCGCATTCCGCGGGTCGGCGGAGATGGCGCGTTCGAGATAGGCCAGCTGCTTGCGCGCATCGCCCCGCTCCCCGGCGGCGCGCGCCCATTCGACGTAGGTCGCGACGATGCGGCGTATCCCCTCCTTCGCGGTCTCGTTGTCGGGATCGAGGGCCAGCACCGCCCGGTACCGCGAGAGGGCGGATTCGCCCTCCGGTTTCGTCAGTTTCTTCTGCTCGAACAGTCGCTCCGCCTCCTCCAGCAGCCGTGCCACGGTCGCCGCCGTGCCGGACGACGAGGTGGCGGGCGGCGACCGTGGCACGGCTGCTGGAGGAGGCGGAGCGAC
>JALUAG010000022.1 GCA_027045875.1 Alphaproteobacteria bacterium | reverse complement strand
ACGCCGCCGCGTCGCGAGCCGCCCCCGCCCCCGCCTCCCGCGGCCGGCCCCGCGAAGCCGCGTGCCTCCTCGCCGCGGCGCTTCTCCAGCATCTTCGGCATCCGGAGGCGCTGACCATGACCTGGCACCGAGGCCGCGGTTTCGCCGCCATCAACTATCCGATCGGCATGAATCTCGGTGGCGATCCCAGCCAAGCCCTCGTCCATTCCAATCCCGACGGCAAGTTCACGGTCGCCCTGTCCTCGGTCGATCTCGGCCAGGGCATGAAATCGGTGGCCCGGCAGATCGCCGCCGAGACCCTCGGCGTACCGGTCGAGGACGTCCAGGTGGACACCGCCGATTCCGACACCGGGCCGCACTGCATGGGGTCCTTCGCCTCCCGCGGGACCCATCGCGTGGGCAATGCCGTGATCGCCGCCGCCCGCGAGGCGCGGGCGGTGATGCTCGAGGCGGCGGCCGAGGAGCTCGAGGTGGATCCCGCCGATCTGGTGACCGATGGTCGGGGCAACATCCAGGTACGCGGCGCGCCCTCACGCTCCATCACCACTGCCGCCGCCTGCGCCGCCGCCCAGTTCCGCCAGGGCCGGACGGTGGCCGGCCGCGGCATCTTCCTGCTGCCCCTTTCCGACGTCGATCCCGAGACCGGGGAGATGAGCCCCGTCTCCTGCTACGCCCACGGCGCGGTGGTGGCCGAGGTCCGGGTGGACGACGAGACCGGCGAGGTGTGCCTCGTCAAGCTCACCAGCGCCTACGAGGTGGGGCGCGCCCTCAACCCCCGGCTGGTCGAGCAGCAGCTCTACGGCGGCGCCTGGATGGGCGTCAGCCACGCCCTGTGGGAGACCACCGAGCCCTACTATCCCGATCGCGGGCGCTATCCGACCTGTTTCGTCTCCTACCCGATGCCGGGGCCGGGCGACCGCGTGGAGCACGACATCGCGGTCCTCGAACGGCCGGCGCCGGACGGTCCCTACGGGGCCAAGGGGATCGGCGAGATGTGCGCCAACCCGGTCCTGCCGGCGATCGCCAATGCGGTCTACGATGCCGTCGGGGTCCGCGTCACGGATCTGCCGATCACCGCCGAGAAGGTGCTGCGCGGCCTGCGCGAGCAGGGCGGGGCGCGTCCGCGCCGCCGTCCTTCCTGAGGAGGGCGGTCTTGCCGGTGCGTCCCGTCATCGCCGGTATCGACGGTCCGCAGGCGCTGCGGGACGCCCTGCGCACCGCCCAGTACATCGCCGACGAGGGGCTGGCCACCGCCGCCTATCTGGCGCTGGCGCTGGGCAAGCCGCTGTTGCTCGAGGGCATGCCCGGGGTCGGCAAGACCGAGGCCGCGAAGGCCCTCGCCGCGGTGCTCTCGCTGCGTCTCCTGCGCCTCCAGTGCTACGAGGGCATCGACGCCGCGGCCGCCATCTACGAATGGAACCACCCCCGCCAGATCCTCGCCATCCGGCAGGCGGAGGGCGGCTACGTCAACATCTGGGGCGACGAGTTCCTGATCGCGCGGCCGCTCCTCGAAACCGTGCAGAACGCCGCCGGCACGCTGCTGCTGCTCGACGAGGTGGACCGTTCGGACCACGAGTTCGAGGCCTATCTCCTCGAGTTCCTGTCCGATTTCCAGATCTCCATTCCCGAACGCGGCACCCTCCGCGCCGCCGAACCGCCCGTGGTCGTGCTCACCTCCAACCGCACGCGCGAGCTGCACGAGGCCCTCAGGCGGCGCTGCGTCTACCACTGGATCGACTATCCCGATCCGGCGCTGGAGGCGGAGATCGTGATGATGCGCGCGAGCCGCGTCGCCCGGGCCACCGCCGAGGCGGTGGTGGCGGCGGTGGGGGGGCTGCGCCGCGAGCCACTCGGCAAACCGCCCGGCGTGTCGGAGACGGTGGAGTGGGCGGAGGCGGCCACCCTGCTGCACGGGCAGGGCGCCGCCTGGCCGGACGCCTTCCGCCGCGCCGTCGGCCTCGCCGTCAAGGATCACGAGGATCTCGAGCTCCTGGGAGACAGGCTGGAGGCGCTGCTGCCGACCGGAGGCGGGCGATGAGCGGATCCGCCCTGCCGCCGGCGCTGCGGCCGTTCCTCGAGTTCGCGCGGCGATTGCGCGAAGCGGGGTTCCCCGCCGCACCCGAACAGACCACGGGTTTCCTCGCCGCGGTCGAGCTGCTCGGGCCGCGCGGCATCGACGACCTGCGCCGTGCGGCGGTGGCCCTGTTCGGACCGCCGCCCGAGCGCATGGCCGAGTTCGAGGCGATCTTCCGGCTCGTCTTCGCCGGGCGCCGACTGGTACCGCCGACGGCGGAGCGGCGCGACGAGGAGCTGTCGGTGCCGCTCGAACGGGAGGGCCTCCTCGAGATCGCCGAGCTCGAGGAGGGCGAACGCTCGGGCCGGGCGGCGACGCGCACCGAGCGCCTGCGCCGCCGCGACTTCGGGACGCTCGCCGGGGAGGGGCTGCTGCGCGAGTTGCGACGCCGGGGCGGCGAGCGTCTGCCGAAGCGGCGCAGTCGCCGCCGCCGGTCGGCCCGGCGCGGCCCGACCATCGACTTCCGCGGCTCGCTGCGTCGGGCCATGCGGGAGGAGGGCGAGCTCCTCGATCTGCGCTTTCTGCGCCGCCGCCGGATCCCGCGGCGACTCCTGCTGCTGATCGACGTCTCGGGCTCGATGAAGGCCCAGAGCCCGGACGCGCTGCGTTTCGCCCATGCCCTCCGGCGGCTGGTGCCCGGGGCCGAGGTCTTCACCCTGGGGACGCGACTGACGCGCGTCACCCGCTCGCTCGCCGGCCGCGATCCGCGGCGCGCCCTCGAACGGACCGCCGAGCGGGTTTCCGACTGGGACGGCGGCACGCGCCTCGGGGACGCGCTGGCGGCCTTTCTCCGCCATCCCCGGCTCGCGGGTCTCGCACGCGACGCCTGGGTGCTGGTGGTCTCAGACGGTCTCGAGCGAGGCGATCCGGGGCCGCTGATCGACGGCGTGCGGCGCCTTTCCCGCCTCGCCTGGCGGCTGAGCTGGCTCACCCCGCTCGCGGCCGATCCGGCATACCGTCCCGAAACCGGGGCGATGCGCGCGCTCGGCGCCTTCCTCGACGATCTCGCGGACGGCGGATCGCTCGCCAGTCTCTGCCGCTTCGTCCTCCGCGGGCGGGCCGGAGTCCCGGAATGACCGGCCTCGCGAGCGCGCACCCACATCCGGCGGCGGGCTACCCGCGTGCGGGTCCACCGCCCCGCCCCGATCTCGCCCGATCCGAACCGAGGGAGGCTCGAAGGTGGCTCTGGAAATCAAGATCCTCGACTACGGCGACATCGAACTCGAATCGAGCTTTCTCGTACTCGGCCGCGACTGTGGCCGGGTGCGCCGGGTGCCGGTCTACGGCTTCCTGATCCTCGGCGGCACCTGGCCCGTACTCGTCGATACCGGCTATCGCGACAACGCGATCATGGAAAGCCTCGGCATGCGCGGGCTCCAGTACCACGAGAACATGATCGAGAACCAGCTCGCCCGCCACGGGCTCAAGCCGGGCGACATCCGCTACGTCCTGCACACCCATCTGCACATCGACCACGCCGGCAAGGACGACCATTTTCCGATGAACACGACGGTGGTGATCAACCGCCGCGAGCTCGAATATTCGGTCTCCGGGATCATGCATCCCCAGTATCCGGCCCCCGACATCAAGCATCTGATCGACCGTCTCCACACGCCCAACGCGCTGCGCCTGCTCGATCTCGAGATCGGCGGACCGCTGGAGATCATGCCGGGAATGGCGGTGGAGGCGGCGGGCGCCCACACCGAGGGCTCGATGAACGTCCACGTCGAGACGGCGGAGGGGCTCGCCACCATCTGCGGCGACGTCATCTACGACTTCAACGACCAGATCGTCGAACCCTTCCGCCAGACCCAGGAGATGGAGCCGCAGGTCACCGGCAACCACGGCACCAGCAAGCGGCAGGAGAAGGCGGCGATCAAGAAGCTGCTCAACTCCTCGCGCTTCCTGCTGCCGGTTCACGACAAGCCGGCCAGGATCGAGGCCCAGCAGGTGGTGGCCCGCCTCGACATGGAGGTGCCGGGGCCGACGCTGCAATCGGTGCCGCGGCGGAACTGGTTCCCGGCCTGAGGGCGGGACCGGCAGGAGGCGGACGATGTCCCATCCCGCGTACGATCCGGGCTTCCACGAGCTGGTCGACGAGTACGCGCCGGTGCGGCAGCTGGCCAGCGGCTTCACCTTCGTCGAGGGACCGGTCTGGCATCCGCGCGAGCATTACCTGCTGTTCTCCGACATGCCGGCGGACGTGCGGCGGCGCTGGGACGAACGGCACGGCGTGCAGGAGGTGGCGCGCCCCTCCAACAAGGGCAACGGCCTCACCTACGACCGCGAGCTCAACCTGCTCGTCTGCGAGCACGCGACCTCGAGTGTCGTCCGCATCCGCGGCGACGGCACGCGCGAGGTGCTGGCCAGTCACTATCGGGAACAGGAGCTCAACAGTCCCAACGACCTCTGCCTGCGTTCGGACGGTTCCGTCTATTTCACCGACCCCTGGTACGGGCGGATGCGGGTCTACGGCGTCGAACGACCGCGCGAGCTCGGCTTCCAGGGGGTCTACCGGATCCCGCCCGGCGGCGCCGGTGGCGATCCGCAACTGCTGGTCGACCGCTATCTCTTCACCCAGCCCAACGGCCTCTGCTTCTCGCCCGACGAGCGCCTGCTCTACGTCAACGACACCGAGCAGGCCAACATCCGGGTGTTCGAGGTACAGGCGGACGGCTCGCTGACCGGCGGGCGGATCTTCGCCTCCGGCATCCGCGACGCCCTGCGCCCGGGCGTTCCCGACGGGATGAAATGCGACCAGCAGGGCAACCTCTGGGTGACGGGACCGGGCGGGGTCTGGGTGTTCGCCCCGGACGGCCGTCGCATCGGCCTTCTCTCGGTTCCGGAACCGGTCGCCAATCTCCACTGGGGCGGCGCCGACTGGCGCACCCTCTTCCTTTGCGCCACCCACTCCCTCTATGCGGTGACGACCCGGGTCGGCCCGCGCTTCGAGCCCTTCATGGCGGCCGGCCGGCCGGCCCGTGGCGGCGCCGCGCCGGAGCCCGAGCCCGCGGCCGGGTCCGGCGGTACGGTGCCCTTCACCCTCGATCCCGCCCGCTGCGCGCTGATCGTCCAGGACATGCAGAACGACGTCGTCATGGAGGGTGGGGCCTTCGCGGCCTCGGGCGCCCCCGAGCACTGCCGGCAGCAGGGCTGCGTCGCCAACATCGGCAGGTTGGCCGCGGCCTGCCGCCGCCTCGGCGTGCCGGTGATCCATGTCTGGTTCGTGGTCGAGCCGGGAGCGCCGGGGCTCACGCTCAACTGCCCGCTGTTCGAGGGGGTGGTGGCGGCCGACGCGCTCGTCCGCGGCAGCTGGGGCGCGGCACCGGTGGCGGGGCTCGAACCGCAGCCCGGGGACCATGTGGTCACCAAGATGCGGATGAGCGCCTTCGAGGGCACGCCGCTCGAGACCATCCTCCGCGCCGAAGGGCGGGACGTGGTGATCGTGACCGGCGCCTGGACCAACATGTCCGTCGAGCATACCGCGCGTACCGGCGCCGATCGCGGCTATCTCATGGTGGTGCCGGAGGACGCCTGCGCCACCATGAACGCCGACTGGCACCGGGCCGCGGTCGAGTACGCCCTCACCAACGTCGCCGCCGTCCGGCGCACTTCCGAGGTCCTCGCCGCCCTCGAAAACGGTGCCGCGGAACGGGCCAGGCCTTGATCTCGGCGGCGACCGGCGGCGGATGGACCGCCGGTGATGATCCCGCAGCGGCAAGCGCCCGGCGCCGATCCCGTCAGCCCGTCCCCCAAACGGGCTCCGCGGGCAGGTGCGCGCGACCGTGCGGCGCCGTGAAGTCGATCTCCGGACCGAGGGGCACGATGCCGGTCGGATTGATGGTCCGGTGACAGCCGTAATAATGGCGCTTGATGTGCATCATGTTCAACGTCTCGGCGACGCCGGACCATTGGTAGAGCTCGCGCGCATACCCCCAGAGGTTCGGGTAGTCGACGAGCCGTCGCAGGTTGCATTTGAAATGGCCGTGATAGACCGGGTCGAAGCGGACCAGCGTCGTGAACAGCCGCCAGTCCGCTTCGGTGATGCGCGGACCGAGGAGGTAGCGGCGGCTCGAAAGGCGGTCCTCGAGCCAGGCGAGGCTGTCGAACAGCGCGGTGACGGCCTCCTCGTAGGCCGCCTGCGTGGTGGCGAAACCGCTTTTGTAGACGCCGTTGTTGACGGTCTCGTAGATGCGCGCGTTGAGGGCGTCGATCTCAGAACGCAGGGGCGCCGGGTAGTAGTCGCCCGGCCGCGCCCCGATGCCGTCGAAGGCGCAGCCCAACATGCGGATGATCTCGGAGGACTCGTTGCTGACGATGGTCTCGCGCCTTTTGTCCCACAGCACCGGCACGGTCACCCGCCCGCTGTAGTCGGGCTTCGCCCGGCGATAGAGCTCGTAGAGAAAGCAGTGGCCGTAGAGGCGGTCGCCGGTGGCACCGGGGCCGCGCTCGAAGGTCCAGCCGCGATCGCCCATGTGCCAGTGCACCACCGACACCCCGATCATGTCCTCGAGCCCCTTGAGGCGGCGGAAGATGAGGGTGCGATGGGCCCAGGGGCAGGCCAGCGAGACGTAGAGATGGTAGCGGCCGGGCTCGGCCGGGAACCCGCCCTCGCCGCTCGGGCCGGGTGATCCGTCGGGCGTGATCCAGTTGCGGAACCGTGCGTCCTCGCGCACGAACCGGCCGCCGCTCGAGGCCGTGTCGTACCAGCGATCGACCCATTCGCCTTCGATCAGGAGCCCCATCGGCCCGTCCTCCCGATGCTTTCGGGCCGCCGGCCCGGTCCGCGCCGCGGCTCTTGTCTCACGCCGCGAGCCGTTTGGCGATGGCCGCTACGTGGCGGCCCTGGAAGCGCGCCATCGCCAGCTCCTTGGCGCTGGGCATGCGGGAGCCGTCGTCGCCGGCGATGGTCGAGGCGCCGTAGGGGCTGCCACCCTTCACTTCCTCGATCCCGCTCTGCTCGGTGCAGCTGTAAGGGAGGCCGACATAGATCATGCCCAGATGCAGGAGGGTCGGGATGAAGGTCAGGATGGTCGACTCCTGACCGCCGTGCTGCGTGGCCGAACTGGTGAACACGCTGCCGACCTTGCCGATCAGGGCTCCCTTCGCCCACAGCCCTCCGGTCCGGTCGAGAAAGCTGCGCATCTGCCCGGCCATGTTGCCGAAGCGCGTGGGCGTACCGAACAGGATGGCGTCGTAATCGGCGAGTTCGGCCGGTTCGGCCACGGGCGCCGGCTGGTCGAGCTTGGCGCCGGCCCTCCGCGCCACCTCCTCGGGGATCGTCTCCGGCACCCGTTCGAGCGCCACCTCCACACCCTCGACCTCGCGGGTGCCGGCAGCCACCGCTCCGGCCATGGTCTCGATGTGGCCGTACATGCTGTAGTAGAGCACGAGCACCTTCGTCATCGCCCTTCTCCGCCTGCTGTTCCGTGACGGGGTTGCAGGGGGCATATCGGGCGCTGGGGGCGGATCGACAGACGGGCGCCGCGAAACGCACCGTTTCCCCCGGCCGAACGCCGGCCGCGCGGTTGTCTCGGCCGTCCGTCGGGCGTACACCGCGGGTATCGGGGGAGGAGGCGGATGAACCGACTGTCCGGTGCCGAGGCGCTGGTGCGGATGCTGGATCTCTACGGGGTCCGGCATCTGTTCGGCCTCTGCGGCGACACGAGCCTGCCCTTCTACGACGCGCTGGTGCGCATCGAGCACGGCATCCACCACATCCTCACCCGCGACGAGCGCCACGCCGCCTACATGGCCGACGCCTACGCGCGGGTGAGCGGACGACCCGGCGTGTGCGAGGGGCCGTCGGGCGGCGGTGCCACCTACATCCTGCCGGGGGTGGTGGAGGCCAACGAGAGCTCCGTTCCCGTCCTCGCCCTCAACACCGACGTCGCGGTGACGGCGCGGGGGCGCTACGCTCTGACCGAGCTCGACCAGGGCGCCCTGTTCCGCCCCCTCACGAAATGGAACGGGGTGGTGGAGCGGGCGGAGATGCTGCCTGCGATGCTGCGGCGTGCCTTCCGCGAGATGACCACGGGTCGGCCGGGGGCGGTGCATCTGGCGCTGCCCTTCGATGTGCAGAAGGCGCCGGTGGAGGCGGAGGAGATCTGGGCGGATGCCCGCCACGAGCGGTTCCCCGCCTGCCGTCCCGCTCCCGATCCGGCCGCCGTGGAGGACGCCGCCCGCGCCCTGCTGTCGGCCGAACGGCCGCTCGCCATCTGCGGCGGCGGGGTCCTCGCGAGCGGCGCCGAGGCGGCGCTCGCGGCGCTCGCCGAGCGGCTCGACATGCCGGTGGCCACCGGCATCAGCGGCCAGGGGGCGATCCCCGAGACCCATCCCCTGAGCGTCGGTGTGGTCGGCAGCAACGGCGGCACGCTGGAGACGCGGGCGCTGGTGGATGCCGCCGATCTCGTGCTGTTCGTCGGCTGCCGGGCGGGCTCGGTGACCACCGAGCGCTGGCGGCATCCGGCGCCGGGCGAGGTGCGGGTGGTCCACATCGACCTCGATCCGGCGGTGATCGGCGCCAACTACCCGACCGAGGTGGCGGTCGTGGCCGACGCACGTCTCGCCCTCGAGGCGCTCCTCGAGGCGGTGGCGGCGGCGCCGCTGCAGGACCGCAAGAGCCGGGTCGAGGTGGCGGCGCTGCGCGCCCGCAAGTTCGCCGCCTTCCGTGAGCGCGCGGCGTCGGCGGAGCGGCCGGTCCGTCCCGAGCGGGTGGTGGCGGCGCTGCAGGAGCTGCTGCCCGAGGACGCGGTTCTGATCTGCGACCCGGGAACCCCCTGTCCCTATTTCTCCGCCTACTACGAGCAGCGGCGAAGCGGTCGCCACTTCATCTCCAACCGTGCCCACGGGGCGCTCGGCTATGCGCTGCCGGCGAGCATCGGCGCCGCCATCGGCCGGCCCGACGCAGGATGCGTGGCGGTCATGGGGGACGGCAGCTTCGCCATGGCCTGCGGCGAGCTCGAGACCCTCCGCCGGCTAGAGCTGCCGGTGACCCTGATCGTGCTCGCGAACGGCAGCTTCGGCTGGATCAAGGCCGGTCAGAAGAGCGGCTTCGGCGCCCGCTACCATGCCGTCGATTTCTCGCCCTCCGATCATGCCGCCATCGCCCGGGCCTTCGGCATCGAGGCCTTCCGGGTCGAGGATCCGGCCGAGCTCGCAGGCGCGCTGCGCCGGGCGCTCGCAGCGGGTGGGCCGACCCTCGTCGAGATCGTCACCCAACCGCTCGAGGAGGCGCGGGCGCCGGTGAGCGCCTGGATCGCCTGAGGGGCGAGGCGGACAAAGGGGGAGGAAGGCCATGAAGATCCGCGAGATCCGCTGCTACGTGCTGGAGGCGAAGCTCGACCGTTCCTTCGGCTGGTCGCTGGCGGTCACCGATCGCCGCTCGGCGCTGGTGGTGGAAGTGACGACCGACGAGGGGATCTCCGGTTTCGGCGAGTGCTACGGACCGCCCTCCGCCAACGCCGCGGTGGTCGCCCTCTACGGCGAGCTGCTCAGCGGCCGCGACCCGCTCGCCACCGAGGCGATCTGGCAGGAGCTCTACAATGCGCTCCGCGACCACGGCCAGCGCGGCCTCGCTGTGCAGGCGCTGTCGGGCATCGACATCGCGCTCTGGGATATCCGCGGCAAGGCCGCGGGGCGGCCGATCCACGCGCTTCTCGGCGGGCCGATCCGCCGCCGCGTGCGGGCCTACGCCACCGGCCTCTACGAGCGGCGGGACGGGGACCATGTGGCCTATCTGGCCGAGGAGGCGCGAGGCTACGTCGCGGAGGGCTTCTCGGCGATGAAGCTCAAGGTGGGCTTCGGCCTCGACCGCGATCTCGCCGCCGCCCGGGCGGTGCGGGAGGCGATCGGTTCCGAGGTGGCGCTCATGGTCGATGCCAACCACGCCTACGACCTCCTCGCCGCCACCGAGCTCGGACGGCGGCTGGCCGAACTCGACATCGCCTGGTTCGAGGAGCCGATTCCGCCCGAGGACGTCGAGGGCTACGCGGAACTGCGCCGGCGTCAGCCGTTGCCGGTGGCAGGCGGGGAATGCTCCTTCACCCGCTTCGATTTCCGGCGCCTGTTCGCGGCCCGGGCGCTCGACGTCGCCCAGCCCGACACCTGCGCCGCGGGCGGGATCTCCGAATGCAAGAAGATCGCCGACATGGCTGCTGCCTTCGGGGTCCGCTACATCCCCCACGTCTGGGGTACGGGGATCGCCCTCGCCGCCTCGCTGCAGCTCCTGGCGGTGCTGCCGAACGAGCCCCTATGCCGCTTTCCGCGGGAGCCGCTGCTCGAATTCGACCGCACCGAGCATCCGATCCGCGAGGCGATCCTCGAGCGGCCGATCGGCCATCGTGACGGCTGGGTCGAGATCCCGGACGGTCCGGGCCTCGGGGTCGCGATCGACGGCGAGGCCCTGCGCCGGTTCGCCGTCGCCTGAGGGTCGTTGTGGGCGTTCAGAGATCGAGCAGGAGGCCGGCGAGGGCGCAGAGACCGACCACCGCCCAGGCCGGCAGCCGCCAGACGGCGATGAGGGCGTAGGCGACGGCGGCCACGGCGAAGCCGAGCGGGCCCGTTACGGCGCTCGTCCAGACCGGCGTGTAGAGGGCCGCCAGCAGCAGCCCCACCACCGCCGCGTTGACGCCGGAAAGGGCGGCGCCGATGCGCGGATGGCGGCGGAGCCGGGCGAGGAAGGGGAGGGTGCCGGTGACCAGCAGCAGCGAGGGCAGGAAGACGGCGATCAGCGCGGCGAGGGCGCTCGTCACGCCGCCTCCGGGGGTCGCCACCATGCCCAGATAGGCTGCGAAGGAGAGGAGCGGGCCGGGCAGGGCCTGCGCGGCGCCGTAGCCGGCGACGAAGAGATCGGGCGCGACGCGACCGGGAACCACGACTTCACCGCGCAGCAGCGGCAGCACCACGTGCCCGCCGCCGAAAATGAGCGAGCCTGCGCGATAGAAGGCGTCGACGAGATCGAGGAGCGGTGAGGCAAGCAGACGGGCGAAGAGGGGCAGCAGGAGGAGAAGGAGGAGGAAGAGCGCGAGCCGGAGGGCCGCCGGCAGACGGTTCGCCTCGATGGCCGCCGGGCCTGCCGCGGCAGCCGTCGCCGGGGTGAAGAAAAGGGCGCCCGCCACCGCGCCGAGCGCGATCGCCACGAGCTGGCCGGCCACTCCCGGCATCGACAGCACCGCCACCATGGCGAGCAGCGCGAGGGCGATGCGCGGCCGACCGCGGCAATGGTGCCGGGCCATCTCCCGCACCGCGAAGGCGACCACAGCCAGCGCGGCCAGCTCGAGCCCGTGGAGAACGCCGCTCGACGCCAGGAGATCCACCCGTCCGACGGCGAGGCCGAAGAGGATCATCAGCAACGCCGAAGGTGCGGTGAAGCCGATCCAGGCGGCGAGCGCCCCCGCGAAGCCGGCCCGCAGCGCGCCGAGCCCCATCCCCACCTGGCTGCTCGCGGGACCGGGCAGGAGCTGGGAGAGGGCCACGAGATGGCCGAAGGTGGCCTCGTCCACCCAGCGGCGGCGGCGCACGAAGGTCTCGTGGAAATAGCCGATATGGGCGACCGGGCCGCCGAAGGAGCGCAGGCCGAGCAGGAAGAAGACCCGCAGCACCTCGAGGGCGCCGCCGTGGCGGGGTGGTGCGGCCGCATTCGCGGTCATGCTCTTCCCATCGGCGCGATCCCGTGGTCTCTGGTCGCGAGGGAGCTTTCGGAGTCCTCGCGTGATGATCGGCGGGCGGATCACGGGTGGCAAGGCGATCTACGGCGCACCGCTCGGCATTCTCATGCTGGAGGCGCGGTTTCCGCGGATTCCGGGCGACATGGGCAACGCCGAAACATGGCCGTTTCCGGTGCTCTATCGCGTCGTGCGCGGCGCCTCCCCGGACCGCGTCGTGCGCCGGCGCGCGGAAGGATTGCTTTCGGCCTTCGTCGAGGCGGGGCGCGAGCTCGTCGCGACGGGAGCGGTGGGCATCACCACCAACTGCGGGTTTCTGTCGATCTTCCAGCGGGAGCTCGCGACCGCGCTCGGGGTTCCGGTGCTCACCTCGAGCCTCGTCCAGTACGCCATGATCGCGCGCATGCTGCCGCCGAACAGACGGGTCGGCATTCTCACCGTCTCGAAGACCACCCTTTCACCGGACCATCTGGCCGCCGCCGGCGTGCCGGCGGACGCGCCGGTGGAAGGCACCGAGGAGGGGCGGGAGTTCTCGCGCGTCATCCTCGGGGACGAGCCGGAACTGGACGTGGCGGCAGCCGAGCGGGATCTCCTGGCGGCCGCGGACCGGCTGTGCGGGCGTCATCCCGAGGTCGGGGCCATCCTCCTCGAATGCACCAACATGGGGCCCTTCGCGGCGACCATCGCCGTCCGCACCGGCCTTCCGGTGTTCGACATGGTGGGCCTCGCGACCTGGTTCCACACGGCGCTGGCGCCCCGGCGCTTCCCGCCGCCCTGAGCCTCGGGGTCGCGGCCAAGGGCGGAGGCTGCTAGAAGGGCGGGCGAGCTCGGCAGGGCGCTCGGGAGAGGGAGGAGCGATGGTCGACCCGCTCGGAGGACCGGCCTACTGGTGGCTGCTGGTGGCGGCCTTCCTCGTCGGGTATCTGGCCGGTTCCGTTCCCTTCGGGGTGCTGTTCACCCGCATGGCGGGCGCCGGCGACCTGCGGGAGATCGGGTCGGGCAACATCGGCGCCACCAACGTCCTGCGCACCGGCCGCCGGGGGCTGGCGGTGGCGACGCTCGTGGCGGATCTGCTCAAGGGCGCGGTACCCACGGCCCTGGCCTTCGCCTGGTACGGGCCCGACATGGCCATCCTGGCGGGGCTGGGTACGGTGGTCGGGCACTGCTTTCCGGTCTGGCTCCGCTTCCGCGGCGGCAAGGGGGTGGCCACCGCCGCCGGTGTCATCCTGGCCCTCACGCCGGCGCTGCTGCTCGGCATCCTCGTCGTCTTCGTGGTGGTGGTGGCGGTCAGCCGCTACGTCTCCCTGGGGTCGATCACCGCCGCCTTCGCGGCCCCGCTCCTCGCCTACCTCACCGGCTATCTGCAGGCGGTGGAACTCTACTTCATCCTGGCCGCGCTGATCTTCTTCCGCCATCTGGACAATGTGCGGCGCCTGATCACCGGGCGCGAGAACCGTCTCCAGCTGGGATCCCGCGACCGGAGCTGATCAGGGTCGGCGGGCGACGATGTGCCAGATGTGCCAGTGCTTGGCCTCGCCCCGCGGGGTCACGCTGTCGTCCTCCTCTTCCTCGAGCCTCTCGACCACGAAACCGGCCAGCAGCCGGTCGAGCTGCGCGCGGTCCACGCCCCAGGAACGTCCCCGCTTCACCCAGCTGTCCTCCGGCCCCAGGAGATGACCGGCGACGCGGCCGCCGGGCCGCAGCCTCGCGACGATCCGCCGCCACAGCCGGTCGAAACCCTCGCGGGAGAGCGCGTGGAGGACGAAGCTGGCGTTGACGAGATCGGCGGCGGGGACCTCCCATTGCTCGAGATCGGCCACTTCGGTCCGCAGACGCGCCCGATCTTCGGGCGGGACGCGGGCGCGGAGCCGCTCGAGCGCCTCCGGCTCCCGATCGACGGCGAGGAGGCGGTGGCCGCGACGCAGGATCTCGAGGCTGTCGCGGCCGATGCCGCAGCCGAGATCGAGGGCCTCGATCCCCGAACGGCCCTCCGCGTCGAACCGGTCGAGCGCGAACAGGAGGGTCGGCCGCGGCGGGCGTCCGGCGGTGACCTCCCAGTAGCGATGCCAGCGCGAGGCACCATCTTCGGTTGCTTTATCCGCCTTTTGTTCTACCATTTCCCCCGTCACCGAACATCCGTGGAAGGCGCAGGATGGCGCAATTCCCGCCCGAGGAGAAGCTGGCGCGCATGGCCCTCGCGCGCTGCCCGGGCATCGGTCCGGTGCTCCACGCGCGCCTGCTGCGGCGCTTCGGCGACGGGCGCGCCGCCCTTCGGGCGCTGCCGGGACTGATGGCCCGTGGCCGGATCCGCGGCGATCGCGTCGCGTCTCCCGAGGAGGCGGCGCGGGAGCTGGCACGGGCCGAGCGCCTCGGTGCCCGTCTCCTGGTCCTGGGCGAGGCGGACTATCCGGCACGCCTCGCCCATCTCTCCGATCCGCCGCCGGTGGTGGCTCTGCGCGGCGATACGTCCCCTCTCGAGGGGCCGGCGGTGGCGGTGGTGGGCGCCCGCAACGCCAGCGCCAACGGCCGCGCCTTCGCCCGCCGGATGGCCCTGGAATTGGCGGATGCCGGCATCCTCGTGATCTCCGGCCTCGCCCGCGGCATCGACACCGCCGCCCACGAAGGTGCCCTCGAAGGCGCCGGCGGCACCGCCGGAATTCTGGCCTGCGGCCTCGATGTCGCCTATCCACCGGAGAACGCGGCGCTCATGGAGGCCATCGCCGCGAACGGCCTGCTGCTGAGCGAGCGGCCGTTCGGCGAGCCGCCCCGGGCCACGCATTTTCCGCGTCGCAACCGGCTGATCGCGGCATTGTCGCTGGCGGTCGTCGTGGTGGAGGCGGCGGAACGCTCCGGCTCGCTGATGACGGCGCGGCTCGCCGCCGAGCTCGGCCGCGAGGTGATGGCGGTGCCGGGAACGCCGCTCGATCCCCGCCATCGCGGCACCAACCGTCTGCTGCGCGAAGGGGCGGCGCTCGTGCAGAGCGCGGTCGAGGTGCTGGAGCTTCTGGACGGCATGGCGGGAACGCTGCGTGTGCCGACGGCCGGCAGGACGACGGTTCCGGAACCGACCGTGATAGGGACGGAGGAACGAAGGGAGACGGCGCCGCCGAACGTCGCGGCGGAGGCCCCGCTGCGTGAGCGGCTCGAATCCCGCCTCGCGCCCGAGCCCCTCGCGGTTGACGAACTGGTCCGCCAATGCCAAGCCTCCGCGGCGGATGTGCAGGAGGCCCTTCTCGAGCTGGAGCTCGCCGGCCGCATCACCTGGCATCCGGGCAACCGGGTATCACGGACCACCGGTTGACGGATCGCCTGCCGAGGCCCCATCTCACCCGCCGGTGACCATTGGTCCGCGCAGCATAACGGATACGCCTTATCGTCATGGACGTCGTCGTCGTCGAATCGCCTACCAAGGCCAAATCCATCGCCAGATACCTGGGCTCCGGCTTCGCCGTCCTGCCCTCCTACGGTCACGTCCGCGACCTTCCGGAGAAGGACGGCTCGGTGGCGCCGGAGGAGGATTTCCGCATCACCTACGAGCTGCTGCCGCAGAAGAGGAAGCAGATCGACCAGATCGCCCGCGCGGTGAAGAAGGCGCGGCGGCTGTGGCTGGCCACCGACCCCGACCGGGAGGGGGAGGCCATCTCCTGGCATCTTGTCGCCGCCCTCGCCGAGAAGGGGGCCCTCGAGGGGGTCGATGTGCGGCGGGTGGTGTTCTACGAAGTGACGAAGCGCGCCGTCCTCGAGGCGATGAAGCACGCGCGCCAGCTCGACGAGCATCTGATCGACGCCTACCAGGCGCGCCGGGCCCTCGACTATCTCGTGGGCTTCACGCTGTCGCCGGTGCTGTGGCGCAAGCTCCAGGGCGCGCGTTCGGCGGGCCGCGTCCAGTCGGTAGCGCTGCGTCTCGTCTGCGAGCGCGAGGACGAGATCGAGAGCTTCGTGCCGCGCGAATACTGGACCGTGGAGGCACGGCTGCGCACTCCGAAGGGTGAGCGCTTCACCGGCCGCCTCGCGGCCCTCGACGGGCGCAGGCTCGACAAATTCGCCCTCGGCGACGAGGCCGCCGCCCGGGAGGCGGCGGCCCGGGTCGAAGCGGCGGCCCTCGCGGTGCGTGCGGTCGAGCGCCGGCAGGTCTCCCGCAACCCCGCCCCGCCCTTCACCACCGCCACCCTGCAGCAGGAGGCGGCGCGCAAGCTCGGCTTCTCGGCCGAGAAGACGATGCGCATCGCCCAGCGCCTGTTCGAGGGGGTCGATCTCGACGGCGAGACGGTGGGCCTCATCACCTACATGCGGACCGACAGCGTCCAGCTCTCGAGCGAGGCGCTGGCGGCCACCCGGCGACTGATCGGCGAGCGCTTCGGCGAAGCCTACCTGCCGGATCGGCCGCGCCGCTACCGGACCAAGGCCAAGAACGCCCAGGAGGCGCACGAGGCGATCCGCCCCACCGATCTCGCGCGCACGCCGGAGGAGGTGGCGCGCTGGCTCGATGCCGATCAGCGGCGGCTCTACGAGCTCGTCTGGCGGCGTACGGTGGCGAGCCAGATGAACGCCGCCCGCTTCGACCGGGTGACCGCCGAGATCGGCGATGCGGAAGGGCGGGTCGTGCTGCGCGCCACCGGCCAGACCCTCGCCTTCGACGGGTTTCTCCGGCTCTACCAGGAGGGGCGCGACGATCCCTCGGGCGAGGAGGACGAGGCCGGCCGGCTGCCGCCGCTTGCGGTCGGCGACGCGCTCGTCACCGAGAAGGTCGAGGCGGACCAGCATTTCACCGAACCGCCACCCCGCTACACCGAGGCGAGCCTCGTCAAGAAGCTGGAGGAGCTCGGCATCGGCCGGCCCAGCACCTACGCCAGCATCATCTCGGTGCTGCAGGAGCGGAACTACGTGCGGCTCGAGAACAAGCGCTTCGTGCCGGAGCCTCGCGGTCGCCTCGTCAACGCCTTCCTGGTCAATTTCTTCGACCGCTACGTGCAGCCGGAGTTCACCGCCGAACTCGAGAACCAGCTCGACGCGGTGGCCGCCGGCGAGATCGACTGGCGGCAGGTGCTGCGGCGTTTCTGGGAGCCGTTCCACGAGACCGTGGAGGAGGTACGCGAACGGCGGGTGGCCGAGATCATCGACGCCCTCAACGAGGCGCTGGCGCCCAAGCTCTTCCCGCCGCGCGAGGATGGCGGCGATCCGCGGCAGTGTCCGGAATGCGGAGAGGGGCGCCTGAGCCTCAAGTTCGGCCGCTTCGGCGCCTTCGTCGGCTGCTCGCGTTATCCCGAATGCCGCTACACGCGAAGGCTCGGCGAGGACGGCCGGAAAGCGGAGACGAAGGACCGGCTGCTGGGTGTCGATCCCGACGGCGAGGAGGAGGTGTGGCTCCGCTTCGGGCGGTTCGGTCCCTACGTACAGCGGGGCACGGGCGGGGACGTGCGGCGCACCTCCCTGCCCCGCGGTCTCGATCCGGAGGAGGTGGATCTCGCGAAGGCACTCGCGCTCCTCGCGCTGCCGCGCGAGCTCGGTCGCGATCCCGAGACCGGCGAACCCATCCTGGCCGGTATCAACCGCTTCGGCCCCTTTCTCCAGAAGGGCGACGTCTTCCTCCGTCTGCCGGCCGACGAGGACGTGCTGACCATCGGCATCAACCGGGCCGTGGATCTCCTTGCGGCGGCGGGCGACAAGGCGACGAAGCGGCCCGCCTCGGGGGTGCTCCGCGAGCTCGGCAGCCATCCCCGGGACAACAAGCCGGTCCAGCTCATGCGCGGCCGTTTCGGCCCCTATGTGCGCCATGGGCGCACCAACGCGAGCCTCCCCAAGGGGCGCGATCCGGACACGCTGGAACTCGCCGAGGCGGTGGAGCTGCTGGCTGCCCGCGAGGCCCGCTCGGGCCAGAAATCCGCTAGAGGCGCCGCCGGGAGAGCGAGGCGGAGCAAGGGCGGTACGGCCGCCGGACGATCTTCGCGCGGTCGTACCGCCGACGGTTCCTGAGGCCGCGATGGCACGTCGCGGCCGGGCTGCGGGCACGGTGGAGCTGCCCACCGTCGAGGAGATCCTGAGCTTCGTCGACGCCCGCGGCGGTCACGCCACCACCCGCGAGATCGCCCGCGCCTTCGGCATCTCGGGCGCCGCACGCGTGGCCCTGCGCCGGCGGCTCAACGCGCTCCGCAAGGCCGGCCATCTCGGGCGGCCCTCGCGCCGCCGCCCGCGGGCCGGGCGGGGGCTGCCGCCGGTGGCGGTGGTGGAAGTCGCCGACATCGACGAGGACGGCGAGCTGGTGGGCGAGACCGCCGCCGCGCCCGGCGCCGCTATCCGGATCCTGGTGGAGTTTCTCGAGGGGCCGGCGCCCGGTGTCGGCGATCGGCTGCTGGCGCGGCTCGAGCGCACCGAAGACGGCTTCATCGAGGCCCATCCCATCCGGCTGCTGCCGAAGCGGGCCAAGGAGGTGGTGGGGGTCGTCGAGCGGGCGCCCTTCGGTCTCGTCCTGCGTCCCACCGGCCGCAGGGAGGACCGCGAACACCGGATCACCGGCGGCGAGGCGGCGCCGGGCGAGCTCGTGCGGGCACGGCTCGTGCACGGCCGCCCGCTGGCGGTGCCCGAGGCGCGCATCGTCGAGCGGTTCGGCCGGATCGACGATCCCCGCGCCATCACGCCGGCGGTGGCCGCCCAACACGGTCTGCCGCGCGTCTTCCCGGCGGCCGTGCTCGAACGGGCGGCGCAGGCGCGTCCGGTGAGCCGGCGCGGCCGCACCGATCTCACGGATCTGCCGCTGGTGACCATCGACGGTGCGGATGCCCGCGACTTCGACGATGCGGTCTGGGCGGCACCGGACGAGGATCCCGCCAACCGCGGCGGCTACCGCCTCGTGGTGGCGATCGCCGATGTGGCCCACTACGTGCGGCCGGGCGACGCCCTCGATGTCGAGGCCCGCGAGCGCGGCAATTCCGTCTATTTCCCCGACCGTGCGATCCCCATGCTACCGGAGGCGCTCTCCAACGAGCTGTGTTCGCTGAAGCCCGACGAGGAACGGGCCTGCCTCGTCGCCGACATGCGCATCGACCGGCGGGGGCGCATCCGCGAGACGCGCTTTCTGCGCGGGGTCATGCGATCCCGTGCGCGGCTCACCTACGAGCAGGTGCAGGCGGCGCGCGACGGCGATCCCGATCCGATGACGGAGAGACTGTGGGAGCCCGTGCTCGAGCCGCTGTTCGCGGTCTACGGCATCCTGCGGCGGGCACGGGAACGCCGGGGCTCCCTCGACATCGAGCTTCCCGAGCGGAAGGTGGTGTTCGACGATGAGGGCTTTCCCGCCGACGTGCGCCCGCGGCCGCCGCTCGAGAGCCACCGGCTGATCGAGGAATGCATGATCGCCGCCAACGTGGCGGTCGCCACCGCGCTTTCCGAGGCCAAGGCGCCCATTCTCTATCGCGTCCACGACCGGCCGGATCCGGTCAAGCTCGAAGCCCTCGCCGAGTATCTCGAACGGTTGGGGATACCCTGGAGCCGCACCGCCAAGAAGCCCGGCGATTTCACCCGCATGCTGGAAGGGCTCAGGGGCGATCCCCTCTACGAAGCGGTGGCCGGCTTCGTGCTGCGGGCCCAGGCGCAGGCGGTGTACCAGCCGCAGAACATCGGCCATTTCGGCCTCAACCTCCGCTGCTACACCCATTTCACCTCCCCCATCCGCCGCTACAGCGACCTCACCGTCCACCGGGCGTTGATCCGGGTGTTCGGTCTCGGCGCGGGTGGGGAGCGGAAACCGGCCGAGATGGCGGAACTCGAGGAGCTCGGGCGCCGGCTCTCGGCCGCCGAGCGGCGGGCGATGGAGGCCGAGCGCGACGCGCTTCAGCGTTTCGTTGCCCTCTACATGCAGCGCCACGCCGACGCCCGTTTCGCCGGCCGCATCACGGGCGTGCAGTACTTCGGCCTGTTCGTCACCCTCGAGGCGAGCGGCGCCGACGGGCTGGTGCCGGTCTCGACCCTGGGAGACGACATCTACGTCTACGACGAACGGCATCACGCCCTCGTCGGTCGTCGGACGGGTGAGAGCTTCGGGCTCGGCGACCGGGTCGAGGTGAGCCTCGTGGAGATCGATCTCGCCCGCGGCATGATGCAGTTCCGCATCGAGGCCCACGAGCCGGCGCGTGCCACGCGGCTCGCCCGCACCGCCTGGCAGAAGTCGGGACCGCCACGGCAGGCGTTCCGTCGCCGGCAGGCGCGCCGCCGCTGAGGAAGTGCATGGCGGCCCGCCGCGATCTCGCGCTCGTGATCGGTACGGCGAGCATCGTCGGCATGACCATTTCCCTGTCGCTGCCGCTGCTCTCGCTGGTCCTTGAGCGGCACGGATTCGGAGCCGGCGCCATCGGGCTCAACGCCATGGCGAGCGGCCTCGGCATTTTCGTCGTCGCGCCGGTGATGGGCCCCCTGCTGCGTCGGTTCGGCCCGCGGCCGGCCGCTGCCGTCGGCATGGCGGTCGGCGCCCTGACCATGCTCGTCCTGCCGCTGGTGGTCGCCTTCCTGCCCTGGTTTCTGCTGCGCGTTCTGGTGAGCGCCGGCACCGCCATCGTCTTCGTGGTCAGCGAGGCGGCGATCAACGCGCTGGTCGACGACGAGCGGCGCGGGAGGGTGCTCGGGCTCTACGCCACCGTCTTCAGTATCGGCTACGCGATGGGACCGCTCCTGGTGGCGGCGCTCGGTAGCGCCGGCTATCTGCCCTTCCTGGTCACCGCGTTGCTGTTCGCCACCGGCATCCCGCCGCTGCTCGCCGCCAGGGGGCTCGACCGGGCGCTGGCGCCCGGGGACCGGCGCCCGGCCGCCGGCGCCTTTCTCGGCATCATGAGACGGGGGGCGCTGCCGCTCCTCGCCATTTTCGGCTTCGGCATCGTCGAGACCTCCCAGTTCGCCCTGTTTCCGGTCTACGGGCTGGCCATGGGGTACGGGGAGCGGCTGATCGGGGTGATGCTGGCGGTGTGGATCACCGGCAACGTCCTTTTCCAGTATCCGGTGGGCTGGCTGGCCGACCGCCTGCCGCGCATTCTGGTGTTGGCGTTGGTCGCCGGCCTCGCCGCCCTGACCCTGTTCGCGCTGCCGCTGCTGATCGGCGACAGCCGGCTGATCTGGCCGCTGCTGCTGGTGATGGGGGGCGCCACAGGGGCCGTCTACACGCTGAGCCTGGTGCTGGTCGGACAGCGCTTTTCCGGCTTCGAGCTGGCGCTCGCCAACACGGTTTTCGTGATGATGATCGAGGCCGGCATGCTGGTCGGCCCGCCCACCACCGGCCTCGCCATGAGCGGCTTCGGCCCGCAGGGACTGCCGCTGGCCATGGCCGCCGTGCTTGCCGTCGTCGCCCTGAGCGCCGTGATCGCCGCCGCCCGGACGTACCCCCGGCCTTGACAGCCGACCGCCCGGGGGTATCTGTTCGCGCCGAGTGTCGGCCGCCGCCCCATCGAGGAGACGTTCCATGGCCAAGCCTTCGGTCCAGCTGATCAAGCTGGTGAGCACGGCCGGTACGGGCTACTTCTACACCACCAAGAAGAACACCCGCACCACCACCGAGAAGCTCACCTTCCGCAAGTACGATCCCAAGGTGCGCAAGCACGTCGAGTTCAAGGAAGCCAAGATCAAATAGCCGCCGCCGGGCCGTGCCGGCGGCCCGCGTCGCTTTTGCAGGAACCCGCCGCAGGGCGGGTTTTTCGCGTCCGGGGCCCGGAGGAGTTGTCTTTTTCCGCGAAAGGGTGATAGTGGATATCGCTCGATGGTTGTATACCGCCCGTTCCCGTGAACTTCCGGGCCGCGGGCCAGACGGATGTCGGCAGCGATGGCACCAAGGACCCTTTCCGCCGCTCTTCTTTCCCTGCCCCTGCTGGTCGCCGCGGCGACCGCCGGCGTCGTGGCGCAGCCGCTGCGCCCCCTGGTCGAGGGTACGGTGCCGCTCATCCTCAAGGACGGGCGCATCGCCGAGGTCTCCATCTTCGCCGTGCCCTTCGTCACCGCCAGCTCCGAGATGCCGGCCGGTGTCGAGGACCAGCTCCGCGAGCTGATCGGCGGCTACGCCAACGACTGTTTCCTGACCGCCCAGGTGATCGGCCATGTCGAGCCGGGACCCGACAAGGACGGCGGGACCCTGGCGGCCCACCGGCTGGCGCGCGCGCGGGCGGAGCGGGTCCAGGAACTGATGACGGCACAGGGCCTGCCGGCCAAATCCATCGCCAGCGTCTGGGACTGGCAGTTCTCGACCCCGGAAAGCCGGGCCACGGTCTGGTTCTTCGCCCTCGATCCCGAGGAGGGCTGTACCGGCGAGCCCCTCCTCGCCGCGTCCGGATCGTCCGAAACCCCGAAGATGCCCGAGGCGGAGGCGCCGCCGGCTGCGACCACGGCCGAAGCCGCGGCGGGGACGGGCGATGGGCAGCCGACCGCCGTCGCCGGCGAGCCCCGTGCGCCGGAACCGGAGGCGGCGGAGAAGCCGGCTGCGACCGAGCCGGTTCCGCTCACCGTGACCGTGCCCCGCCCCGAGGAGGCCGCGGACCGGCTACCCGGTGCGTCGCCGCCGGAACCCCCGCCGGCCGCCGGGGAGGCTCCCGCGGTGGCGGGCGGAGAAGAGGAACCGCCACCGGAGAAGCTGCGGGCCGCGACCGAGCCGGGCGAGGTGCGGCAGCAGCCGGTTGCGCTCGCCGCGATCGTGCCGGAGACGCCCGCTCCGGCACCCGCGGAAGTGGCGGCCGACGCACCGTCGGAGCGGCCCGCGGGCGGCGGACCGGAACTCGAGATCGTGTTCGATCTCAACAGCAGCTGGCTGCCCCACGGCGCGGTGAAGGAGCTGCGCGGGCTGCTCGAGCGGCTGCGCGAGGGACGCTATGCGGTGGAGATCGTGGCCGCCGTCGACAACGGGCCGATCAAGAACGGCACCCCCGAGGATGCCCGGCGCTACAATCGCTGGCTGGCCGAGCGGCGCGCCAACCGGGTGGCCGAATGGCTGCGCCGTCGGGGCGACGGCGCGATCGCCGCCATCGAGCAGCGCTTCCGCGAGGACGACCCCTCGCGCAAGGTGGTGATCCGCGCCCGCCCGCTGCCCTGAGCCGGTGGTGACGGCGCCTTCCGGCCCGGCTATAAGCGTCGCGGGTCAGGGAGGCAGCGATGACCATTGCCCTCGGCGTCGATCTCGGCGGCACCAAGATCGAAATCATCGCGCTGGACGAGGACGGGCGGGAGCTCCTGCGCCGCCGCCGGCCCACGCCGCGCGACGACTATCGCGGCACCCTCGAGACCATCCGGGCCATGGTCGAGGAGGCGGAACGCGAGCTCGGCACCCGCGCCACCCTCGGGGTCGGGCATCCGGGCGCCATCTCCCCGGCCACCGGGCTGATGAAGAACGCCAACTCGACCTGGCTCAACGGCCGGCCCTTCGACCGCGACCTCCAGGCGCTGCTCGGGCGGCCCGTCGCCTTCGCCAACGACGCCAACTGCCTCGCCCTCTCGGAGGCGACCGACGGCGCCGGGGCGGGCGCGCCGGTGGTGTTCGCCGTCATCCTCGGTACCGGGGTCGGCGGGGGTATCGCCGTCCATCGCCGGGTGATCACCGGTCCCAACGCGATCGCCGGCGAATGGGGCCACAATCCCCTGCCCTGGCCGGCCGACGAGGAGCGGCCCGGACCGCCCTGCTACTGCGGCCTCCGGGGCTGCATCGAGACCTGGCTGTCGGGACCCGGCTTCGCCCGCGACCACGCCGAGGTCACCGGTCGGCAGCTGGACGGCCCGGCCATCGTCGCCGCGGCGGAAGCCGGGGAAGAGGCGGCGCTCGCCACCTTGGCCCGCTACGAGGACCGTCTCGCCCGGGCCCTCGCCACCATCGTCAACGTCCTCGATCCCGAGGCGATCGTGCTGGGTGGCGGCATGTCCAACATCCGCCGCCTCTACGACCGGATCCCCGAGCTCTGGCCCCGCTACGTCTTCTCCGACGCGGTGGCCACGCGGCTGCGGCCCGCCGTCCACGGTGACAGTTCGGGCGTGCGCGGGGCCGCCTGGCTCGGCCGGGCGCTCGGAGAGGGCCGCGCCTAGGTCCTGTACCCATAAAACATAAAAGGGATTTCCTTTGGGGGGGATGTGATTCAAGCTTCCGAACGGTGGGAGCTTGCAGATGAAGGGTCGCCACGATTTGACGGATGCGGAGTGGGCGCT
>JALUAG010000021.1 GCA_027045875.1 Alphaproteobacteria bacterium | reverse complement strand
CGGGGGACAATGTGAAGCTCGAGGTGGACCTCATCCAGCCCATCGCCATGGAACAGGGCCTCCGCTTCGCCATCCGCGAGGGCGGCCGCACCGTCGGCGCCGGCGTCGTCGCCAAAATCATCGAGTAACAGGAGAGAGGCGAGGGGCCGCCATGCAGACCCAGAACATTCGCATCCGCCTGCGGGCATTCGACCATCGGGTGCTCGATCAGTCGGTGCGCGAGATCGTCGGCACGGCCAAACGCACCGGCGCCCGCGTGCGCGGCCCGATCCCTCTGCCGACGCAGATCGAGCGGTTCACCGTGAACCGCTCGCCGCACGTGGACAAGAAGAGCCGCGAGCAGTTCGAGATCCGCACCCACAAGCGGCTCCTGGACATCATCGACCCGACACCGCAGACCGTGGACGCGCTCATGAAGCTCGATCTGGCGGCCGGTGTCGACGTCGAGATCAAGCTCTGAGGCGGGGACGATGCGCACCGGACTGATCGCCCGCAAGATGGGCATGACGCGCCTGTTCGGCGTCGACGGCAGCCACATCCCGGTCACCGTCCTCAAGGTCGAGGACTGCGAGGTGGTGGCCGTCCGTACCAGGGAGCGGGACGGCTACACGGCGGTCCAGCTCGGGGTCGGCAAGGCCAAGGTGAAGAACGTCACCAAGCCCATGCGCGGCCACTTCGCCAAGGCCAAGGTGGAGCCCAAGGCCAAGCTGGCGGAGTTCCGGGTCTCCGAGGACGCGCTCCTCGAGGTGGGGAGCCGGCTCCACGTCGGCCATTTCGTCGCCGGCCAGTTCGTCGATGTGAGCGCCCTGAGCATCGGCAAGGGCTTCGCCGGTGCCATGAAGCGCCACGGCTTCGCCGGTCTGCGGGCGAGCCACGGCGTCTCCATCTCCCACCGTTCCCACGGCTCCACCGGCAACAGCCAGGACCCGGGCCGCGTCTTCAAGAACAAGAAGATGGCGGGTCACATGGGGAACCGGCGGGTGACGGTGCAGAACCTCGAGGTGTTCGGCGTCGATCCCGAGCGCGGGCTCATTCTGGTCAAGGGCGGCGTGCCCGGCCCCCGGGGGGGCTGGGTGGAAGTGCGGGACGCGGTCAAGAAGGCGCTGCCCAAGGAGGCGCCCTATCCGGCCGCGGTGATGCACGCCGGCGAGGCCATGGAGGCCCATGTGGTGGAAGCGGAAGGCGAGGGCTGAGCGATGCAGGTTCCCGTCCGTAACCTCGCCGGCGAGGAGGTCGGCAGCGTCGAGCTCGACGAGGCCGTGTTCGGCGTCCCGGTGCGGGTCGACATCCTGCACCGGGTGGTGGAGTGGCAGCGGGCGAAGCGCCGGGCCGGCACCCACAAGGTCAAGGGGCGCAGCGAGGTGGCCCGTACCAAGCAGAAGATGTATCGCCAGAAGGGCACCGGCCGCGCCCGCCACGGCGCCCGCAGCGCCAACATCTTCGTGGGTGGCGGGCGCGCCTTCGGCCCGGTGCCGCGGTCGCACGCCTTCGACCTGCCGAAGAAGGTGCGTCGGCTCGGGCTCAAATGCGCCCTCGCCGGCAAGCTCAAGGAAGGGCGCCTCATGGTGCTCGACAAGGCCGCCCTCGAGGAGCCCCGCACCAAGCTCCTGGCGGAGCGGCTGGCCGGGCTCGGCCTTTCCTCGGCGATTTTCGTCACCGGCGGCGAGCCCGAGCGCAATTTCGTCCTCGCCTCGCGGAATCTTCCCGGGGTGAGCGTGCTGCCGCAGATGGGGGCCAACGTCTACGACATCCTGCGGCACGACACCCTGGTGCTGACGGAGGATGCCGTCCAGCTCCTGCAGGAGAGGCTGCGATGAGCGAGCTGCGCCATTACGACGTCATCCTGCGGCCGATCATCACCGAGAAGTCGACGCGGCTGTCGGAGCACAACCAGGTGGTGTTCGCGGTCCGCAAGGATGCCAGCAAGCCCGAGATCAAGGCGGCGGTGGAGGCCATCTTCAAGGTCAAGGTCGAGGCCGTGAACACCCTCGTCCTCAAGGGCAAGAGCAAGCGTTTCCGCGGACGTCCGGGGCGCCGCTCGGATGTCAAGAAGGCCATCGTGACCCTCGCCGAGGGCCACAGCATCGACGTCACGACGGGGATCTGAGATGGCGCTCAAGACCTACAAGCCGACGAGCCCGGGGCGACGCCAGCTGGTGACGGTGGACCGCCGCGACCTCTGGAAGGGCAAGCCGGTCAAGAAGCTCACCGTGGGCCTCACCAAGACGGGCGGCCGCAACAACCAGGGGCGGATCACCGTCTGGTGGCGGGGCGGTGGCCACAAGCGCAAGTACCGCATCGTCGACTTCAAGCGCCGCAAGTTCGGCGTGCCGGCGGTGGTGGAGCGGCTCGAATACGATCCCAACCGCACCGCGTTCCTGGCCCTCGTCAAGTACGAGGACGGCGAGCTCGCCTACATCCTGGCGCCGCAGCGGTTGCAGGCCGGGGATACGGTGATCGCCGACGAGCGGGTGGACGTGAAGCCGGGCAACGCGGCTCCCATCGGCAACATCCCGGTGGGCACCATCGTCCACAACGTGGAGCTCAAGCCGGGCAAGGGCGGCCAGCTCGCGCGCGCCGCCGGCACCTACGTGCAGATCGTCGGCCGCGACGGCGACTACACCCAGCTGCGGCTGGGCTCGGGCGAGATCCGGCTGGTGCGCTCGGAATGCATGGCCACCATCGGCGCGGTGTCCAATCCCGACCACCAGAACATCAGCCTCGGCAAGGCCGGGCGCAGCCGCTGGCTGGGGCGCCGGCCGCACGTGCGGGGCGTGGTGATGAACCCGGTCGACCACCCCCACGGCGGCGGCGAGGGCCGCACCTCGGGCGGCCGCCATCCGGTGACGCCTTGGGGCAAGCCCACCAAGGGCCGGCGCACCCGCCACAACAAGAAGACCGACGTCTACATCATCCGCAGCCGCCATCTGGCGAAGAAGAAGCGAGGGGGGTGAGCCCGATGCCGCGTTCCGTCTGGAAGGGCCCGTTCGTGGACGGGTATCTGCTCGAGAAGGCCGAGAAGGCCCGCGCCTCGGGCCGCAGCGAGATCATCAAGACCTGGTCGCGGCGTTCGACCATCGTGCCGGAGTTCGTGGGCCTCACCTTCGCCGTGCACAACGGCAGAAAGTTCGTACCCGTCTACGTGACCGAGAACATGGTCGGGCACAAGCTCGGGGAGTTCGCGCCCACCCGCACCTTCTACGGGCACGGCGCGGACAAGAAAGCGAAGAGGAAGTAGGACCATGGGCAAGCCGAAGCGGCCGCGCCGGCTGGCCGAGGACGAGGCGATGGCGGTGGCGACCCTGCTGCGCACCAGCCCGCGCAAGCTCAACCTGGTGGCGCAGATGATCCGCGGCATGAAGGCGGAGAAGGCGGTGATCGCCCTCGAGTTCTCGCGCCGGCGGATCGCCAGGGCGGTCAAGAAGACCCTCGAATCGGCCATCGCCAATGCCGAGAACAACCACAATCTGGACGTCGACCGCCTCTACGTGGTGGAGGCCAGCGTCGGCAAGCACCTGGTCATGAAACGGTTCCGGCCGCGGGCGCGGGGCCGGGTGGGCCGCATCCAGAAGCCGCTGTCGCGGCTGCGGATCGTGGTCCGCGAGCGGGAGGAGGCGGCCTGATGGGCCAGAAAGTCAATCCGATCGGTCTGCGGCTCGGCGTCAACCGGACCTGGGATTCGCGCTGGTACGTGCGGCGGGGCTACGCGGAGCTCCTGGCCGAGGACATCCGGATCCGCGAATTCCTCGAAAAGCGGCTCGCCCAGGCCGGGATCTCGCGCATCGTCATCGAGCGGCCGGCACGGAAGGCGCGGATCACCATCTACACCGCCCGGCCGGGGGTGGTGATCGGCAAGAAGGGCCAGGAGATCGAGCAGATCCGCAAGGACCTCGCCGCGCTCTGTTCGGGCGACGTGCATCTCAACATCGTCGACGTCCGCAAGCCCGAGCTGGACGCCAAGCTGGTGGCCGAGAACATCGCCCAGCAGCTGCAGCGACGGGTGACCTTCCGGCGGGCGATGAAGCGGGCGGTGCAGGCGGCCATGCGGATGGGCGCCCAGGGCATCAAGGTGGAGACCGGCGGCCGTCTGGGCGGCGCCGAGATCGCCCGCACCGAATGGTACCGCGAGGGGCGGGTGCCGCTGCACACGCTGCGCGCCAACATCGACTACGGCCGGGCGACGGCCGTCACGCCCTACGGCACCTGCGGGGTCAAGGTGTGGATCTTCAAGGGCGAGATCATGGAGCACGACCCCATGGCCTACGACCGCCGTCTGTCCGAGCAGGGCGCGACGCGGGGAGCGGGGTGAGGTAGAGCGCCATGCTGCAGCCGAAACGCACCAAGTACCGCAAGGCCCACAAGGGCCGCATCCACGGCGTCGCCAAGGGCGGCTACACGCTCAACTTCGGCTCCTACGGCATGAAGGCGCTGGAGCCCGAGCGCATCACCGCCCGCCAGATCGAGGCCGCGCGCCGTGCCATCACCCGCCATCTCAAGCGCGCCGGGCGGGTGTGGATCCGCGTCTTCCCGGACAAGCCGGTGACCAAGAAGCCGGCCGAGGTGCGCATGGGCAAGGGCAAGGGCTCGGTGGAGTACTGGGTGGCGGTGGTCAAGCCCGGCCGCATCCTGTTCGAGATCGACGGCGTGCCCGCCCGTCTCGCCGAGGAGGCGATCCGGCTCGGTTCGGCCAAGCTCCCCATCCACACCAAGTTCGTCTCGCGGGCGACGGCACAGGAGGTGACGGAGTGACGGAGGCCAGCGAATTGCGGGGCAAGAGCCCGCAGGAGCTGAAGAGCCAGCTCCTCGACCTCAAGCGGGAACAGTTCAACCTTCGTTTTCAGCTCGCCACGGGGCAGCTCGAGAACACCGCGCGCATTCGCGAGGTGCGGCGCACCATCGCGCGCATCAAGACGGTGTTGCACGAGAAGGCGCGGCAGCAGAAGGCGAGCTGAGGAGGGAGAAGCGATGCCGAGGCGAGTGCTGCGCGGCACGGTGGTCAGCGACAAGGGCGACAAGACGGTGATCGTGCGCGTCGAGCGCATGATCAAGCATCCGCTCTACAAGAAGTACATCAAGCGGTCGAAGCGGTACGCGGCGCACGATCCCGACAACCGCTTCAAGGTCGGCGACGTGGTGCAGATCCGCGAATGCCGCCCCCTGTCCAAGACCAAGCGCTGGGAAGTCCTGGTCGAGGCCTCCGCCCCGACGGGCGAGTGAGTTGGAGAGCGGTCGATGATCCAGCCGGAAACACAGCTCGAAGTGGCGGACAACTCGGGGGCGCGGCGGGTCCAGTGCATCCGCGTGCTCGGGGGCTCGCACCGGCGCTGGGGCTCGGTGGGCGACATCATCGTGGTGTCGGTCAAGGAGGCGATCCCGCGCGGCAAGGTGAAGAAGGGCGACGTGCTGCACGCGGTCATCGTGCGCACCGCCAAGGAGCTGCACCGGCCGGACGGCTCGGCCATCCGCTTCGACAAGAACGCCGCCGTGCTGATCAACAAGCAGGGCGAGCCCATCGGCACCCGCATCTTCGGCCCGGTGCCGCGGGAGCTCCGGGCGCGGCGGTTCATGAAGATCATCTCGCTGGCGCCGGAGGTATTGTGATGGCGGCGCGCATCAGGAAGGGCGACAAGGTGATCGTGATCGCCGGTCGCGACAAGGGCAAGCAGGGCGAGGTCCTCAAGGTGCTGCCCAAGGAGAACCGGGCCATCGTCCAGGGGGTGATGATGGTCAAGCGCCACGAGCGGCCGGGGCCGCGCAGCGCCGGCGGCATCGTCACCAAGGAGGCGCCCATCCACATCTCCAATCTCGCCCATCCGGACCCGGCCGACGGCAAGCCCACCCGGATCGGCTTCAAGTTTCTCGAGGACGGCCGCAAGGTGCGCTACGCCAAGCGCTCCGGCGAGCTGATCGACCGTTGAGGACAGAGCGATGGCGCGGCTGAAGGCCTATTACGAGGAAGAGCTGAAGAAGCGGCTCGCCGAGCAGTTCGGCTACGGCAATCCGATGCAGGTACCGCGGCTCGAGAAGATCGTCATCAACATGGCGGTCGGCAAGGCGGTGCAGGACAGCAAGAAGCTCGACGCCGCGGTCGGCGATCTCGCCCGCATCGCCGGCCAGCGGCCGGCCATCTGCCGGGCGCGGCGCTCGGTGGCCAACTTCAAGCTCCGGAAGGGGATGCCGATCGGCTGCAAGGTCACGCTCCGCCGCGAGCGGATGTACGAGTTCCTCGACCGGCTGGTGAACGTCGCCCTGCCGCGGGTGCGCGACTTCCGGGGGCTGTCGCCCAAGAGTTTCGACGGCCACGGCAACTACGCCTTCGGCATCCGGGAGCAGATCGTGTTCCCGGAGATCAACTACGACGAGATCGACGAGATCCGCGGCATGGACATCATCATTTGCACCACGGCGAAGACCGACGAGGAGGCCAAGGCGCTCCTCGCCGGCTTCAATCTGCCGTTCCGCGGGTGAGGAGGAGCCCCTCGCATGGCGAAGAAGAGCGCAGTCGAGAAGAACAAGCGTCGTCGGGAGCTGGCCGCCAAGTACCGCGAGAAGCGGGCGGCGCTGAAGGCGATCGTCAAGGACCGGACGCGCGATCCGGGGGAGCGGTTCGAGGCGGTGCTCAAGCTCGCCGAGCTGCCCCGCAACAGCGCCGCGGTGCGGGTCCGCAACCGCTGCGCCCTGTCGGGCCGGCCGCGCGGCTACTACCGGCGTTTCGGCCTGTCGCGGATCGCCCTCCGGGAACTGGCCTCCGAGGGCAAGATCCCGGGTGTTGTGAAAGCGAGCTGGTGAGGCGGCGACCATGGGCATGATATTGAGCGATCCGCTCGGGGACATGCTGACCCGGATCCGCAACGCGCAGCGGGCGGCCAAGCATTCCGTACGCACGCCGGCCTCCAAGCTCAGGGCCAACGTGCTCGAGGTGCTGCGCCGCGAGGGCTACATCCGCGGCTACGAGGTGGTGGACATCGGACCCGGCAAGAAGGAGATCTGCATCGAGCTCAAGTACCACAACGGCGAGCCGGTGATCCGCGAGATCCGCCGCGTCTCCAAGCCGGGGCGGCGGGTCTACGCCGGGGTGCGGGAGCTGCCCCGGGTCTACAACGGTCTCGGCATCGCCATCCTCTCCACGCCCCGCGGGGTGCTGTCCGACGCCGAGGCGCGCGAGCAGCACGTGGGCGGCGAAATCCTCTGCACGGTGTTCTGATCATGTCGCGTATCGGCAAGCATCCCGTTCCGGTGCCGGGTGGCGTCGAGGTGGCCCTCGAGGGCCAGCAGGTGCGGGTCAAGGGCAAGCTCGGCGAGCTCGCCCAGACCCTGCCGCCCGAGGTGGAGGTCCGCCTCGAGGAGGGGCGGGTGGTGGTGCGTCCGCGGGACGACAGCCGCCGGGCGAGGGCCATGTGGGGCCTTTCCCGCTCGCTGGTGGCCAACATGGTGGAGGGCGTCGACAAGGGGTTCGAGAAGCGGCTCGAGCTTTCGGGCGTCGGCTACCGGGCGGTCGCGGAGGGCAAGATCCTGACCCTGCAGCTCGGCTACAGCCACGACATCAAGTACGCGGTGCCCGAGGACATCACCATCACCACGCCGACCGCCACCTCGATCGTGGTCGCCGGCGCCGACAAGCAGCGGGTCGGGCAGATCGCGGCGGAGATCCGTTCCTTCCGCAAGCCGGAGCCCTACAAGGGCAAGGGCATCCGCTACGCGGACGAGGTGATCCTGCGCAAGGAAGGGAAGAAGAAGTAGCCATGCTCAAACCCGAGGAACGCTTCGCGCGGCGCCGCCGGCGCACCCGCTACTGGATCCGCAAGCGGGCCAAGGGCAAGCCGCGGCTGTCCGTGTTCCGCTCCAACAAGCACATCTACGGCCAGATCATCGACGACGAGCGGGGCCACACGCTGGTCACCGCCTCCAGTCTCGACCGGGCGCTGCGGGAGGAGCTCGGCAAGGGCTCGGACAAGGAGGCGGCGCGGCGGGTCGGCCGGCTCCTGGCCGAGCGGGCCAGGGCGGCGGGCATCGAGAAGGTGGTGTTCGACCGGGGTGGCTACCGGTATCATGGTCGGGTCAAGGCCCTGGCCGACGGCGCCCGCGAGGGCGGCCTCCAGTTCTGAGAAGGCGAGAGGAAGAGATGGCACGAGCTCGGGCGAGCGACGACCGCCAGGAGACGGAAATCATCGAGCGCCTCGTCAGCGTCAACCGCGTGGCGAAGGTGGTCAAGGGCGGCCGCCGCTTCGGCTTCTCGGCGCTGGTGGTGGTCGGTGACGGCAAGGGCCGGGTGGGGTACGGCAGCGGCAAGGCGCGGGAGGTGCCGGAGGCCGTGCGCAAGGCCACCGAGGCGGCCCGTCGGAACATGATGCGGGTGCCGCTGCGGCAGGGCCGCACCCTCCATCACGACGTCAAGGGGCATTTCGGCGCCGGCAAGGTGATCATGCGCGCGGCCCCCCCCGGAACGGGGATCATCGCCGGCGGTCCCATGCGGGCGGTGTTCGAGGCTCTGGGCGTGCAGGACGTGGTGGCGAAATCGCTCGGTAGTTCCAACCCCCACAACATGGTCAAGGCCACCTTCGACGGGCTCGCGCGGGTGATGTCGCCCCGCGCCGTGGCCGCCAAGCGCGGCCGCAAGGTGAGCGACATCGTCGGCCGCCGGCACCATGTCGAGCAGGGCGGGGAGTAGCGGCATGAGCGGCAAGCTGCGTATCACCCAGGTGCGGAGCCCGATCGGCCGGCCCGCCTACCAGCGGGCGACGCTGATCGCCCTCGGCCTCAACAAGCTGCGGCGCAGCAGGGTGGTGGCGGACACGCCCGAGAACCGCGGGCGCATCGCGCGGGTGCGGCATCTGCTCGAGGTCGAGCCGGTCGCCGAGTGAACGGGAGAGCAGCAGCATGCGACTGAACGAGCTTCGCGATCGGCCGGGCGCCCGCAAGGTGCCGAAGCGCCTCGGCCGCGGCATCGGCTCGGGCGTCGGCAAGACCTCGGGACGCGGCCACAAGGGCCAGAAGTCGAGGAGCGGCGGCGCCTCGCGGATCTTCGAAGGCGGCCAGATGCCCATCTACCGGCGGCTGCCCAAGCGCGGCTTCAAGAACCCGATGCGCCGCGAATACGCCGAACTCAATCTCGACCGCCTGCAGCGGGCCATCGACGCCGGCAAGCTCGATCCCGGCCAGCCCATCGACGCCGACGTACTGGTCAAGGCGCGCGTCGTCCGCCGCGCCCTCGACGGGGTGCGCCTCCTCGGCCGCGGCGAGCTCAAGCAGGCGGTGACCATCGAGGTGGTGGGCGCCAGCAGGAGTGCCGTCGCGGCGGTGGAGAAGGCGGGCGGCAAGGTGGTGGTGGTCGGCGGCACGGCCACCGAGCCGGAAGCCTGATCGGAGCGCAAGGGCATGGCATCGGTAGCCGAGCAACTCGCCGCCAACATCAACTTCAGCGCGTTCGCCAAGGCCACGGAGCTCAAGAAGCGCCTGTGGTTCACGCTCGGCTGCCTGGTGGTGTTCCGCCTCGGTACCTACATTCCCCTGCCCGGCATCGACGCCGCGGTGATGGCCCAGATCTTCGAACGCCAGCAGGGCGGCATCCTCGGCATGTTCAACATGTTCGCCGGGGGGGCGCTGGAGCGGATGTCGATCTTCGCCCTCGGCATCCTGCCCTACATCTCGGCCGCCATCATCATGCAGCTGATGACCGCGGTCTCGCCGACCCTGGAGCAGCTCAAGAAGGAGGGCGAGGTCGGGCGCAAGAAGATCAACCAGTACACCCGCTATCTGACGGTGGTGCTGTCGGCCTTCCAGGCCTACGGTCTCGCGGTCGGCCTCGAGGCGATGAGCGGTCCCGGCGGCAGCGCGGTGATCGATCCCGGCTGGTTCTTCCGCGCCACCACCGTGATCACCGTGGTCGGCGGGACCATGTTCCTGATGTGGCTGGGCGAGCAGATCACCGCCCGCGGCGTCGGCAACGGCATCTCGCTCATCATCTTCACCGGCATCATCGCCCAGCTGCCGGCGGCGCTGGTGGCGCTCCTCGAGCTCGGCCGCACCGGCGTCATGTCGCCGCTCGCCATCGTCACCTTCATGGTGTTCGCGCTCGCCGTCATCACCTTCATCGTGTTCATGGAGCGCGCCCACCGGCGGATCCTGGTGCAGTATCCCAAGCGCATGGTGGGCGGCAACCGGATGGTCGGCGGCGAGAGCTCGCACATGCCGATCAAGCTCAACATCTCGGGCGTGATCCCCGCCATCTTCGCGAGTTCGCTGCTGCTGCTGCCGAGCACCATCGGCGGCTTCTCGGCCGGTACCGGACCCGACTGGCTGCTGGCCATCACCGCCGTGCTGGGGCCGGGCCAGCCCCTCTATCTCGCCCTCTACGCGGCGCTCGTCATCTTCTTCGCCTTCTTCTACACCTCCATCGTCTTCAATCCCAAGGAGACGGCGGAGAACCTCAAGAAGCACGGCGGCTTCATCCCCGGCATCCGGCCGGGCGAGAAGACGGCCCAATATTTCGACTACGTCATCACCCGGCTGACCACCGTGGGCGCCATCTATCTGGCCGCGGTGACCGTGCTGCCGCAGGTCCTCATCACCCAGTACGGCCTGCCCTTCTTCTTCGGCGGCACCAGCCTCCTGATCGTGGTCTCGGTGACCATGGACACGGTCGCCCAGATCCAGTCGCACCTCATCGCGCACCAGTACGAGGGGCTGATCAAGAAGGCCCGGCTGCGGGGACGCCGTCGATGAATCTCGTCCTGTTCGGCCCGCCGGGGGCGGGCAAGGGCACGCAGGCCGCGCGCCTCGCGGAAAAGTACGGGCTCGCCCATCTCTCCACCGGCGACATGCTGCGGGCGGCGGTGGCCTCCGGCAGCGAACTCGGTCGCCGGGTGGCCGCCATCATGGAGCGTGGCGAACTGGTGCCCGACGACATCGTGGTGCGGCTGATCGAGGAGCGGATCGAGCAGCCGGACTGCGCCAAGGGTTTCATCCTCGACGGCTTTCCGCGCACCCTGGCGCAGGCCGAGGCGCTCGATCGCATGCTCGAGGCCCACGGCCGGCGGATCGACGCGGTGATCGAGATCGCGGTGGACGACGACCGCCTGATCGACCGCATCCGCCGCCGGATCGCGGAATCGGGAGGGGCGCGCAGCGACGACAACGAGGAGACCCTCGAGAAGCGGCTCGAGGTCTACCATCGCCAGACCGCGCCGCTGCTGCCCTACTACCGTCGGCGGGGTGTCCTTCACTCGGTGGACGGGATGCGTTCCATCGAGGAGGTGACGGCGGAGATCGATCGGGTTCTCGAGGGGCTGCGTTGACAGGCAGAAATCGGATCCTATAATCCCGCCGCTTCAGGTTCCGTCCCGTCTCATCCGCCCGCGGACGGCATACCCGACACGGCAGGAGAGTTTCGAGGAGAACGGCACGTGGCGCGTATCGCCGGTGTGAACATTCCGAGCCAGAAGCCGATCTGGGTCGCGTTGACGTACATCTACGGCATCGGCCCCACGACGGCGCGCAAGATCGTCGCCGAGGTGGGGGTCGACGGCCAACGCCGTACCAACGAGCTGAGCGACGCCGAGCTCGCCCGCATCCGCGAGAAGATCGACCGCGATCTGCGGGTGGAAGGCGACCTCCGCCGCGAGGTGGCGATGAACATCAAGCGGCTGATGGATCTCGGCTGCTACCGCGGCCTCCGTCACCGCAAGGGGCTGCCGGTCCGCGGCCAGCGCACCCACACCAACGCCCGCACGCGCAAGGGCAAGGCCCGTCCCATCGCGGGCAAGAAGAAGGCGACGAAGTAGGCAGCCATGGCCAAGGAATCGACGAGGATCAAGCGCCGCGAGCGGAAGAACATCAGCTCCGGCGTGGCGCATGTGAGCGCCACCTTCAACAACACCATGATCACCATCACCGACCAGCAGGGCAACACCATCTGCTGGTCGAGCGCGGGTGCCCAAGGCTTCCGCGGCTCCCGCAAGTCCACCCCCTTCGCCGCCCAGGTGGCCGCCGAGGCGGTGGGCAAGAAGGCCATGGAGCACGGCATGCGGACCATCGAGGTGGAGGTCCGGGGGCCGGGGTCGGGCCGCGAATCGGCGCTCCGCGCCCTGTCGGCGGTGGGGCTCACCATCACCGCCATACGGGACGTGACGCCGATTCCGCACAACGGCTGTCGTCCGCGCAAGCGACGCCGGGTCTGAACAACAGCCTCCGGCGTTCTATCTCATGGGGTGACGGTCGTGCGGACGGCAGTCCGGCGACCGCTCGGCCGTTCACGCGACTCAGACGAAAGCGAGGATTCTCGTGATCCAGAAGAACTGGCAGGATCTCATCAAGCCTCAGAAGCTCAACACCATTCCGGGGCGGCAGCCGGATCGCGAGGCGACGATCATCGTCGAGCCCCTCGAGCGCGGCTTCGGCATCACCCTCGGCAACGCGCTGCGCCGGATCCTGCTCTCCTCCCTCCAGGGCTCGGCGATCACCGCCATCCACATCGACGGCGTGCTGCACGAGTTCTCCTCGATCCCCGGCGTGCGCGAGGACGTGACCGACATCGTCCTCAACCTCAAGATGCTGCCCATCAAGCTGCACAGCGAGGGCGCCAAGCGGATGTACCTCAAGGTCGAGGGCCCGGCGGTGGTGACCGCGGGGATGATCGAGCACGGCCACGACGTCGAGATCCTCGATCCCGACCACGTCATCTGCCACGTCGATCGCGGCGGCAAGCTGAGCATGGAGCTCACCGCCACGAGCGGCAAGGGCTACGTGCCCGCCTCGCAGCTCAAGAGCGAGGACGCTCCCATCGGTCTCGTCGCCGTCGACGCCATCTACAGCCCGGTGCGCAAGGCCGCCTACAAGGTGGAGAACGCCCGCGTCGGCCAGCAGACGGACTACGACCGGCTGACGCTGACGGTGGAGACCGACGGCTCGGTCAGCCCGGAGGAGGCGGTGGGTCTCGCCGCCCGTATCCTCCAGGACCAGCTCCAGCCCTTCATCACCTTCGAGGAGCCGCATGCGGTCACCGCCGAGGAGCGGCGGCCCGACCTGCCCTTCAACCCGAACCTGCTCAGGAAGGTGGACGAGCTCGAGCTCTCCGTGCGCTCCATGAACTGCCTCAAGAACGACAACATCGTCTACATCGGCGATCTCGTCCAGAAGACCGAGGCGGAGATGCTCAGGACCCCCAATTTCGGCCGCAAGTCCCTCAACGAGATCAAGGAGGTGCTGGCGCAGATGGGGCTGCATCTCGGCATGGAGGTGCCGGGCTGGCCGCCGGAGAACATCGAGGAGCTGGCGCGCAAGATCGAGGAGCCGTACTGAAGCGGCGCCGAGCGGACGAGAAACGAGAGGGTGGACCATGCGTCATCGCAATCGCGGCCGCAAGCTGAACCGGACCTGGAGCCACCGGAAGGCGATGTTCGCCAACATGGCCCAGGCCCTCGTCAAGCACGAGCAGATCACCACCACGCTGCCCAAGGCCAAGGAGCTGCGGCCGATCGTCGAGAAGCTGGTGACGCTGGGCAAGCGGGGCGACCTGCACGCCCGCCGGCTGCTGATCGCCCGTACCCGCAGCGAGGCGACGGCGGCCAAGATCATCGACGTCCTGGCGCCCCGCTACAAGGACCGCCCGGGCGGCTACATCCGCATCCTCAAGGCCGGCTTCCGCTACGGCGACAACGCGCCGATGGCGGTGATCGAGTTCGTCGACCGCGACGTCGAGGCCAAGGGCAAGGACAGCGGGCCGCCGCCCGAGAAGGAAGCCGGGGAAGCCGAACAGGCGGCCTGAACGGGGCGGGGCGATGATGATCGCCCGCGGCATCCGCGAAATCGGGGCCGGGAGGTTGCTCCCGGCCTTGCTGTTGGGGCTCCTGCTGCTGCCCTCGGCGGCGGCCGCCCAGACGCGGGTGGTCCCCGAGAGCCGGGAGCAGATCCGCCTCTCCTTCGCCCCCGTGGTGCGGCGCACGGCACCGGCGGTGGTCAGCATCACGAGCCGCACCTACCTCGAGGTGGCGAGCGACCCCTTCGCCTCCGATCCCTTCTTCCGCTTCTTCTTCCGCGAGTTCGGGGTGCCGGCGCGGCGCGAACGGCGCACCCGGACCTCGCTGGGCTCGGGGGTCATCGTGCGCGGCGACGGGCTGGTGGTCACCAACAACCACGTGGTGGCCGACGCCGACGAGATCACCGTGGTGCTGGGCGACAAGCGGGAGTTCGAGGCCCGCATCCTGATGCAGGACGAGGACGCCGACCTCGCCTTTCTCCTCCTGGAGGACGCCCCCGGGGACCTGCCGGTGCTGCCCCTCGGCGATTCCGACCGCCTCGAGACCGGCGATCTCGTGCTCGCCATCGGCAATCCCTTCGGCATCGGCCAGACGGTGACCTCGGGCATCATCTCGGCGGAGGCCCGCACACCCCCCGGCGGCAGCGGCGAGGTCTCCTTCCTGCAGACCGACGCCGCCATCAATCCCGGCAACTCGGGCGGCGCGCTCGTCGATCTCGACGGCCAGCTCGTCGGCATCAACACCGCCATCTTCACCCGCGGCGGCGGCTCCATCGGCATCGGCTTCGCGATCCCGGCCAATCTGGTCAAGGCGCGGCTGCTGGCCCTTGAGCGGGGCGGCGATTTCGTGGCCCCCTGGCTGGGCGCCCAGGTCCAGGGGGTGGACGCGGCGCTCGCCGAGGCGCTGGGGCTCGACCGGCCGCGCGGGGTGCTCGTGCAGCGGGTTCATCCGGCCTCCAGCGCCGCCCGCGGCGGCCTGCGCCCGGGGGACGTGATCCTGGCCGTGGACGGCTTCGCGGTCGGCGATCCCGCCGGCCTCAACTACCGGCTGGCGCTGCGGGCGCCCGGCGAGCGGATGCGGTTTCTCATATGGCGCAAGGGCGTGGAACGGCGGCTCGAGATCCGCCTCGAGGCGGCGCCCGAGGATCCACCCGCCGAGATCACCCTGCTGCGCGGTCGTCATCCCCTCGGAGGCGCGCGGGTGGCCAATCTCTCGCCGGCGCTCGCGGAGCGGCTGGGGCTCGATCCCTTCGAGAGCGGGGTAGTGGTGCTGGAGATCACCCGCCGCGGCTTCGCCCGCCGGCTGGGCCTGCGGCCCGGCGACCGCATCCTCGCCGTCAACGGCCGCGAGATCGCCGAGGTGCGGGCGCTCGAACGGGTGCTCGCCGAACGCCGTCGCCGCTTCGACATCACCATCGCCCGGGGCGACCGGCGCTTCACCCTGACGGTCGGGTGATGGACGACCTGTTCGGCGGCGACCGAGAACGGCGGCGGCCGCCGGCCGGGGACGAGGGGCGGCCGCTGGCCGACCGGCTGCGACCCGCACGGCTGTCCGAGCTGGTGGGCCAGGATCATCTCCTGAAGGACGGGGCGCCGCTCGCCCGCATGCTGGCCCGCGGGCGTCTCGCCTCGATGATCCTCTGGGGTCCGCCGGGTTCGGGCAAGACCACCCTCGCGCGCCTGCTGGCCAGGGAGACGGGCGAGCCGATGCTCGAGCTCTCGGCGGTGATGTCGGGGGTGGCCGATCTCCGCAAGGCCTTCCAGGAGGCACGCAGGCTGCGCGCCAGGGGGCGCCGTCCGATCCTGTTCATCGACGAGATCCACCGCTTCAATCGCGCCCAGCAGGACGGCCTCCTGCACGAGGTGGAGGACGGCACCGTCACCCTGATCGGCGCCACCACCGAAAACCCCTCCTTCGCCCTCAACCCGGCGCTCGTCTCCCGCTGCCACGTGCTGATCCTGAACCGGCTCTCGGAGGAGGCGCTGACCACCCTCCTCGAGCGGGCGGAGGCGGCCATCGGCCACCGGCTGCCGCTCACGGGGGAGGCCCGCCGGCGCCTCGTCGAGCTCGCCGACGGCGACGGCCGCTATCTCCTCAACATGGTGGAGAGCCTCGCCGATCTGCCGTCCGACCGGGAGATCGAGGTGGCCGAGCTGGCGGCGCTCTTGCAGAAGCGGATGCCGGTCTACGACGGTGCCTTTGAAGCCCATTTCAATCTCATCAGCGCGCTGCACAAGTCGGTCCGCGGATCGGACCCCGACGCCGCCCTCTACTGGCTGTGCCGGATGCTCGACGGCGGCGAGGATCCGCGCTATCTGGCCCGGCGGCTGATCCGCATCGCCTACGAGGACGTGGGCCTCGCCGATCCCGACGCGGCACTGCACGCCCTCGCCGCCGCCGAGACCTTCGAGCGGCTGGGCTCGCCCGAGGGCGAGCTGGCGCTCGTTCAGGCGACGATCTACCTGGCCCTTGCCCCCAAATCCAACGCCGCCTATCTCGCCCACGAGGCGGCCATGCGCGCGGCCCGCGAGCACGGCTCGCTGATGCCGCCGCCCCACATCCTCAATGCCCCGACCCGTCTCATGAAGAAGCTGGGGTATGGTGAGGGCTACATCTACGACCATGACGCACCCGACCGTTTCTCCGGTCAGGACTATTTTCCCGAGGGCATGGCGCGCGAGCGCTACTACGCCCCGACCGGCGAGGGGGCCGAGAAACGGCTGAAGGCGCGGCTGGAAGAACTCGAGCGGCTGCGGCGGGAGCGAGGGACCGCGGGCCGCCGGAAGACGGACGATGGGTGAGGTCGAACACCGCGAGATCGCACCGGAGGAGGCCGGGCTTCGTTTCGACCGCTGGGTCCGGAGCCGCTATCCCGGCCTGTCCCATGCCCGCCTGCAGAAGCTGCTGCGCACCGGCCAGTTCCGCCTCGACGGCCGGCGGGTGCAGGCCGGCACCCGCCTCGAGGCGGGCCAGGTCGTGCGGGTGCCGCCGCTCGTGCCGCGGGAGAAGGCCACACCGACGCGCGAACGGCCGCGCCCGAGCGCCCGCGACGCCCGCTTCATCCGCGAACTGGTGCTGCACGAGGACGAGGACATCATCGTTCTCGACAAGCCGGCCGGGCTCGCCGTTCAGGGCGGAAGCGGCACCCACCGCCACATCGACGGCATGCTGGAGGCGCTGGCCGTGGGCGGCGAGCGTCCGCGGCTCGTCCACCGTCTCGACCGCGACACGGCGGGGCTGCTGGTGCTCGCCCGTCACGCGCGGGCGGCGCGGGAGCTCATGCACGCCTTCCAGCAGCACCGGGTCCGCAAGCTCTACTGGGCGGTGGTGCTGGGCCGGCCGGCGCGGCGGGAGGGGATCGTCGATCTGCCCCTCGGCAAGGCCGGCCCCCGGGGGCGCGAGCGCATGACCCCCGAGGCGCCGGATGCCCGCAAGGCGCGCACCGCCTTCCGGGTGATCGCGCGGGCCGGCAGGGTCGGGGCCTGGCTGGGTCTGATGCCGCTCACCGGCCGTACCCACCAGCTCCGCGCCCATTGCGCCGCCATCGGCTGCCCGATCCTGGGCGATCGCAAGTACGGCGACGGCGGGGCGGTGCCGGAGGGGGCGCCCTCCGGGCTCATGCTGCAGGCGGTCGAGCTCGAGCTTCCCCATCCCGGAACCGGCCGGCCGTTCCGCATCCGTGGCCGTCCGGCCCCGCATCTCCGCGAGGGGCTGTCCTGGCTCGGCATGGAGGCCGGCGAGCGGCTGCCCTTCTCCCGCCTCGAGGACTGGCCCGAAAGCTTCTGACCCGGATCGCCGGTCAGCGACCGCTCGTACCGGCGGAGATTTCCGAGAGCTCGAGGCCGTGCTCCCGCGGTGTGCGGCCGCGGCGCGGCGGCCGCTTTCGCGCCGCCGCCGGTGCGTTCTATGATGCCGCCCGCCAAGGGGGAGCGTCATGATCGACTTTTCGCCGACGCCGGAACAGGAGGCCCTGCGCGAGGAGGTGCGGGCCTTCGTCGAGACGCGCATCCTGCCCTACGAGCGGGATCTGCGCTGGGGCCGCCACGGGCCGAGCGAGGCGCTCCGGCGCGAGCTCCTGGCCCTCGCGCGCGAGGCGGGGCTGGTGGCGCCGCATCTGCCGCCCGAATACGGCGGCCGCGGGCTCGACCATGTGAGCCAGGCGATCCTCTTCGAGGCGGCGGGCTATTCGCCGCTGGGGCCGACGGCGATGAACATCATGGCCCCCGACGAGGGCAACATGCATCTCCTCCTCAAGGCCGCCACCCCGGATCAGAAGGCACGCTGGCTGGCGCCGCTGGCGGCGGGCGAGATCCGCTCCTGCTTCCTGATGACCGAGCCCGACGGGGCGGGAGCCGATCCCATGCTGCTTGCCACCCGCGCCGAGCCGGACGGCGACGGGTTCGTGATCCACGGTCGCAAATGGCTGATCACCGGCGCCGGCGGGGCCGCCTTCGGCATCGTCATGGCCGATGTGCCGGGGCGGGGCGCGACCATGTTCCTCACCCCGATGGACGCGCCCGGGATCCGTCTCCTGCGCCTCCTCGATACCATCGACAGCAGCTTCACCGGCGGCCATTACGAGATCGCCCTCGAGGGGCTGCGGGTCGGTCGCGACCAGGTGCTGGGCGAGGTGGGGGAGGGGTTCCGCTACGCCCAGATCCGGCTCGCCCCGGCGCGGCTCACCCATTGCATGCGCTGGCTCGGCGGGGCGGTGCGGGCGCAGGAGATCGCCCGCGACTACGCGGCGAGGCGACGGGCCTTCGGCCGCCCGCTCGGCGAGCACGAGGGGGTGGGCTTCATGCTGGCCGACAACGAGATCGACATCGCGCAGGCGCGCCACTGGATCTGGTACGCCGCCTGGATCCTCGATCGTGGCGAGAAGGGCCGACACGAGACCTCGCTGGCCAAGGTGGCGGTCTCCGAGGCGCTCTTCCGGGTGCTCGACCGCTGCGTGCAGATCCTGGGCGGGCTCGGGGTCACCGACGACACGGTGGTGGCGCGGCTCTTCCAGGACATCCGCGCCTTCCGCATCTACGACGGGCCGTCCGAGGTACATCGCTGGGCGATCGCCCGGCGCTGCCTGCGCGAGGCCCGGCCGGCGAAGGAGGAATGATGAGGGACGCACGCCCGGACGATCTGTTCGACCTCTCGGGCCGCATCGCCGTCGTCACCGGCGGCGGTCGCGGCATCGGCCGCGCCATTTCCGAGGCCCTCGCGCGCTACGGGGCGACGGTGGTGGCGGCGGGACGCAGGCCCGAGCCGCTGGCCGAGACGGTGCAGGCGATCGAGGAAGCGGGCGGCGTCGCCTGGTCGCATCCCCTGGACGTGACCGACGAGGACTCGGTGCAGGCGCTGCGCGATGCCGTACTGGAGCGCCACGGACGGCTCGACATCCTCGTCAACAACGCCGGCATCGACCCCCATTACGCCCCGCTCGAGAAGACCTCCTTCGCCGAATGGCAGCGCATCCTCGACGTCAACCTCTCGGGCGTCTTCCGCTGCTGTCGGCATCTCGGCACGGCGATGCTGGAGAGCGGCGGCGGGGCCATCGTCAACGTGAGCTCCATCGCCGGCCACGTCGCCTTCCGGCGCCAGGTACCCTACTGCGCCTCCAAGGGCGGGGTGGAGATGCTCACCCGGGCGCTGGCCCTCGACTGGGCCGACCGCGGGGTGCGGGTCAACGCCGTGGCCTACGCCTTCATCCTCACCGATCTCACCCGCGGCATCACCAGCCACGAGCATCTCTCGAAGCGGCTCCTCGCGCGCACGCCCATGGGCCGTTTCGGTCGGGTGGAGGAGACGGTGGGGGCGGTGCTGTTCCTGGTCGCCGAGAAGGCCTCCTCCTACGTCACCGGCACCACGGTGATGGTGGACGGCGGCTGGACCGCGGCCTGATCCCGGCGGCTCAGCGCAGGGCCTCGAGGATGCTCACGTAGGAGGCCACGCAGGCCCCGCCCATGTTGTAGATGCCGCCGATCTCGGCGTCCTCCACCTGCATCTCGCCGGCCTCCCCCTGCACCTGCATGGCGGTCAGCACGTGCATCGACACGCCGGTGGCGCCGATGGGATGGCCCTTGGCCTTGAGCCCGCCCGAGGGATTGACCGGCAGCTTGCCGTCCTTCTCGGTCCAGCCCTCGAGGGCGGCGCGCGCCCCCTGACCGCGCGGGGTGAGACCCATCGCCTCGTACTCGATCAGCTCGGCGATGGTGAAGCAGTCGTGGGTCTCGACGAGATCGAGATCCTCGAGGGTCAGTCGGGCGTGGTCGAGGGCCTTGCGCCAGGCCTGCTCGCAGCCCTCGAACAGCACGATGTCGCGCCGACTGAGCGGCAGGAAGTCGTTGACCTGCACGGCGGCGCGGAAAACGACCGCCTTGGGCATGGTGAGCGCCGTCTCGACATCGGTCAGCACCAGCGCCGCCGCCCCGTCGGAGACCAGCGAACAGTCGGTGCGCTTGAGGGGCGGCGCCACGATGGGGTTCTTCTCCGACACCTTGCGGCAGAAGGCGAAGCCCAGGTCCTTGCGCATCTGCGCCCAGGGGTTGGCGCAGCCGTTCCGGTGGTTCTTGGCGGCGATCATGGCGAGCGCGTCGGTCTGGTCGCCGTGGCGCTGGAAATACTGCTGGGCGATCTGCGCGAAGACACCGGCGAAGCCGCCCTGGATGCCCGATTCCTCCTTGAGATATGAGGCCTTGAGGAGGGTGCGGCCGATCTCGGGCCCCGGGAGATCGGTCATCTTCTCGACCCCGACCACGAGCACGAAGCGCGCCTTCCCGGCGGCGATGGCGCGCAGCCCCGCATGGACCGCGGCCGATCCGGTGGCGCAGGCGTTCTCCACCCGGGTGGCGGGCTTGAAGCGTAGGGCGGGATCGGTCTGGAGGACGAGGGAGCTCGTGAAGTCCTGTTCGGAGAAGCCGCCGTTGAAGTGGCCGAGATAGATCTCGTCCACCTCCTCGGGGCCGATGCCGGCGTCGGCGAGGGCGCCCCGGGCCGCTTCGGTGACGAGGCTCTCGACGTCGCGGTCTTCGTGCTTGGCGAAGGGCAGATGGTGCCAGCCGACGATGCAGGCGGTCATGGGCGTCCTCCGGGGCGTGCTGCGCGCGTTGGGCCTTTTCGCGACGCAACATCTACTCCCCGGCGGCGACGGCGGCAAGCGTGCCGCCGCGCGGCGTCCGCGCGCCGCCAGCCGGTCAGGGACCGACGAGCAGCGGTACCGGCTGCTCCCAGAGCAGGCTCACCCCGAGCAGCACGAAGAAGAAGTAGAGGACCACCCGATCGATCATCGTCCCGCGTTCCTCCGGTCGCCGTCGCCCCCGAAGGGGCGGTGTCCGTGCGGCCGGGAAGGATAACGGCCGGAAATGAAGATCCGGTTAACGGGCGTAAAGGTCGGGAGCGTGCGTCAGTGCCGGAAATGGCGCATGCCGGTGAACAGCATGGCGATGCCGGCCTCGTCGGCGGCCCGGATCACCTCCGCGTCGCGGACGCTGCCGCCCGGCTGGATGGCGGCGGTGGCACCGGCCTCGATGGCCGCCACGAGCCCGTCGGGGAAGGGGAAGAAGGCGTCCGAGGCGACGACGCAGGGCCGGGCGCCGCGCTGGCTCTCGGCCTTGCGGACGGCGATCTCCACCGCATCGACGCGGCTCATCTGGCCGGCGCCGATACCCACCGTCGCGCGTCCCCGGGCCAGCACGATGGCGTTGGAGCGCACGTGCTTCGCCACCTTCCAGGCGAACAGCAGATCCCGAAGCTCGGCCTCGGTGGGAGCCCGCGCCGTCACCCGGCGCAGATCCGCGGCATCGACCGATCCGGCGTCCCGCTCCTGGGCGAGAAAGCCGCCCGCCACCGAGCGCAGGAGCGGCGTTCGGCTTTCCGGCTCGGGCAGCCCGCCCGTCTCCAGCACCCGCAGGTTCCGCCGCGCCGCCAGCACCGCCGCCGCCTCGGGGCGGATCTCGGGGGCGATCACCACCTCGAGGAAGATCTTCGCGAGCTCCTCGGCGAGATCCGCCTCGAGCGGGCGGTTGAAGGCGACGATGCCGCCGAAGGCACTCACCGGATCGCAGGCCAGCGCCCGCCGCCAGACGTCCAGCGGGTCCGAGCCCTCCGCCACCCCGCAGGGATTGTTGTGCTTGACGATCACCAGCGCCGGATCGGCGAACTCGGCCACCAGCTCGAAGGCGGCATCGGCGTCCAGGATGTTGTTGTAGGAAAGCGCCTTGCCCTGGAGCTGGCGTGCCCCGACCACGCCCGGACGGGGCGTGCCGACCGCGTAGAGGGCGGCCTTCTGGTGCGGATTCTCGCCGTAGCGGAGCTCGCTCGCCCGACGGCCCGCCACCGGCAGCCGTTCGGGCAGGAACTCGCCGGTCGCGCCGGCGAGCCAGGTGGCGATCGCGGCATCGTAGGCGGCGGTGCGGGCGAAGGCCTTGCGGGCGAGGCGGCGCCGGGTGGCGAGATCGGTCCCGCCCTTCTCCCCGATGGCGGCCATGAGCCCGGCATAGTCGGCGGGATCCACCACCACCGCGACGAAGGCGTGGTTCTTGGCCGCCGCCCGGATCATGGCGGGGCCGCCGATGTCGATCTGCTCGATGCAGGCATCGAAGGCGGCGCCGGCGGCCAGGGTTTCCTCGAAGGGATAGAGGTTGACCACCAGAAGGTCGATGGGAGTGATCTCCCGCCGTTCGAGTTCGGCCAGATGTTCGCCGCGGTCGCGGCGGGCGAGGAGGCCCGCGTGGATCGCCGGATGGAGGGTCTTGACGCGACCGTCGAGGAACTCGCCGAAGCCGGTGAGGTTCCCGGCTTCGGTGACCGGCAGGCCGGCCTCGGCGAGGAGCCGGGCGGTGCCCCCCGTGGAGACGAGCTCCACCCCGCGTTCGACGAGAAAGCGGGCGAGCTCGAGGATGCCGGTCTTGTCGGATACCGAGAGGAGAGCACGTCGGATGGGCTGGATGTCCATGGCACACCTCGGCCGTCAGGCCCGGCGGCGCAGCCGGGCGATGTAGAAACCGTCCATGCCGCCCGCCTCCGCGAGATGACAGGGAAGCGTGCGGACCGCACCCTCGGAATCGATCGCCGCCGGCAGGCCGCGGAGTTCGTCCGGGGCCACCGGCAGGCGCTCCATCCCGGACACGCGATGCAGGAAGGCGGCGATGCGCTGCTCGCCCTCCTCGGGTTGCAGGGAGCAGACGGCGTAGACGAGCACGCCGCCGGGCGCCAGCCGGGCGGCCGCGGCATCCAGGAGGGCGTTCTGGAGCGTCGCCATGCGCAGCACGTCCGCCGGCTGGCGCACCCAGGGAATGTCGGGGTGACGGCGGATGGTACCGGTGGCGGTGCAGGGCGCATCCAGCAGCACGAAGGGGAAGGGATCGCCGGTGTCCGCCTCGCGCGCGTCGCCCACCAGGATCCGGGCCGAAAAGCCGAGGCGGGCGAGGTTGGCCTCGAGGCGCTCGGCGCGTTTCGGCGACCGCTCCACCGCCGTCACCTCGCCGCCGGCGTGGCAGAGCTGCGCGGTCTTGCCGCCCGGGGCGGCGCAGAGATCGAGCACCCGCCGACCGCGCACCGCGCCCAGCAGCCGCGCCGGCAGCGCCGCCGCCACGTCCTGCACCCAGAAGGCCCCTTCGCGGTAGCCGGGCAGCAGCTCGACCGGGCCGCCGCCCCGCCGCCGCAGCGTGCCGTCGGGCAGGATCTCGGCCTCGAGCTTCCGCGCCCAGCCCTCGGGATCGGCCTTGACCTGGAGATCGAGCGGCGGCTCGCGCAGATGGACGCGGGCGATGGCGAGGGTCGTTTCCTCGCCGTAGGCGCCGGCCCAGCTCCGCCACAGCCAGGGCGGGGTATTGCGGCGTGCCGCCTCCTCCTCGGGGAGCGGCGTGAAGCCGCGGGCCGCGAGCCGGCGCAGCACCGCGTTCACGAGCGCCGCGTGGTTCGGCGCCCGATCGCGGGCGAGGCGGACCGTTTCCGCCACCGCGGCGTGGGGCGGGGTGCGCAGATGGACGAGCTGGGCGAGGCCGAGGCGCAAGAGGTTCATCGCCGTGGGGCGCGAGGGGCGATGGCGGAGGAGGGGCGTGATCCGGTCGTCGATCTCGCGCAGCCGGCGCAGCACGGTGGCGTAGAGCAGGCGGGCGAAGGCACGGTCGCGGGCCGACAGCCTGCCGAGATCGGGATGGCGCTGGAACGCCTCCTCGGCCGGTCTCGGGCGGGGCGCGAACACCGCATCGAGCACGTCGAGGGCCACCGCGCGGGCATCGGCCACGTGTCGGCGGGCCGGCCGCCGGCCGGTCGCTCGCGGGGCGCGTCGCTCAGCCTTCGCGGGCAAGGGCGTCCTCGATCAGCTTTCTCGTGTTGGCGACGCCGTAGTATGCCACGAAGCTGCCGAAGCGCGGCCCCTCGCTCTGTCCCAGGAGCACCTCGTAGAGCGCCCGGAACCAGTCCCGGAGATTGGTGAAGCCGTGGCGCTTGCCGATCTCGTAGAGCTCGTGCTGGATGGTCTCGGGCGGGGTGTCCTCGGGCAGGGTCGCGAGATGGTCGCGGAGCTCCCGAAGGGCCGCCCGCTCGCGCGCGTCCGGTGCCCGGTAGGCCTTCTTCGGGGCGACGAAGTCGCGGTAGTAGGCGAGCGCCCGCTCCACGAGCTCGGCGAGACGCGGCGAGCGCTCGGGGCTCGCCTCGGGAGCGTAGCGGCGGATGAAGCCCCACAGGACCTCCGGCATCTCGGCGTTGACCACGCTCGCGAGGTTGAGGAGCATGCCGTAGCTGATGGGCAGCGTCTCCACCGGCGGATCGCCGTCGTGGATGTGCCAGACCGGATTGGCGATGCGGCGCGCCTCGTCCTGCGTCGGATAGGCCTCGAGCAGGGCCTGGTACTCGTCGACATGGCGCGGGATGACGTCGAAGTAGAGGCGCTTGGCCTTGCGCGGATGCTGGTAGAGGAACAGCATCAGGCTCTCTTTGGTGCCGTAGCGCAGCCACTCGTCGATGGTGAGGCCGTTGCCCTTCGATTTCGAGATCTTCTCCCCCTTCTCGTCGAGGAAGAGCTCGTAGATGAAGCCGGCCGGCGGGGTGCCGCCGAGGATGCGGCAGATTCGGCCCGAGAGCCGCACCGAATCGATCAGATCCTTGCCGGCCATCTCGTAGTCCACCTCGAGGGC
>JALUAG010000020.1 GCA_027045875.1 Alphaproteobacteria bacterium | reverse complement strand
ACCTCGTCGCCGAGGGCGGAGATCGCCTTGGCGGTCTCGGCCAGCTGCTCCCAGGTGTCGGGCGGCGCGTCGTAGCCCGCCCGCTCGAGGAGCTCACGGTTGTAGTACATGGCGCGCGCCGAGGCGGCGATCGGCAGCCCGTAGGTCTTGCCCTTCATCACCGAGGGGGAGAGGAACACCTCGAAGAAACGGCTGCGGAACTCGTCGGTCATGTAGTCGTCGAGAGGCGCGGCGATGCCCTCCTCGACGAAATCGACCAGCCAGCGGGTGCCGATGATGGCGAGATCGGCGTTGGTGCCGGCCGAGATGTCGGTGGTGAGCTTCTGCAGCAGCACGTCCCAGGGCACCACCTCGATCTGCACGTCGGTGCCGGGATTGGCGGCCTCGAAGGCGGCCGCCGCGGCCTCGAAATAGGGGCCGGTCTTGGAGCTGTACTCGGCCACCGTGACGCGCACGGTCTGCGCCGTGGCGAGCGGCGTGGCGGCGGCGAGCGCCAGCGTCGCGGCGGCCGCGATTCCCAATCCCCTCGTCGTGATTCTCATCCGTGACCTCCACTGCCGGATTCTTGTCCGTTGTTGGCGCGCCCGTCCGGTAACAGGCGGATCGTCGTCGACGCGACCGTCTGAAAAATTACTACAGAACAAACCCTTCCACAACGCGAAATCCCGGCCCGATGTTGCAAACCGACAGCGTTGGATCTAGTTGTCGCGGCAGGGGAGAGGCGGAACGGAACGCCGATGTTCGGCTTCGAGGGCAGGAGGGTGGTCGTCACCGGCGCCGGCGGCGGGCTCGGCACGGCGCTGGTCGAGCTGTTCGCCGAACTGGGCGCCGCCGTGGTGGCCTGCGACCATCCCCGCATGTCCCTGGCCGGCCTGCCGGTGGCCGAGACCCGGGCCTTCGATCTCGCCGACCGGGAGGCCACCCTGGCCGCGGCTTCGGCCATCCGTGCCGGCGGGGCGCCGGATGTCGTGATCGCCAACGCCGGCGCGACCCGGGCCGAGACCCTGGCGGCGATGGATGCCGAGACCTTCGACCGGGAGCTCGACGTCAACCTCCGCGGGACGGTGCATTTCACCGCCGCCCTGCTGCCGGCGATGCGGGGGCGGCCGCAGGGGGCGGCCCTCGTCTTCGTCTCCTCGGTCAATGCCGGCCAGCATTTCGGCAATCCCGCCTACAGCGCCGCCAAGGCCGGTCTCGAGGCCTGGATGCGGGCGATCGCCACCGAGGAGGGGCCGAACGGCATCCGCGCCAACGCCGTGCGCCCCGGCTCCATCCGCACCCCGGCCTGGGACGCGCGGCTCGAACGGGATCCGGAGATCGTGCGGCGGGTGGTCGCCCTCTATCCCCTCGGGCGGCTGGTGGAGCCGCGGGAGGTGGCGACGGCGGTGGCGTTCCTGGCCTCGGATCTCGCCCGCGGCATCACCGGCGTTGTGCTGCCGGTGGATGCCGGAATCGGCGCGGCCAACATGCCGTTCCTGCGGGCGATCTCGTGAGCGGGGGGAGGAGGGAAGGCGCGGCATGTCGGCGCTCGATCTCGTGCGGGTGAGCAAGCGCTTCGGCGGTGTGACCGTGATCCGGGAGCTGTCGCTGTCGATCGAGAAGGGCGAGTTCGTGGTCCTCGTCGGCCCCTCGGGCTGCGGGAAATCGACCCTTCTGCGCATGATCGCCGGGCTCGAGACGGTGAGCGACGGCGATCTCGTGATCGACGGCGTGCGCGCCAACGACATCCCGCCCCAGAAGCGCAACATCGCCATGGTGTTCCAGTCCTACGCCCTCTTCCCGCACATGACGGCGGGCGACAACATCGCCTTCGGCCCGCGGATCCGTCGCGAGGACCCGGCGCGCGTCCGCGAGGCCGTCGCCCGGGCGAGCGAGGTGCTGAGGCTCACCGGGCATCTCGCGCGCATGCCCGGCCAGCTCTCGGGCGGCCAGCGCCAGCGGGTGGCGATGGGGCGCGCCCTCGTCCGCGACCCCAAGCTGTTCCTGTTCGACGAACCCCTCTCCAATCTCGATGCCGGGCTGCGGGTGCGGATGCGCACCGAGATCAAGGCCCTGCACCAGAAGCTCGGGGTGACCATCGTCTACGTCACCCACGACCAGATCGAGGCCATGACCATGGCCGACCGCATCGTGGTCATGAACGCCGGCCGCATCGAGCAGATCGGCGCCCCGCTCGAGCTCTACGACCGGCCGGCCAACCGCTTCGTGGCGGGCTTCATCGGCTCGCCGGCGATCAGTTTCCTCGAGGCCCGCTACCGGCGGGGCGAGGGGCGGGGCACGGCGGTGCTGCCCGACGGTTCCGCCATCGCGACGGAGCCCGTCGCCTGGCCCGACGGCGAGGCGGTGGTGGTCGGCATCCGGCCCGATGCGCTGGTGCGCGATCCCGAGGGGCCGCTGCGCATGACGGTCGAGGTGGTGGAGCCCACGGGTCCCGAGATCCACGTCCACGGAAGGGTGGCCGGGGGCGAGCTGCGGGCGGTGTTCCGCGACCGCGAGCTGCCGCGGCCGGGCGACGAGCTGCGGCTGTCGGTGACACCTTCGGGCCTGCATCTGTTCGATCCCGGGGAAGGGGGAGCCCGGCTGTGAAGGCGAGGGAGAGGAACGCGGTCGCGCCGCGCGGCGAGCCGGGCGCGGTGGACATCATCGGCCGCCTGCGGCGGCGGGCGCGGGAGGGCACGGGGGCGGAGCGGCGACTCGCCGAATGCATCCTGGCCGATCCCCAGTTCGCCGCCAGCGCCCCCATCGCCGACATCGCCGCCCGGGCGCGGGTGAGCGAACCCACCGTCACCCGCCTCGCCCGGGCGATGGGCTTTTCGGGCACCCGCGACATCCGCTTCCATCTGGCCCAGGCGCTGGCCATCGGCGGCGCCTACATCCGTGGGCCGGAGCGGGTCCCGGCCGCGGCGCGGGCCGCCAACTGCATCGCCGCCGTCACCACCGACGCCCATGCCGCCATCGACCGCATGATGCTGGGCATCCGCGAAGAGCAGGTGACGGCCATCGCCCGGCGGCTCGCCGATGCCCGCCAGATCCTCCTCTGCGGCACCGGCGGCGGTTCGTCGATGGCGGCGGTGGAGTTCGAGAACCGCCTCTTCCGCCTCGGCCTCAAGGTCTCGGCGCGCACCGATCCCCAGCTCCAGCGGATGAACGCCTCGGTGCTGGCCGAGGGCGACGTGATCGTCGGCTTCTCGCTGTCCGGTCAGGTCCGCTCGGTGCTCGACGCCCTGCTGATCGCCCGCCAGTACGGTGCCCACACGGTGGCGGTGACGCGCCCCGACACGCCCATCGCCGAGGCGGCGGAGAGCCTGCTGCCGCTCACCATCAAGGAGCACAAGGACCTCTACAAGCCGTCGCCGGCGCGCTACGGTCTCTTGGCGGTGGTGGACACGCTGGCCCTCGCCACCGCCCGCGCCGTCGGTCCCGCGGTGCTCGAGAAGCTGCGGCGGGTGCGGCAGAACCTGGCCAGCCAGAACATCGTCGATCCCGAGATGCCGATCGGGGACTGAGCGGATGCGGACGGCCGATCTCGACACGCCGGCGGTGCTGGTCGACCTCGACCGGGTGGAACGCAACCTGCGGCGCGCCCAGGACTATGCGGACCGGCACGGCATCCGCCTGCGCCCGCACATCAAGACCCACAAGCTCGTGCGCTTCGCGCGCCGGCAGCTCCGCCTCGGGGCCGTCGGCATCACCTGCCAGAAGCTGGGCGAGGCGGAATGCATGGCCGGGGGCGGCATCGACGACATCCTGGTGACCTACGATCTGGTGGGGCCGATCAAGCTGCGGCGGCTGGCGGCGCTGCACGAGCGGGTACGGATCGCCGTGGTGGCCGACGGCGAGGCGGTGGTGGAGGGGTATGCCACCACTTTCCGCGATCCCGGACGACCGCTCGAGGTACTGGTGGAATGCGACACCGGCGCCGGCCGCTGCGGCGTCCAGACGCCGGCGGAGGCGGTGGCGCTCGCCCGCCGCATCGCGGCGGCGCCCGGGCTGCGTTTCGGCGGGCTCATGACCTTCCAGCCTCGGGCGCGGCGGCGGGAGACCGATGCCTGGCTCGCCGAGGCGCGGGAGCGGCTCGAGGCAGCCGGCCTGCCGCCCGCCACCGTCTCCGCCGGCGGCACGCCCGATCTGCTGCGGGCCGCCGAGATCACGACCGCCACCGAGTACCGCCCGGGGACCTACATCTATTCGGACCGCATGCAGGTGGCTTGGGGCCACGGCAGCCTCGAGGATTGCGCGCTCACGGTGCTCGCCACCGTGGTCAGCCGGCCCACCGCGACGCGGGCCGTGCTCGACGCGGGCTCCAAGGTGCTGGCGGCGGACACGGCGCCGGTGCCCGGCCACGGCCACGTCCTCGAGTATCCCGAGGCGGTGATCACCGCCCTTTCGGAAGAGCACGCGGTGGTCGATCTCGCCGCCTGCGAACGGCGTCCGGCGGTCGGCGATCGGGTGCGGGTGATCCCGAACCACGTCTGCGTGGTGGTCAATCTCGCGGACCGGGTGCATCTGCTGCGCGGCGACCGGGTCGAGGAGACGGTGCCGGTGGATGCCCGCGGCCGCGTCACCTGAACCGGCAGGCCGGGGAGGAGGAAGACCATGGACTACGACCGCAACCCGTTTCCCGAGGGCGATCCCGACCGCCACGCGCTCTGGGAGATGCTGGTGCGCCGGGACATCGAGGCCTTCCTCGCGCGCGACTGGTCGATGGTGGCGGACGACTTCCTGGCCGATCGGTTCTTCGGCCTCCACGGCCATTTCCTCGCCAATCCGGACAGCTGGCGGCTGGCCTTTCCGACCCTCGAGGCCTACCGCGACGAATGGCTCCGCCAGGCCGAGGAGACCGCCCGCATCGCCTTTGCCGAGCCGCTGCGCGAGGCCCTCTTCCGCATCACCAATCTGCGCGACATCGACGTTGCCGGCGATCGGGCGGTGCTGCACAAGAAGTTCGACGGCACCATCACGAGGGCCGACGGCACGGTGCAGCGCCTCGCCTGGCAGACGCTCTATTTCTGCGCGAAGAGCGGCGGCCGCTGGCGGATCGCGGGCTTCGTCGGCTACCTCCCGCATCCCATGGGCTGATCGCCGGCCGGATCCTCGCGCAGGCGCCGCCCGAGGGTGCGGCAGTGGGCGAGGATCGCGTCCGGCGCGATCGCCTCCCCGAGGAGACGGCGGAGCCGGTGCGTATCGAGCCGGAAGGCGTCCCGTTCGCGCCAGTCCTCGATGAGGAGCCGGCCGCCGCCGAAACCCTCCATCACCGCGAGGGCGATGCGGCCCACGGGCATCGCCCGGCCCGAGCCGAGGTTGAGGATGCCGCCCGGCGGGCCTTCGGCGAGCCGCACGATCCAGCGGGCGGCGGTCTCCACCGGCAGGAAGTCGCGCTCCGTGAAGGGGCTCATGTCGAAGCGGATCGTGCCGCGGTCGCGGAGCGCCGTCAGCAGCAGCCCCATGAAGCTCCGCCGCCCCGGCTCGAAGCCGATGATATTGGCGAGCCGGAGCACCGTCAGGCGGGGGCCGAGGATCGCCGCCAGCGCCCGCTCGAGGGCGAGCTTCTGCCGGCCGTAGGCATCGACGGGCTCGGTGGGCGTGTCCTCGCCGAGCGGTCCCGCGGCGGGGGCGTAGACCTTGCGGCTCGAGAGGGTGATCATGGCGGTCGCGGTGGCGGCGCAGCGGCGGGCGGCGGCCAGCTCGAGATCGGTTTCGAGCCGCCAGTCCGGGGTGCCGAGTCGCGGGTCGCGGCCGCACCAGACGAGGCAGCCGGTGTCGGCGCCGAGGGCCTCGGCCCAGGGACCGTCGTGGGCGAAGGCGCGATGGAGCCGGCCCGCCAGCGCCCGTTCGAGATGCCGGCCGATGAAACCGTGGCGCCCGACCAGCAGGATCACGCCTCAGCCCACCGGTTCCCGATCGAGGAGGCGGAGCCGGCGGCCGCGTACGGTGAGGGCCAGGTGGCCGCGCCTGAGGGCCAGCGCCCGCTCGCCGAAGATCTCCCGTCGCCAGCCGGACAGGGCCGGGATGCCGGCCTCGCGGCCGGCGGCGATGGCCTCGAGATCGGCGGTGCCGGCGACGAGCCGCTGCGCCACCTGGTATTCCTCGGCGCAGTATTTGAGCAGCACCCGCAGGAGATCCACCACCGGGCCGAGCCCGCGCGGCTTCTCGGGCGGCGGTGGCAGCCGCGGCAGCGCCTCCTCGGCGAGCGCCATCACCCGCCGCACGACGGCCACCACCTCGGCGGCGCTCTGGCGGTCGAGGCTGATCCGGCTCAGGCGGCGCAGATCCTCGATCTCCGTCGGGCGGGCGGCGGCGAGCTCCAGCAGGAGATCGTCCCTGAGCACGCGGCTGCGGGGAAGATCGCGGCGCTGGGCGGTGCGCTCGCGCCAGGCGGCGAGTTCCTGCACGAGCTTGACGAAGCGCGGCTCGCGGGAGCGCAGCTTGAGGCGCTTCCAGGCCTCCTCGGGCGGCTGCTCGTAGAGGCGCGGATCGAGGAGATTGGCGAGCTCCTCGTCCACCCAGGCGAGGCGGCCGCGGGCGACGAGGCGCTCGTGCAGCCGCTCGTAGATCACCCGCAGATGGGTGACGTCGGCCAGCGCGTAGCGGAGCTGGGCCTCGCTCAGGGGCCGCCGCGACCAGTCGGTGAAGCGCGAGGACTTGTCGAGGCGGGCACGGGCGATGCGGGTGACGAGGCTCTCGTAGGAGGCCTCCTCGCCGAGGCCGAGGACCATCGCCGCCACCTGGGTGTCGAACACCGGCTCGGGCAGCGCGCCGTCGAGCATGCGGTAGAAGATCTCGAGGTCCTGGCGGCAGGCGTGGAACACCTTGAGCACCGCGAGATCGCGCAGGAGCTCGTGGAGCGGCGCGAGGTCCATCCCCTCGGCCAGGGGATCGATCGCCACCGCCTCCTCGGCGGTGGCGATCTGCACGAGACAGAGGCGCGGCCAGTAGGTGCGGTCGCGCATGAATTCGGTGTCGATGGTGACGTAGCGCTCGCGGCGGGCGCGGCGGACGAAGGCGGCGAGGTCGGCGGTGGTGGTGATCAGGCTCATGGTTCCCGGAGGGTCGGAGGGGCGGGGAGGGGCGGTGACGGCGGGCGGCGCGCCTTGACAGGCCGGTGGTGCTTATGACCTTTAGCGGCGTCCGCGCGGACGGCGGCCTGCCGTCCGCCGTCATTCATCAGCGTCGAGTTCCAGCATGCATCCCTACCGAACGCATCGCTGCGGCGAGCTCCGAAAGCGCGATGTCGGCGCCACCGCCCGGCTTTCCGGCTGGGTACACCGAAAGCGCGACCACGGCCAGCTCCTGTTCATCGATCTGCGCGACCATACCGGCATCACCCAGATCGTGTTCCAGCCCGACCGCGCCTTTTTCGCGGAGGCGGAGCGCTGCCGGCTCGAGAGCGTCGTCACCGTCACCGGCCGGGTGGTGGCGCGGGAGCCCGAGACCGTCAACCCCTCGCTGCCCACCGGCGAGGTGGAGCTGGTGGCGGAGAGCTTCCATCTCGAGGCCGCCGCCGACAGCCTGCCGCTCCAGGTCAACGCCGACCGCGACTATCCCGAGGAGGTGCGGCTGCGCTACCGCTTCCTCGATCTCCGGCGGGAGCGGATGCAGCGCCGGATCCGGCTGCGCTCGGCGGTGATCGCCAGCATCCGGCGGCGCATGATCGAACAGGGCTTCACCGAGTTCCAGACGCCGATCCTGACCGCCAGCTCGCCCGAGGGGGCGCGCGACTTCCTCGTCCCCTCGCGCCTCCATCCGGGCCGCTTCTACGCCCTGCCGCAGGCGCCGCAGCAGTACAAGCAGATGCTGATGATCGCCGGCTTCGACCGCTACTTCCAGATCGCCCCCTGCTTCCGCGACGAGGACGCGCGTGCCGACCGCAGCCCCGGCGAGTTCTACCAGCTCGATCTGGAGATGGCCTTCGTGACCCAGGAGGACGTGTTCGCCGCCGTCGAGCCGGTGTTGCACGGGGTCTTTTCCGAGTTCACCGACTGGTCGGTGACCGAGCCGCCCTTTCCCCGCATCCCCTGGCGGGAGGCCATGCTGCGCTACGGCACCGACAAGCCGGATCTCCGGATCCCCATCCACATCGCCGAGGCCACCCACGTGTTCCGGGGCTCGGGCTTCCGGGTGTTCGCGGGCGCCATCGAGAAGGGGGCGGTGGTGCGCGCGATCCCGGCTCCGGGCGCGGCGGCGCAGCCGCGCAGCTTCTTCGACCGCATGATCGCTTTCGCCCAGGAGCAGGGGGCCAAGGGCCTCGGCTACATCGTCTTCGCCGAGGGCGAGGCCAGGGGGCCGGTGGCCAAGTTCCTCGATCCGGTGCGCCTCGAGCAGCTCCGCCAGGCCGCCGATCTCGAGGAGGGGGACGCGGTGTTCTTCACCTGCGCGCGGGAGGCGGAGGCGGCGCGGCTCGCCGGCATCGTACGCCTCCGCCTCGGCGATCTCCTCGGCCTCGTGGCGGAGAAGACCTACCGCTTCTGCTGGATCGTCGATTTCCCGATGTACGAATGGGACGAACAGGCGAAGCGGGTGGTCTTCTCCCACAACCCCTTCTCCATGCCCCAGGGCGGGCTCGAGGCGCTGGAAACGAGGGATCCCCTGGAGATCCTCGCCTGGCAGTACGACATCGTCTGCAACGGTGTCGAACTCTCCTCGGGCGCCATCCGCAACCACAAGCCGGAGATCATGATCAAGGCCTTCGAGATCGCCGGCTACGGCCGCGAGGAGCTGGAGGCGCGGTTCGGCGGCATGCTGCGGGCGCTGCGCTACGGTGCCCCGCCCCACGGCGGGCTGGCGCCGGGGCTCGACCGCATCGTGATGCTGATCGCCGACGTGCCGAACATCCGCGAGGTGACCGCCTTCCCGCTCAACCAGCAGGCCCAGGAGCTGCTGCTGGGCGCCCCCTCGCCGGTCGACGAGCGCCAGCTGCGCGAGCTGCACATCCGCCTCGCGCCGGAGGCGCTGGAGGCGCTCGCGGCGGCGCGCGAGGCGGAGAACGCGCCGACGGCGAGCGGCGGCCCCTAGGCCGCCGCCACGCCACCGTTCACCCGGACGAAGAAGGGGAGGAGGAGAGGCGGGGGTACCCGCCCGAACGCGCGATCAGTCGCGCGGCCGCTTTCAGCTCGCCTCGCGCTGCTCCTCGGCGAGCAGGGCCCGCAGATCGTCGGCCGCCCGCTCGAGCAGGAACAGGATGCGGGCATCGCCGTAGTCGTAGAACAGATCGTTGGGATCGGTCGCGGTCTGCTCGCGGAAACGGGAGATGGCCAGCTCCAGCACCGCCTGGATGGCGTCGAGGGAGCGCGAGGGGGTGGCGAGCAGGGTCGATTCGAGCTCCTCGAGCTGGCGGTCGATCTGCTCGATCTCGGCCTCCACGTCGGTCAGGCCCGCTTCCTCTTCGGCGCGATCGAGATCGTTCATCATGGCCTGGATCTCCCCCGCCGACATGCCCACGAGCTGCAGCGGCGCGAAGGTCCATTCCGGCAGGCTGCGGCGCAGACGATCCTGACGTTCGCTGAGAATCTGGCGACGGCGCTGGAGGTCGGCGATGCGGCGCACTACGAGGATGGTGCTGGCGATCACGGCCATCGTACCCACTCCTTTCGTCCGGGGCGCTTTATTTGCTGTGAAGCGACTCCGTCACTCCGGTGTCTGTTAACCTGTCCTTCATCCTTCCGTGTGTCAATCTTCTATTTGGGAGGATAAAATATCATCTTGGCCCAAAACTGTATAAAATTTTAGTTGCTTTCGGCTGCCCGACACGCCCCTTTGCAGCCTTTCGTGTGAACCTCCCAAGGTGTTGTGAAACCGATGGTTTTCGGTCCCGGGCCGGGACCCGCGCCGCCGGCCCGCCCGACGCCCCCTCTGGTCTCGCGGCCCCGCTGCCGCTATCTTGGGGGGCGCGGAATTCCGTGGACGAGAGGGACGGCGAGGCCAGCATCTTGCACGAGGAACGTCCGAACGGGCCGGACGGGGCCGGCGGCCAGGTCCAGGAGGAAAGCGAGCCGCGTGTCCATTCGACCCTGATGGCGCGGCTGCGCAACTATCTCCTGGCGGGCATCATCGTCACGGCCCCCATCAGCATCACCTTCTTCATCGTCTGGCAGGTGGTCGATTTCTTCGACGAGACGGCGAGCACCCTTATTCCCGCGCGCTACAACCCCGAGACCTACCTCCCGTTCAGCATGCCGGGGCTCGGCTTCCTGTTCGTGCTCGCCCTGATCACCCTGGTCGGCTGGTTCACCGCCAGCCTGCTCGGCCGCAGCATGATGCGTTTCGGCGAGCGCATCCTCCATCGCATGCCGGTGGTGCGCAGCATCTACGGCACCCTGAAGCAGATCTTCGAGACGGTACTCGCCAATTCCTCGCGTTCCTTCCGCGAGGTGGTGCTGGTCGAATACCCGCGCCGCGGCCTCTGGGCGATCGCCTTCGTCACCGGCCCCACCAGGGGCGAGGTGGCGGAAGCGATGCGCGAGAAGGATCTCGTCAACGTCTTCCTCCCCACCACCCCCAATCCCACCTCTGGCTTCCTGCTGTTCGTGCCGCGCCGGGATCTGGTGCATCTCGGCATGACCATCGAGGAGGGGATGAAGATGGTGATCTCGGGTGGCATCGTGACGCCGCCCGGGCCGGGCGGCGTCCCCGTGGCGGTCGGCCCCGCCGCCGGCACGCCGGTGCCCGCCGGCGAGCTAGCCCGCACGGACTAGTCGCGCCGCCTCGGCGTAGCCGAACAGCTCCAGCAGCAGCCCGAGCGCCCGTCCGCGCCCGCTCTCGAGCCGCGGATCCTCGGCGAGGGCGGCGCCGGCCTCGCCGGCCGCCAGCCGCAGCAGCGCCCCGTGATGGAGGAGATCCGCGAACCGGAACTCCGGCAGTCCGCTCTGACGCACCCCGAGCACCTCCCCCGGCCCCCGCAGGCGCAGGTCCTCCTCGGCGATGCGGAAGCCGTCCTCGGTCTCCCTCATGAGCGCCAGCCGCGCCCGGGCGGTGGCGGAAAGCGGCGGGCGATAGAGCAGCAGGCAGGTCGAGGGACGCGCGCCGCGTCCCACCCGGCCGCGGAGCTGATGGAGCTGGGCGAGACCGAAGCGCTCGGCCTGCTCGACCACCATGAGGCTCGCCTCCGGCACGTCGATCCCCACCTCGACCACCGTGGTGGCCACCAGGAGCCGCGTCCGGCCGGCGGCGAAATCCCGCATCGCCTTCTGCTTGGCGGCCTTGGGCAGCGCGCCGTGGACGAGGCCCACCACATCGCCGAAGCGCTCGGCGAGCATGGCGTGGCGCGCCTCGGCCGCCGCCACCTCGCCGCTGTCGGCGGCACTCACCGCCGGGCAGATCCAGTAGCCGCGCTCGCCCCGCGCCAGCGCCCGCCCGACCGCCTCCACCACCTCGCCGAGGCGGGCGAGGGACACCGTCCGGGTGGTCACCGGCCGCCGTCCGGCCGGCTTTTCCTCGAGCCGCGAGACGGCGATGTCGCCGTACCAGCACAGCAGCAGGCTCCTCGGAATGGGCGTGGCGGTGAGCAGCAGCAGATCCGCGCCGCCGCCCTTGGCCACCAGCGCGAGGCGCTGGGCGACGCCGAACCGGTGCTGTTCGTCGATCACCACGAGCCCCAGGCGCGGGATCGCGAGCCCCGGCTGCAACAGTGCCTGGGTGCCGACGCACAGCGGCAGTGCGGCTTCGGCGAGCGCCGTCGCCGTCCGCCGCCGGGCTGCCGGCGGCTCCCTGCCGGTCACGAGGCCCACCGGCAGCCCGAGCGGGCGCAGGAGTTCCCCGAGCACGGCGGCGTGCTGGCGCGCCAGCACCTCGGTCGGCGCCATCAGCACCGCCTGCCGGCCGGCCTCCACCGCCGTCAGCATGGCGAGGAGGGCGACCAGCGTCTTGCCGCTGCCGACATCGCCCTGCAGCAGCCGCATCATCGGCGCCGGCGCCGCCATGTCCTCGCGGATCTCGGCGAAGGCGCGGCGCTGGGCGGCCGTGGGCTCGTAGGGGAGGGCGGCGAGCAGCCGTTCGGTCAGCCGCCCGTCGCCGACCAGCGCGCGTCCCGTCGTCTCGCTGCACCGCCGGCGAACCGTGGCGAGCGCGAGCTGGAGGGCCAAGAGCTCGTCGAGGGCCAGCCGCTGGCGGGCCGGTGCGGCCGGATCGGCGGCCTCCTCGCCGCCGTCGTGGAGACGCGCGAGCGCCGCCCGGAAGCCGGGCAGCGTCACCCCCGGGAGGACCCCGGGGCGGTGCCATTCGGGGAGCTCCGGCACGCGCTCCATGGCCCGCCGCAGGAGACGGCGGATCTGCCCCTGGCCGAGATCGGCGGTGGCCGGATAGACGGGGAGGCGGGGAGGGAGGCCGCGTCCCTCCTCCAGGGGTTCGGGATGGACGAGCTGGAAGCGCCCGCGCCACTGCTGCAGCCGGCCGTGGAGCCGGACCCTGCCGCCCTCGGGATAGCGCTCCTCGAGCCAGGCCTTGCGGGCGTTGAAGAAGACGAGATCCACCGGCGTCTCGCCCACCCGGGCGCCGATCCGGTAGGGGCTGCGGCCGAAGCCCGGCCGGTGGCGCCCGATCTCCACCTCCAGCGCGACCTCCTCGCCCACCGTCGCCGGGGTGAGGGCGTCGCGGGCGACCAGGTTCAGGCTGGCGCGCGGCAGATGGAACAGGAGGTCGAGGACCCGCGGCTCCTCCCGGCCGAGCAGGCGCGCGAGGCGGCGGGCCAGCGTCGGACCCACCCCGTCGAGGGAGGCGAGGGGGGCGAAGAGCGGGAACAGCCGCGGGTCGCGGCCGACCGCCGCGGGTGCCGCCCGCTTGGCCGCGTCCGCCTCTTCCGCTAGACCCCTCGACACCTCCTGCGCGCCGCCCATCTTAGAACACGGTACCGACCGAGCCGATGACCGAAGAGCCCCTCACGCTGCGTCGCAAGCGCCTTCTCCACCGGAGCCGCTACCGCGGCTGCCTCGAATGCGATCTCCTCCTCGGACGCTTCGTCGCACGCTACATCGACCGTCTGGACGATGTCGAGCTCGCCCAGCTCGAGGCGCTGCTCGAGGAGAGGGACCAGGACATCCTGGCCTGGTACACCGGCCGCGACCGCGTGCCCCCGCGCCACGACAACCGGATCTTCGCCCTGCTCCGCCGTTTCGAGATCGCGACGTGACCGCCACCGACAGCAGCGCCCTCGCCGCCCCCCTCCGCGACCCCCGGGGCTCCGCGCCGCGCATCCGCGTCGCCCGCTGTCTCGACGGCATGGAAGGACCCTTCCTCGCCCGGCTCCTCGGGCGCAGCGAACAGGGGGTCCTGCACATCGCCCGCGACGCCCCGCGCATGGCCTTCGTGCGGGCCATGGTGCGCTTCTTCGCTCCCGGGGTCGAGATCCTCGAGTTCCCCGCCTGGGACTGCCTGCCCTACGACCGGGTCTCGCCTCAGCGCGAGCTGATGGCCACCCGGCTCGCCACCCTGGCCGCGCTCGCCCGCGAGCCCGGCCGGCGCCGCCTCGTCCTCGCCACCGCCAACGCCGTCCTGCAACGGGTGCCGCCGCCGGAGGCGCTCGCCGGGGCCTGGCTCGATGTCGCGGCCGGCGGCCGGCTTTCCCGCGATGCGCTGGTCGCCTTTCTGGAGGAGAACGGCTACCGCCGTACCGGCACCGTCGTCGAGCCCGGCGAGTACGCCGTCCGCGGCGGCCTCGTCGACGTCTATCCGAGCGACCGCGAACAGCCGGTGCGGGTCGACTTCTTCGGCGACACGGTGGAGACCCTGCGCGCCTTCGACCCCGTCACCCAGCGTTCCCTCGCGCGCATCGAGCGGCTGGCGTTGCAGCCCGTGAGCGAGGCGCTCCTGACCCGGGAGACGGCGGCCCGCTTCGCCGACCGCTATCTGCAGGAGTTCGGCGCCGTCGCCGATGATCCCCTCTACGAGGCGGTGCGGGCGGGACGCGCCTTTCCCGGCATGGAGCACTGGCTGCCGCTGTTCTACGAGCGCCTCTGCTGCCTGTTCGACTATCTGCCGGCGGAGATGCCGGTGGTGATCGGCCATCTCGCCGAGGAGGCGATCGCCGCCCGGCAGGAGATGATCGGCGAGCACTACGAGGCGCGTCGCAGTCCCGAGGCCGCCGGCCGCGGCTTCGGCACCGCGCCCTACCGCCCGCTGCCCCCGGAGCGACTGTACCTCGACGAACGGAGCCTCGCCCGGCGTCTCGGCGAACGCCCCCTCTACGAGCTGTCGCCGCTCGCCGCCCCGCCCGCGCCCCCCTCGGGCGTCGACCGGGTGATCGATCTCGGTGGCCGGCCGGCCCGGGATTTCGCCGCCGAGCGGGCGGACCGGCGGGTCAACCTGTTCGATGCCGTGCTCGCCCATCTCCGGGAACTCCGGGCGGCGGGCGAGCGACCCGTCATCGCCTGTTCGGGCGAGGGGGCGCTCGACCGGCTGCGCCAGGTGCTGCGCGACCACGGGCTCGAGGACGACTACCGTGTCGACAGCCACGCCGGGATCGCGGACACCGGCGTCGCCTTCGCCCTCCTGCCCCTGGAGCACGGCTTCCACGTCGACGGGCTGTGCCTCCTGGGCGAGCAGGATCTCCTGGGCGAACGCATGGTGCGCCCGGGCCGGCGCCGCCGCCGCGCCGAGGAGGCGATCGCCGGGCTCGACGCGCTGCGCGAGGGCGATCTCGTGGTCCACGCGGAACACGGCATCGGCCGCTTCGAGGGGCTGGTGACGCTGGAGATCGCGGGCGCCCCCCACGATTGCCTCAAGCTCGTCTACCAGGGCGGCGACCGGCTGCTGCTGCCGGTCGAGAACCTCGACATCCTGAGCCGCTACGGCAGTCCCGACCGCGAGGTGCAGCTCGACCGGCTGGGCGGTGTCGGCTGGCAGCAGCGCAAGGCGCGCGTGAAGAAGCGCATCCGCGAGATGGCGGAGGAGCTGATCGCAGTGGCCGCCGCCCGGGCGCTCAGGAAGGCGCCGGCCCTGCGGCTGCCCTTCGGGCTCTACGAGGAGTTCGCCGCCCGCTTTCCCTACGAGGAGACGGAGGACCAGCTCCGCGCCATCGAGGCGGTGATGGAGGACCTCGCCTCGGGCCGGCCCATGGACCGCCTGATCTGCGGCGACGTGGGCTTCGGCAAGACCGAGGTGGCGCTCAGGGCCGCCTTCGTGGTCGCCATGTCGGGCAAGCAGGTGGCCGTGCTCTGCCCGACGACCCTGCTCGCCCGCCAGCATTTCCAGGTTTTCGGCGAGCGCTTCCGCGGCATTCCGGTCCGCATCGCCCAGCTCTCGCGCTTCGTCACGGCCAGGGAGGCGCGGGCGGTCCGCGAGGGGCTCGCCGACGGCAGCATCGACATCGTCGTCGGCACCCACGCCCTGCTCGGCAAGGACGTCCGCTTCCGCGACCTCGGGCTCGTGGTGGTGGACGAGGAGCAGCATTTCGGCGTCGCCCACAAGGAGCGCCTCAAGCGGCTGCGGGCCGAGGTGCACGTGCTCACCATGACGGCGACGCCCATCCCGCGCACCCTCCACATGGCCCTGGGCGGGCTCAAGGATCTTTCCATCATCGCCACCCCGCCGGTGGACCGCCTCGCGGTCCGCACCTTCGTGATGCCGGTGGATCCGGTGGTGATCCGCGAGGCCATCCTGCGCGAGTACCATCGCGGCGGGCAGATCTTCTACGTCTGTCCCCATGTCGCCGATCAGCCGCGGCTGCGCGAGACCCTGGAACGGCTGGTGCCCGAGGTGAAGATGGGCGTCGCCCACGGCCGCATGCCGGCGCGCGAGCTCGAGAAGGTGATGGGGGATTTCTACGACCACCGCATCGATCTGCTGCTCTCCACCAACATCATCGAGAGCGGCCTCGACATCCCCAACGCCAACACCCTCATCGTCCATCGCGCGGACCGCTTCGGCCTCGCCCAGCTCTACCAGCTCCGCGGCCGCATCGGCCGGGCGAAGCTGCGGGCCTACGCCTACTTCACCTTTCCCGCCGACACGAAGCTGCGGGAGCAGGCGGAAAAGCGGCTGCAGGTGATCCAGTCCCTGGACGGGCTCGGCGCCGGCTTCCAGCTCGCGAGCCACGATCTCGACATCCGCGGCGCCGGCAACCTCCTGGGCGACGAGCAGTCGGGCCACGTCCGCGAGGTGGGCTTCGAGCTCTACAACCACATGCTGGAGGAGGCGGTGGCGGAGATCCGCGCCCGCGAGGAGCGCGGCGAGGTGCCGCCGGCCGAGGACTGGACGCCGCAGATCACGGTCGATGCGGCGGCCCTGATGCCGGAGAGCTACATCGGCGACCTCGACACGCGGCTCGCCATGTACCGCCGCCTCGCCGCCCTCGAGGACGAGGCGGCCCTCGACGCCTTCGCCGCCGAGCTCGTCGACCGCTTCGGCCCGATGCCGCCCGAGACCGAGCAGCTCCTGCGCATCATCGCCATCAAGCAGCTCTGCAAGCGCGCCCATGTGGCCAAGCTCGACGCCGGCCCCAAGGGGGTGGTGATCGCCTTCCACCACGACCGTTTCCCGCAGCCCGAGCGGCTCGTCCGGCACATCGCCGAGAGCGGCGGCCGCCTGCGGGTGCGTCCCGATCACCGGATCGTGGTGCTGGCGGAGACCCGGACCCCCGAGGAGCGGCTCGAACTCGCCCGCCGCACGGTGGCCGAACTCGCGCGCCTCGCGGCGCCCGCGGGGGAGGGGTCGTGACCGTCCTCTTCTACACCCATCCGAGCGCCCTCGCCCATCGGACGGGCGCCGGCCATCCCGAACGGCCCGAGCGGCTGCGGGCAATCCGGGACCTGCTCGCGCGGGCGCCGCTCCCGGGGCTCGAGGAACGGGAGGCGCCCCCGGCCAGCGTCGAGCAGATCGCCCGCGCCCACCCGCGGGACCATGTGGAGCGCATCCTGGCGGCCATCCCCGAGGACGGGTTCCGCCATCTCGATCCCGACACCGTGGTTTCCCCGGGCTCCCGCGAGGCGGCGCTGCGGGCGGCGGGCGCGGCGGTGGCAGCGGTGGGCGCCGTCCTGGGCGGCGAGGCGAAGCGCGCCTTTTGCTGCATGCGGCCGCCCGGCCACCATGCCGAGCCGCGGCGGGCGATGGGCTTCTGCCTGTTCGACAACATCGCCATCGGCGCCCTCGAGGCCCGCACGGTGCACGGGATCGGCCGGATCGCCATCTTCGATTTCGACGTCCACCACGGCAACGGCACCCAGGCCATCTTCTGGGAGGATCCCGAGACCCTCTACTGTTCCACCCACCAGTGGCCGCTCTATCCCGGCACCGGACGCGAGAGCGAGACGGGGGTGGCGGGCAACGTTCTGAACCGCACCTTCCCGCCGGGCACGGGCTCGGCCGCCTGGCGCGCGGTGGTGGCGGAGGCGATGCTGCCCGCCATCGACGCCTTCGCCCCGGAGCTCGTGATGATCTCCGCCGGCTTCGACGCCCATGCCGCCGATCCGCTCGCCAATCTGATGCTGGTCGAGGAGGATTTCGCCTGGATCACGGGCGAGCTGGTGGCGCTCGCCGAACGGCATGCACGGGGCAGGGTGGTCTCGGTGCTCGAGGGGGGATACGATCTCGACGCGCTCGCGCGCAGCGTGCGGGCGCATCTCGAAGCCCTGGGCGCGGAGGGCTGAGGCCGCGCGACGACGGGGGGAGCCATGGCCGAGGAGTGGCAGGCACAGGAGGGCGGAGCGACGGTGCCGGCGGCGCGTCCGATCGCCGAGCTGAGTTTCGAGGAGGCGCTCGCCGAGCTCGAGCGCATCGTCCAGATGCTGGAGCGCGAGCAACCCGATCTCGAGGCCGCGATCGAAGCCTACGAGCGCGGCACGCAGCTCCGCCGCCACTGCGAGGAGAAGCTGCGCGAGGCGCGGCTCCGGGTCGAGAAGCTGCGCTTCGACGAGGAGGGCGAGCCCCGCCTCGAACCCTTCGAACCGCAATGACCGCGCCTGCGCTCGCCGCCGCCATGGCGCGGGTGGCCGGGGATCTGGAATCCGAACTCGCGGCCCTCTTGCCGCCGGAGGACGGGGACCGGCTGGCGGCGGCCATGCGCTATGCGGTGCTGGGCGGCGGCAAGCGCCTGCGCGGCTTTCTGGTGCTCGAGGGCGGGCGGCTGTTCGGGACCGGGCGGGCCGCCTGCCTGCGGACGGCGGCGGCGGTCGAGCTCCTGCACGCCTATTCCCTGATCCACGACGATCTGCCGGCGATGGACGACGCCAGCCTGCGCCGCGGCCGCCCCGCCTGCCATCGGGCCTTCGACGAGGCCACCGCGCTCCTGGCCGGCGATGCCCTGCAGGCGCTCGCCTTCGAGGTGCTGGCGCGCGGGGAGGGGCCGCCGGCGCCCGCCGTGCGGCTGCGGCTCCTGCGCGAGCTCGCCGCGGCGGCCGGGGCCGCCGGCATGTGCGGCGGCCAGATGCGGGATCTCCTGGCCGAGGGGCGGAGCCTCGACGAGGCGGCGATCCTCGACCTCCAGGCCAGAAAGACCGGAGCCCTCATCCGCTTTTCCTGCCGGGCCGGAGCGCTCCTGGCGGATGCCGGGGAGGAGGCGGTGGCGGCCCTCGACCGCTACGGCGCCCGCCTCGGCCTCGCCTTCCAGATCAGCGACGATCTGCTGGACCGCGAGGGCGCCACCCGCGAAACCGGCAAGGACGTCGGCCGCGACGATGCCGCCGGCAAGGCGACGCTGGTGGCGCTCTTGGGGGAGGAGGGGGCACGCCGGCGCCTTTCCGCCCTATATGAGGAGGCATGCGAGGCATTGGCCGGGCTGCCCGGCGATGCGATACTGTTGCGCGAGTTGTTCCAATTCGTGATCGACCGTAGGATGTGAAGGACGCGAGCCGGGACAGCAGCATGAGCGACACGCCCCTTCTCGATCGGATCCGCGAGCCGGGGGATCTCCGCCGCCTGCCGGCCGAGGCCCTGCCGCAGCTCGCCGAGGAGCTGCGGCGCGAGACCATCGCCGCGGTGTCGGTGACGGGCGGCCATCTCGGCGCCGGGCTCGGCGTCGTCGAGCTCACCCTGGCGCTCCACTACGTGTTCGACACGCCCCACGACCGGCTGATCTGGGACGTCGGGCACCAGGCCTATCCGCACAAGATCCTGACCGGCCGCCGCGACCGCATCCGCAGCCTGCGCCAGCCGGGAGGGCTGTCGGGCTTCACCAAGCGCGACGAGAGCGTGTTCGATCCCTTCGGCGCCGGCCACAGCTCCACCTCCATCTCGGCCGGTCTCGGCATGGCGGTGGCCTCCCGGCTCGCCGGCGCCCGCCGCCACGTGGTCTGCGTCATCGGCGACGGGGCGATGAGCGCCGGCATGGCCTACGAGGCGATGAACAACGCCGGCGCCATGCGCACCCGCCTGATCGTCATCCTCAACGACAACGACATGTCGATCGCCCCGGCGGTGGGGGCGATGAGCGCCTATCTCTCGCGCATGGTCTCCTCGGGCGCCTTCCGCAACCTCCGCGACGTGGCCAAACAGCTCGCCCGCCATTTCCCCAGGCGGCTGCGGGAGGCCGCCCAGCGGGTGGACGAGTACGCCCGCGGCCTCGTCACCGGCGGCACCCTCTTCGAGGAGCTGGGATTCTACTACGTGGGGCCGGTCGACGGCCACAATCTCGATCATCTCCTGCCCGTCCTCCAGAACGTGCGCGACCATCCCGGCGACGGGCCGGTGCTGGTCCATGTCGTCACCCAGAAGGGCAAGGGCTATCCGCCCGCCGAGGCGGCCGCGGACAAGTACCACGGGGTGGCGAGCTTCGATCCGCTGACGGGCCGGCAGCACAAGAAGAAGGGGGCCGCGCCCAGCTACACCTCGGTCTTCGCCGAAGCCCTGATCGAGGAGGCGCGCCGCGATCCCCGCATCGTCGCGATCACCGCGGCCATGCCCTCGGGCACCGGTCTGTCGCGCTTCGCCGCCGAGTTCCCCGAACGCTGCTTCGACGTCGGCATCGCCGAGCAGCATGCGGTGACCTTCGCCGCCGGGCTCGCCGCCGAGGGCATGAAGCCCTTCTGCGCCATCTATTCCACCTTCCTCCAGCGGGCCTACGACCAGGTGGTGCACGACGTGGCGATCCAGCGGCTGCCGGTGCGCTTCGCCATCGACCGGGCCGGTCTCGTCGGCGCCGACGGGCCGACCCATGCCGGCAGCTTCGATGTCGGATATCTCTCCTGCCTCCCCGGTTTCGTGGTGATGGCCGCCGCCGACGAGGCGGAGCTGATGCACATGGTGGCCACCGCCGCCGCCTACGAGGAGGGGCCGATCGCCTTCCGCTATCCGCGGGGGGAGGGGCGGGGGGTGCCCCTGCCCGAACGCGGCACGCCGCTCGAGATCGGCCGCGGGCGTCTGCTCCGCGAGGGGACCCGGGTGGCCCTTCTCTCCTTCGGCGCCCGCCTCGGCGAATGCCTGAAGGCGGCCGACGAGCTCACCGCCCGGGGGATCTCCACCACCGTGGCCGATGCCCGCTTCGCCAAGCCCCTCGACGAGGATCTGCTGATGCGGCTGGTGGCCGGCCACGAGCTCCTGGTGACGGTCGAGGAGGGGGCGATCGGCGGCTTCGGAAGCCAGGTCCAGCAGCGACTTCTGGAGCGCGGCGCCCTCGACGGCGGCCGCTGCCGGCTGCGCAGCATGATCCTGCCCGACCGCTTCATCCCCCACGGCACGCCGGCCGGCCAGTACGCCGAAGCGAGGCTCGACGCGCCGGCCATCGTCGACCGGGTGCTCCGCATCCTGGGCCTGCGGGGCAGCGCCCTCGAGGCGGAGGGGCGGGCCCGCGCCGCGGGCTGAGATGGCCGGGACCCGTCTCCGTCTCGACCGGCTCCTGGTCGAGCGCGGCCTCGTCGAAAGCCGGGCGCGGGCGCGGGCGCTGGTGCTCGAGGGGCGGGTGTTCTCGGCCGGCCGCCGTCTCGACAAGCCGGGCACGGCGATCGCCCCGGACACGCCGCTCGAGCTGCGCGAGGGGCCGCGCTGGGTGTCCAGGGGCGCGCACAAGCTGGCCCACGCCCTCGCGCATTTCGGAATCGACGCGCGGGACCGGGTGGCCCTCGACATCGGCGCCTCCACCGGCGGCTTCACCGAGGTGCTGCTGGAGGCCGGCGCGCGGCGGGTCTATGCGGTGGACGTGGGCTACGGCCAGCTCGCCTGGAAGCTGCGCACCGATCCCCGGGTGGTGGTGCTGGAGCGCACCAACGCCCGCCATCTGACCCGCGACCAGATCCCCGAACCGGTCGATCTCCTCGTCTGCGACGCGAGCTTCATCTCGCTCGAGAAGCTGTTGCCGGCGCCGCTCGCCCTGGCCGCCCCCGACGCGCTCCTGGTAGCGCTCATCAAACCCCAGTTCGAGGTCGGCAGGGGGCAGGTGGGCAGGGGCGGGGTGGTGCGCGATCCGGCGCTCCACGCCGAGGTCTGCGCCCGCATCCACCGCTGGCTCGAAGAGGAGATGGGCTGGCCCGTCGCCGGCCTCGTCGAAAGCCCCATCACCGGCCCCAAGGGCAACCGCGAGTTCCTGATCTGCGCCCGCCGCCGGAGCTGAGCGGGCGCGGGCGCCTTCTCAGCCGTCGCTCGCCACCTGCTGCGCCGTTTCACGCGTGCCCCCACGCGCCGCACGGCCGCGGGACGCCTCTTCGAGCGGTACGAGTTTGACATGGAGGGGGTTCGGAACGAGGTCGTACATCGCCCCCGACCCGGCGTCGACGGCGGCGCCGATGAGCCCACCGAAGACGACGTTTCCCGCCATCCCGGCCGCACCGGCGCCGGCGACTTTGGGCGTCACGGTGGCCTCCACCGGCTCGTAGCCGTCGCGGGCGATCGTCACGACCAGTTCCTCGTCGCGGTCGACCGAGAGCGAGCAGGGGGTCCGACAGGTCAGCCCGTTGGAGAGCCGGACGTCGGCGTTCGGCGGCTCCGAGGTGATGACCAGGGTGTCCGTGGTCCCCCGGGTGATGGTGGCGCATCCGCCGAGCAGCAGGGCGGCGAAAAGCGCAGTCAGACGGGTCGTTGCCTGGTGGTTTTTCTTGCGTCCCCTCATGTTCTACCTCACAACGTATTGTGCATGCGTTCTTTTTTGGCGCAGCATGTCCGTCGCGAAGCGGATCGTCAAGCAGGCGCACCCCGGTCGGTGCCCCGCGCCGTCCACGCAGGAGGCGTCCGAACGCGCATGCGGCCCTCGCTTCGGCCCCTCGGTCCCGGGCATCGGCAGTGCATCGTGATGTATCCGAGTACGCAACCGAACCGTGCGCGGAAGAGGTGGCGGTGGTTCCCGGACGGGTCCTCCCGGCGCTCGCCGGCGGGGCGCCGTGGAGCGACAATGACCGGCTACCGCCCGTCCCGCCGGGTTTCCCTCACCCCGCCCGTACGGCCCGCCGACGCCGGCAATCCGCCCGCGGGCGCGATCCACGTGGCCGCGCCCGTTCGATCGAGCGGCCGGAAAGGGAACATTACAGAAAAGACAATGCCTGCGATAACCGATACTTCGTCACTGTTCCTCATGCTTCGGATGCGGACGCCTTTCCCGCGTCCCGGGCGTCGATCCAACGCCATGAGCACCCCTCCCACGCCGCCCCGTTCCGAGGCCTTCACGCTCTCGCCCTCCGGCAGAGGAGGCGGGAAGGGCTTCCGAAACGCCGAGCCCCTCCGGCCGAACGATCTCCCGCGCATCCCCCTTCACCCTTCCCCCACTTTTCTCCGCCATCCTGCCAGCGGTGGGACCCCGCCCGCGAGTGTCCTCCCCGCCGCGGCGCCTTCCCCACCGCCCGGCAGCATGCACCCGGTGGGGTTGACGGAAAGGACGGGAAGGGTTGACGGAAGGGAAACGCGCCCCGGGGCAGGAAAGGGCCAGGAAAAGACGAGCCTTGCCGGGGGCGGTCTCTCGTGCCCCCTTCACCCTTCCTTCACGTCTTCGCCTTATCCTGTCAGCGGTGGGACTCCAGGCGCGGCCCTCATCTTGCCGCGGCACCTTCTCCACCGTCCGGCAGTATCCACCTGGAAGGGTTAACGAAGGGTGGGGCACGCGGAGACAGAGATGCGTTGCGCAGGTGCGAGATCCGATACCCGTTGATCTCTCCCGCTTTCTTCACCCTTCCTTTACCTTTCTCCGCCATCCTGCCAGCGGTGGGACTCCCGCCGCGGCCCTGATTCCCGCGCCCGCACCTTCTCCACCGTCCGGGAGGCTACCCTGCCGAAGGTTGAAAAAGGGGTGAAGACGGCCACGGCCCCGCCGACCTTGGATCACGACGCCGCTCGGCGCTCTCCCCCGCGCCCGTCACGCGCTGGCATTCACTCGCCGGCCGCCGGGTGGGGGTTCCCCGCCCGACCGTCTCCTTCACCTTTCCCCGCCATCCTGGCAGCGGTGGGAATCTACGCCCCGGCCGTCATCCCCGCCGCGACCCCTTCTCGACCATTCGGCAGCACACATCTGGAAGGGTTGACGGAAGGGAAACGTGCCCCGGGCAGGGAAGGGCCGCGAAAAGACGGATCCTGCCGGAGGTGGCCTCCCGTGCCCTCTTCACCCTTTCTTCACTTTTCTCCCCCATCCTGCCAGCGCTGGGACTCCGGCCACGGCCCCGATTCCCCCGCCGCGACCCCTTCTCCACCGTCCGGCAGCATACACCTGGAAGGGTTAACGAAGGGTAAGGAAGCGCCGGGCAGGGAAGCGTTGCGCAAGGGTGAATCCCGGCGGCGATGGTCTCCCGCGCCCCTCTTCACCCCTTCTTCACTTTCCTCCGCCATCCTGTGAGCGGTGGGACTCCGGCCACGGCCCCGATTCCCGCGCCCGCGCCTTCTCCACCATCCGGGAGGATATGTCGGCAAAGGTTGACGAAGGGTGAACGGCGCAGCGGGAGGGGGCGGGGGTGGGGTTCCGCGGCCGCAGCCCGGTGCCGGCCATGAGGGAAGGGCTCTGCGACCCGAAGTCCCGCCGCGGCACGGCCCGGAAAGGATGCAGGCCGCGCAGGCGGGGATGCGGCCGGACCCTCGGTGGCGCCCGGGAAACGGTCCGGTGGCGCCCAGGAGCGAGGGGATAGGAATTTGCGCCTGGTCCTGCTATAGCGTGCGACAGCCTTCCCCCGATCGGAGACCGACCATGTCCACCGCCCGCAGCGCCCTGCAGATCGCCGCCTCGCGCAGGAACGGCGCCCGCTCCCGCGGCCCGAAGACGGCCGCGGGCAAGGCCCGCAGTGCCGGGAACGCCACCCGCCACGGCCTCGCATCCCGGACCGTCATCCTGGTGCGCGAGGAGGACCGCGCCGCCTACGAGGCCCTGCGCGCCGACATCATCGCCCGCCATCGCCCGAGGGGCGCCCTCGAGGGGCACTGGGCGCAGCGCCTCTGCGATGCGCTGTGGCGCCAGGCCCGCCTCGACCTCCTCGAAGCCCGCGCCCTCGACAGCCTGATCGCCGGCGAGGAGAGCGGAGGATTGCCGGGCCTCGCCACCCTCGCCCGCTACCGCGCCCGCATCGCCCGCGACATCCGCGAGGCCCGGGCCGAGCTCGAGGCGCTGCGCGAAACCCGCATCCACGAGGCCGCCCGCGCCACCGCCAACGACCCCGCCCGCCTGCGTGCGCTGGCCGCGATCCTCGAAGACCGGCGGGCGGAGCGGCCCGGCGGGACCGCCGCCGCGCAGGGCACGGACGGACCCCGAGCGGACAGCGGCACGAACGAACCCGGGCCCCTCGCCGATGCGGCGCCGCCGACGGAGACCGCCGTGCACCGTGACACGAACGAACCCGGGGCCGCGGGTTCCCGCCACCCCACCGACGCACCCGGAGCCCCGGCGCACGCCGCTCCCGCCGGCGGCACGAACGAACCCGAAAGCGGTGCCACCATCGCCGGGTGAGGGCGGGCCGCCGCCGGCCGAGGGTCCGCGGTCACGAACCCTGCCCGCGGCCTCCGGCAGCAGGGAACCGGGCACCGACGGACCCGCCTCCGGCCGCCGTGGCAGCCCTCGGGTGCCCTCCTATGGCACGGACGAACCCGAAAGCGGCGTCACCATGGCCGGGTGAGGACGGGCCGCCGTCCGATCCCCGCGGTCACCGACTGCCGGGGCGCCTCGGAACGGGTCGGGCCCACCCCCGGAGGGGGGTGGTGGCACCCGACGCGCCCCCTCGACC
>JALUAG010000019.1 GCA_027045875.1 Alphaproteobacteria bacterium | reverse complement strand
ATCGCCAGCACCGGATTGGCCGCGGCGGCGCTCTCCTCGGCCGCCGGCTGCTCGGCCTGGGCCGCGTCTTTCTCCGGCGTCGCGGGCGGCTGTTCGGAGGCGGCCGGCGGCTGTTCCGGCTCGGCCGCCGCCTGCTCGGCCGGTGCCGCCGCCTGCTCGCCGGCCGGTGCGGCGCCGGTCGGCTCCTCCACCGCCGCCTTCTCGGCCTCGGGCAGCGGCAGCGGCTCGTCGGCCAGCGTGCGCAGCCAGGCCACGAGATCGGCGCGGTCCTCGGCCTTCTTGATGCCGCCGAAGCTCATCTTGGTGCCGGGGGCGAAGCCCTTGGGATCGGCGATGAAGGCGTCGAGCCGCTCGTAGGTCCAGTCGCCGTCGAGCGCCTTCAGCGCGTCCGAGTAGGCGTAGCCTTCCCGTGCCGCGATCGGCCGGCCGACGATCCCCCACAAGTTGGGACCGACCTTGTCCTTCTCGCCCTGGTTCACGCTGTGGCAGCCGATGCATTTCTTCGCGATCTTGGCGCCGTTGTCGGGGTCGGCCGCCGCCAGCAGCGCGGCGAAGGGCAGCTCCGGCTCGGGTTCGGCCTCGGCGACGGTCTCCGTGGCCTCCGCCGCCTCCACCCGGTACACCGGCTCCTCCAGCGTCTCGGGTTTGTAGAGGATGCGGGCGAGGTTGCCCGATGCGGAGGCGATGATGCCGGCGGTGAGAATCGCTCCGACGATCTTGTTGGCTTCGAGAGATGCTGCCATAGGATACCCCGTCCCGGCGCTGGCAAGAGCGGAAAACGAACGGCGCGGCTCGCCTGAACAGCCGGCCCTGCGGCTCGGGTATCCCGCCGAGCGGCTTCGGTCAAGCCGGGCACGCGTTCGAGCCCTCCGGTGGCGATGAGGTGATTCTTGGGAAATCTGGTACGATCCGGTGACGTGGAGCCGCGGACCGTGGTCCTGATCCCGGCGCGGCTCAAGTCCGAGCGGCTGCCCAACAAGCCGCTGGCATCGATCGGCGGCGAGCCGATGATCATCCTCGTCTGGCGCCGGGCGGTGGAGGCCGGGGTGGGGCCGGTCTACGTGGCCTGCGCCGAGGAGGCCATCGCCGAGGCGGTGGAGAAGGCCGGCGGTCGGGCGATCCTCACCGATCCGGCGCTGCCCTCGGGCACCGATCGCATCTTCGCCGCCCTCGGCAGCATCGACCCCGAGCGGCGCTTCCGGCGGGTGGTCAACCTGCAGGGGGACCTGCCCACCGTGCATCCGAGCTGCCTGCGGCACGTGCTGGAGCCGCTCGAACGGCTGGGCACCGACATGGGCACCCTCGTGTTCCCCACCCGCGATCCGCGCGAGCGCGAGGATCCCAACGCGGTCAAGGCGGTCGTGAGCTTTCCCGAGGACAGCCCCGAGCTCGGCCGCGCCCTCTACTTCACCCGCGCGGCCTGTCCCTGGGGGGAGGGGCCGCTGTGGCACCACATCGGCATCTACGCCTTCACCCGCGAGGCTCTCGAACGGTTCGCCGGCCTGCCGCGCACCCCCCTCGAGCGGCGCGAGCGCCTCGAGCAGCTGCGGGCGCTGGAGCACGGCATGACGATCGGCGCCCGTCTCGTCGATCTGCTGCCCTTCGGAGTCGACACGCCGGACGATCTCGCGCGCGCCCGCTCGGTGCTGGAAGCGGCGCGACCGGGCGGCGGAGGTACGGCATGACGCGGCCCGGGGAGCGGGCGGAGGCCGGCGATCCGGCCCGCACCATCGCCTTCCAGGGCCAGCCCGGCGCCTACTCCCACATGGCCTGCCGGCGGGCCTTTCCCGAGTTCGCGGTGCTGCCCTGCGAGTCCTTCGAGGAGACCTTCGCCGCGGTCCGCGAGCGGCGCGCCCGCTACGCCATGATCCCGGTCGACAACACCGTCGCCGGACGGGTGGCCGATGTGCACCATCTGCTGCCGCGGGGCGGGCTGCACATCGTCGGCGAGCATTTCCTGCGCGTCAATCACCACCTCCTGGCCGCCCGGGGAGCGAGCCTCGGGACGGTGCGCACCGTGCTCTCCCACACCCACGCCCTCGGCCAGTGCCGGAGCTTCATCCGGCGGCACGGCTACCGCGCCCGGGTGGTGGCGGATACCGCGGGCGCCGCCGCGGAGGTGGCGGCCGCCGGTGATCCGACGCTGGCCGCCATCGCCTCCCAGCTCGCGGCCGAGATCCACGGGCTCGAGATCCTGGCCTCGGACATCGAGGACGCCGAGCACAACACCACCCGCTTTCTGGTCCTCGCCCGCGAGCCCCGCTATCCGGGCGCCGGGGACGGGCCGGCCATCACCACCTTCATCTTCCAGGTGCGCAACGTGCCGGCCGCCCTCTACAAGGCGCTGGGCGGCTTCGCCACCAACGGCGTCAACATGCTGAAGCTCGAGAGCTACATCGACGGGACCTTCGCCCAGGCCCGGTTCTACGCCGACATCCTGGGCCATCCCGAGGAGCGGCGGGTGCAGCTCGCCTTCGAGGAGCTGCGCTTCTTCGCCCATCACGTCGAGGTGCTCGGGGTCTATCCCGCCGATCCCTTCCGCAAGCGGATCGACTAGCCGCCGCGGGCGCGCGCCACCCGCGAGGCCGGGGGACGGCCGAGGGCGTCGGTGACGAACCGGCCGGCGGCCAGCAGCGCATCGAGATCGACCCCGGTCGCGATGCCCATGCCCCTGAGCATGTACAGCAGATCCTCGGTCGCGAGATTGCCGGAGGCGCCGGGCGCGTAGGGGCAGCCGCCGAGCCCGGCGATGCTGGCGTCGAAGACGCGCACCCCGGAGAGGAGGCCAGCGAGGACGTTGGCGAGCCCCTGGCCGTAGGTGTCGTGGAGATGGAGCGCGAGCCGCGTCACCGGGACCGAGGCGGCGCAGGCCCGCACGATCTCGGCGATGCGCCGCGGCGTGCCGGTACCGATGGTGTCGCCCAGGGAGATCTCCTCGCATCCCATCGCGAACAGCGCCCCCGCCACCTCCGCCACCCGGGCCACCGGCACCTCCCCCTCGTAGGGACAGCCGGCGATGCAGGAGACGTAGCCGCGCACGCGCAGCCCCCGTGCGCGGGCGGTCGTCACCACCGGCCGGAAGCGCTCGAGGCTTTCGGCGATGGAGCAGGCGATGTTGCGCTGCGAGAAGGTCTCGGAGGCCGCGCCGAAGACGGCGATCTCCTCGACGCCGGCCGCGAGCGCCGCCTCGAGGCCCTTGAGATTGGGCACGAGGGCCGAAAAGCGCACGCCTTCCCGCCGCCCGAGCCGTCGTGCGAGCTCGCCCGAACCCGCCATCTGCGGCACCCGGGCGGGGGAGACGAAGGCGCCGATCTCGATGCGGCGGAGGCCGGCGGCGATCAGCCGCTCGATGAGCCCGAGGCGGGTGTCGAGATCGACCGTCCCGGGCTCGTTCTGCAGCCCGTCGCGGGGGCCGACCTCGACGATCTCCACCGAGCCCGGCAGATCGGCGAAGGGGTCGGCGGCGCTCACCCCTTCTCCTCCAGGGGCTCGAAATCGAGCAGCACCGTGCCCTCCTCCACCTGATCGCCGGCCCGCACGTGCACCGCGCCGATGCGGCCGTCGCGCGGCGCCTCCAGCTTCTGCTCCATCTTCATCGCCTCGAGCACCAAGAGCACCGTCCCCTCGGCCACCCGCTGCCCGGCCTCGACGGCCACCGTCACCACCCGGCCGGGGAGCGGCGCCACGAACAGATCATGGGCCTTGTCCTCCTCGCCGCGCCGGTCGGGAAGCCCGGCGAAGGCGAAGCGGGCGCCGCGGCCGTCGAGCACGAGGGACACGCCCGTTTCGTGCACCCGCGCCGGGAACACGCGACGCCGGCCGTCGCGTTCGACCCAGAAGCGGCCCCCGTCGAGGCGCCCGCAGCGGGCGAAGAGCGGCTCCTCGCCGAGGCCCGAGATGCGCCAGCCGTCGCCCTCGGCGAGGGCCACGAGCTCGCGCGGCCCGTCGTCGAGGCGGAAGGCCACGGTGTGGCGCGCGGGGGCGTTGAGGCGGAAGCCGTCGCGCCGGGCGAAGGGGGAGGGATCGGCCGGGGGCGTCGCCTCGCGTTCGGCGATCACGGCGAGGGCGGCGTGGAGGATCGCCTCGTCTCCGGTATCGTCCGCCACGAGCTCGGGCAGCGTCCCGTCGAGCCAGCCCGTGTGGATGCGCGTCTCCCGCAGGGCGGGGGCGCGGGCGAGGCGGCGCAGGAAGTCGAGATTGGTGGTCGGCCCCTCCACCAGGCAGGCGTCGAGGGCGCGGGCGAGGCGGGCGAGGGCCGCCTCCCGGTCGGCACCCCAGGCGATGATCTTGGCGATCATCGGATCGTAGAAGGAGGTCACGAGATCGCCCGCCTCGACGCCCGTCTCGACGCGCACCCCTTCGCGCCCCACGGGGAGGTCGAGGGCCTCGATGCGTCCGGTGGCGGGCAGGAAGTCGCGGGCCGGATCCTCGGCGTAGAGGCGGGCCTCGAAGGCGTGCCCGCGGGCGGCGATCGCCTCCTGACCGACGGGCAGCGGCAGGCCGGCCGCGACCATGAGCTGCCATTCCACGAGATCGGTGCCGGTGATCATCTCGGTCACCGGATGTTCGACCTGGAGGCGCGTGTTCATCTCGATGAAGTGGAAGCGGCCCTCGGCGTCGAGCAGGAACTCGACCGTGCCGGCGTTGCGGTAGCCGGCGGCGGTGGCGAGGCGCACGGCGGCCTCGCAGATGGCGGCGCGCAGATCGCCCGCCAGATCCGGTGCCGGCGCCTCCTCGAGGATCTTCTGGTGGCGGCGCTGGACCGTGCAGTCGCGCTCGAAGAGGTGGACGCAGTGGCCGTGGGCGTCGGCGAAGACCTGGATCTCGACGTGCCGCGGCCGCGCGATCCAGCGTTCCAGCAGCACCCGATCGTCGCCGAAAGCGGCCGCCGCCTCGCGCCGGCAGGCGGCCAGCGCCTCGGCGAAGGCCTCCTCCCGCTCCACCCGGCGCATGCCCTTGCCGCCGCCCCCCGCCGCCGCCTTGATCAGCAGCGGGAAGCCGATCTCGCGCGCCCGTTCGGCGAGGAAGGCCTCGTCCTGGCGCTCGCCGTGATAGCCGGGCACCAGCGGGACCCCGGCCGTCTCGGCGAGGCGCTTGGCGCTGTCCTTGTCGCCCAGCCGCCGCATGACCTCGGGCGGTGGGCCGACGAAGACGAGGCCGGCATCGCGCACCGCCTCCGCGAAGGCCGCGTTCTCGGCGAGAAAGCCGTAGCCCGGATGGACGGCCGCAGCACCCGTGCGTCGGGCCGCCTCGAGGATGCGGTCGATGCGCAGATAGCTGTCGGCCGCCGGGGCGGGACCCAGCCGCACCGCCTCGTCCGCCATCCGCAGGTGGCGGGCCTCGGCGTCGGCATCCGAGAAGACGGCGATCGTGCGGATGCCGAGCCGCGCGCAGGTGCGGAAGATGCGGCAGGCGATCTCGCCGCGGTTGGCAACCAGCAGGCTCTCGAACATACGGCCCTCAGCCCTCCCGCTCGCACCGCCAGGCGGGCGGGCGTTTTTCGAGGAAGGCGCTCACCCCCTCGCGCCCTTCGGGCGACGCCCGCCGCCGGGCGATCAGCCGGGCGGTGGCCTCGCCGAGGAGGGAGCCTTCGAGGGAGCCGCAGAGGCGGACCAGGGACTTGGCCTCGGCCTGGGCCTCCGGCCCGCCGGCCAGGATCGCCTCCACGATCTCCCCGGCGCGCGCCTCCAGCGCCGCCTCCGGCACCGTTTCGTGGACGAGGCCGATGCGGCGGGCCTCGGCCGCATCGAAGCGCTCGCCGGTGAGGAAGTAGCGCCGGCAGGCGCGCGGCCCCACCGCCCGCAGGAGGTAGGGGGAGATGACGGCCGGCACGAGGCCGAGGCGCACTTCGGAAAGGGCGAACACCGCGCGCTCGGCGGCGATCGCGACATCGCAGGCGGCCACCAGCCCGACCCCGCCGCCCATGGCGGCGCCGTTGACGAGGGCGACGGTCGGTTTGGGCAGCTCGTCGAGGGCCGCGAGCATGCGCTCGAGCCGCCGCGCGTCCTCGAGATTGGCCTGTTCGTCGTAGTCGGCGGTGCGGCGCATCCAGGAGAGATCGGCACCGGCGGAGAAGCTGCGCCCGGCGCCGGTGAGGAGGACGCAGCGCACCGCCTCCTCCTCGGCCAGGGTCTCGAAGGCGGTGGTGAGCTCGGCGATCAGATGTTCGTCGAAGGCGTTGTGGACCTCGGGACGGTTGAGGGTCACGCGGGCGACGGGACCCTGGCGGTCGAGCAGGAGACGGGAATCGGCCATCGGGCTACATCCGGAAGACGCCGAAGTGGCCTTCCTCGCGCGGGGCGTTGAGGACCACCGAGAGGGCCAGGGCCAAGGTCTGACGGGTTTGGACCGGGTCCAGGATGCCGTCATCCCATAGGCGGGCGGTGGCGTAGTAGGGATTCCCCTCCCGCTCATATTTTTCCAGGATGGGGCGTTTGAACTCGGCCGCCTCGTCCTCGTTCAGCGGCGGTTTGGCCTCGCGGGCGAGGTGGTC
>JALUAG010000018.1 GCA_027045875.1 Alphaproteobacteria bacterium | reverse complement strand
GTCGAGGAGGCCTGGCGGGCTAGAGACCGCGCGCGATCTCGGTGATCGCCCGCCAGGCCTCCTCGACGTGCCGCTGCTCGGTGCGCGCCTGGCCGATCGAGACGCGGAGCACGTAGCGGTCGTGCACCCGTCCGGGCGTCAGATAGGTGCGGCCGTCGTCGTTGACGGCGTTCAGCAGCCGTTCGTTGAGGGCGTCGAGGGCGGCGTTCCCGCCCGCGCCCTCGGGGCGGTAGCGGAAGGTGAGCAGGGCGAGATTGGGGCCGGTCACCAGCTCGAAATCGGGCGCTTCCCGGATCCAGCCGGCGAGCTCGCGCGCGAGCGCGATGTGCCGGCGCAGCATCGCCCGCAGCCCTTCGAGGCCGTAGCTGCGCAGCACGAACCACAGCTTGAGGGCGCGGAAACGGCGGCCCAGGGGGATCCCCCAGTCGCGATAGTCGATCACGCTTCCCGTCTCGCGTCCGCGCAGATAGGCGGGGAGAATCGACAGGGTGCGGGTGAGTTCCTCGGGCCGGCGCAGGAAATGCGCCGAGCAGTCGAAATTGGTGAGCAGCCATTTGTGGGGGTTGAAGACGAAGCTGTCGGCCCGTTCCACTCCCGCCGCCAGATGCCGCCATTCGGGCAGCAGGAGGGCGCTGCCGGCCCAGGCCGCATCGACGTGGAGGTAGATGCCGTGGCGGGCGCAGATCTCGCCGACGGGTTCCAGCGGATCGCTCGCCCCGACGCCGGTGGTGCCGAGGGTCGCCACCACGCAGCAGGGCCGCACGCCGGCATCGAGATCGGTGCGGATCGCCGCTTCCAGGGCCTCGGGACGCAGCGCGAAATCCTCGCCGACCGGGATCCGGCGGAAGAACCGCCGGCCGAACCCGGCGATCGTCACCCCCTTCTCCACCGAGGAATGGGCCTCGGCGCTGGCGTAGACGGCGAGGGGCGGCCCGCCGGCGAGCCCCTCTTCGTTGCCCCGCCAGTCGAGGGCCCGCTCGCGGGCCGCGAGAAGGGCGCAGAGGGTGGCCTCCGAGGCGGTCGACTGGATCACGCCCGAAAAGCCGTCGGGAAGGCCGATCGCCCGCCGCAGCCAGTCGAGGACGGTGGTCTCCATCTCGGTGGCGGCCGGGCTCGTCTGCCACAGCATGGCGTTGACGGCGTAGGTCGCCGTCAGCATCTCGGCGAGCACCGAGGGCGGGCTCGAATTGGCGGGAAAATAGGCGAGAAAGCGCGGATGCTGCCAGTGGGTGAGGCCGGGCAGCACGATCCGCTCGAGATCGGCGAGCAGCGCCTCGAAGGGCTCGGGCTCCTCGGGGGCGGTCGCGGGCAGCGCCGCCGCGACCTCGCCGGGACGGCATCGCGAGCGCACCGGACGTCGCTCGATCTCCTCGAGATAGGTCGCCATGTGCTCGACGAGCGCATGCGCCCGTTCACGAAAACGCGCGATGTCCATCGCCTTCCTCCCCCGCTCCGGCGGCGCCGTGACCGCCGTCTCGCCGCTCAGGCGACCGGCTCGACGGGCAGTGCGGCGCGACGCAGCCGGTCGTTGATGGCCTCACCGAGCCCTTCGGCCGGGATCGGCATGACGGCGATCGCCCGCACCTCGGCCTCGTCGAGGCGTCGCAGCATGGCGAAGAGATTGGCGGCCGCCTCCGCGAGATCGCCGCGCGGGCTCAGATTGAGGGTGATCCGCGCCCCTGCCGGGGGCTCCGGCCCGAAGGCCAGCAGGGCCTCGTCCGCCGCCACCCGGCGCGCGCCGAGGCGCAGCGGACGGCGCGGCGCGTAGTGGCGGCCGAGCAGGCCGGGCGCCCGCACCGGCCCGCCGTCGACGCCCTCGAGAGGACCGATCAGGGCCTCGATCCGCTCCCGGGAGAGGCCGCCGGGACGCAGGAGCCGCGCCCGCTCCGGCTCGGAGAGATCGACGATGGTGCTTTCGAGGCCGACCGGACAGGGACCGGCGTCGAGCACGAGATCGACGGCATCGCCGAGATCGCGCAGGACGTGCTCGGCCGTGGTCGGGCTCACCCGTCCCGAACGGTTGGCGCTGGGCGCCGCGACCGGCAGGCCGGTCTCCTCGATCAGCCGCCGGGCCACCGGATGGGCCGGCACCCGGACGCCGACCGTCGACAGTCCGGCCGTCACGAGCGGCGACACGGGAACGCCGGTCTTGAGCGGCAGCACGAGGGTCAGCGGCCCCGGCCAGAAGGCGTCGGCGAGACGCTCCGCACGCTCGTCGAGCCAGGCGAAGCCGGCGGCCATCGCCCGGTCGGCGGCATGGGCGATGAGGGGATTGTGGTGCGGGCGGCGCTTGGCGACGAAGATCCGCGCCACCGCCCGGTCGTCGGTGACGACGGCGCCGAGCCCGTAGACCGTTTCGGTGGGAAAGGCCACCAGCCGACCCTCGGCGAGGGCCCGTGCGGCCTCGCGGATGCCGGCTCCGTCGGCGGGGACGAGACGGTTCATGCCGATCGGTCGACCGCCGACCCGGCCGGCCGGGCGAAGGCCAGGCGGGCCACCGCCAGCACCAGCAGCAGCTTGACGAGATCGCCCAGAAGGAAGGGGGCGGCGCCGAAGGCGATGGCGTCGTCGAGGCCGACGAAACGCGCGAGCCAGGCGACACCCGGCAGGTAGATGGCGGCCGTCGCCACCAGCAGGGCGAGCAGCAGGGCGACGGTGCTCATCCGCCGTTCGGCCGCCCAGCCGGCGATACCCGCCGCCAGCAGGAAGCCCACGAGATAGCCGCCGGTCGGTCCCAGCAGGTAGGCGAGGCCGAGCCCGCGCTCCGGCGTGCCGGCGAACACCGGCAGGCCGTAGATCCCCTCGAGCAGGTAGAGGGTCACCGTGGCGAGGGCCAGCTTGCGTCCGTAGGCGAGGGCGATCAGGAACAGGGCCGCCGTCTGCAGGGTCATCGGCACGGGCCAGAAGGGGACCTGGATCTTGGCCGAGGCGGTCAGGATCAGGGTGCCGGTGAGCACCAGGAGGAGCGCGCGCAGGACGCGCGTGCGGCCCGTGTCGCAGGGCCAGAAGCGGTCGACAGGCGGCAGGGTGCGTGCAGCATGCATCGGCAGACTTCCATCGAACAGCGGAACGGGAAACGTCCAGGAGGCCCGCGCATCATAGGGAGCGGTCCGCCGGCCGCAACCCCGGCCGCCCGATCGGTCGCACGGCCGTCGACCGCGGGTGGCGTCAGGCGAGCGCCCGGAGCCCGATGTCGCGGCGATAGAACCCCTCCGGCCAGTCGATCCGCGCGATGGCGGCATAGGCCCGCTCGCGCGCCTCGGCGAGGGTGGCCCCGAGGCCGGTGACGTTGAGGACGCGACCGCCGACCGCCAGCAGACGCCCGTCTTCCCTGCGCGTTCCGGCATGGAAGATGAGCAGCTTCTCCTCGCCGGCAAGGGCCTCGAGGCCGCGGATCTCGGTACCCTTGGGATAATCGCCCGGATAGCCGCGGCTGGCCATCACCACCGTGAGGGCATGGAGCGGTTTCCAGCGCACGGCCGTCCCGGCCAGCCGACCGTCGATGGCGGCGAGCGCCAGCTCCGCGAAATCGGTGGCGAGCCGGGGCAGCACCACCTGCGCCTCGGGATCGCCGAAGCGGACGTTGTATTCGAGCAGCTTCGGCCCCTCGGCGGTGAGCATCAGCCCGGCGTAGAGGATACCGCGGAAGGGGGTGCCCTCGGCCGCCATGCCGCGCACCGTGGGGCGCAGGATCTCCTCCATCACCCGGGCGAGCAGGCCGCGGTCCAGAACCGGCGCCGGCGAAAAGGCGCCCATGCCGCCCGTGTTCGGGCCACGATCGCCGTCGAAGGCGCGCTTGTGATCCTGGGCGGTGCCGAGCTCGAGGAGATGCTCGCCGTCGCAGAGGGCGAAGACGCTCGCCTCCTCGCCCTCGAGGAACTCCTCCACGACCACCGTCTCGCCGGCTGCTCCGAAGCGGCCCGAGAAGGCCTCCTCGAGGGCCGCCAGCGCCTCCTCGACCGTGGTCGCGACGACCACCCCCTTGCCGGCGGCGAGCCCGTCCGCCTTCACCACGAGCGGGGCGCCGTGCGTCCGGATGTGGGCGCGGGCGGCCTCTGCCTGATCGCGGCCGAAACTGCGGGCGGCGGCGGTGGGGATGCCGTGACGGGCGCAGAAGGCCTTGGTGAAGGCCTTGGACGCTTCGAGGCGGGCGGCGGCGGCGGTCGGTCCCAGAGCGCGGATGCCGGCAGCTTCGAGCCGGTCGACGAGGCCCAGCACCAGCGGCTGTTCGGGGCCTATGATCACGAGATCCACCGCGCGTTCGCGGGCGAGCGTGACGAGGCCCTCCACGTCGTCGGCGGCCACCGGAACGCATTCCGCCTCCCGGGCGATACCGGCGTTGCCCGGAGCGCAGAGGAGCTCGGTGACGCGCGGCGAGGCGGCGAGCGACCAACAGAGGGCGTGTTCGCGGCCACCCGAACCGACGACCAGTGTGCGCATGACCGTTCTCCGACGGGAACCGGTCGCATTTAGCGACCGGAAAGGGGCGGCGGCAAGCGCCGCCTGCGATGGCGCGCCGGCCGATCCTGGGCTAGAAGGAGCCGCGACCTCCAGCACGGACGGGGCCGATGACGACGGAACGGGTCGAGATCGCGATTCTGGGAGCGAGCGGCTACACGGGCGCCGAGCTGCTGCGTCTTCTCGCCTCGCACCCGCGCGTGCACATCGGCGCCCTCACCGCCGAACGTCAGGCCGGCCGGACGCCGGGCGAGGTTTTCCCCCATCTCGCCTCCCTTTCCCTGCCGCGGCTCGTCAGGATCGAGGAGATCGACCCCGCGCGTTTCGACGGCATCTTCTGCTGCCTGCCGCACGGTCTCACCCAGGCGGTGATCCGCGAGCTTCCCGAGGGGCCGCGCATCGTCGATCTCTCGGCCGATTTCCGGCTGCGCGATCCGGCCCTCTACGAGGCGGTCTACGGGCGGCCCCATGTGGCGACGGCGCTCCAGGAGATCGCCGTCTACGGCCTCACCGAACTCTATCGCGAGGCGGTGCGGGGCACGCGGCTCGTGGCCAATCCCGGCTGCTACACCACGGCGGCCGAACTGCCGCTGGCCCCGCTCCTGAAGGCGGGGCTGGTCGACCCCGACCGGATCGTGATCGACGCCAAATCGGGCGTGAGCGGTGCCGGGCGGGACGCCAAGCTCGGCAGTCTCTACGCCGAGGTGGCGGAGGGCCTCCACGCCTACGGCGTCGCCATGCATCGCCACGCCCCGGAGATCGACCAGTGCCTCGCCGATTTCGCCGGACGTCCGGTGACGGTGAGCTTCACGCCGCATCTCGCGCCCATGAACCGGGGCATCCTCGCCACCATCTACGTCGATCTCGCGCCCGGCGCGGAGGCTCCGGACCTCCACGCCGAGCTCCGGCGCGCCTATGCGGACGAGCCCTTCGTGGAGGTGCTGCCGTTCCGCGGGATACCGGCCACCCGGCACGTGCGGGGAACCAACCTCTGCCGCATCGGCGTCCACCCGGACCGCCGTCCGGGGCGGGCCATCCTCGTGAGCGTGCTCGACAATCTGGTCAAGGGCGCATCCGGCCAGGCGGTGCAGAACATGAACGTCATGCTCGGGCTGCCGGAGACGGAGGGACTCGCCGCCGTGCCCCTGTTCCCCTGAGGCGGGGCGATGGCCGGGGAACCGCTCGCGATCACCCTCGCCGACGTGGAGGCGGCGGCCCTGCGGCTTGAGGGACGGATCGTCCGCACCCCCTGCCTGCCGTCGCGGACCCTTTCCGACATCTACGGCGCCGAGATCTGGCTCAAGTTCGAGAACCTCCAGTATACCGCCTCCTTTAAGGAGCGCGGCGCCCTCAACCGCCTGTCGGCGCTGTCGCCGGAGGAGCGCCGGCGCGGGGTGGTGGCGGCCTCGGCCGGCAACCACGCCCAGGGCGTGGCCTATCACGCCCGGCGGCTGGGCATCCCGGCGGTGATCGTGATGCCGCGCGAGACCCCCTTCGTGAAGATCGAGAACACCGAGAAGCTGGGTGCGCGGGTGGTGCTCCACGGCCACAGCGTCGAGGACGCCACCGCGCACGCGCGCGAACTCGCGCGGCGGGACGGTCTCGTGTTCGTCCATCCCTACGACGATCCGCTGATCATCGCCGGACAGGGCACGATCGCCCTCGAGATGCTCGACCAGGCGCCGGATCTCGAGGTGCTGGTGGTGCCGGTGGGAGGCGGCGGGCTGATCTCCGGCATCGCCGTCGCCGCTAAGGGCAGACGCCCGGAGATCGAGATCCTCGGCGTCGAGGCGGCGCTCTTTCCCTCGGTGCGCCGTCTGCTCGAGGGACGCGAGGTGGCGGCCGGCGGACCGACCATCGCCGAGGGCATCGCCGTCAAGCGGCCGGGGGCGCTCACCCTGCCCATCATCCGCCGGCTGGTGGCGGAAGTGCTGCTGGTGGAGGAATCGGCCATCGAGGCGGCGGTGCTCCAGCTCCTGGAGATCGAGAAGACGGTGGTGGAGGGGGCGGGGGCCACCGGCCTCGCCGCGATCGCGAGCGAGCCCGGGCGCTTCCGTGGCCGCCGGGTGGGGCTCGTGCTGTCCGGCGGCAACATCGACAGCCGGCTCCTGAGTGGCGTCATCCTGCGCGGCCTCGTGCGCACCGACCGGCTCGTGCGTCTCCGCGTCGGCATTCCCGACAGCCCGGGCAGCCTCGCGCGGGTGGCGGCGATCATCGCCGAGAACGGCGGCAACATCGTCGATGTCGTGCACCAGCGCGCCTTCTCGCGCCTCTCGGTCAAGCAGGCGGACGTCGATTTCACCGTCGAGACCCGCAACGCCGCCCACGCCCGGGACATCCAGCAGGCGCTGGAGGAGGCGGGCCTCTCCGTCTGCCGGCTCGAATCCTCGGCTCGCGGTCATCTTTCGGAAAACTAGGAATAAATCCCTTTACATTCCCGCTCGGCGGGGGTAAGGTAGGTCCTCGACGACGTCCCCCCTGTCGCGGGGTCCGGCATCCCCGTCCTCCGGGCGGGGGTGCCGGATCCGGCCAAGGCGAGATCGTGGATTGCGCGTACTGCTGCTCGACAAGGATGCGCGACAGGCCTCCCACCGCCAGCGGAGCCTGGCCAAGCGCCACGAGGTGCGGACGGCGGAGAGCCTCGCCGAAGCGCTGCTCGATCTCGCCCAGCCCCTGAAGCGGCCCGACCTCATCGTTACCGACCTCGATCTGCCCGACGGTCAGGGCTACAGCATGTTGCGGGCGCTGCAGGAGGCGGCCTTCGGGGTGCCCATCCTGGTCTGCGATCCGGGCACCGCCGAGCTGCCGGTGGACACCGATGTGGTGCACGCCGTCTGTGTCGAGGAATGGGGTCCTTCGGGCCAGGTACGCGGCGCCATGCTCTACGAGCACCAGCGGATCGCGCAGGCGGTCGCGGTGCGCCAGGCGGAGGCGCTGATCGAACTCGAGAAGATCGCCCGCACCACCGCCGACAAGGCCGCCGCCCGTGCCGTCGACACGCTGGCCCGCCGGCTGGGGCTCGAGGACGCCGAGGGGGTGCGCATGGCGGTGCGCCTCGCCCGCGGCTGGGAGGCCATCAAGAGCCGCTTCCTCGCCGCCATCGCCACCGGCCTCGCCGGGGCCCTGCTGCTGGCGCTCGGGGCGGGGGTGCTGAGCGTGCTGCGCGATCAGGGAGCGAAATAGGCTCCCGTCCGTCCTGCGGCGCCGGATGTTCTTGCCCCGCGGGCGGTGTCGGGCTTGAGTGGGGGCATGAGCCGATCCGAGGAAGAGCGGACGCGCATCGAGGATCTGCTGGCGGTCGCACGTCACCGCGATCGCGAGGCCTTCGGGCGTCTGTTCGACTACTACGCCCCCAGGGTGAAGGCCTATCTGCGCCGCCTCGGCGCCGATCCGCAGCAGGCCGAGGAACTCGCCCAGGAAGTGATGCTCACCGTCTGGCGGCGGGCGGCGCAGTACGATCCGCGCCGGGCCACCCCCGGCACCTGGATCTTCCGCATCGCCCGCAACCGGCGCATCGACGCATTGCGCCGCGAGCGGCGGCCGCCGGAGGCGGAGGAGGTCGAGGTGGAAACCGAGGCCGGCGGCGAGGAGGAGGCGGCCGAACGTCCCGGCGAGGCGCTGGAAGCGCGCAGCGAGGCGCTCCTGATGGAGCGGCGGCTGCGCGAGGCAATCGCCAGGTTGCCGCCCGAACAGGCGGAGATCCTGCGCCTCTACTATCTCGAGGAGATGCCCCAGGGAGAGATCGCCGACACCCTCGGCCTGCCGCTCGGGACGGTAAAATCGCGTCTGCGTCTGGCCCTCGCCAAGCTTCGCGACTATCTGGGCGGGAACGAGGCATCGCGGGCATGACGAACGGCATCGATCTCGACGAACTGCTGATCGCCCACGCGGCCGGCCATCTCGGCGAGGCGGCGGCGCTGGTGGTGGCCGCCCATCTCTGCCTCTGTCCCGAGAGCCGCCGGCGCTATCGCCTGTACGAGACCCTGGGTGGCCTGCTGCTCGAGGAGCTGCCGCCGGAACCCCTCGCCCCCGAACGCCGGCAGCGGGTGCTGGCGGTGCTCGGCGAGGAGGTGGCGGATTCCGCCCAGCCGGATCGCACCGGGGACGACGCCGGCGCTTCGGGGAACCCGCTGCCGGCGCCCCTTCGGGCCCGTCTTCCGGCGCCTCTCGACTGCTGCCCCTGGCGCCGCTCGGGGGCGCTCGCCGAGCTGCCGTTGGCCGCTCCCCCCGGCGAACCCGCACGGCTGCGGCTGCTGCGTCTCGAACCCGGAGCGGCGGTGCCGGCCCACGGCCACGAGGGGCTCGAACTCACCCTCGTGCTGGAAGGCCGGCTGTGCGACGGGGAGCGGATGTTGGGGCCGGGCGATCTCGCCATCGCCGACGCCTCCACCGTGCACGCGCCCCGCGCCGGCGAGGGGGAGGGCTGTCTCTGTCTGCTCTGCGCCGCCTGACGCCGGAGCGGTCTCAGCCCAGCATGTCGGCGAGAAAGCGGGCGCCCGCCTCGAGACCGACCGGATCGATGGCGTGGCCGAGACCCGGCCGCACCAGCCACTGGACCGGGATCTCGACCCGCTGCAGCGCCGCCACCGCGGCGAACAGCGCTTCCACCGGCACCACCTCGTCGGCGTCGCCGTGCACGAGCATCACCGGCGGTCGGGACACCACCTCCCGCTCCAGCCGTTCGGGCGCCACCAGCGCCCCCGAATAGCCGAGCACGCCGGCGAGCGGCTCGCTCCGCCTGGGCGCCAGGTGGAGGGCCATCATGGTGCCCTGGGAGAAGCCCAGGAGCGCCAGATCGGCGGCCGTGAGGCGGTGGCGCTCCAGCAGACGGTCGAGATAGGCATCGAGCAGCGGCGCCGCCCGCTGGACCCCCGCCAGCATGCTCTCGGGCCGGCGGTCCTGGAGGCTGAACCACTGGCGGCCGAACGGGGCCATGTCGCAGGGCCAGGGAGCGTCGGGGGCGAAGAAGGCGGCTTCCGGGAGACGGCGGGCGAGCTCCGGCGCGAGACCGATCAGATCGTGGCCGTCCGCACCGAGACCATGCAGCAACACCACCAGTTTTTTTGGCGCACCACCCGCGCGAGGCGCGAAATACGGGCCTTCGAGCTGCACCATCCGCCGTCTCTCCTCCGCCGAACGACTTGCGCGAAAACGCGCCGCCGATCATGATCGCGACCCGTCAGGTTCTCAACCGTCGTGGCGGTTCGACCGTGTCGCAGACCCGAAACGCAGCCGCTTCCCCTCTTCGCGGGCCGGACCGCGTACCGCTTCCGGCGGAAGGCGAACCGCCCCATGTGACGCGCTTCGCGCCCAGCCCCACGGGGTATCTCCATCTCGGCCACGCCTATTCGGCGCTGTTCGCCTTCGAGGCGGCGCGGCAGACCGGCGGGCGGTTCCTCGTGCGGATCGAGGACATCGACCACACGCGCTGCCGGCCCACCTTCGAGGAGGCGACCCTCGACGATCTGCGCTGGCTGGGGCTGTTCTGGGACGGCGAGGTGCGGCGTCAGAGCGAGCATCTCGATCTCTACGGGCAGGCGCTGGACGAACTCCGCCGGCTGGGCGTGCTCTACCCGTGCTTCTGCACCCGCAAGCAGATCCGGGCCGAGGTGGAGGAGGCGGGGCGGGCCCCGCACGGCCCCGGTGGCGAGCTCGTCTATCCCGGCATCTGCCGCCACCTCTCGGAGGAGGAGCGGCGCTACCGGCAGCGGCAGGGCGAGGCCTTCGCCTGGCGCCTCGACATCGAACGGGCGCTGGCGCTGACCGGCCGGCTGCAGTGGTTCGACTATCGCGCCGGCTGGGTGGCCGCGCAGCCGCAGCTCTTCGGCGACATCGTGGTGGCCCGCAAGGACATCCCGACCTCGTACCATCTGGCGGTGGTGATCGACGACCATGTCCAGGGGGTGACCCTGGTCACCCGCGGCGAGGACCTGTTCCACGCCACCCACGTCCACCGGCTGCTGCAGGCGCTGCTCGGGCTCGAGCCGCCCCGCTACTACCATCACAATCTGATCGCCGACAGCCAGGGCCGGCGCATGGCCAAGCGCAACCGCGCCGTGACCCTGCGCCACCTGCGCGATCGCGGGCGTTCCCCCGAGGACATCTGGCGTCTTCTGGGGCTGGTCGAGGTCGGCCAGCCGGCCCGCGTCTGAACTTGGCCTTCCCTCCCGCGCGCACGATCCTTCTTTTGTTCGCCCTTCTGTGGCTGACCGCCTGCGCGGCCTCCGCTCCCGCCCCGGGGCCAGCCGTGGGCGCCGCGGTCCTCCCGGAACGGGTCTGGCAGCCGGAGGGCGAGCCGCGGGCGGTGATCGTTGCCGTCCACGGCATGAACGATCACAAGGGCGCGTTCGCCATGTTCGGCGCGTTCGCGGCCGGGCGCGGGTTCCGGGTCGTCGCCTACGATCAGCGCGGTTTCGGGGAGAACCCGGACCGTGGCTCCTGGCCGGGTGCCGACCGGCTGGTCGCCGATCTGCGCGAGAAGGTGGCGCGCGAACGCCGCCGCTTCCCGGGCCTGCCCGTGTTCGTGCTCGGCGAGAGCATGGGCGCGGCGGTGGCGATCCTCGCCTTTTCGGAGACAGTCGCGGCGCCGCCCGACGGCCTCGTGCTGAGCGCCCCCGCGGTCTGGGGCGGCGCCGCCCTCAACCCCCTCTATCGCCTCTCGCTCTGGCTCATGGCGCGGCTCTTCCCGGACATGGAGCTCACCGGCGAGAGCCTCGGCCGCCGGGCCTCGGACAACCTCGAGGTGCTGCGGGCGCTGGCGCGCGACCCGCTGTTCATCAAGCGGACCCGGGTGCGGGTGATCGAGGGCGTAGTGGCACTCATGGACGAGGCGGCCCGGCGGGCCGAAGCGATCCGGCCGTCCGCGCTCGTGCTGGTCGGCGGCCACGACGAGATCGTGCCGCCGCAGGTGCAGCTCGCCTTCGCCGCCCGCATCCGCGCACCCTGCACCCTCCTCCTCTATCCCGAGGGCTGGCACATGCTGCTGCGGGATCTCCAGCGCCGCCGGGTGTGGGAGGACATCCTCGCCTGGATCGAGGGGCGGACGCCGCCCTCGGGGCTCGCCCGCGCCTGCACGGAGGCGCCGCCGGTGCGGGCGGCTCTCTTCTGATGAGGTGTGGCGCCGCCGCTGTCGCCTTGACCCCCGCCGTCGGCCGCGCCACATCGGGCGCAGCCGCGGGCGGCGCGCCGGCGGCGGAGATCGAACGCTTCGGGCGAAGGTTCCGCAGATCATGGACGGCAATCCGGCCTGGCACGGCACGACCATCCTGTCCGTGCGCAAGGGCAACCAGGTGGTGGTGGCCGGCGACGGCCAGGTGACCCTCGACAAGACGGTGGTCAAGGGCAACGCGCGCAAGGTGCGACGGCTCGGAGACGGCGACATTCTGGTGGGATTCGCCGGCAGTACCGCCGACGCCTTCACCCTGATGGAGCGGCTGGAGGCCAAGCTCGAACGCCATCCCGGCCAGCTCGCCCGCGCCTGCGTGGAACTCGCCAAGGACTGGCGCACCGACCGCTATCTGCGCCGCCTCGAGGCCATGATGGCGGTGGCGGATGCCGAGATCTCGCTGCTCCTCACCGGCGTCGGCGACGTGCTGGAACCGGAGGACGGGCTCATCGGCATCGGCTCCGGCGGCAACTATGCCCTCGCCGCCGCCCGCGCCCTCCTCGACATCGACGGTCTCGACGCCGAACAGGTCGCCCGCAAGGCGATGGCCATCGCCGCCGAGATCTGCGTCTACACCAATCACGCACTCACCATCGAGAAGCTCGACATCCGATGACCGCACTGACCCCGCGCGAGATCGTCTCCGAACTCGACCGCTTCATCGTCGGCCAGGAGGCGGCCAAGCGGGCGGTGGCCATCGCGCTCCGCAACCGCTGGCGACGCCAGCAGCTCGAGGAGGGGCTGCGCGAGGAGGTGCTGCCCAAGAACATCCTGATGATCGGCCCGACGGGCTGCGGCAAGACGGAGATCGCCCGGCGCCTCGCGCGGCTGGCCCAGGCGCCCTTCCTCAAGGTCGAGGCCACCAAGTTCACCGAGGTGGGCTACGTGGGGCGCGATGTCGAGAGCATCGTCCGCGATCTCACGGAGATCGCCATCAAGCTCACCCGCGACCGGCTGCGGCGCGAGGTGATGGCCCAGGCCGAGCGCAACGCCGAGGAGCGGGTGCTCGAGGCGCTGGTCGGCCCCCAGGCGGGCCGCGAGACGCGGGAGAAGTTCCGGCGCATGCTGCGCGCCGGCGAGCTGGCCGAGAAGGAGGTGGAACTCGAGGTGCTGGACACCGGTGGCACCAGCCTGCCCACCTTCGAGATCCCGGGCATGCCCGGGGCGCAGATGGGGATGATCAATCTGGGCGACATCCTGGGCAAGGCCTTCGGCCAGCGTACCCGCAAGCGGCGCATGAAGGTGGCCGAGAGCTACGACGTGCTGGTGGCCGAGGAGGCCGACAAGCTGATCGATCAGGACCGGGTGGTGCGGGAGGCGATCGAGGCCACCGAACAGCAGGGCATCGTCTTCATCGACGAGATCGACAAGATCACCGCCCGCGAAGAACGGCTGGGGGCCGACGTCAGCCGCGAGGGGGTGCAGCGGGACCTGCTGCCGCTGATCGAGGGCACCACCGTCGCCACCAAGCACGGCGCGGTGCGGACCGATCACATCCTGTTCATCGCCTCGGGCGCCTTCCATCTCGCCAAGCCCTCCGATCTGCTGCCGGAACTGCAGGGCCGCCTGCCCATCCGGGTGGAGCTCAACCCCCTGCGGCAGAGCGATCTGCGGCGCATCCTGGTCGAACCCGAGGCGAGCCTCGTGCGCCAGTACGTGGCCCTTCTGGCCACCGAGGAGGTGCGGCTCGTGTTCACCGACGAGGCCCTCGACGAGATCGCGCGGCTGGCCTTCGAGATCAACGCCAAGGTCGAGAACATCGGCGCGCGGCGGCTGCAGACGGTGATGGAAAAGCTGGTGGAGGAGATCAGCTTCACCGCCTCCGACCGTTCCGGCAGCGAGGTGCTGATCGACCGCGAGTACGTCACCCGTCACGTCGGCGATCTGATCGCCGGCGCCGATCTCTCGCGCTTCATTCTCTGATCCGCGGGAATCGCGCGGGCGGGTTCAGCCGGGCGGTCCGCCCAGGAGTCGCAGCGTCGCGAGCGCCATCACCTTGGCCGCCGTCACCATGTCCTTGACGGCCACGAACTCGTCCGGCTGATGGGCGAGATCGAGGATGCCGGGGCCGTAGGCGACGCAGTCCTCGAGCCCGCCGATGCGGCTGATGTGCTTCTGGTCGTAGGTGCCGGGCGAGCAGACGAAGGCCGGCTCGCGCCCCAGCACCTCCCTGAGCGCCGAGGCGACCGCCCGCGGCACCGGCTGATCGCGATCGGTCAGTACCGGCCGTACCGCCTGCAGCTCCTTCAGCCGATACGAAAAACCGGGCCGCTCCCGCGCCAGCTGCTCGAGGATCGCGCGGATCTCCCCTTCCACCTCGGCGGGGTTCTCCTCGATCAGATAGCGCCGGTCGATCACCAGCCGGCAGCTGTCGGCCACGCAGGAGCTGGGCAGCCCTTCGTGATCCTCGGGCTGGCCGCCGTGAACGGCGATGAGATTGAGGGTCGAGGCGCGCGCCTCTTCGGGGACCACGGGCATGGCGGTGCGACGGGCGGCCAGCCGGGGCACGAGCTCCCGCTCCAGCCGCTCGACGAAGGCGCCCATGTGGCGGATGGCGCAGTCGCCGAGGAAGGGCATCGAGCCGTGGGCGATGCGTCCGCGGGTCTCCACCTCCGCCCACCACAGCCCGCGATGGCCGATGCAGACGCGATCGACGTCGAGGGGTTCGGGGATGATCACGTGATCCACCCGCGGGCGGGAGAAGAACCCCCGGCGGGCCAGCCAGGCGACGCCGCCGAAGCCTCCCGATTCCTCGTCGGCGGTGCCCGAGACCTCGATCGCGCCGGGAAAGTCGGGCCAGGTTTCGAGAAGGGCCGCCACGGCCACCACCGCCGCCGCGATGCCGCCCTTCATGTCGCAGCTGCCGCGGCCGTAGATCCGGCCGTCGCGCAGCTCGCCGGCCCAGGGATCGACGGTCCAGCCCTCGCCCGCCGGCACCACGTCGAGATGGCCGTTGAAATGCACGCAGGGGCCGGGACGGCCGCCCTCGCGACGGGCAATGAGGTTGATCCGTGGCCAGCGCTCGCAGTCGCCGGGCGTGCCCTCGGCGCGCAGGAGGCGGGTCTCGAAGCCGAGCGGTCGCAGCCACCGGCCCAGGAGCTCCGCGCAGTCGCGATAGTGGGCGCCGGGCGGATTGACGGTGGGGACGCGCACGAGCTCACGGCACAGGGCGACGAGCTCCTCGCGCCGTCGTTCCACCGCCTCCAACAGCTCGTCCATCGCGTACTTCTCCCCGGGCGGTGCGAAGGCTAGAGGTGGGATCGCGACGGAGTCAAACGGGGGAGAGGGTGCATGGATCGGGAGATCATCGAACGGGCGGCCGGCGAGGTGGTGCGTTGCCGCCTCGCGAAGGAGAGGCTCGCGGGCCTCGACGGTATCCGCGACGAGGATGCCGGATACGCGGTGCAGGCGCTCGCCAACGCGCGGCTCGAAGCCCGGCTCGGTCCGGTGGTCGGCCACAAGATCGGCGGCACCACCGAGGCCATGCGGCGGCTGATCGGTGCACGCGAGCCGGTGGCCGGCGAGGTGTTCGCGCAGACCGTGCATCCGACGCCGGCGCGCCTTTCCTTCGGCGACTTCCTGCGGCCCGGGATCGAGACCGAGATCGCCGTGCGGCTGGACCGCGATCTGCGGCCCGGGGACGCGCCCTTCGACCGCTCCACGGTGACGGCGGCGGTCGGAGAGGCGATGGCGGCGATCGAGATCGTCGACGACCGCTACCAGGACTTCCGTCGCGCCGGCATCGCCACCGTGATCGCCGACAACGCCTTCAACGCCGCATCGGTGCTGGGGGAGCCGCGGAGCGACTGGCGCGAGCTCGATCTCGCCGCGCTGATCGCGCGCACCTGGATCGACGGCCAATGCGTGGCCGAGGCCCGGAGCGATGCCCTGATGGGGCATCCGCTCGAGGCCCTTCGCTGGCTGGCCGACCGTCGCGCCGCCCTCGGACGCGGGCTCCTGGCGGGCACCTTCGTGAGCCTCGGCACCATCACGCCGGTGCAGTGGCTCGGCGGGCCGTGCGAGGTGCGGATCACGGTGGACGGTCTGGGCGAGGTCGCGCTGCGGCTCGTCTGAGCGCCTCCCGCGGGCAGGGGCCGGCTCAATCGAGCCGCGGCAGCTCCGGGGCGGCGGAAAGCTCGGCGGTGATCTGCCGGGCCCGGGCCGGATCCATGCGGGCCAGGATCGGCGCCAGCTTGGTCTCCCGCATGCGGCGGGCCACCTTGAGCAGCACGGGGAGCTCGAGACGATTGAAGATGGCCGCCGCCTGCTTCGCCTTCATCGCCTCGTAGATGGAAACGAGCTTGTCGAGGCGGGCCTCTTCCTCGGCGCTCACCTGTTCCAGCAGTCCGGCGATCTCCTGCTTGAGCTCCTCAAGCCGGGCGATCTGCGCATCGAGATCGTCGCGCAGCTTGGTGAGCACCTCCCGTTCCACCTCGAGTTCCTTGCTGCGGATCACCAGTCGCTTCTCCTTCTCGGCGAGGCGTGCGGCCACGTCGGCGAGTTCGGCCGGCAGCTTCTCGACGAGGCCGGAGAGCGTCGATTCGGAACCGCCGCCGTCCGTTCCGTCCGCGGCGTGATCCTCGCCCTCTCCGGAACCGGCTGCCGGTTCGAGGGTGAAGAGCCCGCTCGCGACGAACGGGTCCGGAGGCGGCGTTGCGACAACCGGATTCTCCGCGGACGCGGAGGACGCGGCGGGCGTCCCCCCACCGGGGCCGGCCGCGAAGAGGCCCGAAAGCGCCGGCTGGAGCAGCCCGCCGAGGAGACCGACACCCCAGACCGCGAGGAACAGCCCGCAGGCGAAGGCGGTCACCGGCGGCAGGGCGGCGCCCCAGCGCCAGGGGGAGGCAAGGGAGGTGTCGGAAAACGGGGCGCGCATCGCCGCCTTCGGTCTACCGCAGCCGTTCGAGCAGGCGGAGCAGCTCGGCCCGGTCCGCGTCCGGCGCCGCCGTCGCGGCTGCGGCTGCTTCGGTCGCCGGCATCCCTCGGGTATCTCTCCGGGGGTTCGGACGTCGAACGATCGGTTCGTCCTCCCTCGGGCGCCGGGAAGCGGGGGGAGCCGGAGGTCGTTCCACCGCCGGCGCTTCCGCCTGCAGGCGTCGTGTCAGCTCGCCCGCCAGATCGCACACCCGCTTGAGTTCGTCGCCGCGCCGGCGCGCGTTGTCGCTCTGGCGGCGCAGGCGGCTTTCGATGGCGGCGCATTCGCTCCTGAGGCCGCGCAGGATCTCCTCGGCACGGGCGATCACGGCGTCGATCTCGGCCACGAACTTGCCGAGGCTGGCCCCGTCGCTGCGCAGCCGGCGCAGGCGCTGGTGCAGCAGTACGCACCAGACGGCATTGAGGCCGAGCAGCAGGGCCAGTGCGAGTTGGGTCAGCTGTTCAGCCATCCGTGGTCTCTTTGCGGATGCGTTCTTCCACATGCACCGCGAGGCGGTTGCGCACCTTGCCCACCCGGGCGCGCAGCAGCGGTACGTTGCCGCAGCGCAGGACGATGCTGCTGTCGGGGCGGGCGTTGAGATGGAGCACGTCGCCGACCTCGAGGTGCATCACTTCGCCGAGCATGATGGTGTATTCGTCGAGCACCGCCTCGAGCTCGACGTCGGTCTGCCAGATCTCGCGGGAGAGATGGCCTTCCCAGATGGAATCGCGGCCGAACTTCTCGCCCATGAACATCTGCAGCAGAAGATCGCGGGCGGGTTCGAGGGTGGCGTAGGGCAGCAGGAACTCGACGGTGCCGCCGCGGTCGTCCAGATCGATGCGCATGCGGAAGACGACGCAGGCGTTGCCGGGACGGGCGATGGCCGCGAAGCGCGGATTGGTTTCCATGCGCTCGAAACGGAAGTCCACCTCGACGATGGGGGCGAAGGCTTGGTGGAGGTCGGCCAGGATGAGCCGCACCAGCCGCTCCACCAGGCGCTGTTCGATGGTGGTGTAGGGCCGGCCCTCGATACGCATGGGCGCGGTGCCGCGGCGACCGCCGAGGAGAACATCGACGATGGCGTAGATGAGGGCGCTGTCGGCGGTGATCAGCCCGTAGTTGTCCCACTGGATGGCCTTGAAGACGGTGATCATGGCCGGCAGCGGCACCGAATTGAGATAGTCGCCGAAACGCTGCGCGGTGATGTTCTCGAGGTTGATGTCCACGTTCTCGGAGGTGAAGTTGCGGACGCTCGTGGTCATGATGCGCTCGAGACGGTCGAACACCACCTCGAGCATCGGCAGCCGCTCGTAGGTGATGTCGTTCGAGTTGATGAGCGCATCGATGCCCGACCGCGGCCGTTCCTGATCGCCGCCGTCGAAACCCAGCAGCGAATCGATCTCGTCCTGGCTCAGGACCCGACCACTGCTGTCCGTGGGCGAACCGTCGGGCTCGGCGGCGGCGGTGGCGAGATCGTCCTGGGTCATCGCCTCCGCCCAGTCGGAGGCGAGGGCCTCGTCGGGATCGCCGCCGGCTTCCCCGTCGCCTTCCTCCTCCTCGACCCCGGCCATGGCCGCCCAGTCGGCGGCCAGGTCCTCCTGGTCCCGGGGTTCGGGCGTCTCGGGATCGGCCATCGCTCTCAATGCTCCATGGACACGTGCCGCGACGCCGTGGTCGGGGGCGTCGGGCCGGTCACTGGACCAGCATTTCCTTGAACAGGACGTCCTCGACGTCGAGCGGCTTGATCGCCCGGTTGACGCGCGCGAGCAGTTCCTCTTTGAGGCGCTGGAGGCCGACGGCGCCCTTCACCTCCTCCACCGTCAGCGCCCGCAGATAGAGCTGGAAGCTGTCCATCACCCGCGGCGTCAGGGCACGGATGTTCTCCGCGGTGGCCTCGTCGGCGACCTCCAGCGCCACCCGCAGCTTGAGAAAGCGCATCCGCTTTCCGCTCGATTGAAGATTGACCAGGATGTCCGGCAGATCCACGAAGACGGCACCCACCGCCGGGCCCGCGTCGTCCCCGCCCTCCTCGCCGCCCTCTTCCTTCCCGGCGGCCGCCTCCGCCTTCTGCTCGCTCTCTCCGTCGGCCGCGGCCTCGTCGCCGCCTTGGGCATCCGCGCTCGCGGTCTCCGCCGAGCCGCCGAACAGGCCGAGGAAGTAGGCCGCGGCGCCGCCACCGCCGCCCAGCACGAGCAGGCCGACGACGGCGATGATGATCAGCTTGAGCTTGCCGCCCTTGGCTTCCGGCTCCTGCTCGGTTTCCTGCTCGTCGCTGGTGACTTCCTTCGCCATGCTCGATCTCCGCAGCTCGTGGCGCCGTGGCCCGGCCCTTGCCGCCTTCGTTATAAAGGCCGTTGGTTAACAGGTGGTTGCCAAGGCAAGATCGTTTCCGGTCGGCAAAATCTACCGGCAGTCCCTTCCCCGGTGGCCGGGCGACCGCCCGCCTCGTGGCGGCCCTGCGCGGCTGGCCCGACGTTTGCTTAACCATGAGCGCCGACGAGCAACGGGAACGCGGGAGCATGGACACCACCGCATACATCGGTCTCAGCCGTCAGATCGCGCTCCAGAACCGGCTGGACGTGATCGCGGGCAACATCGCCAACCTGGACACCACGGGCTTCAAGGCCGAGGTGCTGCGCTTCGAGACCGTGTGGCAGCCCGCCGGTCGCGCCGTGCGACTGGCCTACGTCCAGGACGTGGGACGGATCCGCGACCTGCGCGAGGGGGCGCTCGAGAGCACCGGCAACCCCCTGGACTTCGCCATTTCCGGCCCCGGCTACTTCACCGTCGGGACCCCGAACGGTCCCGCCTACACCCGGGCCGGGCAGTTCAAGCTCTCGCCCACCGGGGAACTCGTCACCGCCGCCGGCCACCCGCTGCTCGACGAGAACGGATCGCCGGTGGCCGTACCGCCGGACGGCGGCGAGGTCTCGCTCGCCGCCGACGGCACCCTGTCGGCCGCCGGCGGCCCCTTCGCCCGCATCCAGGTCGTCGATTTCGCCGATCCCCAGGCGCTCGAACGGCTGGGCGACGGCCTCTACCGCACCGACCAGGCGCCCCAGCCGGTGGAGAACGCGCGGCTGGAGCAGGGGGTGCGCGAAGGATCCAACGTCGAGCCGGTGCTCGAAATCACCCGCATGATGGAGACCGTGCGCGCCTTCGAGGCCACCCAGCGCATGCTCGACATCCACCACGAACTCGAACGCCGCACCGTCCAGGGCGTGCTCGGACAGGCCGCATGACCGGTCCGGCCGCATCCCTCGCAGGAGGAGAAACGAGGCCATGAGGGCATTGAGTGTCGCCGCCACGGGCATGATGGCCCAGCAACTCCACGTCGAGGTCATTTCCAACAACATCGCCAACATGACCACCACCGGCTACAAGCGCCGGCGGCCCGAGTTCCAGGACCTGCTCTACCAGAGCCAGCGCCGCATCGGTGCGGCCTCGGGGCAGGACGGCAGCATCGTGCCGGCCGGCGTGGAGCTGGGGCTCGGGGTCAAGACCGCGGCCGTCTACCGGGTCCACGGCCAGGGCAACCTCGTGAACACCGAGAACACGCTCGATCTCGCCATCCAGGGCGACGGCTTCTTCGTCGTCGAGCTGCCGAGCGGCGAGACCGCCTATACGCGATCCGGCAACTTCCAGCTGTCGCCCGACGGCCTGATCGTGACCGCCGACGGCTACACCGTGAGCCCGGGCATCACCGTGCCGCAGGACGCCATCGACATTTCGATCAACGCCGAGGGCCAGATCACGGCCAAGATCGAGGGCCAGATCGAACTCGCCGATCTCGGCCAGCTCGATCTCGCCTCCTTCGTCAATCCCGCCGGCCTCAGCGCCATCGGCAACAATCTCCTGGTGGAGACGGAAGCCAGCGGCACGGCGGTGGTGGGAACGCCGGGCAGCGACGGTTTCGGTACCCTGCAGCAGGGCTTTCTCGAGAGTTCCAACGTCAATCCGGTGCAGGAGATCACGGCGCTGATCACCGCCCAGCGGGCCTACGAGATGAACTCCAAGGTCATCTCCGCCGCCGACCAGATGCTCGGCACCGTGACCCAAATGCGGTGATCGCCGATGAGAACAGCCCGCGCTCTTCTCCCCCTTCTCCTGCTGTCGCTGGCCCTCCTGCGTCCGGCGGCGGCCACCGAACTGACCCTCGCACCCGGGGCGCCGCTCGATCGTGCGCGCGTGCTCGAGCTCGTGGAACCGCGGCTGGAGGGCAGGTTCGCCGGCTCCCGCTTCGCCATCGAGCTCTTCCAGCCCGCGCTGCCGCTCGCGAACGCCGCCACCGAGCCCACCCGCATCACCCTCGTCGACTGGCGCCAGGACCCCGGAAGTGGCCGTTTCGAGGCCCGCCTGCTGGCGCGGCTGGAAAGCGGTGCCCGCAGCCGCATCACGGTGGTCGGCAGGGCGCGGGAGCTCGTCCCGGTGCCGGTACCGCGGCGCAACCTCGCCCGCGGCACCGTCCTCACCGCCGAGATGTTCGAGGAAAGCTGGCTGCCGGCCTCGCGTCTGCGCGAGGACACGGTGATGCTGGTCGAGGATCTGACCGGGCTCGAGCTCAGACGCTCCCTGCGCCGGGGACAGCCGGTGCGCCGGGGGCAGGTGCAGTGGCCACGCCTCGTACGCCGCGGCGACGTCGTCACCCTGGTGTTCAGCCGTCCGGGACTGATACTGACCGCCCTCGGCCGGGCGCTCGAGGACGGCGCCGAGGGACAGATCATCCGGCTCGTCAATCTGGACAGCGAACGTCCGCTCCGGGGCCGGGTCACCGGTCCCCGCCGCGCAACCATCATCGCTTCGGAGGCGAGATGAGCATCCGCCCCTTCCCCCTCACGGCGCTGTTCGCCGTCCTGCTGCTCGCCGGCTGCAACACCATCGACCGCCTTTCCCAGGTGGGCAAGGCGCCCCCCCTGCGTCCCATCGAGAACCCGACCGCGGCGCCGGGCTGGAAGCCCGTGACCATGCCCATGCCGCAGCCGGAGATCGTCCGTCCCGCCGGCGCCAACTCCCTCTGGCGCAGCGGTGCCCGCGGTTTCTTCCGCGACCAGCGGGCGCGCCGGGTGGGGGACATCCTGACCATCGAGGTGTCGATCGCCGACAAGGCGCAGCTCGACAACGAGACCAGCCGGGGCCGCACCAATACCGACAGCCTCGGCCTCACCGATCTGTTCGGTTTCGAGAACAAGCTGCAGAAGGTCTTCCCGAGCTCCGACGCCAAGCCCCTCGATCCCGCCTCGCTGGTCGCCGCCAAGAGCGACATGCTCAACAAGGGGGTCGGCAAGGTGGACCGCGAGGAGACCATCGACCTGAAGATGGCGGCGGTGATCGTCCAGGTGCTGCCCAACGGCAATCTCGTGGTCCAGGGACGCCAGGAGGTGCGGGTCAACTACGAGGTGCGCGAGGTCTACGTGGCCGGCGTGGTGCGGCCCGAGGACATCAGTCCCGACAACAGCATCAGACACGACAAGATCGCCGAGCTCCGGGTCGCCTACGGCGGCCGGGGTCAGATCACCGACGTCCAGCAGCCGCGCTGGGGCGCCCAGGTGCTGGACATTCTGCTGCCCTACTGAGTGCCCTGCCGAGGAGGAGGGAGCGCGACACCGTCGTCGCCCCGCGGCCGCCGCCGGGACCGGTCCCGGCGGCGGTCCGTCGTCTCGGCGGATGACGGCGGGGACGTGGCGATGCTACCTTCGGGCCGGTTTCCCGCACGCACGAAGGTGTGAGCCATGGTCGCGACCGGAGCCGATCGGAACGATGTCGGGACGGCGGAACCGCCGCCCTTCCTCGCCGCCTACGCGCCCGCCGACGAGGACCTCGTGGGCGGTTTCCTGGCGGAGGCCGATCTCGGTGCCGGGGCGGAAGCCCGCATCGACCGCGAGGCCACGCGCATCATCCGTCACATCCGCGAAACCGGCGGCCTCGTCGGCGCCCTCGAGGACTTCCTCGCCGAATACGGCCTTTCCACCAAGGAAGGCCTCGCGCTGATGGTGCTCGCCGAGGCCCTCCTCAGGGTGCCGGACGCCGAGACCGCCGACCGCCTGATCGAGGACAAGCTCGGCACCGCCGCATGGGCGGAGCGGCCCCACAAGTCGGACACCTGGCTGGTCTCGCTGACCACCTGGGCGCTGGGCGTGGGCAGCCGCATCGTGAGCCCCGAGGAGACGCCGGAGGCCATCCTGCACGGCATCGTGCGGCGACTCGGACAGCCGGCGGTGCGCACCGCCGCCCGGCAGGCGATGCGCGTGCTCGGCCATCACTTCGTGCTCGGCGAGACCATCGAGGAGGCGCTGCGGCGCGCGCGGGCCGCCGCCTCCCTCGGCTACCGCCACAGTTACGACATGCTGGGCGAGGGCGCCCGTACCATGGCCGACGCCGACCGCTATCACGCGGCCTATGCCGCCGCCATCGAGGCGATCGCCGCCGAGGCCGGGGATCTCGCGCTGCCGGAGCGTCCGGGCATCTCGGTCAAGCTGTCGGCCCTCCATCCGCGCTACGAGGCCCCGCAGCGCGACCGGGTGATGCGCGAGCTCGTGCCGCGGCTGCTCGAGCTCGCCCGCATGGCCCGCGACCGGGATCTCGGCTTCACCGTCGACGCCGAGGAGGCGGACCGTCTCGAGATCTCGCTCGAGGTGATCGGCAGCGTGGCGGCCGATCCCTCGCTCGCCGGCTGGGAGGGGTTCGGTCTCGCCGTCCAGGCCTACCAGAAGCGCGCCCCGGCGGTGGTGGACTGGATCGTCGAGCTGGCCGAGCGGCTCGATCGCCGCTTCATGGTCCGGCTCGTCAAGGGCGCCTACTGGGACACCGAGATCAAGCGCGCCCAGGAACGCGGTCTCGAGGACTATCCGGTGTTCACCCGCAAGTCGGCCACCGACCTCTGCTATCTCGCCTGCGTGCGCCGGCTGCTCGCCGCCCGTCGGCGCATCTACCCGCAGTTCGCCACCCACAACGCCCTTACCGTGGCCACCATCATGGAGCTCGCCGGCAGCGGCGACCGCGACTACGAGTTCCAGCGCCTCCACGGCATGGGCGAGGCCCTCTACCAGGCGGTGTCCGAGAACGGCCCGCGCCTTCCCTGCCGGATCTACGCCCCGGTCGGCGGCCATCGCGATCTCCTCGCCTATCTCGTGCGTCGGCTCCTCGAGAACGGTGCCAATTCCTCCTTCGTGAGCGTGGTGCGCGACCGCTCGGTGCCGATCGACCGGCTCCTGGTGCGGCCGGCGCGACTGATCGGCGATCCGAAGCGGGCACGCCATCCGAAGATCCCGCTGCCGCGCGACCTCTACATGCCCGAACGGCGCAACTCGGCCGGCATCGACTTCGGCGAGCGCCGATCGCTCGAACGCCTGCTCGCCGGCATGCGGCGGCCGCTGCCGGTGGAGCGGCCGGCGAGGCCGCTCGTTGACGGCGGGGAACTCGCGGGTCGGGCGCGGGAGGTCCGCAGCCCCGCCGACCGCGAGCTCGTGATCGGAACGGTGGAAGAAGCGTCCGCGGCGGCGGTGGATGCCGCCATGCGAGCGGCGGCGCGCGGGTTCGAGCGCTGGTCGCGGCGGCCGGTCGAGGCGCGGGCGTCGGCCCTCGAGCGCGCCGCCGATCTGCTGGAGGCGCGACGGCCGCGCTTCGTGGGGCTGATCGCCCTCGAGGCCGGCAGGACGCTCGCCGACGGGGTGGCCGAGGTGCGGGAAGCGGTGGATTTTCTCCGCTATTACGCGGCGCGGGCACGGCGGCTCTTCGGCGAGCGGCGAAGGATGCCCGGACCCACCGGGGAGGAGAACCTCTACGGCTGGCGGGGCAGGGGCGTGTTCGTCTGCATCTCCCCCTGGAACTTCCCGCTCGCCATCTTCACCGGCCAGGTGGCGGCGGCGCTGGCGGCGGGCAACGCGGTGGTCGCCAAGCCGGCCGAGCAGACGCCCCTCGTCGCCTTCGAGACGGTGCGCCTCCTGCACGAGGCGGGGGTGCCGGCGGACGCCCTCCACTACCTGCCGGGCGACGGCACGATCGGGGCCGCGCTGGTCGCGCATCCGCGCTGCGCCGGCGTCGCCTTCACGGGCTCGACCGAGACCGCCTGGCGGATCAACCGGGCCCTCGCGGCGCGCGACGCCCCGATCGTGCCGCTGATCGCCGAAACCGGCGGCATCAACGCCATGATCGTGGATGCCACGGCCCTCGCCGAGCAGGTCACCGACGACGTGCTCACGAGCGCCTTCCGTTCGACCGGCCAGCGCTGTTCCGCCCTGCGGCTGCTCTGTATCCAGGAGGACGTCGCGGACGAGTTGCTGACGATGATCGTCGGCGCGGCCCGTGAACTGCGTCTCGGCGATCCCCGCGATCCCGCCACCGACATGGGGCCGGTGATCGACGAGGAGGCGCTGGAGCGCCTGCGCCGGCATCTCTCTTCAATGGAAGGACGGGCGCGGTTCCGCTTCCGCGGCGAGATGCGCATGCCGCTGCCGCGCAAGGGCCTCTTTCTCGCCCCGCAGATCCTCGAGCTCGATGCCGCCGAGGAGCTCCGGAGCGAGGTGTTCGGACCGATCCTGCACCTCGTCCGTTACCGTGCGGACGCCCTCGATCCGTTGCTGGACGCCATCGCCGGCACCGGCTACGGCCTAACCCTCGGCGTCCACAGCCGCATCCAGCGCACCATCGACCGCATCGTCGATCGCCTCGCGGTCGGCAACGTCTACGTCAACCGCAACATGATCGGCGCGGTGGTCGGCACCCAGCCCTTCGGTGGCAGCGGCCTCTCCGGGACCGGCTTCAAGGCGGGTGGTCCCGCCTATCTGACACGCTTCGCCCAGGAGCAGGTGGTGGCCACCAACACCGCCGCCGCCGGCGGCAACGCGACGCTCCTCGTGGAGGCGGGCGATCGCTGGTAGGTGAGGACGCTCCTACCAGGTCCCGACGTTGGGCATCGAGGCCCAGGGCTCCTCCACGGGCAGCGCCTCGCCGCGCTGCAGGAGCTCGATGGAGATGCCGTCCGGAGAGCGGATGAAGGCCATGCGCCCGTCCCGCGGCGGCCGGTTGATGGTCACTCCCTGGTCCATCAGGCGCCGACAGAACTCGTAGATGTTCTCCACCTCGTAGGCGAGATGGCCGAAGTTGCGCCCGCCCGTGTACGTCTCGGGATCCCAGTTGTAGGTGAGCTCGAGCAGGGGGGAGCGGCGCTCGCGACCGCTCGCCTCGTCCTCGGGCGCGGCAAGGAAGATCAGGGTGAAGCGTCCCTTCTCGTTGTCGATGCGGCGGACTTCCACCATGCCGAGCTTGTTGCAGTAGAAGTCCAGGGACTCCTCCATGTCGCTGATGCGGACCATCGTATGAAGATAGCGCATGATACTCCCCCCGCTGCCTGTCCTGCCCGTCGCGATGCCGGTCCCGCCGGCGGTGGCGTCTGCGGACTATATCGAGGCCGCCCCGTCTGTCGAGCCGGCCCGGAGCGGCGGCGGTGACGGGTGCTTCGGCGACATCCCTCGCCCGGCTGTTCCTGTCCGCCTTCCTCGACGGCTGGCCCTCCCTCGCGCTCGCGCTCGCCGCCTGCCTCATGGCCTCCACCTGCCGGCGTCTGCCGCGCTCGGCGCTCGCCGCAGGCGCGGCGAGCGCCGCCGTCGCCGCCACCCTGCTGCTGCTGTGGCGGGCGTGGCGCGCCGGGACGGCGGGAGGCGAGAACCTCGCGACCCTGACCGCCGCCTACCTGCCGCCGGCCGTTCTGCTGATCCCGGCGGTCCGGAGCCTCGCCGCGACGGCCCCGTGGGCGGCGCGGATCGTGGGGGCCGCCCGTGACCTCGCGTTCCTCACCGCGCTGGCGGTGGCGATCGTGGTGGTCAACGGTCTCGCGCTGGCGGTTCCGGACCATGCTCTCGTCTTCGCCGGCCTGCGGCTTTCCGTCTGGCTGCTGCTCGCCGGCACCCTCGACGCCCTGGGCCGGGAGACGGCCGCGCCACATGTTCTCCGCCGGATGGCGGTGGCCGCCCTGCTGCCGACGGTGGAACCCCTGGCGGCGCTGCTCGCCGGCGGGGCCAATCCGCTCCTCTCCGGCTTCGAGGTGGGGCTCTGGCCGATCGCCAACGCGCTGCTGCCCGGCTATCTCGTACCGGCCCTGCTGCTGGCCCGCCTCGCCCGCGGCCGACCTGCGGGAGAACGCATCCCCTCGCGCCTCGCCGGTGGGGCGGCGGCGCTCATGGTCCTGCTCTGGACGAGCCTCGAGCTGCGCCGTGCGTTCCACGGCGCGGTGCTTTCCGGTCCGTTGCGGCCGGGGGAAGGGCTCGCCCTCGTTCTGATCTGGGCGGGCCTCGCGACGGTGTTCGCCGGCGGCTCGTGGATCCGCCGGCGGCGCCGGATCAGCTCTCGTCGTAGTCGAGCGTGATCCGCGCGGTCAGCGGGCGGGCCTGGCAGGTGAGGACGAAGCCCCGCTCCACCTCCCGGTCCTCGAGGGCGTAGTTCACCGCCATGTCCACCTTGCCCTCGACGACCCGGGCCCGGCAGGTCGAGCAGACCCCCGCCTTGCAGGAATAGGGTGGCTCGATCCCCCGCGCGATGGCCGCGTCCAGGATCGTCTCGCTGTTGAAGGCGAGGGTGAAGCCGTGGCGCTGGCCGTCCAGGAGGAGCGTGACCTCAGCCTCCTCGCCGACGGCCTCGACGGGCGGCGAAGCATGGCGGGCCTGGCGCGGCCGGTTGCCGGCGGTGGTGAAGTACTCGTAGTGCAGCCGCGGTTTCTCGACCCCGAGTTCGACCAGGGTGTCGGCCAGGTCCTGGATCATCGGGGCCGGGCCGCAGAGGAACCAGGCATCGACCTCGGCCGGGCGGAACAGGCGGCCGGACCAGGCACGCAGCTTGTCCGGAGTGATGCGGCCGGAGAACAGCTCCATCACGTCCGAGACCTCGGCCGACAGCACGTGATGGAGGGCGAAGCGGGTCATGTAGCGGTTCTTGAGGTCCTCGAGCTCCTCCCGGAAGATGATCGATCCGACGTCGCGGTTGCCGTAGAAGAGGACGAAGCGGCTCCGAGGCTCGCGGGCGAGCGTGGTCTTGAGGATGGAGATCACCGGCGTGATGCCCGAGCCGGCGACGAAGGCCACGTAGGTGCGCGCCGCGTCCGGGTCCAGCGGCACGAAGAAGCGACCCCGCGGCGGCATGACGTCGATCCGGTCGCCCGGACGGAGGCGGTCGTGGAACCAGCCCGAGAAACGCCCGTGCGGCTGCCGCTTGACGGCGATGCGGAGCTCGCCCTCGTCGACCGCGGAGCAGATGGAATAGGTCCGCCTCAGCTCCTCGCCATCGATCTCCGCACGCAGGATCACGTGCTGGCCCTGGGTGAAACGGAACCGTTCCCGCAAGTCCGTCGGCACCGAAAAGGAGACGGAAACGCAGTCCGGGGTCTCCCTGCGGACCTCGGCGACGATGAGTGGATGGAAGCGTGGCATCTTTTCGCGGAACTCCCTCCCGTTCGCCCCGTTCATTGCGTCAGCGGCGGCCCGGATGCAACGATCCGAAGGGTCCGGCGGGCGCTTCGGTCGCACCGTTCGGGCCGACGCCCCCGTCTTGCCCGGCGGCCGGCCGGGGCCAAGTTAGGTCCGTTCGCGGCAACCTTCGGGGGCGAGACGCATGGACGTTCTGGTCTATCTCGTGCCGATCGCGCTGGCACTGGGTCTCGCCGGCCTGCTCGCCTTCCTTTGGGCCCTGCGCAGCGGCCAGTTCGAGGATCTCGACGGCGCCGCCGAGCGCATCCTGTTCGACGACGAAGAGCCGCCGCCCACGCCGCCCGCGCCGGAAGGCGAGAGCCGGCAGCGCTGAGCCGGCGTCGTGGCGGGCGCGCACCGCCAGCACCGGATCCGGGTCTTCGAGGGCCAGCAGATGGCTCGGGCAGCGCCGGCAGTCGCTGCTGCCGAAGCGCGGGCGGGCGACCTGCGTACCGGGCTGCTCCAGGAGGACGGCCAGAAGCCGGCATTCCCGATCGCCGGGAAAGGGCAGCGCGAGGCCGGCGATCGCCGCCCGGCACAGCCGGTCGACGTGCCAGTGTGGCCGCACCGTCCCGCGCAGGTGTCGCAGGCAGCGGGCCCGGATGCCACCTGCTCCGCGCGCGCTTCCGCAATAGGCGTAGAGACCCGGCGGCAGGGGGCCGCCCGGGAGCCGCGCCGGTACCGGTACCGGTCGGGAGGTGCGGAGAAGGAGGATGTAGGCACCGTGTGGCGGTCGCACTCCCAGCCAGTCGCCGGGGGAGGCGGCCGCACGCCTCAGATCCCGCGCCGGCGCCACTGCTCGATCGCCCGCTCCCGTGGCAGTTCGAAGCCGATCAGCACCCGATAACCGGGTCCTTCGTCCGGCCCCACGCCTGCGAGCGTCTGGACGATGCGCTCGCGGCTGCCCGTGGGGGCCTTGCCATCGAGGGCGATGCGGGCGGTGAACACCTGCTTGTCGATGATCCGACCGTCGGGTGCGGCTACGGCGACGAAATAGGGCAGGTCGATGCTGGTGGGTGCCAGCGGTGCCCGGGGCCGGACGAGGATGTCCAGGCTGTAGTCGAGCGCGAGTCCGGCGGCGTCGTAGCCGCAGCTCCCCTGCAGGCCCTGCAGTCGCGCCTCGGCCGGCAGGCTGCGCCCGCGCGTCTGCAGCGGCTCGACGGCATCCAGTCCGTAGACGACCGCCACCTTGGGGCAGCGTACCGTCACCGGCTCGGGACTGCTCGTGCAGGCCACGAGAAGATACCCCAGGGCGACGGCCACGGCAGGGCCGCGACCGGCGCGGTGCCGGCGGGCATCGCGTCGGACGGCATCACCCGGATCGGACAGGGAGTTCGCGCTGCTCATACGGACCGCTTCCAGGCTTGGCGTGACGATCGGCATCGGCGTTCCGGAACCGCGTCCGCACCCGGCGACGAGCCCCGGCGAGGCCGCCTCCGGCGTAGCAGTCCGGGACGTTCGCAGCAAGCGGTGTGGCGGTGGCGCGACGGCTTGCGCCGCGCGGACGGCGTTCTACTATGGCGCGCCCGAGGAGGCGGCAGGCACGGCATGAAGAACCATCGGACGACAGGAGCGGGGGGGCGGCGACGGCCGGAACGGGAGCGTCTGGCGGCGCTGGATCTCGGCACCAACAACTGTCGTCTTCTGGTGGTTGAGCCCGAGGACCGCGGCTTTCGGGTGGTGCGCAGCTTTTCGAGGATCACCCGGCTGGGCGAGGGGCTGGCCGCCAGTGGTCGGCTCGAGGAGGCGGCCATGATGCGCACCATCGCCGCGCTGTCCGTCTGCGCACGGCTGATCGCCGGTACCGGGGCCAAGCGGGTGCGCTGCGTCGCGACCGAGGCCTGTCGGCGGGCCGCCAACGGCCGGGTGTTCGTGGAGCGGGTGCGGGAGGCCACCGGTCTATCCCTCGAGATCCTCGACCACGACGAGGAGGCACGGCTCGCCATGCTGGGCTGCGCACCGCTCGTCGAACGGGACGCCGAACGGGTGCTGCTCCTCGACATCGGCGGCGGCAGTACCGAGATCTTCTGGCTCGAGCGGCGCTCCCGCGCCGCCGGCTTCCGGGGCCGCGCCTACTCCCTGCCGGTGGGGGTGGTCACGCTTTCGGAAAGCTGCGGGGACGGGGCCGACGAACGGGCCTACCGACAGATGATGGCCATCGTCGGCCGCCTCGTCGAGGCGAGCGGCATGCCGCCCTCGGCCAACGGTGACGCCCACACCATCCAGATGCTGGGGACGTCGGGCACGGTGACCACGTTGGCGGCCATCCATCTGGGGCTCCGGCGCTACGACCGGCGGCGGGTGGACGGGGTGCGGGTGAGCTTCGCCGCCCTCTCGGAGGTGGCGGAGAGGCTGCGGCGGCTCGATCGGGCGGGGCGGGCGGCCTACCCCTGCATCGGTCGCGGCCGCGCGGACCTCGTCATGGCCGGCTGCGCCATTCTGGAGGCGGTTCACCGGCGCTGGCCGGTGGAGCGTCTGCGGGTGGCGGATCGCGGCGTGCGCGAGGGGATTCTCGCCGAGATGCTGGGTCAGGACCTCGATCTCGCCCTCTCGGACGCCCCGGTCGCATGAGCGGAACCGGTGTCCGGCGGCCGCGCCGGCGCGGCCGCAGCGCCTCCTCCTCCCGCTGGTTACAGCGCCAGCACCGGGATCCGCTGGTACGGCGGGCGAAGGAACAGGGCTATCGCGCCCGCTCGGTCTACAAGCTCGAGGAGATCGACCGCCGGTTCCGCCTGCTGCGCAGGGGGGCGACGGTGCTCGATCTCGGGGCGGCGCCGGGTAGCTGGAGCCAGTACGCGGCCGGCCGTGGCTGTCGCGTGGTGGCGGTCGACCTGCTGCCGATGCGATCCGTCGAAGGCGTCCGCTTCCTGCGGGGGGATTTTCTCGAGGAGAAAACCCGGGCACGGCTTCACCGGATGCTCGGCGGCGGCTGCGACCTCGTACTGAGCGACCTCGCGCCCGACGCCACCGGGCGCCGCACGGTCGACCGGCTGCGGGCCGAGGCTGCGGCCGAGGCGGTGCTGGCGTTCGCGAGCTCCGTGCTCCGACCGGGCGGTGCCCTGGTGCTCAAGCTCCTCCACGGCGCCGATACGCTGGTGACGGGGATGGCGCGGCCACTGTTCGGGCGCTGCAAGCTGGTGCGGCCGGCGGCGACACGCAGCGGTTCGACCGAGATCTATCTCGTCGGTCTGGATTTCAGGGGCGGGCCGGCCGGAGCGGAAACGGGCGGGGAGGGGAACGGGGGCTGAGACGCGTCACGAGGTGGCCAGCATCTCGCCGTTCTCGAGATGGACGGCCACCCCTCGCCGCAGCGCCTGCTCCAGTGCACGGTCGGCCGCCTCGCGGAGTTCCTCGAACGGACGGGGCAGGCTCGCGTCCCAGCGGCTGAGCCCGATGCAGACCTGTACCTCGCAGAAGCTGTCCTGGAAGGAGAAGGGTTCGGCGGTGACCGCCAGCAGGCGGCGGGCCGCGGTCTCCGCATGTCCGGGATCGGGCAGATTGTCGAGGAGCGCAAGGAAGCGGGCGTCCTCCTGCCGAGCGAGGGCATCGTGGCGGCGGATCTTCTTGCGCAGCCGCGCCGCCACCGCCGCGATCAGGGCATCGGCCCATTCGGCGCCCCGCTCGTCGCGCAGCTGCCCGAAGGCGCGGATGCCGAGGCTGGCGAGCGCCAGGCTCCTGCCGGAACGGGCGCAGCGGCTGGCCGAAGTGGCGAACAGCCGTGCGAGCACATGCGGCCGTGGCAGACCCGTGAGCTCGTCGTGATCCAGATGGTGGAGCCGGCGGCGTTCCTGCTGTTTGCGCTCGATGGCGAACATGATGGCGCGCTGCAGTGCCGTGGGCTCCACATTGTCCTTGGTGATGAAATCCTGGGCGCCGCCGCGGACCGCCTCGGCGGCGATCACCATGTCGTCGGCACCGAAGCCGGTGAGCACGACGATCGGCAGTTCGGGGTGCAGCCGTACCATGGTCTCGACGGTGCGCAGCCCGTGGGAATCGGGCAGGTTCAGGTCCAGCAGCACCACGTCGGGCGGGTCGCCGTCGATGCGCGCGAAGGCTTCGCGCAGGGTTCCGGCGATCGCGATCCGCTCGGCGCCGCATTCCCGCAGGCAGATTTCGACGAGGGCCGCGTCGGATGCCATGTCCTCGACCAGCAGGATCGAATAGGTATCGAGCATCGGTATCCGCCGATTATGGAGCTGTGGGAGGTCCCGGGCCGGCTTTCCGACGACGCTAGTCGCGAAAGCTTAAGAAAGGCTGAACGGGCCCGGAGCGTGGAATTCCCGATGCGGATCGCGGTCCTCGGGGACCGCACGATCGGGGACGCCCGGTCGGCCCCGGATCCGCGTCGCCCCCGGCTCGACGGTTTCCCTGCACGGTGACGATGCGGTCAGTGTCCTGGCAGGCTTCGCAGATAGGTGGCGATGGCGAGGCGATCCCGGGGCGGCAGGCGGCCCGTTCCGATCTCGATGATCTTGGCCATCGGGCCGCCGGCGAAATCGCCATCCGGCCGCATGCCGATCTCCAGATACAGGACGAGCTGGTCGAGGCTCCAGCTTCCGATGCCCCGTTCGGGATCGCCGGTGATGTTCGGGACATCGCCCCCCTCGGGACCGTCCGGATTGCCGGCGAAGGCCCGGCTCCAGTCGAGCTGGCCGAACGGGCCGCGCGGCGTGTGGCATTCGGCGCAGTGACCCGGCCCGAGTACGAGATAGGCACCGCGGTTCCAGAGGGGATCACGCGTCGGGTCCGGCTCGAAGGGACGCGGCTCGTGGAACAGCCACTGCCAGAGCCGCAAGGTGAAGCGGAACCCGTAGGGAAAACGCAGCCGATGCTCGCGCCGGGGCGCGCGCACCGCCGGAACGCTGCGGAGATGGGTGAACAGGGCCGCGAGATCGGCATCCGTCATGCGGTGGTAGGAAGTGTACGGAAACGCCGGATAGTAGGGCGTCCCGTCGGGTGCTCGGCCGGCCCGCATGGCCCGAACGAAGTCGATTTCCTGCCAGTCGCCGATGCCGGTTGCCGGATCCGGCGTGATGTTGGGGGCGTAGAAGACGCCGTAGGGCGTGACGATGGGATCGCCGCCGGCAAGATAGGCCCCGCCCTTGGCCGTATGGCAGTTGGTGCAACCGCCGATGGCGGCGAGCTGTTCGCCCGAAAGCGGCTCCGCGGATGTCCGCGCCACCAGCGGCAAGGCCAGCAGAGCGCAGACCCCTGCGAGGATCCGCGTCGGAAGCGGCGGACGGTGACGGATCAGCCGCCTCGCTTCCTGCGGAAGTTTTCGTGGCAGCCGCCGCAGCCCTGCTTGCCCATGCGGGCGAACGCCTGGAGGGTGGCCTCGGGATTGCCCCTGGATGCCACGTCGAGGAAGGCGGCCGACAGCTTCTCGAGCTCGCCGGCGGCGGCCTCGAAGTCGCTCCACTTCTGCCACACCACGTCCAGGGTGGTGCTAGGCGGCTCGTTGCTGCCTTCGGGAAAGAGGTCCACCAGGTTCTTGGAGGCGTCGGCGATGATCTGCCCGTGCCAGAGAATGTTGGTCCGGAATTCCGGCGTCTCGGTGAGCGCCGTCTTGATGGCCATCATCTGGGCACCGAGTGTGCGCATGACCGCTATGCGGTAGGCCACGATCCCCTTGGGCTCGACCTTTTCCTGGGCCGAGAGCGGTGCCGGGGCCGCCAGGCCCGCGGTGACGATCGCTGCCGCTGCGAGAATGGTCCGCTTCATCGTTTCTTGCCTCGTTGTGCAGATCACGGGTCGGGTGCGCATGTAGGGGTCCTCCCCGAGGCTTCCTTGTCCGGGCAGGCGGAAAACCACAAGTGCCGACGGGGATCGCTCACGAACTTGTGAGGTGGGCGGGTGGCGGTGTCTCGGAGCGTGCCGACCGAGGGGCGCGGCAGTACACTGCCGGCAATCGGAGAGGCGACGGCTTCGGGTGTCTTGGTGGAGCCGAGGGGAGTCGAACCCCCGACCTCTAGAGTGCGATTCTAGCGCTCTCCCAACTGAGCTACGGCCCCGTGATCGGCGGTGTGTATGGGATCGCCCCGAAGCGATGTCAAGGTCCGGCGGAGGTGCGCCGGCGGACGGCGGTTCCGACCGTTCGCTCAGGCGCGGACGAAGGCCCGCCGGGTCTGGCGTCCCCAGCCGCGCACGCCGCGGAGATAGGCCAGGTGACCGGCGATCCGCCAGAGGTTGTTGAGCTGCCGGTAGCCGAAGTTCTCGAGGATCGCGGTCACCGCGAGCAGCGCCAGATGGGAGGCCCGCGGGAAGCGGCGCAGCTCCATTTCCTCGAGCACCAGGGCGCCGATGGAGACCACCACGCCGAAGGCGAAGGTCATCGCCAGCCAGGCGAGCAGGAAGCCGGTATCCAGCATGCCCGCCGCCCAAAGAAACGGCATCAGGAGGTAGCCCACGGCCTCCACCGCGGGCCCCAGCACGTCGAGCAGGAACAGGGTCACGAGGCCGAGCGAACCCGGCGTGCCGTACCGTCTGCGGGCCAGCATCCGGCGGTGGGCGGCGAGGCTCTCGAGCGCGCCGCGATGCCAGCGGATGCGCTGCCGGGCGAGGGCGCGGAGCCGCTCCGGCACCTGGGTCCAGCAGACGGGCTCGGGCACGAAGCGGATTTCGTAGCGGCGCCCGCGCTCGCGCATGAAACGGTGCAGCCGGAGCACGAGCTCCATGTCCTCGCCGACGGTGGCGGTGCTGTAGCCGCCCACCTCCAGCACCGCCTCGCGCCGGAAGATGCCGAAGGCGCCGGAGATGATGAACAGGGCGCCGAAACGCTCGAAGGCGAGCCGGGCCATGGTGAAGGCGCGCATGTATTCGACCGTCTGCAGCAGCGCCAGCGGGTGCCGCGGCAGACGGACCTCGACCACGCGGCCGCCGCGCACCGGACAGCCGTTGGCGACCCGCACCGTGCCGCCGACGGCGATCGTTTCCTCGCCGCCTTCGACGAACGGCTGCACCGCCCGCAGCAGGCTGTCGGCCTCGAGCAGACTGTCGGCGTCGGCGGCGCAGAAGAGCTCTCCCTCGGCGAGGTTGATGCCGGCGTTGAGGGCGTCGGCCTTGCCGCCGTTCTCCTTGTCCACCACCCGCAGCGCGGGATTGGTGGCGGAGCGGTAGACCCGACGCACCGGCGCGTGGGGCAGCGGTCCGGCTCCGGCGCTCTCCTCCGGCTCCAGGGCGAAGCGTTCCACCAGCCGGTCGAGTGTGCCGTCGGTGGAGCCGTCGTTGACGACGATCACCTCGAAGTCGGGATACTGGAGGGAGAGCAGCGCCCGCACCGAATCCTCGATCGTCAGCTCCTCGTCGTAGGCGGGAACGATCACCGACAGCGGCGGGGCCACATCCACCATGCCGGCCCACAGCGCCCGGCTGCGCCGCGCCGGCGGCCGCGTGGCCATGACCCAGAGGGCGGTCACCATGAGGGCGACGTAGAGGAGATTCTGGGCGACGCCGACCAGCAGCACGAGGAGCGCCACGAGCTGGGCGAGGAGGAGGAAGGCGGGCCAGAGAGGGGCGGTCACGGGCCGCCCCTCCCGCCGGCTGGCACGCCGCCGCCCTGGCCCAGCCGCAGCACCGCTTCGCCGGCGCGGAAACGCACCGCGGGATCCGGATCGTCGAGCCGGTCGCGGACCATGCCCAGCAGGGCGAGGAGTCTCCGCCGCCCCACCGCGACCACGGCATCCGCCCGCAGCCGGGGATCGGGATCGGCGAGCAGTCGCGCGAGGGCATCGAGGGCCAGCGGGTGCTTGAGATCCAGGAGGGCCATGACGGCGGCGCGGCGGACCGCGGGCTCGGGCGCCGCGGTGTCGGCGATCATCCGTTCGGCGAGATGGGTCAGGCCGGCGACCCCGGCCGCCCGCAGCATGGGCACGCGGCGTTCCACCGGGCAGGGTTCCTCGAACAGCCGCAGGAAGGCGTCGGGGCGCGTCTCGGCGAGGCGCTGCCAGAAGCCGATGGCGCCCGGCCGCGAGAACGCCGGATCGTGGCGCGCATGGTGCAGGAGATCGACCGGCAGGCCATCCTGATCGAGGAGCGCCGTCGCCGCCGCCAGCCGGACCTGCGGTGCACGGTCGAAGAGCGCCCGGCACAGGGCCCGGACCACCCGCTCGCCGCGGTAGATGGCGAGCCGCCGTGCGGCCTCGACCCGAAGACCGGGGCGCCAGGCACGCAGCGAGCGCAGCAGCCGGTCGAGCAGCCCCAGCCGTTCACCGAGCGCGGCGAGACGCTCGCGGCCCTCGCCGCGCACCATCTGCGCGAGTTCGTCGACGAGCTCGATCAGATAGTCCGCCGGCAGTTCGGGGAGATCCGGGAACCCGGGGGCGGCCGCGGGATCGCGCAGGCGTTCCAGCAGCAGGCGGCGGGCGTGCGCCTGCCTGCGGGCCAGCGTCTCGCGCCGCAGCTCCTCGAGCAGGCGGCGCAGGACCAGCACCAGCAGCACCAGCAACGCCGCCAGCACCAGCACCAGCGTGAGCTGCCAGATCAACCGGGAAAGGGCGTCGACCAGCGGGGCGCTCAGGAGCATCGCGGCACGCCCTCTCAGAAGGCCAGCACGAGGCCGAGCCCGAGATCGCGGCGCAGACCGCCGTCGTCGCGGTCGGTGATCCCGAGGTCGAGGAAGAGACGCAGGCGATCGTCGAGATCGACGGCGATCCCGGCGAAGACCGTGCGCGCGCGCGTCGTGCCCCGCGCGAGCTCGTCCCGTTCGAGCGTCGTGCCGGCGAAGACCCGCAGGCCGGGGCGCGGGACGGCGTCGATGCGGGCGGCGAGGCCGAGGTCGCGACCGCCGTCCGCGTCGCGGGTCTGCACGAGGGCGGTGGTCAGCCAGATCGCCCCGTCGCGGAGATACTGGGTGACGCCGAGTTCCAGTGTGGCCACCGGCCCGTCGGAGTAGCGCCGGAGCCGCAGCTTCGCCGAGCCCACCGTATCCCCCAAGGCGCCTTCGCCCTCGCGCAGCCGGTGACCGATCCCGAGCAGCGCCTCGATCCGGGGCGAGAAATCGGCATCCGGCGTGGCGCCCAGCCCGAGTTCCAGGGTGGTGCCGTCCCGCAGCGGACGTTCCATCGACAGGAAGAAGCCGGTGTCGGTGGCGCCGAAGCGGTGGCGCAGCTCGAGCCTGCCGCGCAGCCAGCTGCCCTCGGCCCAGCGCCAGGCGAGTTCCACGGAGCCTTCGCGCCGGGAATCCCGGTCGCCGTCATCGTAGGATCCGACGCCGCCTCGCACCGTGAGGCGGAAGCGGCGGCGTTCCGCCTCCAGCCCGGCGAGGCGGCGGCGCACGAGGTCCTCGTAGCCGGGCGCCTCGAGGACGCGTTCGTAGTAGGCCGAGGCGAGCTCGACACGGCCCTGCCGGCGGGCGATATCGGCGGCGGTGAGGAGACCGTCCGGATCGTCGGGGGCGAGCCCGCGGAAGCGCGCGATCGCCGTCGCCGCCCGGTCGAGGGCGCCGGCCGCGAAGTGGATACGGGCCGCCAGCAGCCAGGCCCGCGCATCCTCGGTCGCCTGCAGCGGGCGCAGGGCGGCGAGCGCGGCCTCGTGGCGGCCGCCGAAGAACAGCGCCCGGGCGCGGGCGAGATGGAGATCGGGGTAGTCCGGAGCGAGGGCGATGGCGCGCGTGAGCACTCCGACCGCCTCCGCGTAGCGGCCGAGGTCGGTCAGGAGCTGCCCTTCCATCAGCAGCAGATCGGCGTCCTCGGCGACCGTCGGGGCGGCGCGGCGCAGGCGCGCGAGCGCCTCCTCCTGCCGGCCCTGCTCGCGGAGCGCGCGCAGCAGCGCGAGATCGGGCGCGGCGGCCGCGGCGGGCGGCGGCAGGAAAGAGGCGGCGACCAGCAGGGCGAGCGCGAACGCCGCGGCGCGGCCGCACGGGCGCCTCGACGGGAGGGGCATCGGACGGTCGCTGCTCAGGCGGCGTGCCGGGCCAGGGTCTTGGTGATGCGAACGGCCAGTTCCTCGGGGATGAAGGGCTTCACGAGATAGTCCTCGGCCCCGAGGGAGAGCCCGCCCACCACGTCGCGTTCCTGTTTGCGGGCGCTGAGCATGATCACCGGGATGTCGGAGGTCTCCGGGGCCGCGCGCAGGCGCTTCAGGACCTCGAGCCCGTCGAGCCCCGGCAGCATCCCGTCGAGCACCACGAGATCGAGCGGCTCGCGGGCGGCGATTTCGAGTCCTTCCTCCCCATCGCCGGCGGTCAGCAGTTCGTGACCGTGCGCTTCCAGGGTGAAGCGCAGCAGATCCACCAGCAGCTCGTCGTCGTCGATCACCAGGATCCGTGCCATGACGCCTCCGATCGCCTGTCCCCAGCGGAGCCCTGTCCGTTCCGGCCCCTGCCGTGCGCATTCCACCACCAAAAGGTTTCATTAAGGTTAACGGCGCCGAAACCATGGCCCCGCGCGGCCCCCCGACGCGCGTCGTCTCTCGCCCTCCCGAAGCCGCGCCCCGCCGTCGGGCGCCCTTTCCTTTCGGCCGACGATGCGGGCGGGTCTCCGGAACGGAGTTCAGGACCGGATGCCGAGACGGTCGAGCAGGGCGGTGATCGGCCGCAGATAGCCGCCGCCGAAGAGGTGCAGATGCACCAGCAGCGGATAGAGGTTGTAGATGTCCCGGCGGAGCTCGAAGAAGCCGGGGGCGATGCCGGCGAGCTCGGCGTAGCGGTCGTAGAAGGTGCGGTCGAAGGGCCCGAACAGGGTGGTGAAGGCCAGTTCGATTTCCGGATGGCCGAAGTAGATCGCGGGATCGAGGAAGGCGGCGATGCGGCTGCCGCGCACCAGGATGTTGCCCGACCAGACGTCGCCGTGGAGCAGGGCGGGCCGGGGCGGTTCCTCGAGCCAGCGCCCGAGGTCGGCGGCGAGGCGCTCGATGCGCGCGAAGGTGGCGGCCGGCAACCGGCCCGAACGGCGGGCGAGGCGGGCCATGTGGAGGAGGCGCCGTTCGCGGAAGAAGGGCAGCCAGCGCGCCATCGGGCCGTTGGGCTGGGGCAGGGGCCCGATCAGGGTGTCCCTTTCGAGGCCGAAGGCGGGGGCGGCGACCCGGTGCAGGGCGGCGAGCAGCTCGGCCGCGTGCCGCTGCGCCCCCGCGTCGGGCGCGCGATCCTCGTGCTCGATGTACGTGATCACCAGGAGGTCGCGGGCACTGGCCAGCACCGAAGGCACCGGCAGGTCGCTCAGCCGCCGCAGCTCCCACAGCATCCAGGCCTCGATGGAGAGATCGGGACCGGATGCGCGGGAGCGTTTTATGACCACGCGTTCGCCGCCCGGCAGCTCGGCCCGGAACACTTCCGCGATGCAGCCGCCGGCGAGCGGCACGAAGCGTTCGGGCCGCCGCCCGAGGAGCGCTTCGGTGCGCGCGGCGAGATCCGCCATCACTGCCGGAGGCGGCGTTCGAGCTCGATCATGAGACCGTCCACCGCCTGCTCGATCAGGTCGAGGGCGTATTCGTAGTCCGGAAGGTCGCCGTACCAGGGATCGGGGATGTCGATGCAGGGCGGATTCTCGGCGAACTCCATGAGCGGGCGGACCTCGGCCCTGCTGCGATGCGGCCTGAGGCGCAGGAGATGGCGCGCATGGGCCCGGGTCGCGGGCAGGATCAGGTCGAAGGTCACGAAGTCCTCGCGGCGGATCGGCCGCGCCCGCCGGTCGGGTATCGCGTAGCCGCGCCGTTCGGCGACGATCCGCGCGCGCCGGTCCAGCGGATTGCCCTCCTCCTCGGCGCTGGTACCGGCGCTGTCGACACGCAAGGCGAGCCCGCGACCGTCGAGCCGGTGGAGGAGCACCGCCTCGGCCATGGGCGAGCGGCAGATGTTGCCGGTACAGACGAAGAGGACGCCGTAGGGCCGTCCGATCATGGCGCTGATACCTCCCGCGGCTCCCGACATGCCCGGGCATAGGGCCGAAGCGGCCGGTCTTCAAGCCCGCGGGCAGCCAACCCCGGCACCGGTTGCCGGCCGTCGGCGGGACGATCGGACGGAGGCTCAGCCGCGGTAGGAGACGAACCAGCCGAGCCCGGCCTCTGTACCGTGTGCCGGCCGGTATTCGCAGCCGATCCAGCCCTCGTAGCCGAGGTCGTCGAGAAGGGCGAAGAGATAGGGATAGTTGACCTCGCCCACGTCCGGCTCGTGGCGTTCCGGCACGCCGGCGATCTGAATGTGGGCGACCAGCGGCAGGTATTCGCGGATGTGCATCGCCAGATCGCCCTCCATGATCTGGCAGTGGTAGAGATCGAGCTGGAGTCGCAGATTGTCGGCGCCCACCCGGTCGATGATGCGCCGGGCGTCCCGCTGGTAGTGCAGGAAATAGCCCGGGATGTCGCGGGTGTTGATGGGTTCGATCAGGATCGTGCGCCCGTGCTCGGCGGCGGCGGCGGTCGCCCGCTGGAGGTTCTCGACATACACCTTCTCGGCGTCCGCCCGCGACACCCCCTCGCCGGGGATGCCGGCCATCGCGTGCAGGAGCCGGCAGTCCAGTTCCACCGCGTAGTCCAGGGCCTGATGGATGCCGCGCGCGAACTCCTCCTCGCGTCCGGGCAGGGCGCCGATGCCCCGTTCGCCCGCCTCCCAGTCGCCGGGCGGCAGATTGAAGAGCACCTGCTGAACGCCGGCGGCGTCGAGCTTGGAGCGCAGGGCGGCGGCGTCGAAGGCGTAGGGAAAGAGAAACTCGACGCCGCGAAAGCCGGCCCGGGCCGCCGCCGTGAAACGTTCGAGAAAGCCCACCTCGTGAAACATCGTGCTGAGATTGGCGGCGAAGCGCGGCATGGTTCCCTCCCTGATCCGCGGGCCTTCCGGCCACGACCTTATCCTGCGCCATGCCGTGCCACCGACGCAAGACGCGAGGGCGCGCGACCGTCCGGCGGGCGGCCCCGAATCCGCCCGCGACAATCGGCCGGAATGGACTTTTCGCCCTCCGCCCTTTCTTCTATCTCCTGTCCGCGCCTCGGTCCGGCAGGGACCGGTCGGCGGAAGAGGGAAACTTCGGGGAACGGGCGCAGACGTGCCGCGTCTGATCATCGGTCACTCTCTCGATCCTCTCGCCCGCCGGCTGCCCTGGCTGCAGAGGGGGATCTGGCGCGGCGAGGCCTGGATTCTCGGGGTGATGCTGCGGGCCGCCCGCTGCCTGTCGGTGGACCGGGCGTCGGCGCTCGGCGGCGAGCTCACGGCCCGCATCGGCCCCCGTCTCGCCAAGCACCGCCACGTGCTCGCCAACTATCGGCGGGCGTTCCCCGAATGGGACGAGGCGGAGATCGAACGGACGGCCAGGGAGATGTGGCGCAACGTCGGCCGCGTGCTCGGGGAGATGGCCTTTCTGGCCGATTTCTGCGACCGGCTGCAGGACCGGATCGAGATCGTGGACGCCGGCTGGCTCGAGCCGCTGCGCAGGGGACGGGCGGCCATTCTGGTGGGTGCCCATCTCGGCAACTGGGAGCTCACCCAGACCACACCCCGGCGCCTGGGTTTCCCCCTCACCGCCCTCTATTCACCTCTCGCCAACCGCTATCTCGAGACCGCCATCGCCGGCCTGCGCGGCCGCCTGCCCTGCCGTTTTCTCGAAGTCGAGGGGGCATCGCGGCAGCTCCTGCGGGAGCTGCGGGCCGGGCGCTGCGTCGGTCTGCTGATGGACCAGCGGGACGACGACGGCGAGCCCGTGCCCTTCTTCGGCATCCCGGCGGCGACCGCCACCGGCCCCGCCCGGCTCGCCCTCAGGACGGGGGTACCGTTCGTTCCCGTACGCACCGAGCGTCTCGAGGGCGTGCGGTTTCGGATCACCATCCATTCGCCGGTGGAACCCGATCGCGACTGCGGCCATCCGCGGCGGGCCGCCTTCGGCATGACAGCGCGGGTCAATCGGCTGTTCGAGGCGTGGATCCGCGAGCGACCGGAACAGTGGCTCTGTGTCAAGCGGCGCTGGCCGAAGGAGGGCCGTCGCCCACCCGGAGAGGACGTCCGGTCGGCGGAGGTGGCGGCATGAGCCTCGAGACGGGGAACGCGGCACCAGCGCCCGCGGAAACCCGCGCTCCGGAGTTCCGGCCGCCACGGACCTGGCTCATGATGGGCCACAAGGCGGGCGACAATTCCCAGATCCTGGCGCTGGCGGAAGCGCTCGGCTGGCCGTTCGAGATCAAACGGCTCGTCTACCGTCGTTCGGAGCTGCTGACCAACCTCCTCGCGGGGCCGACGCTGATGGGTCTCGTGCGCGAGAAATCGAGCCCGCTCGAGCCGCCCTGGCCCGAGCTCGTCATCTCTGCCGGCCGGCGCAACGAACCCCTCATCCGATGGATCCAGACCCGGGCCGGTGGCCGCGAGCGGATCAAGCTCGTCCACGTCGGTCGTCCGTGGGCGCTGCACGAGTGCTACGACCTCATCGTCACCACGCCGCAGTACCGTCTGCCGAAGAAACCCAACATCCTGCACAACGAGCTGCCGCTGCACCGCGTGCGACCCGAGCGGCTGCGCGAGGCGGGCGAGAAATGGGCGGAGCGGCTCGCCCATCTGCCGCGGCCCCGTGTCGCGGTGATGGTCGGCGGCAATGCCGGTCCCTACAATTTCGATCGCGAGAACGGGGCGCTTCTCGGCTACTGGGCGAGCCGCATGGCGCGGGAGGCGGGGGGCTCGCTGCTGGTGACGACCAGTGCCCGCACGCCGAAAAAGGCGCTCGCCGCCCTCGAGGCCCAGATCGACGCGCCCGCCTTCGTCTATCGCTGGCGACCGAACGATCCCGACAACCCCTACTTCGCCTTCCTGGCCCTCGCCGAGCGGCTGATCGTCACCTGCGACAGCATGTCCATGCTGGCCGAGGCCTGTTCCACCGGGAAACCCGTCTTCATCTTCGATCTGCTGCGCGGGCGGGGTTCGAAGCGGCCCCCGGTGCCGCGCGACGCCGCCATCCGCGGGCGGTCGCTCCTCGAGCGCCTCGCCGACTTTCATCCCCGACCGGTGATCTACCGCATCGGCATGGCCATCGGCCCGCGGCGGCTGACCCGCGACGTGACGCTGATCCATGCCCGTCAGGTACAGGCGGGACGGGCGGTGTGGCTCGGGCAGCCGTGGCCGGAGGACAGGAACCCGCCGCCGATGCGCGATCTGGAGCGGGCGGTGGCCGCCGTCCGCGCCCTGTTCGGCGCCGATGGAAGGCCGCTGCCACCGCCGCCGGAACTGGCCCGCATTCCGCGCGGCGGTTCGCTCATGCCGGAACTCTACCAGCGCCTGTTCCAGTAAACCGGGACAGCGCGGAACACGGCGGGCGGGGTCAGAAGTCGGGCGCCGCTTCCGGCTCCAGCGCCCGCAGCACATAGTCGCGGTATTGGGGCCGCCAGCGCCGCCAGAGGGCCTCGAGATCGGCCACCGGATCGCCGTCGCTCCAGTCCACCCGCAGATCGGTCACTGGCCAGCTCACGCGATCGGCCACCAGAAGGCCGGCGGCACGCAGGGGACGGTGCTCGCCGCCGGCGTCGCGCCCCGCACGGAGCGCTGCCACCAGACGATCGGCGAGTTCCCCCTCGCCGTCGAGAAAGGCCTCCAGCATGCGTTTGGGGACCGTCGCGTTGGCCAGCAGATTGCCGGCGGCGACAGCGTTGTCGGCGGTGGCCGCGGCGTGCAGCCCGAGCGCCCGCTCGCCGGTGAAGGCCGCCGCCCGCCCCTGGGCGTCGACGATCGCGAGCTGGCGCCATTCGATGGCGCGGGAGGTGCGGACCAGCTCGTCGAGGGTGCGCTGCGCCCCCTGCCCGCGCTCCAGCAGTGCGAGCGCCCGGGGACCGAGCCGCGGATCGGTGACGTTCTGGGTGGCCACCGCACCGGCGCCCGCCCGGACGTGGATGCAGCGGGCCGCCACCGCCATCGAGGAGGAGGCGATGACGGCGCCGAACTGGCCCGTCCGTGTACAGCGTGCCACCAGCGAAAGGGTCATCCTCGCTCCCGCTCCTCCGGGATCACCGCCATCACCTCGATCTCCACCAGCCACTCCGGTCGCGCGAGGCCGCTCACCACGAGACCGGTGGAGACCGGGAACACGCCCCGCAGCCAGCGTCCCACCACCCGGTACACCGCCTCGCGATAGCGCGGGTCGACGAGATAGATCGTGATCTTGCAGATGTCGCCGAGACCGCTTCCCGCCTCCTCGAGCAGTCTCGCCACATTGGCCATCGCCCGGTCGGCCTGCGCCGCCGCATCGCCGATCGCCACGCTTTCCCCGGTCTCCAGGTCCTGTCCCACCTGACCGCGCAGGAAGACGAGGGTGCCCCGCGCCTTGACCAGCTGGCAGAGGTCGTTGTCGAGGCGCTGCTCGGGATAGGTGTCGCGGGTGTTGAACTTGCGCAGTCGCTCGTGGCTCATGGGGTCGTTCCGGCACCGAGGTCGGGTGGTCGGGGGCGGACGGAACGGCGGCGGGCCGGCATCAGAACGCCATGCACAGCCGCAGTGCGTCCAGCACCGCGGCATGGATGTTGCGGGAGCTCACCGCATCGCCGACGCGGTAGAGCCGGTAGCGGCCGTCGGGATTGCGACAGAGGGTCTGCGGTCGGCCGGCGAGCAGCGCCGGCAGGTCGATGGCGCCGCGGTTGACGGAGCCCGGCCGCAGCTCGTGGTAGAGCGAATCGTTGGGCAGGGTCCCGCATTCCACCACCACCTGATCGACGAGGCGGGTGGTATGGCGCTGGGCGTACTCGTTGAAGAGCTCGGCCTCGAGGCGGTTGCCCTGCCGCCGCACCGCCACCAGCCGCTCGAACAGCGTGACCTGCACCTCCCGCTCGGTGAAGGCGGTGACATAGGCCGGGTAGTTGGTGCCGCCCACGAACGGGGCGAACGCGCGTTCCGGCGTGACGTACTCGAGGCGCGCGCCGGCGCGGGCGATCACCTCGGCGGTCACGAGACCGGGATGGGCGCCGTTGTCGTCGAACAGCAGCACATGGTCGCGGGGCTGTTCGGCTCCACTCAGGATGTCCCAGCTGGTCGTCACCAGCTCCTCGCCCTCGCGCAGATCGCCGGTCCGCGGCAGGCCGCCGGTGGCGATCACGACGATGTCCGGATCGAGGGCCAGCACGTCCTCCGCCTCGGCCAGCAGATTGTAGCGGAAGCCTACGCCCAGGCGCTCGCACTCGGCGATCCGCCAGTCGACGATCCCCATGAGCTCGATCCGGCGATCGAGGGCCATCGACAGCCGGATCTGGCCACCCGGCCGATCGGCCGCCTCGAGCACCGTCACCTCGTGGCCGCGGCCGGCGGCGACCCGCGCCGCCTCCAGCCCGGCCGGACCGGCTCCCACCACCACCACCCGCTTGCGCGGTCCGGATCCGGCGGCGATCTCGTGCGGCAGGTGGGCCTCGCGACCGGTGGCCGGATTGTGCAGGCAGAGCGCCTCGGCGCCCTCGTAGATGCGGTCGATGCAGTAGCCGGCACCCACGCAGGGGCGGATGCGGTCCTCCTCGCCGCGGGCGATCTTGGCGACGATGTGGGGATCGGCCATGTGGGCCCGGGTCATGCCCACCATGTCGAGCAGCCCCTGGCGGATCGCGAAGCGGGCCGTCGCCACGTCGTTGATGCGGGCCGCGTGGAACACCGGCACGTCGCCCAGTTCGCGCCGCACTTCGCCGGCGAAGGCCAGATGGGGGGCGATGGGGGTGCCCATGTTGGGGATCACCCGGGACAGCGCCATGTCGGTGTCGATGTGGCCGCGGATCACGTTGAGGAAGTCGAGCCGGCCGGTGGCGAACAGGCGGCGGGCGATCTCGAGCCCCTCCTCCCTCGTGAGCCCGCCCTCGAAATGCTCGTCCACCACCATGCGGATGCCGAGCACGAAATCCTCGCCCACCGCCTCGCGCACCGCCTCGATCACCTCGAGGGAGAAGCGCATGCGGTTGCCGAGGGCGCCGCCGTAGGCGTCCCGCCGGCGGTTCCAGGCGGGCGACCAGAAGGCGTCGAGGAGATGGCCGTAGGCCTCGATCTCGACACCGTCGAGGCCCGCCTCGCGGCAGCGGGCCGCCGCCGCGGCATAGGCACGGACGATGCGCTCGATGTCGAAGTCCTCGATCTCCTTGGGAAAGGCCCGGTGCGCCGGCTCGCGGAGCGGCGAGGGCCAGACGAGCGGCAGCCAGTCGCCGGTATAGTTGGAGGAGCGGCGGCCGAGATGGGTGATCTGGCACATCACCGCGCAGCCCTCCTCGTGCAGCGCATCGGCGAGCTCGCGCAGCCAGGGGACGATCTCGTCGCGGTAGAGATGGAGGTTGCCGAATGCCGGCGGGCTGTCGCGGTCGACGACGGCCGAGCCGCCGATCATGGTGAGCGCGATCCCGCCCCGGGCCTTCTCGAGGTGATAGAGGCGGTAGCGGGTCTTGGGCAGGCCACCCTCGGCATAGGCCGGCTCGTGGCTCGTGCTCATGATGCGGTTCTTCAGCACGAGCCCCTTCAGCCGGAAGGGCTGGAGCAGCGGATCGGCGGTCGGCATCTGGCGCGCTTCCTCCCGTCCGGGCCGAATGACTCCGGAGGTGGATCCCTGTTACAACCCCGCTCGCCGCCGGGCAATGGCCGGCGGGCGACCGCCGCCCGCCCTCGCGCTTGACGGGGGGACGCGGGCGCGGCAGCCATGGGGCGGGGAGGGAACGGGCACCGATGGATCTCAGTCTCTGGATCGAACGCCACGCCGCCTTCGACCCGGCGCGAACGGCGATCCGATCCGAGCAGCGGACGCTGACCTACGCCGAGTTCGCCGAGCGGATCCGGGCCATGGCCCGGGGGCTCAAGCACGGCCTCGGGGTCGGCCGCGGCGATCGGGTCGCCTTCCTCGGCTACAATCATCCGGACTTCCTGACCCTTCTCTTCGCCTGCGCCCGCCTCGGGGTGATGATGGTGCCCCTGAACTGGCGTCTCGCCACCGCCGAGAACGCCTACATCCTGCGCAACGCCGGCGTCGAGACGGTCCTCGCCACCGCCGCGTTCGCGGCCGAGGCGCAACGCCTCGCGGAGGTGGTCGCCGGCGTGCGGCTGGTGGCGGTGGACGGGGAGCGGCCGGGGATGGTCGCCCTCGACGAGCTTCTGGGTACGGGCGGAGATGCCGGAAACCCGCACGTCGATCTCGGGAACCCGCTTCTCGTGGTCTACACCTCGGGCACCACGGGGCGGCCCAAGGGCGCCGTGCTGCGTCAGGAGGCGCTTTTCTGGAACGCCCTCAACGCCGCCCACATGCACGATCTGACGAGCCGCGATCACGTGCTCACCGTGCTGCCGCTGTTCCATGTGGGCGGGCTCAACATCCAGACCACGCCGGCCCTGCACGCCGGCGCCGAGGTGACGCTGCTCGACCGGTTCGACGCCGGACGCACCCTCGAGGCCATCGCCCGCCTGCGGCCCACCCTCACGGTGCTGGTACCGGCCACCATGCGGGCGCTGATCGAGCATCCGCAGTGGGAGGCCACGGACCTCTCCTGCCTGCGGATGATCGCCTGTGGCTCGCAGGTGGTGCCGCGCCCGCTGCTCGACGCCTTCAACGACCGCGGCGTGCCGGCGGCCCAGGTCTACGGTTCCACCGAGACCTGTCCGATCGCCGTCTATCAGCGGGCCGGAGACGCCCTCGCCAAGCCCGGGGCCACCGGCAAGGTGGCGCTGCACGCCGAACTGCGCCTCATTGATCGGCAGGGACGCGAGGTGCCGCCCGGCGAGCCGGGCGAGGTGCTGGTGCGCGGTCCGAACGTGATGTTCGAATACTGGGGCGACGAGGCGGCGACCCGCGAGGCGCTCGTCGAGGGGTGGCTTCACACCGGCGATATCGGCTATCTGGACGCGGAGGGAGATCTCTGGATCGTCGACCGCAAGAAGGACGTGGTCATATCGGGCGGCGAGAACATCTATCCGGCGGAGCTCGAGGCGGTCTTGCACGAGCATCGGGGTATCCGCGACGCGGTGGTGGTGGGGCGCCCGGACGCGCGCTGGGGCGAGGTGCCGGTGGCGGTGGTGGTGCGCGGCGATCCCGGTCTCACCGAGGAGGAGGTGCTGGCGCTGTTCGAGGGGCGGCTCGCGCGCTTCAAGCATCCGCGCGCCGTCGTCTTCATGGACGAGCTGCCCAGGAACGCCATGGGCAAGGTGCTCAAGTACCGCGTGCGGGACTGGATCGCCGTGCGCGAGCGGCGGGCGCGGGGCGGCGAGTGATGGGATCTTCACCTTTCGCTAACCACGAACGCATAGCATGCGGCGGTACCAGACGGGCCGGAGTTCGGAGAGGGTGGATTGACCAGGCTGGGTGGTGAGGGAGCGGCCGGCCCCGGCGAGGCGGCGACGGCCCTGATGCCGCGGAAGGAGGCTCCGGAACGGCCCACCGCGGCCGCACCGCCGGCCGCGCCGCAGACGGGCGAAACGGCGATCGCCGGCGCCTCGCCGATCCCGGATCCGGCGACCGCGGAAGAGGAGCGGGGACTCACCGAACGTCTGCGTCGGCGTGCGCGCCGCAAGCGCATCCTCTCCCTCGCCGTCGGCGGCGCGCTGCTGCTGTTCGCGGGCTGGATCTTCCAGCGCTGGGCGGCGCATGTCACCCTCGAGGAGCTGCTGCGCGAGATGGATGAGATCGGCCCGACCCAGGTCGGTCTCGCGGTCGGCTTCACCGCGCTCAGCTTCGTGGCCCTGATCGGCTACGAGTTCTATGCCGTGCAGTTCACCCGGCGGCGGCTCTCGGCGCCGCTGGTGGCGCTCTATTCCTTCATCACCCAGGGCATCGCGCACGCCACCGGCTTCGCCATCCTGGTTGGGGCGACGGTACGCTACAAGCTGTACAGTGCCCGCGGCTTCGATCTCGTGGACGTGGCCAAGATCCAGATCTACTTCACCACCGCCTTCGGCCTCGCCGTCTTCACGGTGGGCGGGCTGGCGCTGCTGCTGGATCCGGGACCGCTCGCCGCCGCCACCGGGCTCGCCACCGTCTGGTGGCGTATCCTGGGCGGTCTGCTGCTGGTCGCGGTGGCGGCGGTGGTGCTGGTCGGTGCCGTGTTGCACCGGCGCTTCCGAATCTTCGGCCATCTCGTGGACCTGCCGGGCGTCATGGCCACGCTCGCGCTGATCTCCCTGGGCGTGGGCGATCTCCTCGGCATCGCCGCCGCCCTGCACGTGCTGCTGCCGGCAGACCTCCATCTCGGCTTCTTCCAGACCTTGAACATCTTCGTCGCAGCGCTGGCGCTCGGCCTCGTCAGCAACGTGCCGGGCAGCCTCGGTGTGTTCGAAGGCGCGGTGGTACTGCTGATCAGCCCGTCGCCGGGCCTCGCGGCGCCGCTCATCAGTTCGCTGATCATGTTCCGCGCCGTCTACTACATGCTGCCCCTGCTGCTGGCGATCCTCGGCTTCGGTGCGGTGGAGCTGTCGCGGCTGCGCCGCCGTCGGGCGTGAGCCGGGGTCCCTTCAGGCGGCCAGCGCTCCCGCCCGAAGCAGCAGTCGCCACAGCCGGGCCGGTGTCGCCGGCATGTCGACATGGTGGATGCCGAAGCCGGAGAGCGCGTCGACGACGGCGTTGATCACCGCCGGCGGCGCCCCGATCGCCCCCGCCTCGCCGGCTCCCTTCACCCCGAGAGGATTGGTGCGGCAGGGGATCACCACCCATTCGAAATCGAAGGTCGGAAGATCGTCCGCCCGCGGCAGCACGTAGTCCATCAGCGATCCGGAGAGGAGCTGTCCGCTGCTCCCGTCGTAGACGGTGTGCTCGAGGAGCGCCTGCCCGATCCCCTGGGCGAGGCCGCCGTGGACCTGCCCCGCGAGCAGGGCCGGGTTCACCACCACCCCGAAATCGTCCACCACCGTATACCGCTCGATGCGGGGCACGCCGGTGGCGAGGTCGATGGACAGCTCGCAGACGTGACAACCGTTCGGAAAGGTGGGCGCCTCGGGCTTGAACCGCCCGTTCTCTTCGAGCCCGCCAGCCGTCGCCGCCACCTCCACGAGCGTCGTCCGCCGGTCGGTACCGACGATCCGGAACACACCGTCCTCGAAGGCGATGTCGGTGGTGGCCGCCTCCAGCATCTCGGCGGCGATCGCCTTCGCCCGTTCGACGAGCCGCTCGCTCGCCTGCAATACCGCCGCGCCGCCGATGGGAATGGAGCGCGAGCCCCCGGTGCCCCGCCCGGTGGCGACGAGATCGGTGTCGCCTTGGACCACCTCGATGTCGGCGAAGGGGAGGCCGAGCCGGTCGGCGGCGATCTGGGCATAGGCGGTCTCGTGGCCCTGCCCGTTGTTCTGGGTGCCGATGTAGATGCGGAGCCTCCCGTCGGGCCGCAGCTCGAGGCGGGCGTCCTCCTCCGAGCCCCCGGCACAGCGCTCGATGTAGCAGGCGACGCCGAGGCCGAGGAGCCGCCCCGAGGCTCTCGCCGCCTCCCTGCGGGCGGCGAAGCCGGCCGCGTCGGCACGGGCGAGAGCGGTATCGAGGAGGCGCGGGAAATCGCCCGAATCGTAGGTGTAGCCGAGCGCGGTGCGGAACGGCATGGCTTCGGGCCGGATCAGGTTCCGGCGCCGGAACTCGATCGGATCGCAGCGGAGCTCGCGGGCCGCGTAGTCGACCGCCCGTTCCACCGCGTAGGCCGCCTCGGGACGCCCGGCGCCGCGGTAGGCGTCCACCGGCGCGGTGTTGGTGAAGACGCAGCGCACTCGGTAGTGGGCGGCCTCGAAGGCGTAGACGCCGGTGTACATGTAGGCGCCGCATTCGGTGGGGATGAAGGGGCCCACCTGGGAGAGATAGGCGCCGAGATTGGCGATCGCCGAGGCGCGGAGGGCGGTCATGCGGCCGTTCTCGTCGACGGCGATGGCGACCGTCGTCACATGGTCGCGGCCGTGGCTGTCGGCGAGAAAGGATTCGCCGCGATCGGCCACCCATTTGACCGGCCGGCCGAGGGTGCGGGCGGCGTGCAGGCACACCGGGTATTCCGGGAAGACGAAGATCTTCATGCCGAAGGCGCCGCCCACGTCGCGCGTCACCACGCGGAGCTTCTCCTTCGGGATGCGCAGCACGTTCTCCGCCAGGATGCGCTGCATGCTGTGCACGCCCTGGCTGCCGACGGTCAGCGTCAGCCGATCGCGCTCGCCGTCGTATTCGGCGAGGCAGGCGCGGGTCTCCATCGGATTGACGACGATCCGGTTGTTGACGAGGGTCAGCTCCACCACCCGCCGGGCGGCGGCGAACAGGCGGTCCACCGCCCCGGCATCGCCGGTCTCCCAGTCGAGGGCGAGATTGCCGGGCGCCTCGGGCCAGATGGTCGGGGCGTCGGGATCGAGGGCGCGGTCGGTTTCCACCACCGCCTCGAGGGGTGCGTATTCGACCGTGACCGCCTCGAGGGCATCGCGCGCCGCGTGCGCTGTCTCGGCGATCACCGCCACCACCGGATCGCCGACGAAACGCACCCGCTCGCGGGCCAGCACCGGTCGCTCGGGCGCCGCCATCGGGGTGCCGTCGCGGTTTTCGTAGAGGGTCACGCAGGGCAGCGGGCCGATGCCGGCGGCATCGAGCTCGGCGCTGGTGTAGACCGCGAGCACCCCGGGCATGCGGCGTGCCTCCTCGCAGTCGACGGTGAGAATGCGGGCATGGGCGTGGGGCGAGCGCAGAAACGCCGCATGGGCACAGCCCGGCGGCTGGATGTCGTCGGTGAAACATCCCCGACCGGTGACCAGGCGGGCGTCCTCCTTGCGCGCGACGGCTTGTCCGAGACCGAACTGGCCCATTGCTTCCCCCGCTCCTATGCTGGGCCGGCAGGAACTGCCCGCCGGCGGTCGACGGCGCTGCCATAGCCCCGATCGGGCGAGGATGCGAGCCTCATGATCCCGCTCAAGGACTACAATCCGACCCGGCGCCGGCCGATCGTCACCGTCACCATCCTCGTCCTCTGCGTGATCGTGTTCCTCTGGCAGATCTCGGGCGGCGCCCACGGCTTCCAGCGCTCGGTCTACGGGCTGGGCATGATCCCCGCGGTGCTCACCGGACAGGCGCGACTGGCCGCCGGCCTCGAGATGGTCGCTCCCTGGGCCACCCTCTTCACCTCCATGTTCCTGCACGGCGGCTGGATGCACCTGATCGGCAACATGCTGTACCTCTGGATCTTCGGCAACAACGTGGAGGACCGCCTCGGCCACTTCGCCTTCCTCGTGTTCTACCTCGCTTCGGGGCTCGCCGCGGCGGCGGTGCAGATCCTTCCCGATCCCGCCGCGGAGACGCCGATGGTGGGGGCTAGCGGCGCCATCTCGGGGGTGCTCGGCGCCTATCTCGTGTTCTTTCCGCGCGCCCGCGTGCTGGTGCTCATCCCGGTGGGATTCATGTTCATCTACACGCTGCCGGCGGGCTGGCTCCTCGGCTTCTGGTTCTTCTTCCAGATTCTGAGCGCCCTGATGACGCCGGCCACCGCCGCCGGCGTCGCCTGGTGGGCCCACATCGGCGGTTTCGTCTTCGGTGTGGTGGTGGCCGGTCTGGTGAGAGGCGGAATCTCCCGCGGACCGCCGCCGCGACGTCCCGGCCCCTGGGGCTGAGGAGGTAGCGGCCGCCACCGGGGGAAAGCGGGAAGGAAGCGGCGTGAGCAATGTGGGAAGCGGCCGGAGGGTCGGAGCGGGAAGGTGATCGAGCGCTTCCCCGACCATGCGGCCGAGGGACGGACCTGTCTCGCCTGGATCCGCACCGCCGTCACCGTGATGGGTTTCGGTCCGGGGGGGAACGCCTCGGTTACGGCGGCCCCGGCACGTCGGGACTCTCCCGGGCGGCGGCGGGGTTCGTGGCCACGGGCACGCTGCTGAAGGCCGCCGGCCTCCGCGTCCTCGCGACCCGCGGACGCTTCGTCGGCAGGCTCCCGCAAGCGCCGCCCGGCCCGCTCCCGGAACTGCTTCTTGCCGGGGGGCGGCGTTTCTGCTGGGCGTGGCCGCCTTCGACGGCCTGCGGTTCGCCGGCTGGCCGGAGGCAGCGGCGCCCTGACGGCCGTCGCCGAACCACGCGCGTTTCCGGAAATTTTTATCCAAATGACGCTGCAATTGTCGTCGTCTTGTATGTTAAAGTAACTCTTCTTTAATCATTTACCGTATTGCGTCACCGTTAAAGTAACGTTAACCTTTCTTCTGTAGAGCATCGAGAGGGACACCGGTCGTCGCCCTCGGCGGGTCCACCAGACGGCGGCGCACTAACCAAAGGAGAGCGGTCATGGCGGTATCACGGCGGGATCTTCGGGCGCTTCTGGGAAAGGTGGAGCAGGAGCTCGCGCGGCCGGCGGCCGCGGCGGCTTCGGCGGCGATCCTTCCGTTCAAGCGCGAGCGGGGCCGGCCCGACATCGCCTTCGAGAACCTGACCGCCACGCTCGAAGAGAAAACCGGCATCCTCTGGGCCGAAATGCACCATCTCGAGCGGGCCTGCTTCACCCGCCCGCTGATGCGGGACGGTCGCGAGTTCCAGCTCTATCTGAAGCGCCTCTATCAGGGCGCCAGCCCCGAAGAGATGCCGTTCCGCTATCTCGCCTGGGTCTCGCGGGCCAAGGGGGCCTGGAGCCTGGGTGGCGATCTCTCCGTGTTCACGGCCCTCATCCGCGCCCAGGACCGGGAAGGGCTCAGGGCCTACGCCCATCTCTCCATCGACGTCCTCCACGACAACTACTGCGGCCTCGAGCTGCCCATCATCACCGCGGCGGTGATCGAGGGGGATGCCGTCGGCGGCGGCTTCGAGGCCATGCTGACCAACGATTTCGTGGTCGCCGAACGGGGTGCCAAGTTCGGTCTGCCGGAGATCCTGTTCAACCTGTTCCCCGGCATGGGCGCCTACAGCTTCCTGCGTCGCCGTGTGGGCGAGGTGGAGGCGCGGCGTCTGATCGAGGACGGTCGCACGCGCAGCGCCGACGAGCTGCACCAGCTCGGTCTCGTCGACATCGTCTGCGAGAAGGGCGAGGGCCGCGACCGCCTGCGCGAGCATGTCCGGGCCAACCCGCGGCGTTTCCGGACCGAACTCGCGCTGCGGCGGATGCGCAACCGGGTGGAGCCGGTGACCAAGTCCGAGCTCGTCGACATCGTCGAGCTGTGGGTGGATCTGGCGCTGACGCTCGAGGAACAGGACCTGCGGCGGATGGACTGCCTCGCCCGTCACCAGCAGCGGCGCCGGGCCGCGGCGTGAGGCCGGGTCCCGCAGCCGGCGCCCCGTCCGTGACGGCTGTCCGGCTTCAGTTGCCCGGTGCCCGCAGCCCGGCGCCGCGGCCACCCGCCTGGTAGCGCCGCAGGGCCTCGCGCACCCGCTCGAGTTCCTGTCGCGCCCTGGCCACCTCCTGCGGGCCGCGCATGACGAGCGCGTGGTCGTCCAGCTTGCGCCAGGACATGCAGTGGTCGAAGAGGGCCTGGGCGCCGATGTGCGCGGCACTGCTGCGCAGCGCATGGGCGACATCGCGGAAGGTGCGGCTGTCTCCGGCATCGGCGGCCGTTGCCAGCTGGTCGATCAGGTTCTCCGCGTCGGCCAGGAATTCCCGCACCAGACCGGCCAGGAATCCGTCGCCCCGGTCGAGTTCGGCGAGCGCCGCGAGCTTGCGCTCGTCGAGCACGCTCGAATGGCGCGGACGACGGGTCGCGGGATGGGGCACGACCACCGCACTCTCGGCCGCCGCCGGCCGTTCCGCCGCCGGCCGGCACAGCCTGCGCGCCGCCGCCGGACGCCCGTGGTCGCGTGCCGTGATCAGCTGATCGATGGTCTCGATCAGGGCCGCGGCATCGAGGGGTTTCGTCAGATAGTCGGTGAAGCCCAGCTCGAGGCAGCGCCGGCGGGTCTCGGCGGTGGCGTCCGCGCTCAGGGCCACGAGCGGCGGCAGGTCGGCCGGAGCGTGGGTGAAGCGCAGCAGCTTGACGGTCTCCGGGCCACTCATCTCGGGCATGTTGATGTCCAGCAGCACGAGGTCGAAACGCTCGCGTTCGAGCCGTTCGATCACCTCGTGCCCGTCGGCGACCAGCACCACCTCGTGCCCGGCATGTTCGAGGACCCGCTCGATCACGATCTGATTGGTGCGGTTGTCCTCGGCCACCAGCACCCGTGCCCGCCGCGTCGCGCGGGGGATGGACCGCGCCGCCGTCTGCGGGCCGTCGGTGATGCCCGCGGGGGCGAAGGCGGCGTGCAGGACGCGGCGCAGCACCCGATCCTCCACCTCGGCGGGCAGGCGGGCGAGGCAGCAGGGGTGGTCGCCGTCACCGGCGACGCCGACGGTGACGATGTCCACGGGCTCGGCCCGGCAGAGCGGCAGCAGGGCGTCGGCGAGGCGGGCGAGGTCCACCGGCGGACGTGTTCCGGTCACCAGCACGGCCCGTCGACAGGTGACCCGTTCCACGGTGGCCACCGCCTCCTCGAGAGCGCTCACCGCCCGGGTCCGGACGCCGAAGGCCGACAGCCGCTGGGACAGGGCCACCGCTTCGAGCGGGTCCCCGAGGCAGACGGCGAAGGTCTGGGCGGGCAGCGCCAGGTCCCCTTCGGGGAGCGCGGTGAAGGGCAGCTCGCACCAGAAGGTCGATCCGCGTCCGGGTTGGCTTTCCACACCGATCCGGCCGCCCATCAGGTCCACCAGCTCGCGAGCGATGCTGAGCCCCAGTCCGGTACCGCCGAAGCGGTGCGCGGTACCGTCACCCGCCTGTTCGAAACGTTCGAAGATCCGCTCCTGCGCCTCCGGCGCGATGCCGATGCCGGTATCGCGCACCTCGAACCGCAGCCGCACCGTTCCCTCCTCGACGGCGCTCGGCCGCACCGCCACCACCACCCCGCCGCGCTCGGTGAAGCGGATGGCATTGGCCACCAGATTGACCAGCACCTGGTGCAGGGGCTGCTCGCCACCGCGCAGGTGGACGGGGGTCGCGGGATCGAGCTCGAGCCGCAGATAGAGCCCCTTCTCGGTCGCGGCCGGCAGCAGCATCGCCCGCAGGGTGGCGAGCCGGCGGTCGAGGTCGAAGGTCACCGGTACCACCTCGAGCCCGCGGGATTCGAGCCGCGAGAGATCGAGCACCGCGTTCACCAGACCGAGGAGACTGTGGGCGGCGCTGCGGATGGTGGCGGCCATCTCCTCCTGTTCGTGGTCGAGCCGGGTGGTGCGCAGGAGCTCGCTCATGCCGATGATGGCGTTGAGCGGGGTGCGGAATTCGTGGCTCATGGTGGCGAGGAAACGGCTCTTCGCCTCGTTCGCCTCGCGGGCGCGGGCGAGGGCGTCGGCGAGCCGCTGCTGGAGCACCGAGACGTAGGCCGGGAGCACGACGAGGGCCAGGATCAGCGAGGCGTCGAGCACCGGGTAGGCGCGCCAGTCGCGGCTCAGAACCACCACCCCGCCGAACATCACCAGCGACAGGCCGGCGGCGGTGAACAGATAGGCGCGGCCGTAGCGGAAGCCGTGGCCGAAGATCAGCCACAGCAGAAGGGGATAGAAGGGGGTGGCGAGATGGCCGCCGATGAGCATGGCGGCGTTGACGCCGGTGGTATCGACGAGGATCCCGGCCACCCGTCGGGCCGGCGAGGGCCGCGGCCGGCGCAGGATGTCGAGGAACAGCAGCAGCGCGGAGAGAGTCCCTCCGGCGAACAGCACGCTGCTCCAGAAGAAGACCCGCGCGCGGTCCTCCTCCGGGAAGGGGGCCAGCAGCATGTAGGCGTACATGCCGGCGATGACGCCGAAACGAATGAGCGCCTGCTCGTGTTCGCTGTCCTCGCGTCCGGCGAGACGCGCCCGCAGGCGGCCCAGAAGGCCGCGCCACGGCGGCGACCGGGGTGGCGACGTCGTTTGCCGGGGCTCGCGGGAGGGCGTGGCGCCACCGTCGCGGCCGGTCATGACGTCAGCCGCAGCTGACCAGACGCAGCGGCGCGCGCACCGCCTGGGTCTCGAACTGGGCGGCGCTGAGCGGCGGGCTGATCAGGTCGCCCTGGGCCTCGTCGCAGCCGAGCTCGACCAGCCGGCGGAGCTGGTCCTCGGTCTCCACCCCTTCGGCGATCACCCGCAGCCCGAGGCTGTGGCCGAGGCCGATGATGGCCCGGATGATCACCTCGTCGTTCTTGTCCCGGTCGAGATTGCGGATGAAGGACTGGTCGATCTTGAGGCGGTGGACGGGCAGGCGTCGCAGGTAGGAGAGGGAGGAGTAGCCGGTGCCGAAATCGTCGATGGAAAGACGCACGCCGAGACGCTGGAGGTAACGGAGACAGGCCTGGGCCGCCTTGTCGTTGCCGAGCACCGCGTTCTCGGTGAGCTCGACGTCGAGGCGGTCGGGTTCGAGACCGGTCTGTTCCAGCACCCGCTCGATCAGCAGCTCGACCCCCCGCTCGCGGAACTGGACGGGCGAGAAGTTGACCGACAGCTGGCGGCCCTCGAAGCCCTGGTCGAGCCAGGCACGATGTTGGGCACAGGCGGTCCGCAGCACCCAGGCGGTGAGCGGCGCCATCAGCCCGATCTCCTCGGCGAGGCCGATGAACTCGCCCGGCCGGACGATGCCCCGTCGGGGATGGTTCCAGCGAATGAGCGCCTCCATGCCGACGATGCCGCCGGTGCGGAGGTCGAGCTGCGGCTGGTAGTAGACCATGAACTGTTCGGCGGCCAGGGCCTGGCGCAGCTCGCGCTCGAGGGCCACCGCGCGCCGGGCGGCGGCGTTCATCTCGGCGGAGAAGAAGCGATAGGTGTCCCGGCCCGCCTTCTTGGCCCGGTACATGGCGAGATCGGCGTTCTTGAGCAGCCCCTCCGGCGTCTTGGCGTCGTTGGGGAAGATGGTGATGCCGATGCTCGCGCTCAGATGGAGCTCCTTGCCGGCGTTGTGGAAGGGTTCGGCGAAGGCCTCGTTCAGCCGGTGGCAGAGTTCGGCGGCGTCGTCGTTGCGCCGCACGCCGCTCTGCAGGATCACGAACTCGTCGCTGCGCCAGCGGCCGATATGGTCGGTCTCGCGCAGCCGCTGACTCAACCGCTCGGCGATCTTGGCCAGCAGCTCGTCGCCGAAGGCCTCGCCGAAGGCGTCGTTGATCCCCTTGAAGCGGTCGAGGTCGAGCAGCAGCACGGCGAGCTTGAGACCGTGACGGCGGGCGCGGCCGAGTTCCTCGGCGAGACGCTCGCGCAGCAGCTCGGGACCCGGCAGTCCGGTGAGCGGATCGTGCACCTGCGCGCTGCCCGCCTGACGGGCATTCTCGAGCGCGGTCACATCGAGGCACAGCGACACTACCCGGGGCGCCGCCAGGGTCTCGCTCAGCAGCGGCGCCTTGACGCTGAGCAGATTGCGCGGCCCGGTGGCCGCCTCCAGGGTTTCCGGCCGCGGCACGCTCAGCGGCCGCCGTGCCTCCAGCACCTTCTCGTTGAGGACGCCGTGCCGGGTGGCATAGTCCTCGTCGTGGACCTCCGCCATCAGCCGACCGCACAGTTCCTCGCGGCTGCTGTCGAAGAGGCGGGCGTAGGCCTCGTTGACGTAGACGAGACGGCCCTGCCGGTCGGTCACGCTGATCCCCGCCGGCAGGGCGTCGAGGATCTCTCCGAGGCTCGGGTCGGTGCCGGCGAACGGTACCTGATGCTCGCGCAGCGCCTGTTCGAGCCGCTCGGCCCGGGCGGCGAGCAGCTTCTGCTGGCGTCTGAGGGTCAGCAGGTTGCGGGCCCGGGCCCGGAACTCCACGTGATCGACCGGGCTCAGCAGGAAGTCGGTGGCGCCGGCCTCGAGTGCCCGGTAGCAGAAATCGCGGTCCTCGTAGACGGTGACGACGATGATGGGAACGTCCTCGAAACGGGGATCGGAGCGTACCAGGGTGATGAAGGTCGCGCCGTCCATCTCGGGCATGTTGTAGTCGGTGATGATAAGATCCGGCGGCGGACCGGCGCGCATCGCCTCGAGGGCCTCGCGGGCATTGCCGAAGGCGCGCACCTGAAGACCTTCCTCGACGGACTGGGCGAGCCGCGTAAGAATGTTCCGGTTGGTCACACGGTCGTCGATGACCACTATATGCGACATGGTTTCCCGCACCGCGCTTCGGGATCTCCCGCCGAGAACAGATCCGGTGCCGAGGAACTGCTGCGCTCTACGGCATCCTTAGGATAGGCGCAAAGCGGAGGCAAGTGCAAGGTGAACAGCGGCCTTCATATGCAACGCTCGAGAGATAGGCGCCGATCGTGCCCGGGCCTCCGCTCTGGTTGGTCGAATGACTTGGCATTATATCCGTGCCGGCTCCAGCGAAGCAAGAGCGGTGACGCATCCCGCGGTACCGCGCGTCCGAGGGCATGCCGATGGACCCAGCGCCGATGACCGCCCTCTTCGCCCTGCTGGCGAGCCCCGTTCTGCCCTGGGCGCTGTCGGCGGTGATCGTGCTCGTGGCGCTGCTCGTCTGGCAGCGCTTCCGGGCCGGCCTGCGGCCGGTGCTGCGGGCCCTCGACCGGGCCATCGCCGTCGTCGAGGAGACCGAGGGGCCCGCCGCCTTCCGCCAGCGCTTCACCTCCATCTTCAAGGCCCTCGCCGAGAACCCCGTGCTCGGGGAGGCCTGGCGCGCCTACGCCGCGACCCTGCGGCCGGCGCCGGGGGCCGAGGAGGCGATCGGCTACGTGCGGCGGCCTCACGAGCATTTCAACGACGGGCTCCTGGCCCTGAGCGGGCTCGACCTCCGCTTCTACAACGCCTTTCCCAACCTTCTCGTCGGGCTCGGCCTGTTCTTCACCTTCATCGGCCTCGTCGGAGCGCTCTATTTCGCGAGTGGCGGGGTGGCGGCGGAAGACGTGCGCACGGCCCAGGCGGCATTGCGGGACCTGCTCGGCGCCGCCACCTTCAAGTTCGCCACCTCCATCGCCGGCCTCGGCAGCTCGCTGCTGTTCTCCTGGCGGGAAAAGGCCCATCTGCACCGTTTCTACGGGCGCCTCGCGCGCTTCTGCCACGCCCTCGAGGCGCGTACCGTGCCGATCACCACTGCCGGGCTGGCGGCGGTCCAGCTCGACGAGCTGCGCCAACAGCGCCAGGAACTGGGCCGTCTCGGGCGCGGCATGCTGGTGCATCTGCCGGAGAACGTGGAGGCGAGGCTGGGCGAGGAGCTGGCGGCGGCCTTCGCGCCGCTCCGCGATTCGGTGCGACGCCTCGCCGACCGGCTGGCGGACGGCGAGGGCGTTCTGGGAGCCGCTCGCCGCGAGCTCGCAGGGAGTGGCGAGGGCGGTGGCCGCGCACGCCCACGCGGCGGGCTCGACCCGGTGGCCAGCGTCCAGCACCGTGATCCCTGGCAGCCGCTGCTGGCCGAACTGCGGGCGATCCGCAGCCTGCTCGAGGAACGGGACCACGCCGCGCCGCACCGCGAGGCGGCACCGTCCGAGGTCTCGCCGCCGCGGCCGGCGGGCGGTCCCGTCGACGGCATCGGAGGCGGTCTCAGAATGCTGCGGCTGCGGCTCGACCGGCTGGCGGCGGCGGTCGAGCGGGCGACCGGCAGGCTCGGCGACCGCGAACTCGCCCTGCGTCGCCGCGAGCTGCGCACCATCGTCGGCGAGCTCCACGAACGGATCCGCGACGCCCGTCACAGCCTCGGCGCGCTCGCGGAATATCTCGACCGCACCGGCGGGGAAGAAGGTACCGCCGTGCCTCCGGCACTGCGCCAGACCCTGAGCGAGCTGGACGACGGGCTCAGGCGGTCGCGCCAGGCGCTGGCCGGCCTCGCCGAGGGCCTGGAGGGTGCACCCGGAGAGGAGCGGTGATCGGCCAGCGATCCTGGTCCCGGGAGCCGGGCGAGGACAGCTATCTCGCCTCGGTAAGCGATCTCCTGGTGGGGCTGTTGTTCGTCTTCATCATCATGCTGATGGCCTTCGCCCTCAACTTCCGTTCGGCCGAACAGGAAGCGAAGACCGTCAAGCGCGATCTCGAGGCCGAGCTCGCGGAGGTGGCCGCCGAACGCGACCGGATCCGCGCCCAGCGGGAGCGGCTGGCGGCCGAGCGGGACGAGCTGCTGGCCCAGCAGAACGCCCTGCAGGAGCTGGTGGCACGTTTCGCCGAGCGGCAGGTGGTCCGTGCCGAGATGCTGCAGAGGGTGGCGGGCATGCTGGCGGCCCGCGACGTGCGGATGGCGCTGGAACCGGAAAAGGGCATCCTGCGCCTGCCCGAGGAACTGCTGTTCCCCTCCGGCCGGGCGGAGTTCACGGCCGAGGGCCGGCGGGCGCTGCGGGAGCTGGCGGCGGTCCTCGCCCGGGTGTTGCCCTGCTACGCCCTGGCGCCGGCGGGTACGGAAGCGAGCTGTCCGGCCGGCTCCCGGCCGGTGCTCGAATCGGTGCTGATCGAGGGACACACCGACGATCTGCCCATCCACGCCGGTCCCTATCGCGACAACTGGGAGCTGGGCGCGGCCCGCGGAGTCAACACCTTCAAGACGCTCGTCGAGTACGAGCCGCTGCTCGACCGTTTCCGCAACGGCCGCGGCGAGGCGCTGCTGGGGGTCAGCAGCTACGCCGACCGGCGGCCGGTTTCCTGGTCGCACACGACGGATGCGCGGCGGCTCAACCGGCGCATCGACATCCGGTTTCTGCTGGCGGCGCCCTCGCCGGAGGAGCTGGCGGCGGTGCGGCGGGAGATGGAGGCGGCCGGTGTGCGTCCGGCCACGCCCTGACCGTCCCGCCACTCGTCGCTTTCACGGTTCGCGAAACGGGAAGGGGACTGTTCGCGCGAACAGTCCCCCCAGGGTCCCATCTCATCAGTCTGACACGTTGGCCGCCGATTCAATTTCCGCGTACCAACGCGAAAGGTAGGGTAACCTATGGTTGAAATATCGTCAAGAGGGTCACGACGATGAGGCGAGGAACGGCGGACCGGACCCGTGCCGGAGAGCGCGGGACGGACGGTTGCGCTGGGCGGGACCGGTGCCATGGGTGAGCGCCGCTATCCCGACCGGCCCGTGGTGGGAGTCGGAATCGTGCTCTGGCGCCAGGGGCGCGTCGCGCTCGTGCGCCGCGGCAAACCGCCGCGGCAGGGACAGTGGTCGCTTCCCGGAGGCGCCCAGAAGCTCGGCGAGACGGTCCTCGAGGCGGCGGTGCGCGAGGTGCGGGAGGAGACCGGCCTCGCCCTGGTCGATCCGCGGATCGTCGATGTGGTGGATCTGGTGGAGCGCGACGCCGAAGGACGCGTGCGCTACCATTACACGCTGGTCGAGGTGACCGGCCGGGCCGTGGGCGGGACGGGCGAGGCGGCCAGCGATGCGGCGGCGCTCGCCTGGTTCACGCCCGGGGAGATCGTGGCCCTGCCGCTATGGGAGGAGACCAAGCGGATCGTGCACCTGGCGGCGAAGAAAATCGGCGAGTCGGAGCGCACCTCCGATCCCGCCGGACCGTCCTGAGCCTCCCGAGGGAACACTCGCGTCGTTATTTTGCCACGCTCTGTTCGGCGCTGGCGAGCGCGCGGGCGAGGTTGCAGACCGCTTCCTGGTGCTTGCGGTTCTGGATGCTGGCGAAGTTGCGGGCGAGCTCCAGCAGCATGCGCTGCTGCGGCATCAGCTCCTGCTCGCGTGTGGCGCGGGTGCGGGTCGGCTCGACGTCCTCGAAGAAATAACCGATGTCGACACCCAGCGCCTGGGCGATCTGGTAGAGACGACCGGCCGAGATCCGGTTGATGCCGGTTTCGTACTTGTGGGCCTGCTGGTAGGTCACCCCGATCAGTTCGGCCATCTGCTGCTGGGTCAGCCCGAGCATGATGCGCCGCTGGCGGATGCGCAGGCTGACGAAATGGTCGACATCGAGGGCTCTGCTCCTCCCTCCGGTGCCGCGACCGGCAATCTTGTTTGCGAGTTGCGTCATGGATCGGGAACTCCACGCACGAATGGGCTGGGAAGGCTGAGACTGCACCTATGCTGTTGGCCACCGCTAGGATGCTGGCTACATTTGGTTAAAATACTCACGACTTTTTAAACTTCCAGCAAAAAGAGAAAAACCCATCAACCGCACGAGCTCCGCTCGACCCGCCCGGCCGATCAGCCGGCCAGCGCCTGCCGTTCGATGCAGCCCACCGCCGGTCGCGCCCGGACGACCGCCACCGCCGTCAGCGGTAGCCCGCCGTAGGCGTACAGATCGAAGCGGTCCTCGCGGGTCGCCGGCAGCAGCCGTCGCAGCAGCAGGCGACCGTCGGCCAGTTCGGCCAGCACGTCGCGGCCCAGGAACTGCTCCGGCCGCTCGCTTTCCTGGGCGGCCAGCAGCGCCACCCAGCCGGGCCGGTACACGGGTGCCATGGTATCGTCCTCTATGGCCAGGGCCGCGAGCTGCTCGCTCCGGATCGACAGCGCCGGATGGACGCCCCGGCCGGTGCTCACGAGGCCTCCCGGCCCGAGGGTGCCGATGACGGGGATCTGCGGGCGGTGGGGCGAGCGTCCGAACAGCAGGTATTCGGGGCTCGATTGCAGCGCCGCGGCGAGTTTTTCGACGATCGCCCGGGGCGGCATGTACTCGTCGCGTTCGTAGGGACCGATGACCGTCTGGTGACGTCCGATGAGGCGTGCCAGCTGGACCTGACTGAGGCCCTTGGCGTGCCGGAGGGCTCGCAGCCGGGCGCCGAAACTCGAAAGCTCGCTGGCGTACATGGCCGACTCACGCGGTGGGTGTGCGACGAGAATAGCTCTAGCCGCTCAAGGCTTCAACTCGGAGTTGCCGCCCCCGGCCGGCCGCAGCAGCAGCACATGACGCGGGCGACCGGCGGCCGCGTCGTCGAGACGCAGATATTGGCCCGCGAGCCAGCGCCGCGCGAGATCGTCGTAGTGGGGCGAGAAGGGGTGTTCCGACTGTCCGCCGGCGGTGATCGCGAGCACCGTCTCCGGCGAGGCGAGGTCGGCGATCAGACGCAGGCCGGGCCCGTGGATGCTGGCAAACGGACGGTCCGGACTCCAGCGTCCGACGTTGACGGTGGTGGCGCCGCCGGGGCTGGCCGGGGTCCATCCGAACAGACGGCCGAGAAGGGGCACGTCGCCCAGGAGGGGGTGCGCGAGCCGGGCGGGGTGGGCGTGTCCCCAGCGCCAGCGCCGCCAGTCCTCGCCCCAGCGGGCGCGAAGCTCGGCGAGGGCGGCGGCGAAGGCGCGGCTGCTCGCCATGGCGCAGTCCTCGACCTCCGGCGTGCGGATGTCGTCGCACCAGACGGGGCGTTCGGACAGCACGCGCAGCATGAAGTCGGCGCGGATGTCGCGATAGGCGGGAAAGAGCTCTTGCAGCTCGTCGGCGTAGACCGCCTCGGCGAGCTCGCGGTACCAGGCGGCGAACAGGAGCGGCTCCGGCCGCCCGGCCTCCATCTCGCCGTCCCAGGCGGCGAGGGCGGCGAGCAGCGCCCGCGCCTCGCGGTCCTCCGGCCGCGCCGCCAGCAGCCAATCACGGAACAGCGGGAACAGCCCCGAGCGGATGTCGAGCTGGATGCGCGCCATGTCCGTGGCCTGCGGCGAGGGCAGGGCGTCGAGGAGTTCGCGGATGCGATCGGCGCGCAGCGGCGGCGGCCAGAAACGGGCGAGCAGGGCGCTCGCGCGACCGTCGCCGATCCGCTCGTTGGCATTGACGAGCTGCCCGGCGGGCGGATCGAGGAACTCCGGCAGCGCCGCGAAGGGGACATCGCCCCGCCAGTCGTAGGCGGGATCCCAGCCGGGTACCGGCAGGGTGCCGTCGCCCCGGCCCCGCAGCGGCACGCGGCCCACCACCCGGAGCACGATGCGACCCCGACGGTCGGCGTAGAGGAAGTTCTGGACCGGGCTGTCGAGTCTCTCGACGGCGGCGCGCGCCTGCCGCCAGTCGCGGGCACGGGCGAGCGCCAGCCCGGCGGCCACCGAGCGGTTGGGTCCGCGGAGCGCGGTCCAGGCGAGGGCCAGCCCGCGACGGGGACCGGCGAGCTCGGCGATGGCCGGGGCCAGATCGGAGACCAGCGGCCCGTGGCGCGTTTCGCGGATCTCCATGGTCACCGGCCGCCCGTTCCGCACGGCCAGGGTCTCGGTCCGGCGCCCGAGTTCGGCCCAGCCGTCGGCGGTGCGATACCGCCGCCCCTCGGTGTCGAGCTCTTCGAGGAACAGGTCCTGGGTATCGGCGCCGGTGGCGGTGAACCCCCAGGCGATCTCCCGGTTGCGGCCGACCACCACCACCCCGAGGGGCGGCAGCGTGGCGCCGGTGATCGTGAGATGGGGGCTGCGCAGGCGGACGAGATACCAGAGTCCCGGCAGCTGCAGTCGCAGATGGGGATCGTTGGCCAGCAGGGGCGCGCCGTTGCGGCCGCCGGCCACCACCCAGCCGTTGGAGGCGCCACCGTCGCGGCCGAGATCGGGCAGGGCGTCGGCGAGCGCCGCGAACAGCGCCGTTCCGCCGGCCGTACCCGGTGTGCCGCCGGCATCGGCGCGGCGGATCCCGGGGGCGGGCCAGAGATCGGCGTAGCGCTCGGGTCCCAGCGCCCCGAGGAGGCGCGCGCGCAGCAGTTCCCGGCGCCAGTCGTTCTCGAGGTCGAGCGCCATCACCCGTGCCCAGACGAGGGTGTCGGCGGCTTGCCAGGGCTCCGGGCGGAGGCCGAAGATCAGGAATTCGGGGGGCAGCACCGTGCGGGCGGCGATGGCGGCGTTGACGCCCGCCACATAGGCTTCCACCAGCTCGCGTGCGCTCGGGTCGAGGGCCGCGACATCGGCCTCGGCACGCCGGTAGAGGCCGAGGGTACGCATCAGCCGGTCGCTGGGCAGGGCGGCCGGACCCAGGATCTCGGCGAGGCGTCCCTGGCCGAGGCGGCGGTGGAACTCCATCTGCCACAGCCGGTCCTGGGCATGGACGAAGCCGAGACCGAAATAGAGATCCCGTTCGTTGGCGGCACGGACGGTGGGGATGCCGAAGGCATCCCGCTCGACGAGGACCGGTTCGCGGAGGCCGGTAACCGCCACCGTGCCGTCGAGACGCGGCGGGGAAAGCAGGAGCGGGAGGGCCACCGCCACCACGCCGAGGGCCAGCAGCTCGAAGGGGGCCGCCAGCAATGCGAGACCGACGCGGCGCGGACCGGACACCGCAATCCTCCGCCCCGGCCCTAGGGACGGGCGAGGACGGCCTCGCCCCTCATGGCGAGCCGGCCCGTATCGCCGAAGGCCACCAGGGTCACCCGCTCCTCCGCGGCATCTCCGACGAAGGCCGCGACCCGGAGCGGCCGGCCCGCGAACAGCGGTGCCACCGCCCGGAAGGCGAAACGGACGAGCCGTGCCCCGGGCCAGCGGTCGCGCAGCAGATCGAGCATCAGGGTGGCGATGAGCGGACCGTGCACGACCAGCCCCGGGTAGCCCTCCACCTCGCGGGCGTAGGCCAGATCGTAGTGGATGCGATGGCCGTTGTAGGTGAGGGCCGAATAGCGGAAGAGCAGCACCTCGTCGGGAGTCCAGCGGCGTTCGGCAGCAGGCGGGCCAGGCAGCGGCCAGGGCTCGGCGGCGGCAGCCAGCGGCCGCGGCTCGCGATAGACGATGTCCTGCTCCTCGGTGAAGAGCGCGCCCTCCTCGTCGGTGAACCGATGTTCCACCAGCACGAACACGAGGGTGCCGGAACGGCCCCGTTTCGGCGTCACGGCGCGGATGGTCGAGACCCGCCGCAAGACCTGTCCGATGCGCGGCAGGCGCCGGACGGCGAGACGGCCGCCCGCCCACATGCGACGGGGCAACGGCACCGGCGGCAGGAACAGGCCGAGGCGGGGGTGGCCGTCGGCGCCGGTATCGGCGGCCCGTACCGGCTCGCCGGTATAGAGGTGGTGCCAGAAGGGGGGCAGCGGATCGCCCTCTCCGGGCGCGTCCTCGCGATCGAGGGCGGCGGCGAAGGCGGCCGCCGGGAAGGGATCGAGGCGGACCTCGAGGCTGCGGCTGCGGCCGAGCCAGGGGCCGGGATCGAAGGCGTCGAGATCGGTCATGGCACGAGCGCCCGGTCGAGATCGGCGATCAGATCCTCCGCCTCCTCGAGCCCCACCGAGACGCGGATCAAATCCTCGGCGATCCCCATCGCCGCCCGTTCCGCTTCGGGGATGCGCGAATGGGTGGTGCTGGCGGGATGGGTGGCGAGGCTCTTGGCATCGCCGAGGTTGTTGGAGATGGCGATCAGCCGCAGCCGGTCGAGGACCGAAAAGGCCCGTGCCCGGCCGCCGCCCGTCCGGAAGGCCAGCACCGTGCCGCCACCCCGCATCTGCCGGCGGGCGAGCGCGTGCTGGGGGTGCGATTCGAGACCGGGGTAGAGCACCCGCGCGACCCGCGGATGGCCTTCGAGGAAGGCGGCGATGCGCGCCGCCGTCGCGGTCTGCGCGTCGATCCGCAGGGCGAGCGTCTCGAGGCCCTTGAGCAGCACCCAGGCGTTGAAGGGGCTCAGGGCCGGCCCGGTGTGCTTGAGGTAGGGCACGAGGGTCTTCTCGATCAGGCGGTGCTCGCCCAGGATCACCCCGCCGAGGCAGCGCCCCTGGCCGTCGATGTGCTTGGTGGCCGAATAGACGACGAGATCGGCGCCGAGCGCGAGAGGCCGCTGCAGCAGGGGGGTGGCCAGCACGTTGTCGACGACGAGCCTCGCGCCGGCGGCGTGGGCGAGACCGGCCACGGCCGCGATATCGACGAGCTCCAGGGTCGGGTTGCCCGGGCTCTCGAGCAGGACGAGACGGGTGGGGCGGGCGAGGGCGCGTTCCCAGGCCCCGAGGTCGGTGCCGTCGACGGTGGTGACGGCGATCCCGAAGCGGGGCAGGATCTCGTGTAGGATGTAGTGGCTGGAGCCGAACAGCAGGCGGCTCGCCACCACATGGTCGCCGGCCGCGAGCTGGGCCATGAGCACGGCGTGGACGGCGGCCATGCCGGAGGCGGTGGCGATCGCCACCTCCGCCCCCTCGAGGGCGGCCATGCGGCGTTCGAACATCCGAAGGGTGGGGTTGCCCAGCCGCGAATAGGTGTACCCTTCGGCTTCGCCGGCGAAGCGGGCGGCGGCCTCGGCGGCGGAGGCGTAGACGAAGCCGGAGGTGAGATAGAGGGCCTCCGAGGTCTCGCCGTGGGGGCTGCGTACGATCCCCTCTTGGACGAGGCGGGTGCGCAGGCCGGGTGTGGTCGCCATCGTCCTCCCCGCAGCGGGTGGAAACACCGAGCGCCCCGGCCGGAGACGGCCGGGGCGCTCGCTGTCCCGGCCTTTTAGCGGCATGTTTTCCGTGGTCCGCAAGCCGGCCGGCGCAAATCACCACGTGGGAGGCTGCATAGGCGCAGGGGGCGGGGACGGTCAAGGGGCGAGGCCGGAGGCCTCGGGAATGGTTGACGGGTGCAACCGTTTCGCGGATGATAAGTAGAAATCGAAGTGCGTCCGTATCGAAGGGCGCCGCCGCGGGACGCGAGGACGAAACGCCATCTATCGGGGTCGGGGGACCGCGGGCGGGGAGAAGATGGCGGTACATCGCAGGACGTTCGAGCGGGATCGACCGAAGGCCAACCCGATGCTCGGAATCTATCGGGGGGTGCAGATCAGCATGCTCTTCTGGGGCGGCCTGGCCGCGGTGCTCTTCGTGGTCTGGTGAGACGGGACGACGGTCGGCGAAGCCCCGGGAGGATCGGCTCCGGCCTCTTTCGAACATAGAGAGAACATCGACTTGACCGGCGACAATCCGCCCGGCTAAAACGCGTTCCCGTAGAAGAACGAAACGGGAACGCGAGTGATGGTCGGGACGGACGGTCGACGGCAGGATCCGGTCCGCCGCGGGCCGGACCGGGAAACCCTCGTCCGGCTGCGGCGGGAGATCGCCATCCGGGACGGAAGCCGGGCGGCTTTCGCCGAGGAGCCCCTGCGCACCGGCTGTGCGCCCCTCGACGAGCGCCTGCCGCGGGGCGGGCTCGCCCGCCATGCCCTGCACGAGGTGGCGGGACCGGCGGCGACCGGCTTCGCCGTCGCCCTGGCCGCCCGCGCTCTCGCCGGAGGCGGGCGGTGCGTCTGGTGCACGCTGGATGCACGGGCGCGGGAGCGGGGTGATCCCTATCCCCCCGGTCTCGCCGCGCTGGGGCTCGATCACCGGCGGCTGCTCCTGGTCCGCTGCCCGGATCGGCGGTCGCTGCTCTGGGCGATGGAGGAGGCCCTGCGCTGTCCGGCGGTGGCCTGTGTGCTGGGCGAAGGCGAGGGGGTCGATCTGCGGGCCAGCCGGCGCCTGCAGCTCGCCGCCGAACGGGGCGGCGGCCTCGGCCTCCTGCTCGGCACCGGGATGCCCGATCCGGCTCCCCTCGCGGCGGCGACCCGGTTGCGGGTGGATCCCTTCTTCCTGCCCGGGAAACGGGCCTTTCTGGTCGATCTGTGGCGGGTACGGGGCGGGGGCCCCTGGAACGGCGTGGTGGCATGGGATGGGCGGACGCTGTCTTTCGCTCTGGCTGCCGGCCTTCGCGATCGAACGGATGCGGCGGGCCGCGCGGCGGCGGGGTGAGGCCCTGCCCGCCGCTGGCCTGCCGCTGGCCCTGACCGCGACCGGGAAGAACGGCGAACGGATCCGGACCGTCGACGCGACGGCCCGGCGGCTGGGAATCCGGCCCGGCATGGGGCTCGCCGACGCCCGGGCGATCCTGCCGGAGCTGTGCTGCCGGCCCGCCGAGCCGGAGGCCGATGCTGCCGCCCTCGAGGCCCTCGCCCACTGGTGCCGCCGCTACGCTCCGCGGGTGGCGGTCGACGGCGAGGACGGCATCCGCCTCGACATCACCGGATGCGCCCATCTCTTCGGCGGCGAGGCGCGGCTTCTGGAGGATCTCCGCCGCCGCCTCGCCGGGCTCGGCTACACCGCCGTTCCCGCCATCGCCGAGGGGGCGCTCGCGGCCTGGGCCTGGGCGCGCTTCGGTGGCGGCGGGATCCTCGCGGGACCGTCCGCCCGTGCCGCGCTCGAGGCCCTGCCGGTCGCCGCCCTGCGTCTTTCCCCCGAACCGCGGCGGCGGCTGGAACGGCTGGGCTTCCGCCGGATCGGCGAGCTCGCCCGGCTGCCGCGTGCCTCCCTTCTCCTGCGCTTCGGCGAGGAGCCGGTGCGGCGGCTGGATGCCCTGCTGGGTGCGGGGGAGGCCCCCTTCGTGCCCCTGCCGGAACCGGAGACCTTCGCCGCCCGCCTCCTGTTCGCCGAGCCGGTGACGCGACGGCGCGCCCTCGAGGCCGCCCTCGGGCGGCTGCTGGGCGATCTCCACCGGCGGCTGGAGCGGGCCGAGCGGGGAGCGCGCGAACTCCGGCTGCGGCTGCTCCGTCTCGACGGGGCGGCCCGCGAGATCCTGCTGCGGACCGGCCGGCCGCTGCGGGAGCCCGGGGATCTCCTCCGCCTCTTCCGGCTGCGCTTCGAGCGGGAGCGGCCCGATCCCGGCTTCGGCTGCGAGCTGATGCTGCTCGAGGCCACCCGCACCGAACCCCTCGCCCCGAGGCAGGCGAGCCTCGCATCGGCGGAGACGGAGGGCGCCTTCGGACGGCTGGTGGAGGTCCTGAGCCAGCGCCTCGGTCGAGGGCGGGTGCTCCGTCCCGAGCCGGTGGAAAGCCATCTTCCCGAACGGGCGGTGCGGATGGTCCCGGGCGGCGGGGAACCGGCGGCGGGGCGCTGGCTCGCCCCCGGACCGCGTCCCCTGCGCCTCCTCGCGCGGCCGCGGCCGGTGGGGGCGGTGGCTGCGGTACCGGACGGACCGCCCCGTCTCCTCGAGCTCGGGGGAAGGCCGCTCCGCCTCCGCCGGGCCGAGGGACCCGAGCGCATCCTGCCGGAGTGGTGGCGTCCCGAGGGGGCGGAGGCGCCACTGCGCGACTACTACCGGGTCGTCACCGCCGAGGGGGGGACGCTCTGGGTATTCCGCGAGGGCGCCTACGGCGATCCCCTTCCGCCCCGCTGGAAACTGCACGGCAGCTTCGACTGAGCCGCCATGTCGTCCTACGCCGAGCTCCAGGTGACCTCCAATTTCTCCTTCCTGCGCGGCGCCTCGCATCCCGAGGAGCTGGTGGAGCAGGCTCACGCCCTCGGCCTCGCCGGCATCGCCCTCACCGACCGCAACAGCTTCGCCGGTCTGGTCCGTGCCCATGTGAAGGCGAAGGAGCTCGGTGTCCGTTTCCTGCCCGGGGTGCGGCTCGATCTCGAGGATGCCCCCTCGCTCCTCTGCTGGCCGGCGGATCGCGCCGCCTACGCCCGTCTCTCGACCCTGCTGACCCTGGGCAAGCGGCGGGCCCCCAAGGGGCGGTGCCGGCTGCGCCTCGCCGACGTACTGGCCCACGACGAGGGCCAGCTCTTCGCGATCCTGCCGCCCGACGGGCCCGAGGCCGTCTTCCGGGAACGGCTCCGCGATCTCGCCCGCCGCTGGCGGGGCCGGCTGTGGCTGGTCGTCCACCATCTCTACCGCGGCGACGACGCCGCGCGCATCGAGCATCTCGCCGGGATCGCCGCCGAGGTCCGGGTCCCTCTGCTCGCCACCAACGACGTCCACTACCACCGTCCCGAACGGCGGCGGCTGCAGGACGTCCTGACCTGCATCCGCGAGCACTGCACCATCGACGAGGCGGGCGGGCGCCTGTTCGCCCATGCCGAACGCCATCTCAAGACCCCGGCGGAGATGGCCCGGCTGTTCGCCGGCTATCCCGAGGCCCTCGCCGCCGGTCCGGAGATCCTGGAGCGCTGCCGCTTCTCCCTCGACCAGCTCGCCTACGACTATCCGGTCCGGACCGGGGAGCGGGGACGCACGCCCCAGGAGGAGCTCGAGCACCGGGTCCGCGAGGGGATCCGCGAGCGCTACGGCGGGGGAATCCCGCCCAAGGTGGAAGCCCAGATCCGCCACGAGCTCGCGCTGATCGCCGAGCTCGGCTACGCCCCCTATTTCCTGACCGTCCACGACATCGTGCGCTTCGCGAGATCCCGCGGCATCCTCTGTCAGGGGCGGGGGTCGGCGGCCAACTCCGCGGTCTGCTTCGTGCTCGGCATCACCAGTGTCGATCCCGCCCGCATGGATCTCCTGTTCGAGCGCTTCGTTTCCGCCGAACGCGGCGAGCCGCCGGACATCGACGTCGATTTCGAGCACGAGCGGCGCGAGGAGGTGATCCGGCACATCTACGAGACCTACGGCCGCGACCATGCGGCGCTGGCGGCCACGGTGATCCGCTACCGCACGCGCAGCGCCCTGCGGGATGTCGGCAAGGCGATGGGGCTTTCCACCGACACCCTCGACGCCCTGTCCCGCACCGTCTGGGGGGTCGAGCGGCGCCCGCTGGATGCCGCCCGGCTGCGCGAGGTCGGGCTCGATCCCGGCGACCGGCGGCTGCGCACCACTCTCGAACTGGCCGCCGAGCTGCTCGATTTCCCGCGCCATCTCTCCCAGCACGTGGGCGGCTTCGTGATCGCCCGGAGCCCCCTCCACGAGCTGGTGCCGATCGAGAACGCGGCCATGGAGGGGCGCACCGTGGTCGAGTGGGACAAGGACGATCTCGAGGCCCTCGGCATGCTCAAGATCGACATCCTCGCCCTCGGCATGCTCTCCTGCATCCGCCGTGCCTTCGACCTTCTGGAGCGGCATTACGGCATCGCCATGGATCTGGCGCGGGTGCCGGCCGAGGATCCGGCGGTCTACGCCATGCTCTGCGAGGGCGACGCGATCGGCGTCTTCCAGGTGGAGAGCCGGGCGCAGATGTCGATGCTGCCGCGGCTGCGGCCCCGCTGCTTCTACGATCTGGTGATCGAGGTGGCGATCGTCCGCCCCGGTCCCATCCAGGGCGACATGGTGCACCCCTATCTCCGCCGCCGCAACGGCGAGGAGCCGGTGAGCTGCCCCTCGAAGGAGCTCGAGGCGGTGCTCGGCCGGACGCTCGGGGTCCCGCTCTTCCAGGAACAGGCGATGAAGATCGCCATGGTGGCCGCCGGCTTCACCGCCGCCGAGGCGGACGGCCTCCGCCGCGCCATGGCCGCCTTCCGGCGCCGGGGCGCTCTCGACCGCTACCGGACCCGCTTTCTCGAGGGCATGACGGCCCGCGGCTACGACCGGGAGTTCGCCGAGCGCTGCTTCCGCCAGATCGAGGGCTTCGGCTACTACGGCTTCCCGGAAAGCCACGCCGCCAGCTTCGCCCATCTCGTCTACGTCTCGGCCTGGCTCAAGTGCCACTGGCCGGACGTCTTCTGCGCCGCCATCCTCGACGCCCAGCCGATGGGCTTCTACGCCCCCGCCCAGCTCGTCCGGGACGCCCGCGAGCACGGGGTCGAGGTCCGCCCGGTGGACGTTTCCCACAGCCTCTGGGAGTGCACGCTGGAACCGCTGCCCTGCCGTCGGGGACCGCTCAGGACGGCGGTCCGCCTCGGTTTCCGCATGGTCAAGGGATTTGCCGAGGAGGACGCGCGCCGGCTGGTGGCGGCCCGCACCCGTCCCTGGCGCGATGTCGCCGATCTGTACCGGCGGAGCGGGCTCTCCCGGGCCGCGCTCGAACGCCTGGCCGAGGCGGACGCCTTCGCCTCCCTGGGGCTCGATCGCCGCCGGGCGCTGTGGGCGGTACGGGGGCTGGCCGAGGTGCCGCTGCCGCTGTTCGATCACGCCGAGCAGGGGCGGGAGGGCGGATCCGGCACATCGCTCCCGGAAGGCGGCGGGGATCCCCGCTCGGGGCCGCCCGCGGCCTCGACCGGCGAGGAGGTGGTGGAGGACTACGCGCGCCTGCGCCTCTCGCTGCGCGCCCATCCGCTGGCGCTGCTGCGCGCCTCCCTGCGTCGCCGGGGCGTGGTCACCGCCCGCGGGCTCCGGGAGAAGGCGCCGGGGGAACGGGTGACGACGGCCGGGCTGGTGATCGTCCGCCAGCGGCCGGGCAGCGCCAAGGGGGTCGTCTTCCTCACCCTCGAGGACGAGACCGGGTTCGCCAACCTCGTCGTCTGGGCGCGGGTGTTCGAGGCCTTCCGGCCGGCGCTGATGGCCGCCCGCCTGCTGGCGGCGCGGGGCCGCATCCAGCGGGAAGGGAGGGTGCTGCATCTGGTGGCGGAACGCCTGTTCGACTGGACGCCGATGCTGGCCCGGCTGGTCGAGGCGGGAGCCGGGAGCGAACCGGCGGCCGCCGCGGCGATCGCCCGCAAGCTGCCGGAAGGGCGCAACTTCAAGTGACGGGCGAACCGGGGCGGGAGGTGGGCGCCCGTCCGCGCCGCCCTCAGCGCACGGTCTCGAGCTCGCCGAAGCGCACCGGCATGATCTCCGACACCCGGCTGCGACCGCTCCTGTCCTTCTCCACCAGGCTCAGCTTCTGCTCGTCGGCGAGGCCGGCCGGCAGCACCATGCGACCGCCCGGGGCGAGCTGCTCGACGAGGGCGGCGGGGACGAGCTCGGCACCGGCGGTCACCAGGATGCGGTCGAAGGGGGCATATTCGGGCCAGCCCAGGGAGCCGTCGCCGACGCGGATGGTGATGTTGCCGTAGCCCAGCTCCCGCAGCCTTTCCTCCGCCGCCGCCGCCAGCTCCTCGATGATCTCGACCGTGAACACCTCGGCCGCGAGCTCGGCCAGCACCGCCGCGTGATAGCCGAGGCCGGTCCCCACCTCGAGCACGCGGTGGCCGGGGCCGATCTGCAGCAGATCGGTCATCACCGCGACGATGAAGGGCTGGGAAATGGTCTTGTCGAAGCCGATCGGCAGCGGCGAGTTGTTGTAGGCGAAGGGCTTCAGGACATCCGGTACGAAGAGGTGGCGCGGCACCCGCTGCATCGCCTCGAGCACCCGGGCGTCGAGCCGGCTCTTGCCCAGCTCCGCCGCCGAGAGATCGGTGTAGATCTCCACCACCTCCACCATGTGCCGGCGGAGAATGGCGTAATGCTCCTCCCGCATCTGCATGGCCGCTCGCGCCTCCGAAGCCGGACCGGCACCGCGCCCACGGCCGCCGGCCGCCGCCCTTCCGTTTCCGCACGCCGCACCCGATCGACCCCGAGAAGACCCTCTCGCCGGACCGCCCGGGCTTCGGCGTCTCCGCCCTTTTGTAACATAGGTGGGTGCGGGTCTGTCAGCCCATGAATCGACCGCCCGGCCGCCGGCCTGTCGAGGGCCGAGGTCCGCGACGGTGCGGCGGTCAGTCGCTGCGGTGGGTCTTCTCGCGGCGCTCGTGGCGCTCCTGCGCCTCGATGCTCAGGGTGGCGATGGGTCGCGCCTCGAGGCGACGGATGCCGATCGGCTCGTTGGTCTCCTCGCAATAGCCGTAGGTGCCTTCCTCGATGCGCTTGAGGGCGGCGTCGATCTTGCTCAGCAGCTTGCGTTCACGATCGCGCGTGCGCAGTTCGAAATAGCGCTGCATCTCGCTCGACGCCCAGTCGGTGGCATCGGCGGGGCGATCCGTCTCCTCCTGGAGCTGGCGCAGGGTGAGACCCGAGCCGCGCAGGATTTCCTCGCGCCAGCGCAACAGCTTGCGCCGGAAGTACTCCCGCTGGCGCGGGTTCATGTACGGCTCGTCTTCGCTCGGGCGATACTCGTCGGTGATATCGACCGTCATCGACCCTCCTCGGCACCTCGCTCCGCGCGCGTTCGGCGGCCTGCCGGCCGAAGCCGGCGTTCCGGCACAATTCCTTTGCGCGCAGGCCATTAGCGCATATGCCTTCGGACTGGCAATATGCTGGGTGCAGAAAGCGACCGACTCCTTCATCCGGGTACGGCGACGGCCCCCGCCTCCCTACCGGGGTATTCCCCGCACAGCGGGCAGTCCGCCCGCCGCGGCACCCGCAGGCGCTCGAAGGCGCTGCGGCGTGCGTCATAGAGCAGCAGCCAGCCGGACAGCGATTCGAATCCGCCCAGGAGCTCCTTGATCACCTCCACCGCCTGCAGGGCACCCATCACCCCGGCCGCCGGTCCCAGAACCCCGCCCTGGGCGCAGCTCGGCAGGGCACCGGCCGCGGGTTCCTCGGGGAACAGGCAGGCGAAGCAGGGGTGGGGCGGACCGAGATGGGCCTTGAAGGTGGTGAGCTGGCCGTCCATGCCCTGGACGGCGGCGCTCACGAGGGGAATGCCGGCGGCGAGGCAGGCGGCGTGGACGGCACTGCGGGTGGCGAAATTGTCGCTGCCGTCGGCGACCAGATCGTAGCCTTCGACGAGCCGCACCGCGTTGGCGGCCGTCAGGCGTTCGGGGAAGGTGCGGATGTCGACATCGGGCGCGAGGGCGCGCAGCCGTTCGCGCGCCGCCTCCACCTTGGCCCGGCCCACGTCGGCGGTATCGAACAGGATCTGCCGGTGCAGGTTGCTCGCGTCGACCCGGTCGTCGTCGACGAGGCCGAGATGGCCGATGCCGGCGGCGGCCAGATAGAGCAGCAGCGGCGAACCGAGGCCGCCGGCACCGATCACCAGCACCCGGGCCCGCCGGAGCTTCGCCTGGCCGGCACCGCCGATCTCGGGCAGCACGATCTGCCGGGCGAAGCGCTCGATGTCGGTTTCGGAAAGGCTCATGACCGCCGGCCGCCCCTTTTCCGGTCCCGCGCGGCGCACGGGGCAGGCCGCCTCCGCACGTCAGCGTTAATCGGATGTTAACCACACCGGCGGATATTTGCCTCGCCCGCAGACGACGGCAAGGAGTGGCGAGCGTGCCCGACGAGACCACGGCGGTGGCCCTGCGCTACGATCCGGGGGGCGGCGAACTGCCCTGCGTGACGGCGCGTGGTCGCGGCCTGATCGCCGAACAGATCCTGAAACTGGCGGCCGAGCACGGCATTCCGGTGCGCCGGGATCCGGGTCTCGCCGAACTGCTGGCACGGATCGCGCCGGGTTCCGCCATTCCGACGGAGGCCTTCGCCGCCGTGGCCGCGATCCTGGCGGCGCTGTACCGGCTGGATGCCGAGCGTAGGGCGGAGGCGCCCGAGGGAGGGCGGGGCGATGGCTGAGGACCGCCGGCCACCTGACGCCTCCGGGCCGTCGGCGCCCGGCCTCGGCGAGCTGCTGGAGGAGGCGGTGGCGGCGGTGGCGCGGGCGCGCGCCGCCCTGGCCGCCGGGGAGGTGCCGGACCTCGAGGCCACGGCGAGCCTCGTCGATCGCGCGTTGGCGGCCCTCGGGGAGGCGACGGCGGAGCAGCTTCCCTCCGCCCGGCTCAAGCTGCTCGGCCTTCTCGACGAGGTGTCGGCTCTCGTCGTCGGCGCGACCGAGATGCGCGACCGGCTCGGCGGTCAGCTCGCCGATCTGGGGACGCGGCGGCAGGCGATCGCCGCCTACGCCGGCAACCGGGGCGAGGGCTGACGGGCATGGGCGAGGCGCCCACGCTCTTCGGTGTGGACACCCTGCTGGCCCTGGCGCTGGTCCTCGGCCTCATGCTGCTGCTGGCCGCCGGGCTGCGCTGGCTCGCGCCCCGGTTCTCGATGACGCCGGGCGGCGACCAGCGGATCGAGCTCCTGGCCACGCGCATCCTCGACAACCGCAGCCGGGCGAGCCTTCTGCGCTGCGGTGGCAGGCGCTATCTGGTGGTGACCACCGCGGGCGGTGCCTGTCTCCTGGACAGCTACGCCGACCGGGAAGCCGGGGAGGGGAAGGCGGCCGATGCGGCGGGCTGACGTCCCTGCGCTGCTCGGCGCGGGCCTTTTGCTGCTGCTCGCGGCGGGCGAGGCCGGCGCCCAGTCCCTGACCCTCGATCTCGGCGCCGACCAGGGCACCCTGACCGGCCAGCTCGTCCGCCTCGTGCTGCTGATCACCGGGCTCAGTCTCGCCCCCTCGGTGCTGGTGATGGTGACTTCCTTCACCCGCATCGTCATCGCCCTGTCCTTCCTGCGCAGCGCCATCGGCCTGCAGCAGTCGCCCCCCAACGTGGTGCTGCTGGGGCTCGCCCTGTTCCTGACCTTCTTCGTCATGGCGCCGACCTTCGAGCAGTCCTGGCGGGAGGGGATCGAGCCCCTGATGCGGGAGCAGATCGACACCGCCACCGCCCTCGAGCGTTCGGCGGCGCCTTTCCGCAGCTTCATGCTCAAGCAGACGCGGGAGAAGGATCTGGCCCTCTTCTACGGCATCGCCGGCATCGAGCCCGGCGAGGATCCCGAGGCCACCCCCTACCGGGTGCTGGTGCCCGCCTTCATGATCAGCGAGCTCAGGAAGGCCTTCGAGATCGGCTTCCTGCTCTATCTGCCGTTCCTCGTCATCGATCTCGTGATCGCCTCGATCCTCATGTCGATGGGCATGATGATGCTGCCGCCCATCATGATCTCCATGCCCTTCAAGCTCATCTTCTTCGTGCTGGTGGACGGCTGGTACCTCGTGGTGGGCAATCTGGTGGAGGGGTTCGGCGGTTGACGGCGCGCCCCTTCAGTCCGCGAGGAATCGCTCGAGACGGCCGCTCTCGGCGGCCAGATCGAGAAAACCGAAGCGGTCGCGCAGGGTGCGCGCGTAGCGCACCGCGTCGCGATAGAAGCCGTCCGACCAGCCGAGATCGGCGGGACGGCGCGGCGCGCCGGCCGCCGCGAGGACGGCGTCGAGCCGGTTCGAGGGCACCGCGACGGCTTCGATGCGGGCCGCGAGCCCGGGCCAGATCTCCCGCAGCCGTTCCCCGAGCCGGGCCGCGCGGGCGGCATCGAGGCGCTTGGGAGCGAAGGCCCGCCAGCAGGAGCGGCCGAGCTCCCGGCCGAAATGGGCCTCGAGCGCGGCACGGTCGATGCGGGTCGGCAGCAGGGGCGGCGGCCCGTCGGCCAGCATGCGCTCCTGCAGACGCGCCATCGTCAGGGTGGTGACGGCGATCTGCTCGCCGTGGAGCGGCAGCGCCCGTCCGCGCGGTGCCATCATCTCGATATGGTGGCTGATCAGATGTTCCCCCTGGCTCGCCGGCTGACTGCCGCCGCAGAGGGTCATGCCGAAGCCCGACAGGAGCAGGGTGCGGACGAGACGGCGCACCGCCTCGCGGTCCCCCGCCGCCAGTGCCGCCGCCCCCTCGAGAAGGGCGGGCTCGTCGGCGGCGAGCAGGGCGAAGGGCGCCTCGCGGTAGGGAGTGCCGAGCAGGAGGTGGGAGAGCAGCCAGTCGGCCTGGGCGGTGCTCCGGCACAGGCTGTCGCCGAGCCCGGCCCGGATCAGCCGCACCGGCGCCGCCGCCAGCACCTCGAGATCGAAGAAGGCGCCGGCGGGCGGAACCGCCGCCAGCGAACGCTTGTGCCCCGCCACGGTGATGGCGGCGTTGGCCGAAACGTAGCCGTTCATCGAGGGCGCCGTGGCGAAGACGGCGCAGGGACGGCCGAGGCGGGCGGCGGCGAGCTTGCAGAGATCGTTGACCGTGCCCGAGCCGACGGCGACGAGAGCGCGGCAGCCGCCGGCCTCCGCGGCGATCCGCTCGGCAATGGCGAGATCGGCGTGAGGGCGGCGGGGAAGGCGCAGCACCTCGGTCCGCGCGATGCGCGAGAGCGCCGCCGCCACCCGCCGGCCCAGCGCCCGTTCGGTATCCGGATCGAAGACGATCGCCAGGCGCCCGTCGAAACCGAGCTCGCAGACGAGCTCCGCCTCGCGGCCGGCGAGGCTGTCGGCGATGGCGACGCGGGTGGTGGGCGGCGGCAGCACGCCCCCGCCGTCGGGGTCGGGCATGCGCCCAGCCAGCAGCGCCGCCAGCGGATCGTTCGCGCGCGTCATGGATCGGTGGGGAAGAACGGGCGCGGTCCTAGGAGGCCGCGGCCCCCTCCGCCCGGGCCTCCTCGGGACGCTTGTTCGAAACGCCGAGGGCCAGCGCCGCCTCGAGGAAGGGATCGAGATCGCCGTCGAGGACCGCCTGGGCGTTGCCGGTCTCCACCCCGGTGCGCAGATCCTTGACCATCTTGTAGGGATGGAGGACGTAGGACCGGATCTGGTGGCCCCAGCCGATGTCCGTCTTCTGCGCCTCCTGCGCCTCCTGTTCGGCGCGCCGCTTCTGCAGTTCGAGCTCGTAGAGCCGCGCCTTGAGCATGGCCATCGCCTGCGCCCGGTTGCGGTGCTGGGAGCGGTCGTTCTGGCACTGGACCACGATGCCGGTGGGCAGATGGGTGATGCGGACCGCCGAATCGGTCCGGTTGACGTGCTGCCCGCCGGCCCCCGAGGCGCGGTAGGTGTCGATCTTGAGGTCCTTCTCGTCGATCTGCACCTCGATCGAATCGTCGATCACCGGATAGACCCAGACGCTGGCGAAGCTCGTGTGCCGCCGCGCCTGGCTGTCGAAGGGGGAGATCCGCACCAGCCGGTGCACGCCCGATTCGTGCTTGAGCCAGCCGTAGGCGTTGTCGCCGACGATCTTGATGGTGGCGGACTTGATCCCCGCCTCCTCGCCCGGCGTCTCCTCGACCAGCTCCACCTTGTAGCCGTGCGCCTCGGCCCAGCGCACGTACATGCGCAGGAGCATCTCCGCCCAGTCCTGCGATTCGGTGCCGCCGGCGCCGGCGTTGACCTGGAGATAGCAGTCGTTGCGGTCGGCCTCGCCCGAGAGCAGACTCTCGAGCTGCAGCCGCTGCACCTTCTCGCGCAGGTCGGCGAGTTCCCGCCCCACCTCCTCGAGGATCGCCTCGTCCGCCTCGGCCTCCGCCAGCTCGGCGAGATCGACCGCGTCCTCGAGGGCCTTCTCGAGGGCCTTCTGGCGCTCGACGGCCTGGGCGAGACGCGTGCGCTCGCGCATCAGCTGCTGGGCCCGCTCGGGATCCTCCCAGAGCTTCGGATCCTCGGCCAGACTGTCCAGTTCCTGGAGGCGCAGGAGGGCCCGATCCCAGTTAAAGATGCCTCCGCAGGAGGGTCAGTCCCTGTCGGACCTCGTCGACCAGATGGGCATGTTCGGCGCGCATGATGGTCCTCTCGTCTCTCCGCTCGCCCGCCACACCGCCTCAGTAGAGGCCGCCGGTCGCCGCCTCCGGTTGCGCCGGCAGGCCGGGGCCGCTCTCGGCCGCCAGACGCGGCGGGCTGGTCTTAACAGGCTCGGTGCCGGGCAGGAAGGCCTCGACGATCACCCGCTCGGTGCCCGGTCCGGGCAGGAGGCCGGTGTCGGCGTCGATCCGCACGTTGACCACCCCGGGCGGCATGCGGAACGGCGTCGGGGGCTGTCCTTCGAGGGCCTCGCCCATGAATTCCTTCCAGATGGGCAGGGCCACGCTGGCCCCGGTCTCGCGGCGGCCGAGGCTTTTCGGTACGTCGAAGCCGACCCACACCCCCACGGCGAGATCGGGCGAAAAGCCCATGAACCAGGCATCGCGGCTCTCGTTGGTGGTGCCCGTCTTGCCCGCCAGCGGGCGGCCGAGATCCCGGGCCCGGCGACCGGTGCCGCGCTCCACGACCCCTTCGAGCATGTGCACGATCTGGTAGGCGATCCGCGGGTCGACAACCCTCTCGCGCCGCTCGGGTAGGGGCGGGGGCGGGCCGCCGTTCCAGGACTCGGCGGCGCAGCCCTCGCAGGGGCGCGGGTCGGCCCGGAGCACGGTGCGGCCGAAGCGGTCCTGGATGCGTTCGACGAACAGCGGCTCCACGCGCCGACCGCCGTTGACCAGCATGGCGTAGGCGGTCGTCAGACGCAGGAGCGTCACCTCGTTGGAGCCGAGGGCGGAGGACAGCAGCGGCGTCATCCCCTCGCCGATGCCGAAGCGGCCGGCGACCTCCGCCACCCGCTCCATGCCGATCTCCTGCGCCAGACGCACGGTCATCAGATTGCGCGATTTCTCGAGGCCGAGGCGCAGGGTCGAGGGACCGTAGAACCGGTCGCTGTAGTTGGCGGGCTTCCATTTCGGCAGACCCGGCCCCTGGTCCACCACGATGGGCGCGTCGAGGATGATGCTGGCCGGCGTCAGGCCGGCCTCGAGGGCCGCCAGATAGACGAAGGGCTTGAAGGCCGAACCCGGCTGTCGCTTGGCCTGGGTCGCCCGGTTGAACTGGCTCTGACGGAAGCTGAAGCCGCCGCTCATGGCCAGGACCCGGCCGGTGTGCGGATCCATCGCCACCAGCGCCCCCTCCACCTGCGGCCGCTGCCGCAGCGCCCAGCCTCGCTCGCCGTGCGCTTCGACGAGGATCACGTCGCCCGGCGCCAGCACGTCGGTGACGCGGCGCGGTTCGGCGCCGAGACCGCCGTTCTCGAGCCGCGGACGCGCCCAGGCGACCCCTTCGAAGGGCAGTTCACCCGTCGAGCCGTCCGCGAAGCCGAGCCGGGCGCGCTCGGCGCTCGCCTCCAGGACCATCGCCTTGCGCCAGTGGAGGAGCTCGAAGCCGGGATCGAAACGCCGCAGGGCGGCGGCCCAGTCGGTCTCCGCGGCGAGGTCGATGCGGCCGAGCGGGCCGCGCCAGCCGCCGCGCCGGCGGTCGTAAGCGGCGAGCCCGTCGCGGAGGGCGCGGTCGGCGATCTCCTGCAGTCTGGGCAGGACGGTGGTGCGCACCGACAGGCCGCCCTCGTAGAACCCCTCCTCGCCGAACTGTTCGACGAGCCGGCGCCGCACCTCTTCGACGAAGAAGTCGGCGCGCGCGATCTCGGTGGCGCCGCGGGCACGCAGCACCAGCGGCTCGGCGCGGGCGGCCGCGGCCTCTTCGGGGGTGATGTAGCCGTCCTCCAGCATGCGGCCGATGACGTAGTCGCGGCGCTGGTAGGCGGCCTCGGGGTTGCGCTCGGGATCGTAGCGCGAGGGGGCCTTGGGCAGGCCGGCGAGGAACGCCGCCTCGCCGATCGTGAGCTCGTCCAGGGATTTGTCGAAATAGTTGAGGGCCGCCGCAGCGACGCCGTAGGAGCGCCGGCCGAGGAAAATCTGGTTCAGGTAGAGCTCGAGGATGTGATCCTTGGTGAAGGTCCGCTCCATGCGGATCGCCAGGATCGCTTCCCTGATCTTGCGCTCGATCGAGACCTCGTTGCTGAGCAGGAAGTTCTTGGCCACCTGCTGGGTGATTGTGGAGGCGCCCACCGGCCGCCGGTTTTCGCGCAGCCGGCGCAGATTGTCGATCGCCGCCCGGACGATCCCCAGCGGGTCGATGCCGAAATGCCGGTAAAAGTTCTTGTCCTCGGCGGCGACGAAGGCGTTCTTGACACGTGCCGGGATCGCCGAGACGGGCACGAAGACCCGCTTCTCGCGGGCGTATTCGGCCAGCAGCCGGCCGTCGCCGGCGTGGACGCGGGTCACCGTGGGCGGCCGGTAGTCGGCGAGCTGACGATAGTCGGGAAGATCCCGGTCGTAGCGCCAGACCAGATAGGCGAGCCCCCCGCCCGCCAGCAGCAGGAGGGTCAGGCTCGTCAGGGCCAGACCTGCAATCAGCCGGAAGAAGCGGCGCGCCATCGCATCGGGCTCTCGGCTCGGACCATCTCAGAGCGGCGGCTTCAGGCCGTCGAAATAGCGATCGACGGCTCGCCGTACGGCCACCGCCACCCGCTGGCGATAGCCGGGCTCGGTCAGAAGCGCCGCGTTCCGCTCGTTGGAGAGATAGCCGAGTTCGATCAGAACGGAAGGGGTCTCCGGCGATTTGAGGACGACGAAGCCCGCGAAGCGGCGGTTGCGCCGCAGCAGACGGATGACCCGCCCGAGCTCTTCGGTGAGGAGTTCGGCGAAGCGGATGGAGCGGTTGTTGGTCTCCCGCCAGGCGAGATCGATCAGGATGCTGGCGACGATCGGATCCTGACCGGTGAGATCGACGCCGGCCAGGATGTCGACCTTGTTCTCCTTGCGCGCCAGCCGCGCTGCTTCCGCATCGGAGGCGGTCTCCGAAAGCGTGTAGACGGAGGCGCCGGCGATCGTCGGGTCGGCGATACTGTCGGCGTGCAGCGACATGAAGAGATCGGCGCCCCGCTCCTGGGCGAAGCGCACCCGCTCGCGGAGTGGGATGAAACGGTCATCGGAACGGGTGAGGAAGACGCGGTAGCGGCCGCTCTTCAGGAGCTCGCGACGCACCGCCCGGGCGAAGGCCAGGGTCACCTCCTTCTCGTCGACCCCGTTGACGCCGCGGGTCCCCGGGTCGACGCCGCCGTGTCCGGGATCGAGGACGATGACGGGGGTCTCCGGAAGCGTGCGCGCCACCGGCGGCGCCGCCGGGGCGATTTCTCCGAGGGCGGGCTCGCCGTCGGGACGCATCACCGGCACCGGCGGCCGCCGCCCGCGGTCGCGGGCCACCCGCGGCAGCGTACTGCGGCCAGTGGGCGCGAGGTCGACGACCAGTCGCCAGTAGCGGCTCGTGGCGGACGGCGGCAGCAGCCGGCTGGCGACCACCGCGAAGGGGCGACGGATGTCCACGACCAGGCGGGAGGCGCCGGGCCGCAGACGACCGTAGCGCTGAGCGGTGGCGAGACCGCGCGGTCGCGCCATGGGGTGGGGCCGGACCCGCCAGCGGACCTCCGGCAGCTCGATCACCAGCCGTGGCGGCGCTTCGAGGGCCCGCACCTTGAAACTGGTCCGCCGGCTCATATCCATAACGACGCGGGTGCGCGTTCCGTGGACGCCGAAACGGATGCCGAGCACCTCCGGCAGATCCGCGACGGCGCCGGCGGGCGGCATGCCGAGGAGCATCAACCCGAACGCGAAAACCGGACCGAGGGCCGAGGCGACCCGGACCCGTTCGGGCCCGGGCCGGACCTTCGGCAGGCGGAGGGTCCGCATGCATCCCGAAATCATCGGCTGGTCTTGTCCCGTTCGCAGGTCCGATGCACGAAAGCCGGCAGTCGTCCGGGGCGAGATTAACGGATTGTGGCCCCTCGTGACAGGGATTATAGTGAACGTCGAGATGGAACGGGATCGTCGATTCAATCCGGGCGTGGGTTCGTTGCGGGAACCGCCCGGTCGGACTTCCGGATCCCGCTTCGTTCTCGATACGGACGTGCATTCGCCGCCGGGTGCACCCGAGGACCCCATGCGGGTCGCACCGTGGACGGGTATCCGAGCCGCGCCGCATGCGCTGCCGTGCCCGGCTCGCCGCACCGAACAACGGCCCAACCGGCTGTCCGTGCCCCAGCGGCGGCGGACGGTCCGGCAACCTGCAATGCATGGCCGCCCCCGGACGCGCTGCCGTTCGGCACCGCCCGGGCGGCCGTCGGAGCTTCTCACAGATGACGAAACGCATGCTTATCGACGCGACCCACCCGGAGGAGACCCGGGTGGTGATCGCCGACGAGGACCGCCTCCTCGACTTCGACGTCGAAATCGCCAGTAGGCGCCAGCTCAAGGGCAACATCTATCTTGCCAAGGTGACCCGGGTCGAGCCTTCGCTCCAAGCCGCCTTCATCGACTACGGTGGCAACCGCCACGGCTTCCTGCCCTTCAGCGAGATCCATCCCGACTACTACCAGATCCCCCAGGCCGACCGCGAGGAACTCGAGCGGCTCGAGCGCGAGCTCGAGAGCCGCGCCGCCGCCGAGGGCGAGGGAGAGGAAAACGGCGACGGCACCACCCTGACCCACGACGCCGACGAGGAGACCGCCGATGTGCTCGAGGAGATCGCCCGGCGGCGGGCGCGTCTCCTGCGCTCCTACC
>JALUAG010000017.1 GCA_027045875.1 Alphaproteobacteria bacterium | reverse complement strand
CCCGCCCGCAGCCGCTCGTAGAGCCCCACGAGGCCGTCCGGCGACCACAGCACGATGACCAGGAAGCCGAGACCGATCAGCAGCTGGAAGCGTTCGCCGGGAAGGCCGAGAGCCACCAGCATGTCCATGGCGAAGATGCGCAGCAGCACATAGACCGCGGCCCCGAGAAAGGGGCCGATGGGCCGGCCCAGACCGCCCACGACGGCGATCACCAGAATGTCGATCACCGGCCCGATGCCCGCGGTGCCCGGTGACACCTGTCCGTTCGACCACACGAGGAGAATGCCGCCCACGGCGGCGATCACGGCGGCGAAGGCGTAGGCCGCCACCCGGTGGGCGGTGACGTGGTAGCCCAGCGCCGCCATGCGGCGGGCGTTGTCGCGGATGCCCTGGAGGGCGAGACCGAAGGGCGAGCGGGAGACGTAGAGGACGGCCGAGTAGGCGAGGGCGGCCCAGAACAGATTGAGGTAGTAGAAGGGCACCGGCCGTCGCCAGTCGATGCCGAGGACCTCGGGCGGCAGCACCCGGTTGAAGCCGCTCCAGCCGTTGAACAGCACGTAGTTCTGGCGGGTGAAGTAGAAGAAGGCGGCGGCGATCGCGAGGGTGATCATGATGGTGTAGATGCCGGTGGTCCGGACCGCGAGCAGCCCCGAAAGGGTGCCGAACAGGGTGGCGATGGCCACCGCGAGGGGCAGCACCAGCCACCAGGGCCAGCCGAGGCTGATGGTGTCGATGGCGCTGTGGCCGAAGATCGCCACCATGTAGCCGGCGCAGACGGCGACCGACATCTGGACCAGGCTCACCATGCCGCCGTAGCCGGCGAGAAACATCAGACTCAGGGCGATCATGCCGAGGGTGAAGCTCCATCCGAAGAGCTGCACCAGCACGAAGTCGCTCGCATAGGCGGGGGCGGTAACGAGAAAGAAGGCGGCCACCCACCAGGGCGTCGGCACCTCGGCGAGGCGCGCCGCGAGGCGCATCGGCCAGGTGGGGCGCGGGGCGGTCAGCAGCCGGTCGCTGCCGGTCGCCATCTCAGCGTGTCCCCGGCAGCAGGCCCTGGGGCCGGAAGGCCAGCACCAGCACCATGATGACGAAGGTGAAGACCACCGCGTAGGTGGGCGTGTAGACGGAGCCGAACTGTTCGGCGAGACCGACGAGCAGGGCGCCCAGGGCGGCTCCCGGGATGGATCCCATGCCGCCGACGATGACCACCACCAGCGAGGCCAGCAGAAAGCGCGTGTCCTCGCCCGGGGCCAGCGACTGGAAGGTGCCGCCGACCACTCCGGCGATGCCCGCGAGCCCGGCCCCGAAGGCGAACACGGCGGCGAAGATCACCTCCACCGGCACCCCGGTGGCGGCCAGCATGTCGCGGTCGTCGACGCCGGCGCGGATCAGCATGCCGATGCGGGTCCGGTTGAGGGCGAGCCACATGGCGACGCCGACGAGGACGGCGCCGGCGAGAATGGCCAGCCGCACCGAGGGATATTTCAGGAATACCGGCACGCCGCTGCGCTTGACGGCGGTCACCAGCGGCAGCTGGACCGGGCCGGAGAGCCATTCGGGGGCCAGGATCTGGTAGAAGTCGCCGCCCCAGATCCACAGCATGAGATCGGCGAGCACGATGGAGATGCCGATCGTCACCAGGGTCTCGCGCAGCTCCTGGCCGACCAGATGGCGGAGCACGAAGACCTGCATGAGCAGCCCCAGAAGGCCCACCAGCAGGAAGGCGACGAGGAAGCTGGGCACCCAGTAGCCGGTGGCCTCCGCCACCTCGTAGCCGATGTAGCCGCCGAGCAGATAGAGCGAGCCGTGGGCCAGATTGACGTGCTTCATCAGCCCGAAGATCAGGGTGAAGCCGCTCGCCACCAGGAAGTAGAGCGCCCCCAGGGTGATGCCGTTGAAGAGGGCGTTGAGGAAGATCTTCTTGCGGCCGAGGATCGCCACCATGTCCTTGGGCCAGGGCGCGAAGATGGCCCAGAGCAGGATCGCGAGGGCGAGGAAGAGGAAGCCGGTCCACACCGGATGGCGCTCGAAGAAGCGACCGAGCGCGCCCCGGCTGCCGCCCCCGAGGGGCGGGGCCGTCGGATCCGTTCGCGGCTCCGGCGCCGCGGCGGGCTCGATGGTTTGCGCCATGCACGACCTCGTTGGACCGATCCCCCGGATCGGCGGGCCTCAGGCTAGGGTCCCCTCCGGCCGCGCACGTACCTTTCAGTCTCGCCGCATGTCGGCGGATCGCCAAAATTCAGCCGCCGGCCTCGATCCGGGCCACCCGCCGGTAGTCGGTCGGCGGCACCCCCACGTTGGCGGCGAAGAAGCGGGTGAAGCTGGCCTGGGTCGAGAAGCCGAGGTCGAGACCGATGGCCGTCACCGGCTCGTCGCTGCGGGTCAGGCGCTCGATCGCGAATTCCACCCGGAGCGTGTTGAGGTAGAGATTGGGGGTGATCCCGAGCTGCTGCCTGAAGAGCTTGTAGAAATGTGGCCGCGACAGCCCGCCCTCGCGGGCGATGCTATCGAGCTCGGCGCCTTCGGTGAGACGGGCGCGCATCAGCCGGATGCAGTTGCGCAGGCGGAAATCGCGCACGCAGGACAGCATCTCGTGCGGCGCCGGCGCGGGCGCCCACTGCCAGGAGCGGTCGAAACACTCGCGGGCGAGCTCGAACAGGTAGCCCTCGAACAGGCCGGTCTCGTCGTCGAGCAGCAGCGCCGCCACGCGGTGGACGAGCCGTGACAGCGCCGGCGTGGCCTCGATCCGCGAGCGGCCGAAGCGCATGGCGAAACGGGCGTCGCGGCTGAGCTCCAAGAACCAGGCGGGCTGGATGTAGAGGACCAGGAACAGGGAGGACGGTCCGCCGCCCGGTTCGAAGTTGTGCGGCTGCCAGGGGTTGATGGCCGCCGCCCAGCCGGGCGACAGCTCGCAGGGACGGGTCTCGACCACCGTGCGGGCGGGCGGACCGGCGATGTGGAAGACGAGATGCCCTTCGCGATGGACGTGGACGGCCATCCGGCGATCGATCTCGTAGAGTGTGGCGCGGCCGAACGGCCCGTGATAGATCGCCAATGCGCGACTCATGATTTTTTCCTCCCTGATTTTCTCTTTGTCCGGGAATGCCGGTGCGATCTTCGTCTTGCCGACCGGCAGACGCGTCTTCCCGCTTTTTCGAGAAAATCATGCCCCGGCCACGCCCTGCGCACAAGCGCGACCGGGCGGCGCTCACAGGAGCGCCAGCATCAGCTCCCGCAGTTCCTCCACCCGCGCCCGCCGTGGATTGGTGCGATAGGCGCAGTCGCTCTCCGCCCGTTCGGCGGCGAGGGCGATCATTCCCGGATCGATGCCCAGCTGGCCGAGACGTCGCGGCAGGCCGAGACGCCGCAGCCGGTCGCGGACGCTGGCCGCCAGGGTGGTTCCGGGCCCGGCGTCGATCGCGCTCTCGAGCTGCGACCAGCGGGCCCCCACCGCCGGCCGGTTGAACTCCAGCACGCTCGGCAGCAGCACGGCCGCGATACGGCCGGGATCGCCGTCCTCGGCCGCCAGCCCGGCGAGGGCATCGACCAGCGCATGGCCGATGCCGACCCCCTTCTGGCTGGCGAGGCCGCCTTCGAGGGCGGCCGCCATCATCTCCCGGCGGGCGTCGAGATCGTCGCTCTCGACGAAGGGATCGATGGCCCGCCAGGCGCGCCGCAGACCGTCGAGGGCGAGCCCCTCGGCCGGCGGGTTGAAGGGCGAGGCGAGGAAGGTCTCGAAGCAGCGCATCAGCACGCAGGCGCCCTGCGCGGCGCCGGTCTCCGACGGCAGGCCGTGGACGAGGCTCGGATCGAGGATCGCCACCCGGGGCAGCAGCGCCCGGCTGGCGAAGGTCTGGCGGCTGCCGTCCTCGAGCCGCAGCTTGACGCAGCAGTGGACCTCGCTGCCGGCGCCGGCGGTGGTGGGAATGGCGATCGTCGGCGGCACCTCCTCGCGGATGCGGGCGGCTCCGCCTTCGGCGGTGGCGTAGCGGGCGAGCTCCTCGCCATGGCTGACCCTGAGACCGGTGACCTTGGCGAGATCGATCGCCTGGGGCGCGCCGAAACCGACGATGCCGTCGCAGTCCCGGGCGAGATAGCGGGCGGCGGCGGCGCCGCAGGCGGCGACGGTGGGAAGCGGCTCGCGCAGCTCGAAGAACACCGGGTCGCCACCCGCCCGCAGGCCGCGCTCCAGCCGGTACCAGAAATCCGAGGCGGCCGCCGCGGCATCGAGGATGACGAGCGGGCGGCCGATGCCGAGCCGGCGGAGCTCGACCTCGAGCGCGTCCTCCAGCACATAGTCGGCGAAATGGATCCGGGTGACGTAGCGAATGAGCGGCACAGCTCAGCCCTCCCGCCCGGGCCGCCGGCCTCGCGGCCGGCCGCGTGCCTCGGGGGCGCGGGACCGGACCCGTGTCCGGGTCCGGCCTCCGGCTCCTGTCCTCAGTAGCTCTGCCTGCACTCCGGAACGTCGCGACCCGGCAGCCCGATCTTCTTGAAGGTGGCCGGATCCAGCCCCAGGGTCTGGTTGACCTCCTTCTTGATCTTGACGAGCCTGGTGGCGAGGTTGCCGTCCTCGAGCTGGACCACCTCGGAGACGAAGTTCCAGCCGATGGCCTGGCGGTTCCCGTCCAGCCGGATGGGCCCGTTGGGCGCGTCGAGCTCCAGCTTCGTCAGCTCTTCGCGGAAGCGCTTCTGGCCGTCGGAGAGATCGCCGTCGATGCTGTCCAGCGCGGTGAGCACCGCGGTGGTCGCGTTATAGTAGCCGGTGGCCAGCAGCGAGGGGCTCGGGAAGCGCTTCTCCGGCGGGAAGGCGTCCTGATAGGCCTTGACGAAGGCCCGCCAGCCGGGATCGTCCCAGGTGTCCGCTTGGGGCCCCGAGGAGGGCACGCCGATCAGCAGCTCCTTGGCCCGGCCCTTGGAGTTGAGCACCGTGCCGTCGACCATGATGGTGCCGCCGACGAAGGCCGCGTCACCGCCGGCCTGGGCGTACTGGTTGAGGAAGTTGACGGCATCGCCGCCGCCGAGACCGAGATAGATGGCGTCCACATCGTCGGGCAGGGCGGCGATGATCGAGGAGAAGTCCTTGGTGCCCAGGGGCACCCAGAAGCGTTCGGTGACCTCGCCCCCCAGCGCGCAGAACTCGAGCACGAGACCGAACACCTGGGTGTAGACGAAGGAATAGTCCTCGCCGATGGTGGCGATGGTGCGATACCCCTTCTCGTCGTAGATGTACTCGCCGAGTCCCGCCGACCATTGCGCCCCGTCCATGTTGAAGCGGAAGAAGTTCGGACAGGGATCGTAGAGGGTGGTCTCCTGGGCGCCGGAGATGCCGTTGACGAAGGTCACCTGCGGCTGGGTCTTGCAGTAGTCGCGAATGGCGATGCCTTCGGATCCCGAGAGCGGCCCGACGACGATGTCGACGCCGTCCTGCTCGACGAGCTTTCTGGCCGCGCGGACCGCCGAATCGGGGGTGGCGTCGGTGGAGGCGACGATCACCTCGATATCGCGGCCGCCGGCCTTGCGGCCCCATTTCATGAGCGCCAGCTCGAAACCGCGGATGCCGTCCTCGCCGAGCACCGTGTAGGTGCCCTCGAGCGTCGCCATGACCCCGATCCGGATGGGTTCGGCGGCCCCGGCCGGCTGCACCGCCATCATCGCGGCGCCGACGAACAGAGCGATGGTCCCCGTTTTCACCTCATAGACCTCCCGTTGCGCCGGCCCCTCGGGTCCGGCCATGACGTCCGAGGTCTAGGCGAGGGCACCGGAGTCCCGATGCCGCTCGGTGGCGCCACATTGCCCTCAGTCTGTTTTTTTTCGGTGCCGGAGCCGGCGACGATCCGCATCCCCACGCCCCCTCTCCGAGCGACTGCGGCGTGACGGCACTCGCCCGCATCACCGCCCGCCGGGGCGCGTACGCACCTTCCGTACCGCGGCGGTGCCCCACAACGCTTCCCACCGCCACCGCGGCGCGCCGGTCCTTCCGGGCAACGCTCGAAGACCGCCGGATCCCCTCCACCTGCCCGGTTCTCCTTGGGCAGGGGCGCTTTCGGTTCACCAAATCTTTGCCTTTCCGCGTTATTCTCACGGATGGTGGAAAAGGCGCCGGCGCGAGAATCCGCCGCGGCCGCCTGTTCCACCATCCGCAGGGTAGCGGCCACGGGTCGAGATCCGGTTAACGCCACGCCGAGACACGGGTATTCCTGCATCGGTGACGGTCCTCCGACGTGACGGCGCATGTCTCGATCTTCCGACCACCGGCCGTTGCCTATTCCCCGAAACGCGCGTGGAAGGGGCCATGATTATTGGTGATATTGACGAACGCATCGAAAGGCAGGCGCGTAAGCGCGATCAGCTGCTGGAGCGCCTCGTAGAGCCTCCCCTTGTGCCGGAGCAGATCGACACTCTGCGCAAGCGCTGGAACCGCTGGTGTCTCAAGCGCGAAACGTGCCGTTTTCAGGATCCCAACGATAGCCTGAAGACGTCAACACGGCATTAAGAGACCTCCCCGTAACCCCTTGCCCGTGGCGTCGAGGCGTGATTCGAGGGTGGCGGCGGGACGGAGGAGCGTGGGATGCGCCGGGAGCTCGAGGATCAGAGGGATTTCGCGGAGGCGTTCCTGCCG
>JALUAG010000016.1 GCA_027045875.1 Alphaproteobacteria bacterium | reverse complement strand
GAGCGCCGGTCGATGGCCGCCGCGACGCGGCCCTCCGCGATGCGTCGATGCTGGCGGTCGCGAGGCTCGTCCCGCCGGTCGCGTTCCCGCCGTTCCCCTACCTGGGTCGGCCACCGTCGGCCGGCGGCGGGCGCCCACTGCCGGACCTCAGCGGCCGAAGCGCGCGCGTCGCAGCGCCTCGATACGGCGCGCTTTCTCCTTGCGGCCGTTGGCCCGTAAGGTCTCCGCGATCAGAGTATAGAGGTCCGGTTCCTGCGGCTCGAGATCGAGCATCTCCACGAGCCTCCCCATGATCACGTCCTCCCGTTCGAGGAGGCGCAGGATCTGAGCCATGGTGTGCCACATGGCCGAGCAGGTGGCGTCGAGCGGCTTGCTCTCGCAGTTGCCGCGGGCGGTGATGGCGTCCTCGAGCCGTGCGAGGGCTTCCTCGTTGCGGTCCAGTTGCACCAGCGCGGCGGCGGAGAGATAGCCGGCGTTCGCCCGCAGCTCGCCGGGGGCGCTCCGCCAGGCGCGCTCGAGATGCTCGAGGGCGCGATCGAAGCGCCCGAGCTTGAACCAGGCGTAGCCCGCCCGGAAGCGGAGCTCCGCGTTCTCGGGCCTGTCCCGCAGGGCGGCTTCGAGGTCCGCGGCCGCCTCCCGGTAGCGCTCGAGCTGCAGACGGACGAGGCCGCGCAGCGCCAGGAGATCGGCGTTGTCGGGAAAGACCAGGAGCGCCCGGCCGTAGTAGCGCTCGGCCTTCGCGGGATCGCCGCGGTCCTCGGCCGCCGTCGCCCAGTCGACGTAGGTCTCGACGATGCGGGCGAGCCCTTTCCGCGCCTCGCGGTTGTCGGGATCGAGGGCGAGCACCGCGCGATAGCGGGCGAGGGCGGAGTTCCCCTCGGGCGTGGTGAGTTTGTTCTCGCCGTAGAGCCGCTCCGCCTCCTCGAGCAGCGCGGCGATGCGCTGCTCGCGCGAGGCGGTGGGAGACGGCTCGGCCGCCGTCGCCTGGGGTTTCGAAGGGGCGGCCGCTTCGGCAGCCGGCGGCTCGATCGTGGCCTTCTCCCGGGCGGCGGGACGGGGGGAAGCAGGGGACGCCGAAGGCTCGCCGATGCTGCGGTCGACGGCGATCTCCTCGCCCTCCCGGTTGACGTCCAGGCGCGTCTCGCGGCCGTCCTCGATCCGCACCTCCTCGATCACGAACGGCCTGGTGGCGACGATCTCCACGCTGTAGAGCCCGCTCGGCAGTTCGATCGCGCCGCCGTCCAGCACGCCTTCCGCCACCGGCTCGCCCAGCAGGTCGCGCACCACGAAGCGTGCGCGCAACGCCTGGTCGAGGGCCCGTTTCAGCCCTTCGGCGTCCTCGGCGGTGTAGAAGCGGCCGCCGGTGCGCTCGGCCAGCTCCCGCAGGGAAGCGCGGACCTCCGACTCGTCGATGTCGAAGCCGACGATCTGCACCTGCACGTCCACGCCGCGCCGCATCAGCTCCTCCACCACCCGCGGCGGGTAGAGGGGATCGTCGGGCTCGGGCGCGCAGGTCTCCTCGCCATCGCTGATCAGCACCACCACCTTGCGGCCGGACACGTCGCCGAAGTCCTCGGCCACCCGCGCCAGCGAGAGGCCGATGGGCGTCTGGCCGCGCGGGCGGATCTCCCGCACGAAGGCCGCGAAGGCTTCCCGGTCCACCCGCTCGAAGGGAATCACCAGCTCGCTGTCGGCACAGCTCTTCGCCTTCGGCTTCCTCGGGTAACGATGGCCGTAGACGCGGAGCCCCACCATCACGTCCTCGGGCAGGCTCCGCACCAATTCGGTCAGCACCCGCCGGGCGGTGGTCATCTTCACCCGACCCTGCCGGTCGCGGCCGCGCATGGAGCCGGAGGCGTCGAGGACGAAGAGGATGCGGTCGGGCACGCCGACGCCGGCGATGCGCTCGCCGGTCTGGCGCACCAGCAGCCGCCCCGTGCCCGTCTCCGGGGCGAACCGGAAGCGGTAGCGGGTGCCCGTGCGCAGATCGCGCGCGATCCGCTCGTAGAGCCCCCGGAGCGCGGCGGAATCCGGGGTGACCAGGGCGGCGCCGTCGCTCACCCGTGCCCAGTAACCCAGCATGCGCGCCGGCGTGGTGCCGAGCACGTCCACGTAGCGCTGCATGCCGCTTCCCAGAGCGATGGCATAGAGGCGGATCCCGCTCGTCGCGAGGGTCCGGTAGACGTCGGCGGCGCCGGCACGGGAGCCGCCGTCGGCGCCGTCGGAGAGCAGCACCACGGCCCGGTTGCCGCGCCAGTCGGCCAGCAGACGCGCCGCCGTCTCCATGGCATCGTAGAGGGCCGTGCCGCCCGCGGCGCCGATCACCTCGCGCGCCCGGGCGATCAGCGTCTCCCGCTCGGACGTGAAGTCCTGAGCCACCCGCACGGTGGAGGAGAAGGTGACGAGCGCCACCTCTTCCTGCTCGGTCATGCCGGCCAGGAAGCGCTCGACCGCCGCGCGCACGTCGGCGACCGACTCCTCCATGCTGCCGCTCGTGTCCACCACCAGGACGATGCGGGTCTTCGGCTCGAACAGGCGCAGCATGTGCCCACCCGGCGCGAGCCGGACGGTTCCCTCGATCCGCCCCCGGCCGGCATCGGGGTCGAGCGCGGTCACCCCGCCGCCCTTGTCCTCGAGCTCCACCCGGGTGCGGAGCGCGGGATGGCCCTCCACGAGGAAGCGGAAGGCGCGCGGCTCTTCGGTCGCCACCCGCAGCAGGAAATGGTCGCGCTCGCCGAGCGGCTCGATGCGTCCGGCCACCCCCTGCCCGGGCTCGATGATCTGGGCCTCGGCGGGATCGTCGTTGGGCTCCCGCTCCTCGAGCTGCGCGTCCACGGTCCACGCTCGCGCCGCCTCCATCCGTGCCGCGAGGGCCGTCGCCGGGGCGAGCCCGCGCGCCAGTACCGAGCGATAGCCCGGCCGTTTCATCTCGATCACCCGCAGATCGCCGATGCCGAGACCGCGTGCGCCGAATCCTTCGACGAAGGAGAGTTCGAGAAAGCGCGCGGACACCGGCTCGGGAAAGGCGATGCGCCAGACGGTCCCGTCCGCCGGGGCCTCGAAGCGGCCGAGGAGGCCGAGGCGACGGGTCGGGTTGTCTTCGGTGGTGACCCGGATCTTCACCGATCGCGGGCGGTATTCGGGCTCGCGCGGCACGACCTCCACCGCCGCGATCTCCGCCACCTCGTCTCCGGCGAAGGCGAGCGTGATCCTCTGCGGCCAGCGCCAGCCGTCGCCGGGGCTCCAGATACTGCGGGGATCGCCGTCGAACATGTTGCCGACATAGGCCTCGCCGCCGCTGTTCTGGGAGCCGACGGTGACGACGGCACCGCCGAGCTCCGGCCGGGCGATGTCGATCTCGCGATCGGCCAGCACCGACGAGGTCGAATCGAGGGACGGATCCTCGTAGACTTCCAGCTCCCCCATTTGCAGGCGTTGGCCGCCGTAGTGCTCGAAGAAGCGGAAACGCACGAAACGGGCCTCGACCGGCTCGGCGAAGGGGAAGGTCTGGCGCACCCATCGGGGCCGCGCGAGACCCTCGAACACCCGCTCCCAGTCGCGGCCGTCCCGGCTCACCTCCACCTGGAAGCGCCTGGGACGGTTGGCGGGACGGCCGCGAAAGTCGGGGTCGAGGGCGGAGGCTTCGTACAACTTGATCCGCGGGTCGATGCCGACACCGACGATGCGCACGGGCCGTCCGCCCGCGAGTTCGAGATCGACCTCCACCGGCCAGGTGAATCGTTCGGGCGTGGTGAAACCGAGAGAACCGCGCGCCGCGTACCAGGGATCCGCCACGAAGCCGTCGATCAGCCGGCGCGCCGACCAGCCCGGTTGCCGTTCTTCGGCGGAGACGCCCACCACCCGTCCACCGAGCAGGGAGAGTGCGACGTTGGGGCCGAGGGGCACCTGTTCTTCCGGGGGCACCTCGACGAGCGAGGGCGCACCCGGGAGGGGCCGTTCCAGCACGGCGATCTCGCCGATGGTGAGCGGTTCCGCCCGCTCCGGGTCGGTGCGGATCACCACCCGCAGGTAGCGCACCTCCGAGGGATCGAAGCCCAGGCTCCGCCAGCCCCGGCCGGGCGGCAACAGCCCCTCCGCCACGGGCGCGAACGGCCCCTCGGGCGCCTCCGCCGTCTCCACGCGGAGCCGCCCAGGCCGGTCCAGACCGCTCAGATGGACCCTGACCTCGTCCACCCGGGCGCGCCGCCCGCCCAGGAAGGCGAGGGTGAAGGCCGTCTCGCCGGCCCGGACCGTGCGTTCGCTGCCCGGATTGCCGTCGTGCAACCCCCAATGCTCGCCGCCCTCGAGCGGCGGGTAGGCCAGCAGATCCCCGCCGTTGCGCCAGTCGGCGAGGTTGCGCGCAGGCGGCGGCGCGTCGGCGGGCACGGCGGCGAAGCGCGCGAGCTTCGACGGCAGTCCCTCGTCCTCGGCCTCGAAGACGGCCACCCCGGTGAGGCCCACGGGTACCGTCGGCGAGCTCCCTTCGATACGCAATCTGACGAAGCGGGCCGCGCGCGGCTGGAAGGTGAACACCGGCCACGGCTCGGCCGGGACAGCGAAGCTTCCGACCGACACGAAGCCGCGATCGGGACCTTCGGTGGAGACGGCGATCTCCACCCGGCGCGGGACGCCGAAGGTCGTGAGGCCGAGACCGACGGCGTCGACCACGAAGACGCGGTTCTCGAGAAAACCGACGACCAGCTCGGTGCGGGTGGTACCGGGCGGCGCCTGCCACCAGGTGGCGGGATCGCCGTCGACGAGACGGGAGAGCGGCGTGCTCTCGGCTCCGCCGGGCGGATCCACCGCCACTACCCGGCCGCCGAAGCCGGACCAGGCCAGATCGTAGCGCAACGTCGGCACCCGCTCGCGGCTCCACAGCTCCACCTCCTCCACCGCCAAGGCGCCGACGTCCGGGCTCGCCGCCGTGGCCGTGATCCTCAGGCCCCGTACCGGCCGTCCCGCCAAGGTCGCCGACAGCGGCCGGGCGGACCGGCCTTCGCCGGCCTCGGCCAGCGTCTCCCAACGCAGCCCGTCCGAGGTGATCTCGAGGCGCAACCGGTAGCCGCCGGCCCGGGGCGCGCGCGGCACCACGCGGATGCGTTCGGTGGCGAAGGAACGGGTGAGGAGGATCGTGAGCGGCCGGCCGATGGCCACCCGCGCCACTGGCGCATCCGGGCCGGTCAGGCCGTCGCTCAGCGCTCCGCGGGCGTCCACTCCGTCGATGGAGGCGATGGCACCCGCGAGCCGCAGGAGGTTGCGCGGCTGCGTGAGCGCGGCCGGGATCGTCGGCGCTCGGTCGTCGGGTGGCACGGCCACCGCAGGGGCGGAGGTCTCCGCCGCCTCCCGTTCGCCGGCGGCGGGTTCGGTGGCCGCAGGCGCCGCCACTCCCTTCGTCGCCTGCACGGGCGAGGTCGTCCCCGCATCTCCATCGGCGCTCGTCTCGTCCTCGGGGGTGGACGCCTTCTCCGCCACCGCGATCGCGGCGTTCGTCGAAACGAGCGGAATCTCCGCCGTCGCGCCCTCGAGCCGTACGGTGAGCGCCTGCGGTGCGGCGCCCGCGGGTGCCAGGAAAAGCAGCAGGAACGGTCGTTCCTCGGCGGGGAAGATGTCGAGGGGACCCCACCAACCGTCGCGCAGCTCGCCGGTGAGCGCGTCGGGCGCCAGTTCGTCACCGTCGGCGAGGCGCAGGCGGAAGGCTTCCGAGGCGCTTTCCAGCAGCGCCGGCGGGGCGGTCTCCGCGCGTCGATAGGCGCCGGCGAGGAGGACGAAGCGACGGCCGGCCGTCGCCTCGCGGCCGTCGAGCTCGGGGCGCACGTCCAGGCGGTCGATCCGGAGGGTGCCGTCGGCGACGGTCGTCTCGCGGCCGATCTCCAGCGGCGCCGCCGCGGCCGCGGCGGCCAGCAGGAGGCAGGCGGACAGGGCGATCAGGCGGCGAGCGGCGAGGCGGAGCACGGCGACCTCCTGCGGCGGGGGTGGAGAAGACGGGGCGACCGGGGCCGTCCGGGAGAGCGCCGGCGGGGCCGGGGACGTCGCGCCTCCTTCGGCACCCACGTCTTCACGGCGTCGCGCGGCTCTTTCCACCGGGGCGGGACCGCCCCGGGATCGTCGCGGGCGGATTCGGGAAACCACCCCGCGTCCTCGGGGTCTCTCACGGTGCTTGCGGGGGAGAAGCCGACGTTCCAGCCGGCCCTTTTCAGGTCACCGTAGAGCTTCCGGACATCACGGGGATTGCGGAGCACCCGTATGCCGCCATCGGGAAACACGGCGATGCGCGGGAAGCCCTGCAACGGAATGCCGGCGAGTTCGGGATCGGAGATCTCCGTTCCGGGCGAGCCTCCGGGCCGATCCGCGGGGGCCTCCGGCGCGTCGCGCGTGCCGCGTGGCATCGCGTCCACGCGCGGCGTGCGGTTGCCGTAGCGATCGTCGACCTTCGACTTCCAGCGGATGACGGGCTCTTCGGGCGCCTTCGGTCCCGGGATGATGGCGTCGAAATCGATCTCGGCAGTGACGTAACGGGTGCGCTTCTCCCCGGTCTTGGGATCCGTCTCTTCGACCCCCACCACGCGAAGCGGCTCCACTTCGGCGTAGTCGCGCGCCGCCCCGGTCAAAGGTTCGCGGGTGGTGGCGTCGAACAGCCGGCCGTCCTTCTCGTAGGCCTGGTAGATTTCGTTGCCCCTGCGGTAGACGCTGACCGGCCGGCCCTCGACCTCGAACCGAACGAAGGTGTATCCAGCTTCCTGGACGCCTTCCCGCAGCTTCGTGTTGTAGTCTTCGATCTCCTTCCAGGCCGCGGCCAGCTGCTTGCGGGCCTTTGCCTCTTCTGCTTCGTTCCTGGCCGCCCGCAGTTTGGCCCGCGCCTTTTCCACCTTCCCGTAGAGCCTGCTGTAGGCCTGGTTTTCGGGGATGAGGCCGGCGATGGCGCCACGATCCGCGGACTTGCCCTTCGTGAAGATGTTCTTGCCCACCGCACCCTCGCGGTACCAGCGGTCAGCGTGGCGATCGACACCGCCGGCGACGATCACCGCGTCGGAGGCCTTGGCGATGGAGCGCAGCCGTCCGATGTCGGTCCACGACAGGTTCATTGCTTGCGCTGCTTCCACCGCCTGCGCGAAGCGCGTCTTGGCGGCCGCCTCTTCGGGCGTGTCTCCCGGCCGTGGACGGATCTCCCGCATGCTCCGCGGGATTTTCGTATCGGCGGCTTCCGCCGGCTCCGGTGTCGGCGTCGCGAGCACCGGCCCCTCCGGGGCGACCCCACCGAGCTCCGCCGGCTTCCGTTCCGTCTCTTCGGCGACAGACGTCCCGCCCGCTGTCGGCGACGGGGAACGTTTCGATGCGGAGCCGCCTTCGCCGGTCCCGGAAGACCCCTCGGGCGCGGCCGGCAGCCGCGGCCGTGCCGGTCCGCCGCCGCCGGGAACGACACCGGTGGCGTGGGACGGCGCCGCCCGACGCGCGGGACGTGGCCGGACGGCGGGACCCAGGAGGGGCGAAGGCGTACCCGGTTTCGCGACCGACGGTTCCGCGGGCGGCAGGCTCCGGCCGGAGGTCTTCGGCGTCCCGCCGCGCCCGGCGGTGCCGGCGGTCGATTCCTCACCGGCGGCGCCCGCCGGCCTCTTGCCGGTGCCGCCGGCAGGGGTCGTCTTCGCCCCGGCAGCCGCGCCCGGTCCCGCGGGGGCGGTCCCGGTCCGCCCCGCGGTGGTGGCGGCTGCGGGCGTGCCGCCGGCCGACGAAGGACCGGCCGAGGAGGCGGCGCTCGTGGATGGGGGCTGCGCCGAGCCGCTCGCCCGACCCGGCGCCCGTCGCACCGAAGGTACGGTTCCGGGTGTTCCGCTACCGGGGGCGCCGACCGAGCTCCCGACCACTTCCGCCGTCCCCACGCGCGGCACCGATATCGCCGGACGGGGCGTGTCCTCGGGAGGCGCCGGCGCCGGCGCGAGCGCCCGCACCAGGCTCGCCGGCCGGAGCGGCTCGGGAGGGGCCTCGAGCATGGAGCCGTAGACTTCGGCCGCCAGGCTGCCGGACACGTCGCCCAGCGCGCTCGCGGTGAGGGAGCTGAAACCGGCGTAGGTCGCGAGCCTCGACACGAAGCTGCCCACGATACTGCCCACGACGACCCCGATCGCAACGCAGCGGCCGAACTGTCGCCTGTCCATGCCGCCGGCGAGCAGGGCCGCGACCGCGCAGTCGACCACACTCCCTCCCACCACCAACGCGATCTGTTTCACGTATTCCGCCGCCGCCTGGCCGGTGCCGTCGGCGCCGAAACCGTGCACCGCTCCCGTAGAGGGATCGAGGGTCCAGAAGCCGAAGCGGCCGCCCGCGAGCGGTCCTCCGGGCAGGGCGACGAGACGCCCGGCGGCGAGCTGCTCTTCGATCAGCCCGCGGGCGTAGGCGGGGATGTGGTCGAAAGCGGCGAGCCCTTCCGGCCGGTCCACCACCGTGAGCCCCACGCCCTCGCGCGCGGCCGCACGCAACAGCGCCACCCCGCTCGCCGTGGCCGGCCCCGCCAGTTCGTGTTCCAGCACATTGTCCACCGTGGACAGCAGCCGGACGGCCCCCGCTTCGCCCGCCCCCCCTGCCGCCGGATCCCGCGGCATTACCCGCACGCCGTTGAAGACGAGGTCGAAGCCGCGCAGGAGCCGCAAGCCCTCGCCATCGGCCCGCAGGCGCGTGAGCCGCATCACCAGCGTCGGCCCCTCCGGCACTGCCACCAGATCCGGGAAGAGCTCGGCCATGACGTATTCGCCCACCGCCGAACGCAACTGCAGGAAGGCGAGGAGATCCGACGAGACGGCGTCGAGCTGTTGCGCCACCGTTTCCGTGCGCAGAGGCGGCGCTCCGGTCACCGCCGCGACCCACAGCGGTCGCGCCGCCAGTGCACTCTCCACGGTCTCGGCGAGGAAACGCGCACGCGGCAGGCGCGCAGCGCCGAGGGCGATTTCTGCGGTGAGCATCATGCTGCGCCGCAGCCGATCCTCGGGGGCCGGCTCCACCAGCAGTCGCCGGGCCTCCCGCACGCGACCGTCGGGGAGACGGAGAGCGAGCCGCAGCTCGAGTCCGTCGAAGACGGCACCCGCCTTCTCCCGCGGGCCGCCGCCCTCACCGAGGGCCTGCTCGAGCACGCCGAACGCCTGGCCGAAGAGCCCGCCCGTGGTCCCTCCCAGCTGCCGCGTCTGGCGTTCGTTGAAATCGGTCGCGAGGACGCGTCCACTCGAATCGAAGGGCTCGCCCACCAGCCGGGTGCCCCCGGCCCGCAGGACCGGCACATAGACCTCGAAGCCCTCGCCGAGCGCGCCCGCGGCCAACCGTTCCATCAGGAAGGGCCCCCGGATCTCCGGAATCACGGCGAGTTGGGCCGTCCAGAGGCCCGCGTCCGGTCGCACCTCCGTCGCCAGCACGGTCGCGCTCTCGCGCCTCTCGCCCTGCCGGCGGTGGACCAGAAGGCGCAACTCGAGGCGCGGCATCAGAGCGGGATCCGGCGCGTCGGCGATCGTCTCGGCCGGAGCCAGCGTGCGGCCGGGCTGGAGGCCGGGCGTGGGGTCGAGATCGAGCCAGCCCTCGGGCGTGCGCAACTGCACCCAGCAGTGCTCGGCCAGCGCCGCGCGCGCGGCCTGTTCCCCGGCCGTGCCGATGCTCGTGTCCTGAGGCAGAGGGAACAGGCGAGCGAGGGCGGCGCGCGTCTCGGCCAGATCGCGGGCGAACGCCTCCAGCAGTGCCGCCGTCTGCGCACGCGTTTCCGCGAGCGCCCGACGCCACCTATCGGCCGGAAGTCCCGCCTCCACCACCGCCGCCTCGAGGACCGGATCGGGCGCATCCACCGCGAGCGGTCGGCTTTCGGCCGTCCGCGGCCGATCGATCAGCCGGCGCAGCTCCGTGACCGTGGCCTCGTCGAGCCGGGCGCGGGCGAAACGTACCTCCCGGCCCATCGCCCTCAGCAGCTCCGCCAGCAGCAGTGCGCGATCGCACGCATTGCCGGCGCGCGAGGCGAGGGTGCCGTCGGCGAAGCGCAGGATGCCGCGATAGGGCAGGAGTGCGATGCGGTCGCGCACGAAGAGGAAGGCCTCGCGCCAGTCGGCGAAGCTGCGGGCCCGGGCGGCGGGATCGAAATCGCCGCGATCGAGGCGCCGGCGAACGAGATCGAAGGCGCGGAACAGGCGGATCTGCTCCCGTGCGATGTCGCTTTCGGCGCGGGCCTCGCGCGGAGGCAGGGGAACGACGGTCTGTGTCCAGACGAGGGCCGCCGCCAGCAACAGACGGCCGGCCACGCGCAGCTGTTGCCGCATCTTCAACTCTCCGTGGATCAACAATATCCTACGTCTAGGCGAACAGACTGTCACGACGCTTCAATCGTTGGACGCACCCGGGGAAGGCCCGCGAACGCGCCCCCGATCCTGTCCTGGACGACGAGGAGATACGGGAGATCAGGCACGCGACGGGAGGATCGGGCGCCTACGACGCGATCGTCCGGCTGCTGATCCTGACCGGTCAGCGGCGCGAGGAAGTCGCCGGCATGCGTTGGTCGGAGCTCGACGCCGAACGCACTCTTTGGCGCATCCCGGCGGAGCGCACCGAGAACGGGCGACCGCACGAGGTGCCCCTTTCGCTCCAGGCGCGGGCCGCGCCGGAAGCGCGGATCGGCCGGGCGCTGGCGTATCTCGAACGGCACTACTGGAAGGACCCGAACGGCGACGGTGCCACTGAGCACGGCGCTTTCGTGCACGAGCTCGAATGGTTGCTCGCACGCACCCCGGCCTCGTCCCCGGAGGGCATGATCGCCAAGATGGAATGCCTGATGTGCTGTGATCCCGACCGGAGCCTGGAGCTCGAAGAGGCGTCCAACATCGAAAGTGCCCTCATGCTGTCGGTGATCCGCGATCTGCGCACGATGGCGGAAACGGCCGGCAGCCGAGGCCAAGAGCGAACCATGGCCGAGGGCGAGACGGGCGGGGTTACTCCGTGACGGAGCATCGGAGACCACACGGGCCGACCGCCGACGCGGCTGGGGGCCCCGCATCCGGCCATCCGGTCCCGGATCGGGGAGGCCTCCGGTCGAGGAAGGGCGAGCACCCCTTGGGCGGAAGAGACGCACGGTCGTGTCACGGCCTGCGCGCGAGGTGCGAAACGCGAGATCCCGGTCGGCCCGGCACCGCGCCCGGTCGGGGATGGTCGGAGCCCGGCGCTCGCATCGGATCCGGCATTCTCCAGGAACGGACCGCTAGGCGGGCCTGGCGCGGGACGCGAGCGGTGCCGCCGCGCCGTTCGAATCGGCAGACAGCGAGATTTCGATCCCTGCGCGCCTGGCAGAGCGCGGAACGCGAGCTTTCGGCGGGCGAGAAGCGACGGAGAGCGTAGGTTTATTAATGCGTTACGCGTAACGTCCCGAGATCGAGCGATGTTTCGATCCAGGCTAAAGGGCGGCGTGGCGCCGTTCGATCTCTCCGCCCCCTTCATTGCGGGGTGAGGGGGTGCTGCGCGCGCGACGGAAGGCCGAAAAGCGCCGCGAAAGCCGTCGCCGTGCTTCCCATACGCTTCCCAACCTCCATTTTTGGGAAGAAGCACGACGGAACGGTTCTCGTAACCCCTTGATTTTCCTGGTCGGGGCGGGCGGATTCGAACCGCCGACCCTCTGCTCCCAAAGCAGATGCGCTACCGGACTGCGCTACGCCCCGCCCGCCCCTGCATCTAGGGCAAAGGGGACGGCGCCGCAATCGCCGCCACCGGCCGCCTCGGCGCGGCGCAGGAGGCCGGTCGGCAGCGGGCCGCCGTCCAGGAGCCGGTACTGGAGACGGGCCGGATCCTCCCCCGGCATCTCGATCTCGGGCGGTGCCGGGGCGAAGCCGAAGCGGGCGTAGTAGGCGGGATCGCCCACCAGCAGCACGAGCCGGTGGCCGAGTGCCGCCGCCCGCTCGAGGGTGGTGCCCACGAGCGCCCGGCCGATGCCGTTGCCGGCGTGCGAGGGTGCGGCGGCCACCGGTCCCAGCAGCAGGGCCGGCACCGCCCCCACCCGCACCGGCCAGTAACGGATGGTGCCCACGAGCGTGCCGGCCTCCTCCGCCACCAGGCAGAGCGCTCGCACGGGCTCGATGCCCACCCGGTAGCGATAGGAGGTCTTGTGCTGGCGGCGGACGCCGAAGACCCGGTCCAGCAGCGCTTCGATGGCGGGGACGTCGGCGGGAATCTCGGGACGCAGGACGAACATGGCGGCCTCGGCGGGGCGGGAGAACGACGGATCCGGCCGGCGGCCGAGCCCCTTCGGGGCGGCCGCGGCTCACGGGCGCCCGGGCGCCCGGTGGCTTCGTCGTCGCAGACGGATCCGCTTCGCCATGTTCATGGCCCGGCCCTTAGGCGGCCGGGGAGGCGCTGTCAAGCGGCCTCGGGACCGGGCGGAAAGGGCGTGGGATCGCGCCCTCCGGGATTGGTCCCGGGAACCAGCGGGCCATCCCGGCCGTCGATGGCCTTCGCCCGCCGCAGCGCCCAGTGGACGGTGGGAAAGGCCAGCTCGTCCCAGGGGATCGCCGGCCAGTCGAAGAGCGCCACCTCGAGGCTCTCGGGGCCGGGGCCGATCTCCGGCGCGGCGAGGCGCGACAGATAGATGAGCTGGACCTGGCCGATGCGGCGCACGCTGTAGACCGCGAGCAGCCCCTCGATGCGGATCCGCGCCCGCGCCTCCTCGAAGGCCTCCCGCGCCGCCCCTTCCTCGGGGCTCTCGCCGAGCTCGAGGAAGCCCGCGGGGATGGTCCACCGCCCCCGGCAGGGCTCGATCGCCCGCCGGCAGAGCAGCACCCGGCCCCCGTGCAGGCAGACGCTGCCCACCACCAGCTTCGGGTTCTCGTAGTGGATCCGGCCGCAGGCATCGCAGACGAGGCGGTCGTGGTCGTCGCCCTCGGGCCGGCGACGGACGAGCCTGCCGCCGCAGGCGGGACAGTAGCGCAGCGCCTCCATTCAGTCGCGACGCCCGAACAGCGCTTCCGCCGCGTCGCGCAGGCCGCGTTTCCTGGCGAGTTCGGCCTCGACGCGGGCGATCTCCCGCTTCAGGGTCTCGATGTAGGCCTCGAGCTCCTCCACCGACAGCCGTTCCAGCGAGCCGCCCAGCTCCGGCACCGTTCTCTTCGGGCGAACCTCGTCCTCGTCCATGCCGTCCTCCCGCCACAGGGACCGGAGGCCAGTCTAGGGCGCCGCCGCACCCGCTGTGAAGACCGGTGGCCTTGACAGCCGTCCGGCGTCCGCGCACCTCTGCGCCGTCCACGGCATCGGGGAGCCCGTCGTCCATGGCCGCCAAGCCCGCCCGCTACTTTCCGGTCTCCTGGGACGAGCTGCACCGCGACGCCAAGGCCCTCGCCTGGCGCCTCGCCGGCCTCGGCCCGTTCCGGGGCATCGTCGCCATCACCCGCGGCGGCCTGGTCCCCGCCCACATCATCGCCCGCGAGCTCGACATCCGCCTCATCGACACCGTCTGCATCGCCTCCTACGAGGAGACCGAACAGCGCGAGCCGCGGCTGCTCAAGGGGGTGGAAGGCGACGGCGAGGGCTGGCTCGTGATCGACGATCTGGTGGATACCGGCCAGACCGGTCGCATCCTGCGCCGTCTGCTGCCGAAAGCCCATTTCGCCACCGTCTACGCCAAGCCCGAGGGGCGGCCGGTGGTGGACACCTTCATCACCGAGGTCAGCCAGGACACCTGGATCCTGTTCCCCTGGGACATGGAGCGCCAGTACGCGAAGCCCATCGTCGCCCTTGCCGACCACGGCGGCGAGGACTGAGGGCGGGGCACGACACGGCGGCGTGACCCGGCGGTGCCCGAACGGGACCGGCGTTCCGCCCTCAGAGCCCGCCGCGCAGGCGGGCGAGGATGCGCTCGCGGACCTCGCTCGGCTCGGCCTGGATCGCCTCCGCGAGGCGTCGCAGTTCGCGCCGGAGCCCGTAGACCTGGTCCATGAGCGACAGGACGAGAGGCACCGCCTCCTCGCCCACGCCGAGTTCCTCCCGGAGCTCGCACAGGAGCCGGAGGCGCGCGAGATCGAGCTCGTCGAAACGGTATTCGTGGTCCCGCACCGCCGGGCGCACCCAGCCCCGGCGCACCCAGGCGCGCAGACGGCGGATGGTGAGCCCGCGGATCTCCGCCACCACCTCCCGTTCGCTCACCAGCATCACACCACCTCCCGCAGACGCCGGCGCGGATCGTAGGCGTGGCGCTCCCGCCAGCGCCGCATGAAGTCCTCGAGCTCGGAATCGATCGTCTCCGGCAGAACGATCTCGAGCCGCACGTACTGATCACCGCGGCGACCGGTGCGCGGATCGCGGACCCCCTTGCCGCGCAGGCGCAGCACGCGGCCGCTGCTCGCGCCCCTGGGAATGGTCATCCGCACCGGCCCGTCGACCGTCGGTACCTCCACCTTGCCGCCGAGCACCGCCTCGTCGATGGCGATCGGCAGGGTGATGCGGATGTCGCTGCCCTCGCGGGTGAAGACCGGATGCGGGCGGACCTCGACCTCCACCAGCGCATCCCCGGGAGGGCCGCCCTCGAGGCCCGGCGCGCCCTTGCCACGCAGGCGGATCACCTGGCCGCTCTCGATGCCGGCCGGGATCCGCACGTCGAGGGCGGAGCCGTCGGGCAGCACCACCCGTCTGGTGCCGCCGCGTACCGCGTCGAGGAAATCGATCACCAGATGATAGCGGAGGTCGGGGCCACGCATCGGCCCGGCCCGCGCGCGGCCGCCGCGGCCGAAGAGTTCGGAGAAGATGTCGCCGAGATCGGCGAAGTCCTCGAAACCGCGCCCGGTGTGATAGCGCTCGCCGGCTCCCGTTTCCGCGAAGTCGCGATAGTAGCGCTGCTGCGGCTTCTCCGCCCCCGTCTCGTCGATCTCGCCGCGGTCGTAGCGCGCCCGCTTTTCCGGATCGCCCAGGATCTCGTAGGCCGCGGAGACCTTCTTGAAGCGCTCCTCGGCCTTCCGGTCGCCGGGATTGAAGTCGGGATGGAGCTCCTTCGCGAGCCTGCGGTAGGCCTTGCGGATCTCCTCCTGCGAGGCCCCGCGATCGACGCCGAGCACGGCGTAGAGGTCTTCGGCCACGGAATCTTCCCTGTTCTCGTTTCCGTTCTCGTTCGCGCCCGATCCGATGCGTTCAGGCGGCCGGCCTCGCGGTCTCGAGCTCGAGGGCGGCGGCCAGCGCGTCGTCCACCGTCTCGAGCCAGACGAACTCCAGCTTCTCCCGCGCCGCGTCCGGCACGTCCGCGAGGTCCTTGCGGTTGCGTGCGGGCAGCAGCACCGTGCGGATGCCGGCACGCAGGGCGGCCAGGGTCTTTTCCTTGATGCCGCCCACCGGCAGCACGAGGCCGCGCAGCGAGATCTCGCCCGTCATCGCCACGTCCGGCCGCACCGTGCGGCCCGTGAGCAGGGAGGCGATGGCGGTGAAGATCGCGACCCCGGCACTGGGGCCGTCCTTGGGCACCGCGCCCGCCGGCACGTGGATGTGGAGATCGCTCTTTTCGAAGACGGCGGGATCGATGCCCAGCTGCTCGGCGCGCGCCTTGACCAGGGTCACGGCGGCGGTGGCGCTCTCCTTCATCACCTCGCCGAGCTGGCCGGTGAGGATGAGATTGCCCTTGCCGGGCACCCGGGTGGCCTCGATGAACAGGATCTCGCCGCCGAACGGGGTCCAGGCGAGGCCGGTGGCGACCCCCGGCAGCGAGGTGCGCATCGCCACCTCGTCCTCGAACTTGGGCGGTCCCAGGATGTCGGCCAGATCGCCGGCACCGACCGCCACCCGGTCGGTCCTGCCTTCGGCGATCTGTACCGCCGCCCGGCGGATCACCGCGCCGATCTGCCGCTCGAGGTTGCGGCAGCCGGCCTCCCGGGTGTAGCGCCGGATGATGGTCCGGATGGCCTCGTCGGTGATGGTGAACTGTTCGGCTGCGAGGCCGTTCTGCTCGAGCTGGCGCGGCAGCAGGTAGCGCTTGGCGATCTCGAGCTTCTCCTCCTCGGTGTACCCCGGGAGCTCGATCACCTCCATGCGGTCGCGCAGCGGTCCGGGGATGCCGTCCGCGACGTTGGCGGTGGCGATGAAGAGCACCTTCGAGAGATCGAAGGGCACGCCCAGATAGTTGTCGCGGAAGCTGTGGTTCTGCTCGGGATCGAGCACCTCGAGCAGCGCCGAGGCGGGATCGCCGTGGAAGCTCGTGCCTAGCTTGTCGATCTCGTCCAGCATCAACACCGGATTGCGGGTGCCGGCCTTGCGGATGGCTTGGATGATGTTGCCCGGCAGGGCGCCGATGTAGGTGCGCCGGTGCCCCCGGATCTCGGCCTCGTCGTGGACGCCGCCGAGACTGAGACGCACGAACTTGCGGCCCGTCGCCCGGGCGATGCTCTGGCCGAGGGAGGTCTTGCCGACGCCGGGCGGACCGACGAGGCACAGAATCGGCCCCTTGCCCTCGGGGTTGAGCTTGCGTACCGCCAGATACTCGAGGATCCGCGTCTTGACCTTCTCGAGGTCGAAATGGTCCTCGTCGAGGATACGGCGGGCCTTCGGGATGTCGATCACCTCCTCGTCGAGCTTCGACCAGGGCAGTTCGGTCAGCCATTCGAGATAGGTGCGCAGCATGCCGTATTCGGCGGCCGCCTCGGGCATGCGTTCGAGGCGACGGAGCTCCTTGCGGGCGTGCTCCGCCACCTCCTCGGGCATGCCCGCCTCGGCGATCGCCTTCTCGAGCTCCTCGAGCTCGGCCTCCCGCTCGCCCTCCTCGCCGAGCTGGCGGCGGATGGTACGGAGCTGCTCGCGCAGCAGCCGCTCGCGGTTCTCCTTCTCGATGGTCTGGCGGGTCTCCTCGGCGATCTCCTGGCTCAGACGCAGCACGGCCAGACGCTGGGCCAGCAGCCGCAGCACGAGATCGAGGCGCGGCTCCACCTCCAGCGTCTCCAGCACCCGCTGCTTGTCGGCGACCGGGAAGTCCATGAAGGAGGCGACGAAATCGGCCAGCATGCCGGGCGAGGTCATGTTGCGGATGGCCTCGCCCACCTCGGGCGGTGCCTGGGGAATGAGCTCGAGGGCCTCGCCGGCGAGCCGCTTGAGCTCGTTCATCCGGGCCTCGATCGCGGGCGTGAGCTCCTCCCGCGTCTCGATCTCCTCGATCCGTGCCGCGAGGAAGGGATGACCCTCCACGTATTCCACCACCCGGAAGCGCCGCACGCCCTGGCAGATCACGTGATGCGCCCCTTCACCGGCGGTGACGAAGCGCAGGATGTTGGCCACGGTACCGATGGGATGCAGCCCGTCGCCGCCCGGCTCCTCGATCTCGGGATCCCGCTGGAGCACCACTCCGATCGGCCGCTCGGCCTCGATGCTCGCCTGCACCGCCAATACCGAACGGCGGCGGCCCACCGAAAGCGGCAGCACGACGCCGGGAAACAGCACCGCATTCCTGAGGGGCAGGATGGCGACTACGCCCTCGGGCAGGCCCGGTGTCGCCTCCTCGGGCCGTTCCCGCGGCTCGGTGAGCGTGTCCGCCCCCGTCCCGGCTTCCTGTCTGATGCGTTCCTCGGCCATCGCCGTACCTCACATTCTTTCGAGGACAATGGTCAGGCAGCCGTGCCGGAACTCCTGGCCGGCCAGAAGATAGGGGCCGGCGGGCAACCGGATGCGCCGCCGGAACCGGCCGTGCGGGATCTCGAGGCGCACCAGCCGCGCCCGGCGGACCGCCGGCGGCAGCACGCGCCGTCCGGCGACGATCAGCGTGTCGCCCTGGACTGCGAGTTCGAGATCCGCGGGATCCACCCCAGGCAGCGCCACGGTGATCCAGAGACCGCGATCGGTCTCGAAGACGTCGACCGGCGGTTCCCACTGGGAGGTTTCCGGCCATGCCTCGGCGGGAACGAAGAACTGGCGCTGCAGGCGCTCGGCACGGGCCAGCATCTCGCAGGCCTCGGCCCACATCCAGCGCCGCGGATCCGATGTCATCGCCGCAATCTCCTCGCGTCCGGTCGGCGGGACCGTCGGGGTGCCGTCGCACCCGAACCGAACAATTTCTCGCCCGATCATGGAAAACCCGTCTCATATATAGGAACCGCCGGCGGGGGTTTGAGGGGCACGGCGGCTTTCGCGACACCGCGACGCCGGCATCCCGTTGTGTGCGACCGCCGCCTTCCCATATCATGGACGGAACCTGCACGGCTCCTCGGGGCGAGGCCCCGGGCCGTTTCGGGAGGAAGCGATGGCCGACCAGCAGAACATCGCCCGTGCGCCGGCGCGCCTGCCCGGAACGCGTTTCCGCGCCGCCTCGCCGGTTCCCGTGGCCCGGATCCGGCGCCGCGAGGTCCAGTCCGGGCGCGGCGGCCGGGCCTTCGACCGGGCCTGGGTGCTGGAATTCGAACCCGCCGCGCGCAGCCTGCCCGATCCGCTCATGGGCTGGAGCGGAAGTGCCGATCCCTGGCGGACGCTCACCCTCGCGTTTCCGGATGCCCACAGCGCCATCGACTATGCCGAGCAGCAGGGATGGCTCTGGGAGCTGGTGGAGGCACCGATCCGCCGCACGCCGGTGCGCCCCTACGAGGAGACCCTGCGCGAGCTGCTCGCCTTCACGACCTCGCCCCTCGCCCTCGTGGCGCTCGACGGAGGTGCCGTCCTCCCGCCCGAAGCGGGGACGGCGGGGAGTCCGGAAGGTGACACCGATCCGGTCGAGGAGGCGGATCTCGAATCCTTCCCCGCCAGCGATCCGCCGGCCTGGACGGGAACCGCCATCCCCTGACCGGTCGCCGGCCGCGACGGGTTGACCTCGGTCAAGGCGGGGCCGCGGCGATTGCGTCACTGCGAGGCGGCGTGCGGTCACCCGTCCGCACCTCGTGAGGTGGCGATCATGCCCGTTCCGCCGCTCCGGCCGTCGGCCGGCACCCTCCTGCCTCTGCCGGCGCTGCCCCTCGATTTCCTGGGGGCGGCGCTGCTCGCGCGCCATCCCGGTCTGACCGAGCGCCTGCGCTCCCTGGGCGAGGTGTCGGTCGCGGTCGCCCCGAGCGATCTGCCCGGCACCTTGCTCATCCGCCTCGAGGCGGGCGGGTTGTCGATGCGGCTCCTGCCGACGGTGGCCCCGGAGGAGGTGGATGCAGTCGTGCGCGGGCCCGTCGCCCTGCTGATCGATCTCGTGGAGGGGCGGGTCGACGGCGATTCCCTGTTCTTCGGGCGGGCGCTGCGGATCGAGGGGCGCACCGAGGTGGTGGTGGCGCTGCGCAACGCCCTCGAGGATGCGGAGATCGATCTCGCCCGCGATCTCGGCGACGCCTTCGGCCCCCTGGCCCCGCTGCTGCCGCTCCTCGCCGGTGCCGGTGCCTTCGGCGCGCGGACGGTGGCGACGGTCGCCCGCCGCCTCCAAACCGGATTGCTGGCCCCGCTCGCCCGCTATGCGGAAGGCGGAGGCGAACTCATGCGGGCCCTCGCCGGCCGCCGCGAGGAGGGGCGATGAGCGCGCGGATGCCCGAGCGGCTGGAACTCGTCTGTCCGGCGGGGACGCCGGCGGCGCTGCGGGTGGCGGTGCGGGCGGGCGCCGACAGCGTCTATGTCGGGTTCCGCGACGAGACCAACGCCCGCAACTTTCCCGGGCTCAACTTCTCCCGCGAGGAGCTGGCGGAGGCGGTGGCCTTCGCCCACCGACACGGCGTGCGGGTGTTCGTCGCCGTCAACACCTTCCCGCGTGCGGGGGAGCAGGAGCTGTGGCATCGGGCGGTGGACGACGCGCTGGCGCTCGGCGCCGACGCCCTGATCCTCGCCGATCTCGGCCTCGCCTGCTACGCTCGCCGGCGCCATCCCGAGGCGCGGCTGCACCTATCCGTCCAGGCCTCGGCCGCCAATCCCGAGGCCATCGCCCTGTTCCGCGAGCTCGCCGGCATCCGCCGGGTGGTGCTGCCGCGGGTGCTCACGGTGGGCGAGATCCGGGCCCTCACCGAGGCGATCGACGTGGAGACCGAAGTGTTCGTCCTGGGCGGTCTCTGCGTGATGGCCGAGGGGCGCTGTCTGCTCTCCTCCTACGTGACCGGCCGCTCGCCCAACATGAACGGGGTCTGCTCGCCGGCCGAAGACGTGCGTTACGCGGAGGAGGAGGGCATGCTGGTGACCCGGCTCGGGCCGGTTACCGTCAACCGCTTCGGCCCCGGGGAGCCGGCGGGCTATCCGACCCTCTGCAAGGGACGGTTCCTCGCCTGCGGACGGGCGAGCTACCTGTTCGAGGAGCCGGTCAGCCTGAGCGCCTTCGAGGTGCTTCCGGCCCTCGCCCGGGCCGGCGTGCGGGCGGTCAAGATCGAGGGGCGCCAGCGCGGCCGCGCCTACATCGAGAAGGTCATCCGCACGGTACGGGCGGCCGCCGAGGCGGTGGCCGCGGGGCGTCCGGTGCCGGCCGTCGATCTCCACGAGCTCACCGAGGGTGGGCGCGAGACGGTGGGCGCCTACGACAAGCGATGGCGATGAGCGGCGGCGCCCGACTGTCCCTCGGACCGGTGCTCCATTACTGGGAGCCGGAGCGGCTGCGCGACTTCTACCTCCGGATCGCCGACGAGGCGCCCGTCGAGATCGTCCATCTCGGCGAGGTGGTGTGCGCAAAGCGGCTGCCCTTCCTCGGCGGGGTGCTGGCGGAGGCGGCGGAACGGCTGCGGGCGGCGGGCAAGGAGGTGGTATTCTCGAGCCTGGCGCTCCCCGGCGAGCCGCGCGATCTGGCGGTGCTGCGGGACCTCGTCGATGCCGCCGAGGGGCTGGTGGAGGCCAACGATTTCGGGGCGGTACGCCTGTTGCGCGGGCGTCCGCACACCCTCGGGCCCTATCTCAACATCTACAACGAGGGCACCCTTTCGGTGCTCCGCGAGGGCGGGGCGGTGCGCTTCTGTCCGCCGCCGGAGCTGCCCGGTTCCGCCGTCGCGCGGCTGATCGCCGGCGTCGGGATCGCATGCGAGCTCCAGATCTTCGGGCGCATTCCCCTCGCCCTTTCCGCCCGCTGCTACCATGCGCGCAGCCGCGGCCGGCGCAAGGACAACTGCCAGTACGCCTGCGGCGAGGACGCCGACGGGATGGCGGTGGATACCCTGGACGGGCAGGCCTTCGTCGCCGTCAACGGCATCCAGACCCTGTCCGCCGGCTATCTCGAACTGTCGGCGGCGGTGGCGGCGGCGCGCGCGGCGGGGGTCGGCATCTTCAGGCTGGTGCCGCAGGCGGTGGACATGGTGGCGGTGGCGGGCCTCTACCGGGATCTTCTGGACGATCGCATCGCGCCCGCGGAGCTGCGCGCCCGTCTGGCCGAGACGGCGCCCGGGGTCGCCTTCCTCGACGGCTACTGGTACGGCCGCGCCGGCATGCTGCGGGTCGCCGGCTGAGCACCGCCGCCGCGTACGGAGAGACGGCGGGCCCTTTGCCGCCGACGCGGGAACGGCTAGGCTGGGTGCGGATCGACCACCGCTCGCCGGCTGCGATGTCCGAACCGCGTCTGATCATCGGCAACTACAACACCTCCTCGCGCTCCTTCGCCGTCTGGCTGGCGCTGCGGCGGGCCGGAGTGCCGTTCGCCCTCGAAGCCCTCGATCTGCGCGATGCCGCCGGTCTCGAGGCGGCCGGAAGGATCTCTCCGATCGGCCGTCTCCCGGTACTGGAGGTGGCCGGGGTGGCGGTCTGGGAGCCCCTCGCCATCTGCGAATACGCCGCCGAGCACTGTCCGGAGCTCTGGCCCGCGGCAGCGGAGACGCGGGCGCGGGCGCGGGCCGTGGCCGCCGAAGCGGTCTACGAGCTGTCCGATCTGCTGACCTTCCTGCCGATGGACATGACGGGGCGCTTCACGCCGCCGGGCAAGCTTCTGCGCGGCGTGCAGCGGGATCTCGACCGGCTGCGCGAACTCTGGGAGGATTGCCGCGCCGGGGCGCCGGAGGAGGGCCCCTTCCTGTTCGGGCGTTTTTCCGTCGCCGATGCGGTGATGGCCCCCATCGTCTCCCGGCTGGAAACCCACGGTATCGAACTCGGCGGCGTGGCCGAGGACTACGTCCGGGCCCTTTCCGCGCTGCCGGAATACGGCGAATGGGCGGCCAGGGCGATCGCGGAAACCGAGGAAGAGGGGGAGCCGGCGCCGCCGTCGGCCGGACCCGCGCGAACGGGCGAGACGGCTCGTCCGGAGCCCGCGCCACCCCCGCGACCTCCGGCGGCGCCGGAGGCGTCTCCGGCCCCGCCGGCGAGGTCGGCGCGTCCCGCCCCCGGTGCCCGCCGTCTTTTCGGCCGGCCGCCGGCCGCCGCGGCCGAGAGGACACCGCCGCCGGTCGCCCGCGAGCCGGCCCCGCGGGAGAAGGGGAGAACCACGGAACCGGCGACCGCGCCGCCGCGTCCGGCCGAGCGGCGCGAGCGCGCATCGCCGGCCCCTCCCCCGGCGGTGCCCGGGGCCGAACGCCGGCCCGCCGCGGAGGCGGAACCGGAGGCGCCCCCGGCGCCGGAGAGGGAACCGACCGCATCCGTGGAGGCCGAAGAGGCGGCACCGGCCGAGACCGTGCCGGCGGCGGTGCCCGCCGCCGAACCGGCCGAACCCGCGCGCCCGCCATCGGCCGAGCCGGTGCCCGCGGCTCCTGCCGGTGTCGCCGGCGGCGACCCCGGACCGCCACCGCCGAAACCCTCCCGGCCCGTTTCCAGGGAGCCGATCGTCAAGCCCATAGGTGGCGGAATTCGTCGACGACGCTGAGGTAGACGTCGCGCTTGAAGGGTACGATGCGGCGGACGAGGTCCTCGGGATCGGTCCAGCGCCAGGCGGTGAATTCCCGATGCGGCTGGTCGATGTCGATGTCGGCGTCGGTGCCCAGGAAACGGAAGGCGAACCAGCGCTGGGTCTGGCCCCTGTAGCGGCCCTGCCACATGCGGGCGGCGAGCGCCGGAGGCAGGTCGTAGGAGCGCCAGTAGCGGCTCTCGGCCAGGAGCTCCACCCTGTCGGTGCCCACCTCCTCGCGCAGCTCCCGCAGCGCCGCCTGCAGCGGCGTCTCGCCCGGGTCGATGCCGCCCTGGGGCATCTGCCAGGCGGGTTCGGCCATGTCGGCGCGCTGGCCGACGAAGATGCGGCCCTCCCGGTTCAGCAGCAGGATGCCGACGCAGGGGCGGTAGCCCGGCGGCGGTTCGTCGGACAGCCGGAAGGCCATGGGCAGCGCTACTCCGCGGGACCGCGGGCGAGGCCGTCGAAGACGCGGCTCGGCGCGACCAGCTGCAACCCCTTGGCCTCGAGGCTCGGCAGCCACTGACGCAGGCGAGCGTAGGCGACCGCGGCGCCCTCGAGAGTGCCGAGGGCGGCGCCCTCCCGGAGCGCCCGCGTCTCCAGCCGGCCGAGGGCGAGGTCGATGGCCTCGGGTGCCGGATCGAGGTCGATCGGCGGGTCGCTCCACAGATAGGGGACACCCTGCCGGGCGGCGGCGGTCGCGAGATGGTCGCCGCCCAGCTCGATCAGGCCCAGCCCGGCCTCGGCGAGCCGCGCGAGGACCGGCGCGAAGGTCTCGGGCGCCGCCACGTAGGCTCCCGCCGCCACCGTCACCGCGAAATAGCCCTTGCCGGCGGCGAGCGTCGTTTCCAGCCGCTGTTCCAGCCTCTCCGGCGGCAGGTCGGGTGCGAGGGCGAGGGGGCCGGCGTCGTCCAGCGGGTAGCGGGCCGGCCGTACCGGAAGCTCGAGCAGGACCTCGTGGCCGCGCCAGCGCCCGTACCGCATCCAGCCTGCCAGTTCGCGCCCGTAGGGCGAAAAGGCGAGACCGAACAGCGGCGGCAGTTCGGTGGCGGTGAGGGTGGGCTCGCGGGCGAGGCCGAGGCCCACGACCACGAGCGCGATGCGCGGCCGTTCGGGGTCGAAGGCGAAGTTGCTCCGATACACCGAGAACGGGGAGCGCCCGTCCTCGGCCCGGCGCGGCAGGGCACCGTAGGGGCCGGGCTCGAGGAGCGTTTCCGGCGGTTCCACGGGCGGCGCACCGGCCACCGGCTCGCCGCGGACGGGCGGCGGTCCCACGGGCGGCGGCGCAGCACCCGGTTCCCGGGCGGTCGCCGACGCCGCGGTGCCCGGCAGGGGCTGTTCGGCCCGCCACAGATCGGTGTAGCGGAGCGTCCCCTCGATCCCGAGGAGGCGTGCCGCCACCACCGTGAGGACGAGCACCACCGCCAGCCCGGCCAGCACCGCGAAGGGCAGACGGGGATCGAACAGCAGCCGCTTTGCGGCCATGATCGCGTCAGGCCACGGGCGGGACGCGCCGGGCCGCCCGTCCCGCCCCGGCACCGCCGTCCTCGCAGCTCATCGCGCGGCCGCGAGCCCGGCCTTGTAGAGGGCGATGCCGCGCAGCAGGTCGATCGCCCGGGCGAGCTGGTAGTCCCTCTCCTCGAGCGGCGGGCCGTTGTCCTCGGTCCGCTCCTCCGGCGCCGGCACGTCGGCCTCCAGACGGCCCCGCAGATCGGCCTCGCGGCGGCCGTTGTCGTCGATCACCTCCACCTTGGCCTGCTGGACGGTGATGTCCGGTGTGATGCCCTTGGCCTGGATGGAGCTTCCGGAGGGGGTGTAGTAGCGGGCCGTGGTGAGGCGCAGCGCGCCGTGGCCGGGGATCGGGATGATGGTCTGCACCGAGCCCTTGCCGAAGGACTGGGTGCCCATCACGATCGCGCGCTTGTGATCCTGGAGCGCGCCGGCCACGATCTCCGAGGCGGAAGCCGAGCCGCCGTTGATCAGTACCACCATCGGCAGCCCGTCCAGGATGTCGCCGGGGCGGGCGTTGTAGCGCTGGATGCTGTCCGGCCGCCGGCCCCGGGTGGAGACGATCTCTCCCTTGTCGAGGAAGGCGTCGGCCACCGCCACCGCCTGGTCGAGGAGGCCGCCCGGATTGTTGCGGAGGTCGAGCACCAGCCCCTTCATGTCGGGGATCTCGCGGCGCAGCTTCGCCACCTTGTCCCGGAGCGTGCTGTTCGTCTGCTCGTTGAAGGTGGTGACCCGCACGTAGCCGATGTCGTCCTGGGCTTCCGAGCGCACCGGGCTGATGCGGATGACGGCGCGGGTGATGGTGACCTCGATGGGCTTCTTCTCGCCCTGGCGCAGGATACGGAGCTTGATCCGGGTGTTGACCGGCCCCCGCATCTTGTCGACCGCCTCGCCCAGGGACAGGCCCATCACCGGCTCGTCGTCGATGTGGGTGATCAGATCGCCGGCCTTGATCCCGGCCCGCCAGGCGGGCGTGTCGTCGATGGGCGAGACCACCTTGACGAGCCCGTTCTCCATCGTGACCTCGATGCCGAGACCACCGAACTCGCCGCGGGTCTGCACCTGCATGTCGCGATAGCGGTTCTGGTCGAGATAGCCGGAATGCGGATCCAGCGAGGTCAGCATGCCGTTGATGGCCGCCTCGATCAGCTTCTGATCGGTGACCTCCTCGACGTAGTCGGCGCGCACCCGCTCGAACACGTCGCCGAAGAGCTTGAGCGCACGCAGCGTCTCCGCGCTGTCTGACTGTGCCCGCACCGCGACCGAATCGCCCGGCAACAACCCGCCCAGCAGCAGCAATCCGGCCAGCAAAGCGGCGGTGATCGACCAGTGTCTGTTCGGAGACTTCGCCATTAACCCCTTGTCCTGTCGGCTCGCGCTGCCAGCCAAGGCAGCGGGTTGACGGGTCGACCCTGCTGACGCAGCTCGAAGTAGAGGCGGCCCCCTTTCCGCCCGGCACGCGCCATCAGTCCGACCACGGCACCTGCAGCTATACGGTCTCCGCGGCGGACATCAAGCCGCGTCATCCCCGCCAGCAACGTATGATATCCATCCCCATGATCGAGAATCAACACAAGGCCGAACCGTCGGAAGGGCTGGGCGAACACCACCCGGCCGCCGCGCACCGCGCGCACCGGCTGGTCGCGGTCCACCTCGACCGTGATGCCGCGGGCGAAGATGCCGGCCCGCTCGTCGCCGAAGCCGGAGACGATGCGTCCGGAGACGGGCAGTACGGGTGATCCCGCGACCCCGGCGCCGGGTGGGGGGAAGGG
>JALUAG010000015.1 GCA_027045875.1 Alphaproteobacteria bacterium | reverse complement strand
CGTCCGAGCGGCGGGCCTTGCGCACCTGGTCGAGGTAGGTGGGATAGCCGATCGCCAGCAGGATGGCGACGATCACCACCACCACCATCAGCTCGATGAGCGTGAAACCGCGCATGGAGCCAAGCGTGCCGCTTTTCACCTCACCGCCCCCTGCCCCTGGTCAGGGCGAGCTCGACCACCTCGACTTGCCGCCCTCCGTAGCGAAAGCGGTATTCGACAGCAACCGGTTTGCGTTCCTGCGCGAGCTCCTCGAAACCGATCTCGACCTCCATTCCGCTCCGGCGGTCGACGATCCGGGCATTCTCTGCCAAGGGCAGCACCCTGTCGTCGACGTTCACTGCGCGGCTGTCCCTGTCCTGGTACACGGCATACAGCACGCCCTTGCTCGCAGCCGTCTGGCCGGCGGCCCAGGCGGTTCCGGGCGTACCGGTCGCGACGAGCGCGAGGAGTCCCACGAGCGCGGCCAAGGGCGCCACGAGTTTCCTGTCTTTGCTCATCACCTCGCTCCTCGCACAAGACCTATCGTACCAGCTCGACCCAACCCTGGCGGCCGATAGCCCCCTGGCCCGGCCGGTTATCGACGCGCTGGAGGGAGCCGTCGGACCGCTGGAGGTATTTCACCATCTTCTGCCTGGGGCAGTTCGGGCCCGTGCAGGGCGCGGTCGGCTTGGTCACGCCGATGCTGGGCCCGAACGCGATGCCCTTGATCTTCACGCCGCCGGCCGCCTCGGAGACGCTGCCGCCCCCTGAAGGGAAGGTCACGAAGTCGGCGGTCGTGAACAGGCCGTCGGCATTGAGATCGAAGGGCGACTGGGTGAGGCGCGACCCGCTCTCGAGCGACAGCTCCATGAGCCAGCTCGTCCCTCCGAAGTCGCAGGGATCGTCGTCCGGCTGGATGCTGACAAATATGACCCGGTCGTCGTACAGGACAGCGTTGCTGATGACCCGCTCGCCCTTGTTGTCGGAGCTTCCGTCGACGATCAGATCCATATACCAGCCTTTGTGCACAGACCAGTCTATGAGATTGCTCGTGGTCTGGCGCACCGTAGTCGTCTGGCCTCCGACCGTCGTGGTCAGCTCCTGCAGGATCTTCTGCTGCAGCAGCTCGGAACGGTTCACCACGGCCGTCGTGGCTGTGGCAGTGGGATCCTTGTCCCAGATCGCGTAGAAGCTCTGGGTCGTCTGCCCCGTGGCGCTGTTGTCGCCCGTCTCGATGTACTTGCCGGTGCCGAAATAGATCATCAGGCCTCCAAGCCCGCCGGGATGGCGGCCGACCATGGGCTGGACCGTGATCGGCTGGGCCTTCGGCGGCGTGTCGGGGCTTGTTGCCTTGAACAGCGGCTGGCCCCCGCCGGCACCCGCAGGCGTGATCTTCCATCCACCGGGGGTGTTCGCCGTCAGATCGAAGCGCCACAGGTTGCCGAAAAGGTCGCCTGCGTAGACGTAGTCGGCGATGAAATCCCCGTCGACGTCCACCACCGCGGGTGTGGCGAGGCCGTTGGGGCGGCCCAGCCCCTCGGGATCATCGGCGGCGCCCACCCCGGTGTCGATCTTCTTCAGCAGCGTGCCGTCCGACAGGCGGATGATGTATAGGACGGCGTTGCCCGTGGTCGAATCGCCACTCGCGCCATCGCCGGCATTGTCCACGGTGTTGTTGTAGCCGTTGCCGACGATTACGGCCCAGTCCCCGTTCTGGAGCTTGACGATGCTGGGAGCGCCGTAGGTGTATCCGAGGTCCTGGTCTTCCTTGTCCGTGAACTCCCACAGCACATTTGCGGCCGCCGTGGACTCGCCGGTGACGAAATTGTCGGGATTCGTCACATCGATCGCGAAGAGGCCCTGACCGCCGCCGCCCAGCGTGCTTACGAGGACGGTCCGCCAGGCGCCGTTGATGTAGGCGTCGACCACGCTGATCTGGCCATCCACGTAATAGGTGTGCCCGTAGGCGGGATCGGTCAGGCGGTTCAGCTTGCCGAAGACCGCGGCAGGAACGTAGGCAAAGATCTCCTGGCCGGTGTTCGCGTCGAAGGCATGCAGCATCCCGTCATTGGCGCCGACGTAGACCATGGGACGCCGGCCCGTGTTGCCGTTGAGCGCGGCGATGGCCCCGCGGAAGCTGGAGTAGGGAGCGGTGGCCTCTATGGTGTCCGGATAGGCGAGGTCGGGGACAGGTCCTACATAGACCGGTGCCGAGTGGACGATATCGCCCAGCCGCCAGGTGCGGGGCCGGAAGCCCGTCACGCTGGCGCCCCGGATGTAGTTGAGCCGGTCGTTCCCGCGTCCATCGTTCGTTCCGGTCGCTGGATTCTTGTTGAGCGCGTTGATCTGGCTTGCGTCGAGCTCATTGGCCCCCGGGCTGCTCGGGTTGCTGGGCCAGCGGAAGGGGATGCCCGTCCCGGTCGAAGGCTTGTAGGTGATGATCCGCCGCAGGGTGTCGTGGCTCGCGGCCTGGGTCTCTACCGTGTCGCGCGCGTTCCACACGGCGGGCGTGCACACGGTGCCGGGGGGCTGCGAATTGCACGTGTTGGAACCGCTGCCGTCCGAGATATCGTAGGCGAGCAGCTCGCCGGTCCAGTCGCCGGTCTGGAAGCGGGCCTGGAAGAGCCGCGCACCGCCGACGATGGAGCCGCTGCTCAGGCTTGGTGCCGAGGCGGCGGCCGTGCGGTCGGCGATATTGCCGAGAATCGATTCCAGGGCGTTCGTGAGGGCCGTGGGGTTTTGTGCCGAGAAGAACTGCCCGCGGCTGTTGAGCGCGGCGTGCCACAGGTCATAGACGTTGTTGGAGCTGTAGGCCGCGGTGGGCGGCCAGTGCCTGCTGCCGCTCCTGAAGTCGGCGTAGGCGCCGCTGTAGGTGTCGCCCCCCCAGTCGCTTCCCAGGAAGGACTCGAGGCCCAGGGCGACGAAGAAGTTGACCATGTGCTGCCAACTGGCGGGGTCGTTCTTCGGGTTCCAGTACTGGACCGTGGCGTTCGTGTCCGTCTCGACGATGTAGGGTGGCACCTGGTTGTTGATGGTGCCGGCCAGGTCGTTGGCCCAGTAGAAGAAGGCGATGTCGGCCAGGGTGACCGAGTTCGGATCGTGGTACGGGTGAGCGGTGGCGCTCGATTCCGCCGGCGAGTAGCTTGTCCCGTCCAGCAGCGTGCGCGCCTGGTTATCGTAGTCCCCGATGCCCGGCGGTGTGGGGCCGTTCCACAGGCCGTCCGTGAGGGCGATGTGGAAATTCTGGCGGCATCCGTACTTCGGGTTCTCGGTGACGAAGGGTTCCAGGGCATATGGGCTGTCCACGCCGCTCTCGTCCTGGTACTCCTGGCCGGCCCGGTTCAGCGCGAGGCGCAGGGGGGTGTTGCCCTCGGTGGGGACGCGGAACAGCCAATCGTAGAAGTTCTGGCGGTGCGTGCCGGAGAAGGTGCGGAGCTGGCTGTCGTAGAGGTTGCCCAGGAAGTCGGCACATGAGGTATTGAAGCCGCTGCAGCTGTGAAGGTTCTGCCATCCGAGGCGCAGGTTTCCGCCGACGCGCGAGAACGCGCGTGTGGCAGCGGTGCGGACCATGAGGCTGCGGGTGCGGTAGAAGGAGTACCAGATGGCGAAGTTCTGGCGCTCGTCCGTGCCGCCAGGGCCGGAGGTCGAGCTGACGTCGACCTTGCGGTAGCAGTCATCGTCGTTGGTGCTCCCGCTGCAGCCCGGAAGGCTGCTGTCGAAGACGTAGTAGTAGGCGGGCACGCCGGAGACCTGGTCTGCGGGCGAGAAGTCGGCCGCAGGGTTGCGGGCGACGTAGTGGCATGAGCTGCTAAATGTCCACCACGGTTCCGGGATGTCCGGATTCCAGTTGCCGCACCACGACGCCAGATAGAGCTCGATCGTGGGCTGATACTGCGAGGAGAGATCCATCGTCCCCAGGCCCGGATTGAATCCATCTATGGGGGCGTTCGTGAAGCTGGTGGTCAGTGGGGTGCCGTTCTCGTCGACGGGCGGCAGATAGGTGACGTTCGGGTTGTAGTACATGGGGTTGAAGTCGGCCGACTTGAAGCGGCGCGAGTTCGCGATCGGCTCCACCCACAGCCCGTCCGGGATGTATGCCCAGGCCATGCTGCCGGAGTCGTCGAAGGTGACCAGGATGTTGGCGGGCACTCCCCCGCCGGTGACGAGTGGCACCTCGCTCAGGGAAAGGGGGGCCGCGATCGCCGGCCGCAGGCCGCCGAGGATGCAGAGGGCCGCCGTGGAGATCGCTACGAGCAACCGTCGAAGGAAGCCCTTCCGGTAGAAGGAGGTGATCGTCGTTGGCTTGGCCATGGCAGGCTCCCGTTCCTTGTCTCGCATGTCTCGCAGGCCGATCAGAAACGCACCGCGTAAGTCGTCTGCAAGAGCACTTCCGTGGCCGCGTCGGCCCCGGTGGCGCGCGCGGTGATGCGGTAGAACCAGCGGCCGGGCTGTGTGCCCTGGCCGATGTTGAGGGCACCGCCGTCGGGAACGAACTGCAGCTCCTCGATCACGTATGCCGGTACCGCCGGGGCGCTTGCTGAAAGCGATGCCGGGGTCGCATTGCTGCTCCACCACGACCCGTCGACACTTGGTTCGAACCACCAGGGGGTGGCGTTGGTGGTGTCGGGGTCCGGGCCGTCTGCTGGCCACACGGGCCCGCCGGCGGAGGCCACGGGGCGGGGAGAGCTGTTCAGCAGTGAGGCCTCGGCTGCCCGCAACGCCGCCTCGGCGGCCTCGAAGGCGCGGGCGCGGTCGCGCAGGTTGCCCGCCATGCGCTCCTCGAGCAGCGTGGAGCGCATGCTGCTCAGGCCGATGATGGTGATGACGAGCAGGATCAGCAGCCCCACGACCAGGGCGGCGCCCCGGCTGCGGGCCGGTGGACGGGGCGGGCACGGCAGCGCTTGTGCTGGCAGGATCATGGCAGCCGGTTCCTCAGGCCCGCAGTGGCGGTGAAGACCAGATGCAGGCGGTTGTCGGACGGGTTCACCGTTTCCGAGCCGACACTGAAGCTGCGGGGGGACTCGACGACATGGTCGAGGAGGCTTTGCACCCAAAGGTTCACGGTCACGGCAACGATCTGGTTGGCCGGGACGGCACCAGGCGTGTTGCTGCGGGTGTCGGCGGAGCCGTCGCCGTCGGTGTCGAGGGCCACGCTGATCTCCATGCCCTGCACCCCTTCCACAAGCTCGACAGGGGGGGCGCCTCCGTCCTGCCGGTAGAGGGCGTAGATGGGCTGCCCGCCCGCGTCGGTCCGCCCGGTGTTCCCCACGTAGTAGGTGCGCGAAAGGACCCTCATGGCCAGTGCCCGGGTGCCGTAGTCCTTGCTCAGGCGGGGCTGCGTGTTGTTGGCGGCGGCGATTGCTATTGTGACCACGCCAGCGCCGGATGACACGGTCGTCGCACCGAAGATGTCGGCACGCTCGCAGTCGGTCACCACGATCACGTCGCCAGCGGACCAGCCATAGGGGTTGGCTGGGATCTTCACTTCGGCGGTCGACGTGGCGTTGCCGGTGGACACAACCGGCACCATCTCGGAACTCGCATAACGGATCGTGATGGTATCGGTCCCTGGAACGGCGGGGCCGGAGGTCACCTCGTCTTGTACAGAGACGGCGTTCGACGGTGTGAGGTCGTAACCGGAATCGGGATTGCCGTCGCCGTCCAGGTCCGCGATGTTGGTGATGTTGCCGCTGCCGGGTGCGGGACAGCCGGTGAAGCCGGCCATGCGGATGTCGCGCACCAGCGCGCTGATGGCAAAGCGGCCGGCCTCCTGCACCCGCGCGAGCGCCTCGGTCGCGCGGTAGGCCTGCTTGGCCGAGACGTAGACCTGCACGACTCCCGCCACGACGAGCAGGCCGATGGCGATGGCCACGAGGAGCTCGACGAGGCTGAGCCCCGAGGTCCGGCCGTTTGGGTGGATGACCCGCATGTTCACAGCTCCGTAGAGTAGGTCCACGTCTGCGTCGTCGATCCGTCCAGGCCCCGGCTGTCGTCCCACTGGATCGTCACGGTCACTGTGGTGGTGTTCCCGCCCACGGCGACGGAGATCGCCCCGTCGCCCTGGGGGAGATTGGTCGCGAGCGCCTTCAGCCAATCGGCGAGGTCCTGGTCGGAGACCGTGCTGCCCGTGGGAGCCGTGGCGGACAGGGTGATCGCATAGGCGGTTGCATTGGCGCGGTTGGCGCGCATCCGATCCAGGATGTCCTGCGCCAGGATGGAGGCCTGGGAGCGCATGTGGGCGCTGTGGGCGTTGCGGATCGCAGTGAGCTGCAGGTTGGCCAGCCCGAGCAGGCCGATCGAGAGCACGAGCAGGGCCACCAGCGCCTCTATCAGGGAAACCCCGCTGTGCATGCGGCGGGTGGTGCACGGAGGCCATGCTTTCGCGTTCAGTGCCTTCATGAGCAGGAGATCTCGCTTACGGATGGCCGGCCCGCGGCGTTGACGGCGATCCTGCGGCCTTTCTCGCCCGTGCGGTCGGCGTCGCAGAGGTCGATCGAGATGCCGGCAGCCGGGCTCTCCAGCGTGCCGTCCCCGCGGTACAGGAGGAAGGTGGAGCCCCCGCTCTCGCTGAGGGTCAGGGAACCGCCCGGCCCCGGCTCGGAGCGGAGGGTCTGGTAGGTGGTGCCAGTGCAACCGAGGCTCTGGTTGGCCGCCACCGTCCACCCCTGG
>JALUAG010000014.1 GCA_027045875.1 Alphaproteobacteria bacterium | reverse complement strand
GGTCTTAATCCCTTCTCGAACAGGTCAAGTCGCTGAACCTGATTACGAGCGCGCCACTGCTGGACCAGCGGGTCTTAATCCCTTCTCGAACAGGTCAAGTCGCTGAACCGAAGGCGGGTGCGGAACGGATCGACCGCGCGGGTCTTAATCCCTTCTCGAACAGGTCAAGTCGCTGAACCAAGCCCGGGGCCGAGCCCGGGGCCGAGCCCGGGGTCTTAATCCCTTCTCGAACAGGTCAAGTCGCTGAACGCCCGAAGCGGCCGCGCGTCAAGAAGACCTGAGTCTTAATCCCTTCTCGAACAGGTCAAGTCGCTGAACTCCCCGACGCCGCCGAGATCCGCCGCCGCGCCGCGGTCTTAATCCCTTCTCGAACAGGTCAAGTCGCTGAACCCCTGCGCCGCCACGGCATCAAACCGCTTCACGGTCTTAATCCCTTCTCGAACAGGTCAAGTCGCTGAACGCGGCGAATGCTTACCTCCGCGCTGCCGCGAAGTCTTAATCCCTTCTCGAACAGGTCAAGTCGCTGAACTCCGCGCCCTGGCCGGCTTCTGTGTATTCGCGGTCTTAATCCCTTCTCGAACAGGTCAAGTCGCTGAACTGCCGGCCTCTGCGTATTTGCGGGGGCCGGCCTTGTCTTAATCCCTTCTCGAACAGGTCAAGTCGCTGAACATGGCATCCAGGAGGACGTGATCGAGCGGGCGGTCTTAATCCCTTCTCGAACAGGTCAAGTCGCTGAACGCCTCGAAGATGTAGCTGTTGGCCTCGGTCTGCTGGTCTTAATCCCTTCTCGAACAGGTCAAGTCGCTGAACCCGCGATCGTCTCCGCCATGCGGGACATCGCCGAAGTCTTAATCCCTTCTCGAACAGGTCAAGTCGCTGAACCCGGTCGCGCTCCGGGAAGCCGATCGAACCCCGTCTTAATCCCTTCTCGAACAGGTCAAGTCGCTGAACCCGCGCAGGCCGCGCGTCAAGAAGGCCTGATCAGTCTTAATCCCTTCTCGAACAGGTCAAGTCGCTGAATGACTTGGGATGTTGCCTGCGCGATGGTGCTCGGTCTTAATCCCTTCTCGAACAGGTCAAGTCGCTGAACTGCACCGCGGCGAACGCGTACCTCCGCGCCAGGTCTTAATCCCTTCTCGAACAGGTCAAGTCGCTGAACCCCGAGCCCAAGGCCGAGCCGAAGCCCGAGACGCGGGTCTTAATCCCTTCTCGAACAGGTCAAGTCGCTGAACCCGGAGGGCTCGAAGCCCTGCGGTCGCTCGAGAGTCTTAATCCCTTCTCGAACAGGTCAAGTCGCTGAACGCCCGGGCTCCGCCACTGCGTGGCGTCGTGGCGTCTTAATCCCTTCTCGAACAGGTCAAGTCGCTGAACCCGTGTTTTGGCCGCGGTGTGCACCGCGGCGAAGTCTTAATCCCTTCTCGAACAGGTCAAGTCGCTGAACGACTACCCGCCCTCGCACCCCCGGGCCGACGGGGTCTTAATCCCTTCTCGAACAGGTCAAGTCGCTGAACTGAGTACCAGCCTCGACGGGACGCTCGCCACAACGTCTTAATCCCTTCTCGAACAGGTCAAGTCGCTGAACTCCGCGCGGTGATGGATCGACTCCGTGAAGTGAGTCTTAATCCCTTCTCGAACAGGTCAAGTCGCTGAACCCACTGCCAGCGCGTGGTCTTCACGCTTCGGAAGTCTTAATCCCTTCTCGAACAGGTCAAGTCGCTGAACCGCTGGCAGCCGGAGGATGCCGAGGAAGGGTGGGTCTTAATCCCTTCTCGAACAGGTCAAGTCGCTGAACCCACTGCCAGCGCGTGGTCTTCACGCTTCGGAAGTCTTAATCCCTTCTCGAACAGGTCAAGTCGCTGAAGACCGCCCTCCGGCACGCTTACGCCTGCTTGGAGTCTTAATCCCTTCTCGAACAGGTCAAGTCGCTGAACACCAAGGATGGACGCATCCGCTGCTGCCTGGTGGTCTTAATCCCTTCTCGAACAGGTCAAGTCGCTGAACCAAGACGGCGATCTTCCGCCACCTCGGCTTCGGTCTTAATCCCTTCTCGAACAGGTCAAGTCGCTGAACGCCGAGCTCGATCGCCTTCACACTGTCGCCTGGTCTTAATCCCTTCTCGAACAGGTCAAGTCGCTGAACCCCGGCGGTGGGGCCGGGCGGAAGCGATGGAGATGGGTCTTAATCCCTTCTCGAACAGGTCAAGTCGCTGAACCGCTGGCAGCCGGAGGATGCCGAGGAAGGGTGGGTCTTAATCCCTTCTCGAACAGGTCAAGTCGCTGAACCCCTGGCACGGTCTGGGCCAGGAGATGCCAGAGTCTTAATCCCTTCTCGAACAGGTCAAGTCGCTGAACTCAACGGGAGAAGGAAAGATGGCTCACGAGATCGAGTCTTAATCCCTTCTCGAACAGGTCAAGTCGCTGAACCACCCCCCTCGAAAACATACGCGTTTCCAGGCACTTGGAAGGTGCCTTCGCAAAAATCTGCGACGGTCGAAAAGGCAACTCCACCGTGTGAAAGAGCGATTCCCGGAACACGAAGCCCACTCGGCCGGCCACAGGATGGACGAAAACGGCCGGCGCGGCAAGCGGGATGTCCGCGCTCCCTCAGAGGTCGATGTCGACGATCACCGGCCGGTGGTCGGAACCGCGGGCGGTGGTGTCGATCTCGGCGCGGCGCACGCGGTCGGCCAGCCAGGCGGAGCAGAACACGTAGTCGATCCGCACGTCCTCGCAGCTCGCCCCCTCGCGCTCGTCGTGGCCGGCCGCCACCCAGCAGTCGATCAGCCCGTCGCGGTTGACGAGGCGGCCGTGGCGCGGGGTCAGCGGACCCACGAGGCGCGCGTATTCCTCGGAATCGACGGTGAAGTTGAAATCGCCCATCCACACCGATTCGCGGGGCATCGGCGGGATCTCCCCCTCGGTCCAGCCGGCGGTGGGATCGGGATGGCCGCCGCACCAGGCACCCCCCTCGGCGTAGGCGCGGCGGTCGATCTCCAGGATCACCTCCACCTGGGGCAGCCGGGTGGCCGGCGAGAGATGCGAGAGATGCACCGAATAGACGCGGATCGGCATGCCCTTCGGGCTCTCCACCACCGCCTCCAGCGCCCCCTGCTGGATGCTGTGCTGGGAAAGGGTGCCGAACTTGGGCAGGGGAAAGTTGCGGGAGCTCAGGATCGGGCTGCGGCTCAGGATCATGGTGCCGAACTGACGGCGGCGGTTCGGCTGCTCGCCGTTGCCGGCGTGCATGTCGAGGTTGGCGCCGTAGACCCAATAGTAGCCGGGCATGAGGGCGGCGAGCTCGGCCGGCTGGTCGCGCTCGCCGGAACGCTTCCAGTAGCGCTCCACCTCCTGCAGGCCGACGACGTCCGGTTCGTGGCGCAGGATCTCGCGGGCGATGCGGGCGAGATCGAACCGTCCGTCCTCGCCCAGCCCGTACTGGATGTTGTAGGTCAGGAAACGCATCACGCAGGTCTCCACGGCAGGTTCGCGGGAAGGGAATCAGGCGGGGGTGATGGTGACCATGATCGCCTCGTGGTCGGAGAGGAGGCGGCCGTCGGCGTCGACCGCCGGCAGGGTGCGCGGATCGCGGCAACGGAGGCCGCGGGCGAAGAACCAGTCGAGACGGCCCGCCGGACGGTCATCGCCCGGAAGGCGCCGCTGGGTGGGCTCGCCGGCGCCGTTGCAGGCGTGCCAGTCGTAGCCCCGCTCGCGGGCCAGCGCGAACAGGGGCTCGTGGGCCTCCGGCCGGCGCAGCCGTTCGGGCTCCGCCGCGAGGGCGCGCCGCAGCCGCGCCGCGTCCAGCCGCTGGCTGCGGGCGAAGCCGGTGGTGTTGAAATCGCCGCCGATGAGCACCGGGGCCTCGGGATCGTAGGCCTCGATGCCGTCCAGCAGGCGCGCCATCTGGCGCCGGCGGTCGGCGGGGTCGGTGTGGCTCTCGAGATGGGCGCAGACGAGGGTCACCGGCCGGCCCGCGATCTCGAGCTGGGCCAGAAGCGCCATGCGGCCGCCGATCCGCCGCTCCCCCTCGGCATCCTCGAACCAGCGGCCGCTCCGGTCGAGGCGGAGCATGGCGAGGCGGGTCAGCACGTGCGGCGAGAGGATGGCGTTGCCGTGGAGGCCGGCCAGGTTGCCCTCGCCGGCGTGCCGCCGCCGCTCCTCGGCGTCGCCCAGGCCGAGCTCGAGGAACTCGACGCCGAACAGATAACCCTGGCCGAGCCATTCGGCGAGTTCGGCCACCGTGTGGCGGTTGCCGGAACGCGCCATGCCGAGATCCGCCTCGGCCAGCAGGCAGGCGGCCGGGGCGAGCTCGGCGAGGCGGACGGCGATGCGCGGGCCCTCGCGCAGCCGCGCGACGTTCCAGAACAGGATGCGCGCGGCCGCGGCGGGCGGCGGCAGGGGATCGCGGGGCAGCCGCGCCTCGATGGCGCCGAGGGCCGGGATCTCGGCCAGCAGCCGGCGGTGCAGCGCGGGATCGGCGGGAAGCGAGGCCCAGCGGGCGCGCGCCGCCGCCTCCGGCCAGTCCAGCCGGTCGGTGCAGGCGATCAGGAGATCGGGCGGTTCCGCCTCCGGATCCTCGCTCGGCGCGTCAGGCGGGCAGGCGGGCACGGACATCGGGCAGGCGTCGCTCGCTGCTCTTCATGAACAGGATACTATTCTCGGGATCGAATGTGAACGCTACCGAATCCCCCGCCCTGTAGGGGGCGGTAGCGCCGGCCAGGAGGGCGCGGAGCTGGCCCAGCGGCGTCTCGAGCAGGAACAGGGTCTCGCGGCCCATGGGCTCGACGTCGAGGACGCGGGCGGGAAGGCCCGTCTCGCCGAGACGGACGTCCTCGGGACGGATGCCGAGGACCACGGCGCCTTCGGCACCGCCGGTGAGCGGCAGTTCCGCTTCGCCCACCCGCAGCCGGCCGCCTCGGGCCTCGCCCTCGAGGAGGTTGATGGGGGGCGCGCCCAGGAAGCTCGCCACGAACAGGCTGTCGGGCCGGCGGTAGAGGTCCTCGGCGGTGCCGATCTGCTCGATCCGTCCCCTGCGCATGCAGACGATGCGGTCGGCCATGGTGGTGGCCTCGATCTGGTCGTGGGTGACGAGCACGGTGGTCACCCCGGTGTGGCGCTGGAGGCGCTTGATCTCGGTGCGCATGGACAGCCGCAGGGTGGCATCGAGGTTGGAGAGGGGTTCGTCGAGGAGGAGGAGCTGGGGTTCCTTGACGAGCGCCCGGGCGAGGGCCACCCGCTGCTGCTGGCCGCCGGAGAGCTGGGAGGGCATGCGGTCGAGGAGCTCCTCGACATGGACGAGGCGCGCCGCCTCCTCGGCGCGGCGGGCCGCCTCCGCCTTCGGCACCCCCTTGAACTTGAGGGGGAACATGATGTTGCGGCGCACGTCGAGATGGGGATAGAGGGCGTAGGACTGGAAGACGATGCCGACGTTGCGGTCCTTGGCCTCCACCTCGTTGACGGCGATGCCGTCGAACAGGAGCTCGCCGGCGCTGGGCATGTAGATGCCGGCGAGCATGAACAGGGTGGTGGACTTGCCGCAGCCCGAGGGGCCGAGGATGGCGACGAATTCGCCGTCCTCGATGGTGAGGTCGATGTCGTCCACCGCCACCACCTCGCCCCACTGCTTGCGGATCCTGCGCAGTTCGATGCGTGCCATGGTTCAGCCCTTGATCCCGCCCAGCGACATCTGCACGAGGAACTTCTGGCAGAAGATGTAGAGGAGGAGGCTGGGCAGGATGTAGAAGACGGCGACGGCGGCGACGATGCCGTAATCCACCCCCATGATGTCCTCCGAGACCCAGAAGATGTAGAGGCTCATCACCCAGTTCTGTTTCTCGAACAGCAGGGTGCGCACGAAGACGTATTCCTCCCAGCCCTTGATGAAGGCGAACACCCCGACCGCCAGCATGCCCACCCGCACCTGGGGCAGCACCACCCGGAGGAAGGCCTGGCGGCGCGAGGCGCCGTCGGTCATGGCGCTCATCTCGATGTCCCAGGGCACGGCGTCGAAGAAGCCCTTCATGATGAAGATGGAGAAGGGCAGCTCGAGGGTGGTGATGACGAGGATGACGCCGGTCAGGGTGTCGAGCAGGCCCGACCAGTACATCAGCAGGAAGATGGGGATGATCAGGGTCATCGCCGGGAAGGCGTGGAGGACGAGCAGCCCCTGGAGGAAGCCGCCGCGGCCCGGGAACTGGAAGCGCGAGAGGTAGTAGGCGGCCAGCGTCGAGACGAAGAGGACGAGGGCGGTCTGGGTCAGCGCCAGCAGCAGGGAGTTGCGGAAGGCCACCCAGACCGAGGGGAACTGGATCGAGGCGGTGGCCGCGCCGCGGATCTCCTCGACGATGTTCGGCTGCCACAGGAAGCGGTAGTTCTGGAGGTGGAGGTCGCGGCCGACGAGGATCAGCAGGGCGAGGAGGGCGATGGCGGCGATGGCCGCCGCCCCGGTCCACAGCCGCCGGCGGTCCTCGGTGAACAGGCGCAGGATGCCGAAGCCGACGACGGCCGGCACGAGGACCGCCGAGGCGCGCCACAGCACCACCGATTCGACGCCGCCGGTGCGGGCCGAGACGGAGATGGTGAACATCCAGAAATAGGGCAGGATGATGGGCAGCGAGACCGCCACCAGGAAGGCGATCAGCAGCGACTGGCTGGCGGTGCGGCGCCGGCGGGCGCGGCGGGCGAGGGTCGCCCAGTCGCGGG
>JALUAG010000013.1 GCA_027045875.1 Alphaproteobacteria bacterium | reverse complement strand
GTCATCATCACCGTACCGGGCCGGAAGCCGTGCGCCCGCGCCCAGGCTGTCACGCCCGGATAGCCGAGCGCGGCGATCGCATCCTGCGGTTTGCGGAAACGACGCCGATCGCGCATGATGTGGCCTCGCTCACAGTGTGTCGCGTCCAAATATGTGCACAACTCTGGACGCTTTGCAAGGGGGTACGTCCATATTTGGAAAAAGGCATGGGTCCTGGGGAAGGTGCCGACTCAGCTGATGCCGAGCGGGGGATCAGCAAGAGGCTTGCGTTGTTGGCGGATCAGATAGGCTTGGCGGAGCTTTCCCGTCGCACAGCTCTGTCCGAACAGACCATCCGAAACTGGATCCGCGGAACGAAGATGCCACTATCACGCGCCGCGGCCATCGCCCGTGCGGCCGGAGTGCGTCTCGAGTGGCTGGCGACGGGCGAGGGGCCGATGCGCCCCGGTGAACGCAGCGTTGAACACGGTACCGCCGACGGGGCCATAATAAAGGCTGACGAGGGCATGGGTCCCGCTCCCCGCCATGGAGAAGAAGCATCGAAGGCTCCCGAGGGATGGACCAGGCTGCCCAGATACGAGGTCGAGGCATCTGCGGGCGGCGGCCGCCTCGTCGAAGCCGAGTCCGTGGTCGACTGGTGGCTGTTCCGCGAGGACTGGCTGCGGCGCCAGGGGATCCGGCCCGATCGCGCCGCCTTGGTGCGCGTCGACGGCGATTCCATGGTGCCGTTGATCACGCCGGGCGACATCGTCCTCGTCGACCTCGGGGCGCCGGCGTTGTTCCGCGAGGGCATCTGGCTCGTCTGGTACGATGGTCTGCTGGTGAAACGTGTCGGCAAGACGCGGACCGGCTATCTCCTCCTTTCCCAGAATCCGGAATACGATCCGATCCATGTCGAGCAGGAGGAGGCGGGAGACGAAAGCCGTTTCCGGCTGATCGGACAGGTGCGATGGCTGGCGCGCTCGGTGTGAGCGTGCCGGCCGATTTCATGCGCCGATGGTGAAGGCAGACAGGCCGCAAGGCTTGCTCTCGTCCGCCGCTCGGGCGATCATGGCACCATATTCTCGACAGGGAGGTGAACGATGAAAAAGAGTGTCTGGCTCGGCATGGCCCTCGTCGCGTTTCTTTCGGCATGTGCGGCGCCGGCCGTTATCTCGGATATCGGCGAGGACAGGGTGAAGGTTCGCGGGAACGCCTATACGAAGCCGGAAGACAAGCTCGCCAAGGCCCAAGAGGCGTGCGCCCTCTACAAGAGGCAGGCTGTCGCCATCAGCGAGTTCTGCGTCGACCCCTATTGCGCCTGGAAGGATACCCTCTACGCCTGCAAGCCGTGACTGAGCGGGAGGACAGTATCATGATGTGGATTTTCATCATTGCGATGTGGATAACGTTTGCAATCACAGCCGGAATTATCGCTGGCAGGAAAAAATCGGTGCTCCGGATGTTGGTTTCTTGGCGTATTGCTGTTCGTGCCTGCGATCATCCCTCTGCTCGCACTTCCCCGGAAGGAGCGGCGAGGGAACCGCGAGCTCGCCCCGTGAGCGGGGGAGGGGTGTAGTTGGAACCGTGTGAAAAGGTCCTGGTCACCCTGCAGGCCGACGGGCCATTCGAAATCTACGAGCTCGTCCACGCCTTCGAGGGCCTGGCGATCGAGTTTCGAGAGACGTTGGAAAGACACGGGATCCCACGCTCCGAGGCAGCGGATGTGCGCCTCCTCGTAACCAAGATCGAGTCGGGATCCATCGTAGCCGAGATTGTGCCAGGTCTCTATTTTCTCGGTTCGGTACTGCCCATGGTCGAGCACATCAACATCATTGGAGACTTCGTGCGCCACGTCTCCGATCTCCTTTCCTTTTTCGCTTCGAGGCCAGAGGCGTCGCCCCCCGAAACGACGAACGACCGCGAGCTGGCTGCCATCGAGGCGATGATCAAGCCCATAGCATCGCGACCACATGGTCGCTTCGAGATGCAGTATCTTCGGCGCTCGAATGGCGAGGAAACGCGGCTCGACATGGCGTTCGGTAGCGAGGAACTTGCCCGTGCCGAGGTGAGGATCGCGGATGCACGAAGACAGCTGCAGGAGCCACAGGCTCAAAGCAAGTCCGGATACGAAGGAGTATTGATGTACTGGCACCAGGCCAGCCGAGATCCCGCGAAGGTTGAGCCGAAGCGAAGGACCGGCGATCGTGCCGTCATCGAATCCATCTGGCCGAAACCTCTCCCGGTCTATTTCATGCCTGGTGCTGCGGAGCTCAAGGACGCCATGTTGCGGCGCGAAGAGAATCCCTTCAACCTGGCCTTCATCGTCGATGTCGATGTGGGGACGAAACGTGGCCGCCCGGTCATGTACATCGTGCGCAAGGTCCACGACGTGATCAGGATCGACGATGACGAGGAACGGGCGACCGGCGGACGGGACGGCAATTCATCCGACCCCGCGCTGCCACTCGAATAGCGTTCCACAGGCCCCCTTCACCTCCCCGCCACCTTCCACCACCATAGGTTGTAGACGCGACCGCACCGCGGACTTTCTTCCTCCCGCATCGTGCCGTGAAACATGTTTCACGCGGAACCTGATAGCAAGTCTAAGTGTGAACTTTTCACGTGCTATCTCAATACGTTAGGCTGCGGTTACGGGGTGAAACGCTGTCGAGTCCATCGCGGAACTTTCGGCCGCATCGCGTTCCACCCCATTTTCGCTAGGGATATGTTTTTTCTAGCTTATTAGTATTTGCTGTTCGTCATAGCGGTGTCGCGCGGCCTCGGCGATTCGCCATAGCGCTGTCATTTATACCTGTGCTAAATGTCTCAATGAGAGGTCTCAACCGCCTTGTTTTTCAAGCGCTTGTCCCGCAAAATCCCCTTATTTCCCCTGGAATCCCGATTCGCCATAGCAGTGTCGCGTGACAGATGCAGGCCTTCATCCTCTCGCCGCGCGATATCGAGAATCTGCTCGCCTATTTCCGCAGCCTGCGGGAGGGCTGAAGCGCCCCTCAGCCGACGATCTCGATCTCCGAGAAGAAGAAGGCGATCTCGCGGGCCGCGGTCTCGGCGCTGTCGGAGCCGTGCACCGAATTGGCCTCGATGTTCTCGGCGAAATCCCTGCGGATGGTGCCTGGCGCCGCCTCGGCGGGGTTGGTGGCCCCCATCACCTCGCGGTTGCGGGCGATGGCGTCCTCGCCTTCGAGCACCTGCACCACGACCGGCCCCGAGGTCATGAAGGTGCAGAGGGAATCGAAGAACGGCCGCTCGCGGTGGACCGCGTAGAAGGCCTCCGCCTGGGCGCGGGTCAGGCGCAGGCGCTTCTGCGCCACCACGCGCAGGCCCGCCTTCTCGAGGCGGTCGAGGATGGCGCCGGTTATGTTGCGACGCGTCGCGTCGGGTTTGATGATCGACAGGGTTCGCTCGATAGCCATGGGCCTCTCTCTTCTCTCGCTTCCGGTTGGGGAGACGCTCGCCCCGCGAGCGGCGCCGGAGCCGGCGCGCTTATAGCCGCGCGCCGTCGCCCGGCAAAGCGCGGCGCATCAGCGCGCCCGCTGCCAGCCGCCGCGCGCGTTCTGCTGCCAGTAGACGAGCTCGTGACCGGCCTCGCGCGCCGCCCGCCAGCGTCGTCGCGCCGTCGCCACCTGCTCCGGATCGTCGCCGTCGAAGAGCTCGAGGCAGCGGTCGTAGTCCTCCATCCCCTCGCTCGACGCCCCACCCACCACCAGCAGCACCCGGGCGCCGTTCGGGTTCTCGAGGCCGGTGGTGAGATAGACCGGCTGGCGGTCGGCGAAGCCGTCGGCCCGGGTGCCGTGGGGCAGGAAGGAATCGCGGCGGTAGGTCCAGAGCGCCCGGTTGAGGAGCTCGAGCTGCTCGCCGTCGGCCACCCGCACCACCGCCCGGTGACCCGCGGCCAGCACCTTCTCGAGAAGACGCGGCAGCGCCTCCTCCGGCCGGCTGCGGGTGAGATGGTAGAAGCCGACCTGCAAGGCGACGCCCCTCCTCACCGCGCCTCGAAGGCGAGGGCCACCAGCCGATCGAGCAGACGGACGCCGAACCCGGTCGCCCCCTTGCGCGCGAGCGGCAGATCGCGGCTGCTCCAGGCGACCCCGGCGATGTCGATATGGGCCCAGGGCCGCGCGCCGACGAATTGCTTGAGGAACACCGCCCCGGCGATGCTGCCCGCCTCGCGCCCGCGGCCGACGTTCTTGATCTCCGCGATGTCGGACTTGATGTGCTTCTCGTAGGCCTTGTCGAGGGGCAGGCGCCACAGGAGCTCGCCCACCTCCTCGCCGGCCCTGGCCAGGGTCTCCGCGAGCCCGTCGTCGTTGGCGAACAGGCCGGCCCGCTCGTGCCCGAGGGCCACGATCACGGCGCCGGTCAGGGTGGCGAGATCGACCACCGCGCGGGGCGAAAAGCGCTCGCAGACATAGGCCAGCAGGTCGGCCAGCAGCAGCCGGCCCTCGGCGTCGGTGTTGATCACCTCGATGGTCTTGCCGCTGTAGGCGCGGATCACGTCGCCCGGACGCTGGGCGGTGCCCGAGGGCATGTTCTCGGCGAGCCCGATCGCCCCCACCACATCCACCGCCGCCCGCCGCTCGGCCAGCGCCCGCATCGCCCCGGCCACCGCCGCCGCTCCGGCCATGTCCCACTTCATGTCCTGCATGCCGCCCGACGGCTTGAGGGAGATGCCGCCGCTGTCGAAGCAGACCCCCTTGCCGACCAGCGCCAGCGGCGCGTCCTGCTCCGCCCCCTTCCAGCGCATGACCACCACATGCGGCGGATGGGCGCTGCCCTGGCCGACGGCCAACAGCGCCCGCATGCCGAGCTTCTCGAGATCGGCCGGTCCCAGGATCTCGACCTCCACCCCCACCTCGCTCAGGGACTCGCAGATGCGGGCGAAGCTCTCGGGGTAGAGCACGTTGGCCGGTTCGCTGACGAGATCGCGGGTCCAGGCCACCGCGCGGGCGAGGCCGCGCACCCGCGCCAGCGCACCGCCGGCCGGCCCGCCGCTCAGAAAGCGCAGCCGCGCGAGGGGTTTGCGGCCATCCTCCTCGTCCTCCTCGCCGGGCCGGTACCTGTCGAAGCGGTAGGCGCGCAGCTCGGCGCCCAGCGCCATGGCGGCGATCGCCGCATCCTCCCCCATGCCGAGATCGAGCCCGGCCGGCGAGGCCACCACCGCCTCCTCGACGCGGTCGGCCTCCAGCTGCTTGACGATCGCCGCGCCCAGCTCCTCCATGTCCCGCGGCCGCAGCCCCTCGGGCTTGCCGGCCACCGCCACCAGCAGGCGCCGCAGACGGAGCCCCGCCGGCAGCGGCAGCGAGACCACCCGGCCGTGTCTCGGCTTGCCGTCGAGGAGCCCGAGCGCGCGGGAAACCACCCCTTCCCCGTCGAGGGCGGCCGCGGCCGCGGACAGGTTGCCGTCCGCACCCGCGAGGACGACCACCACACCCTCCTCCGGCACCGCCTCCTCCGCGACCGAGATCTCCACCACTGGCTGGTTCCTCCTCCTTGGTTCACCGCACCGGCGAGCAGGCCTCTTCCGCACCGCCGCCGCCCCACTATAGTGCTGCCCGGCAGGGCGGGCGAGACGCTCCTCGGCGCGGAGTCCGCCCCGTCGGACGTACGGGATCGATGCGCGCAACCCCACTGGCCGAGCCGGCGAAGCGATGAAGGGTAGCATGTTCTCGGTGCGGGGCGGCCGGCTGTCGGCGGCGCTCCTCCTCGCCCTAGCGCTCTGGTGGCCGGCCTCCGTCGCGGCGCACCCGCTGCCCGACGCGGCCCGGAAGGACGGGGAGCCGCTGCTGCTCGAGGCCCGGGAGATCGTCTACGATTTCGAGCGCCGCCTCGTGATCGCCCGCGGCAAGGTGGAACTCACCTACGGCGAACAGATCCTCCTCGCCGACGAGATCCGCTACGACGAGGCGGCGGGCGAGGTGGTGGCCATCGGCAACATCGTGCTGATCGACGCCGGCGGCGAGGCCGTCTTCGCCGACCGGCTGCGGCTCAGCGACGATCTCGCGCGCGGCTTCGTCGCGCACATCCGCGCGCGGCTCGACGACGACACCAAGATCGCGGCCAACCTCGGGATCCGCACCGAGGGCCGCTACAACGTCTTCGAGAAGGCCGTCTATTCGCCCTGCCCGGTCCGGTGCAAGGTGCGGGAAAGTGGCCCGTTCTGGCAGATCCGGGCGCGGCGGGTGGTCCACGACCAGCAGGCGCGCACTCTCACCTACTACGACGCGGTGCTCGAGGTCCTGGGCGTCCCCGTCGCCTACGCCCCCTATTTCCAGCATCCCGATCCCACGGTGGAACGCCGCAGCGGCTTCCTCGCCCCGAGCCTCGGCGCCGACACGGAACTGGGGCTAACCCTCGAGACCCCCTACTACTTCGATCTCGCGCCCAACCGCGACCTGACGCTGACCCCGCTCTTTTCGAGCGAACGGGCGCCGATGCTGAAGGCCGAGCTGCGCGATCTCCAGACCTTCGGCCGGACGACGGTCGAGGTCAGCGGCACCTACGCCAAGGGCTACCGCAGGCATCCGGACCAGGAGCGGAACACGGTCTTCCGCGGACACCTCGAGGCCCGCGGGCACTATGCGCTCGATCAGGGCGACCGGGCCGGTTTCGAGATCGCGCTCTCGAGCGACAACACCTATCTCGAGACCTACGGGCTGGGCGGCGACGATGTCCTCACCAACCGCCTCTACTACGAGCGCTACGAGGGACGCCGCTACGCCGCCGTCAACGCCTACGGCTTTCAGGGCCTGCGCGAGACCGACGATCAGGGAACGATCCCCTTCGCCCTGCCGCTCGCCGAGTATCACCGGACGAGCGGC
>JALUAG010000012.1 GCA_027045875.1 Alphaproteobacteria bacterium | reverse complement strand
GTCCGGAAGGGGGAAGGGGGACGGAGGCAGCCGCCGGCCGCCTCCTCCGAGCCTTCAGGCGGTGGCCGCCCTGGAGACCGCCATCTCCTGCTCCGCCTGTGCCTGCTGCGGCTGCTCGTCCGGCTCCTTGAGCACGTAGCCGCGGCCCCAGACGGTCTCGATGTAGTGCTCGTTGCCGGTCATGGCGGCGATCTTCTTGCGCAGCTTGCAGATGAAGACGTCGATGATCTTCAGTTCCGGCTCGTCCATGCCGCCGTAGAGATGATCGAGGAACATCTCCTTGGTGAGGGTCGTGCCCTTGCGCAGCGACAGGAGCTCCAGGATCGCGTATTCCTTGCCGGTCACGTGCAGGCGCTGGCCGTTCACCTCCACCGCGCGGGTGTCGAGATTGACGACCAGCTTGCCGGTACGGATCACCGACTGCGAGTGGCCCTTGGCGCGGCGCACGATGGCCTGGATGCGGGCCAGCAGTTCGGCCTTGTTGAAGGGCTTGGTCAGATAGTCGTCGGCGCCGGTGGTCAGCCCCTGGACCTTGTCGGTGGGATCGCTGCGGCCGGAGAGGATGAGGATCGGCGTCTGTACCCGCGCCCCGCGCAGCCGTCGCACCACCTCGTAGCCGTCGATGTCGGGCAGGCGCAGATCGAGCACGATGATGTCGAAATCGTAGAGCTTGGCGAGCTCGATACCGTCCTCGCCGCAGTCGGTCGTCTCGAACACGATGCGCTCGCTGCGCAGAGCCGTCTCGATGAGTTTGGCCGAAACCGGGTCGTCTTCGATTACCAGAGCTCGCATCTGCGTCCTACCTCCTGGACCTCGCGCTGTCGCCGTAACCTTAAGAGGTACTTCCTTAAGCCATTGTTAACGTAGGTTGTGCTTCTCTGCACATGGCCCCGGGCGTCGGTGCCGGCGTGTGTGATGACTGGGATATACAATCACAGGTTGATCATGCCCGCAAGCCATACGTGTGCCGAGGACGCAAAACACACGCAAGAGTTGTGTCTCGATCCTTCTCTTCCCGCGTCGCCGGCGGAGCTGGCCGAGCGGCTGACGGGGCGCCTCGCCGCCATCCGGCCCTGGCGGGTCGTGGGCACGGTGCGCCGCTGCACCGGTCAGCTGGTGACCGCCGCCGGCCTGCGCGGGCTCGTGGGACTGGGGAGCGTCTGTCGCATCACCCAGGCACGGGGCGCGCGGCGGAGCGGCGATCTGCTCGCCGAGGTGGTGGGTTTCGACGAAGACGAGGTGCGCCTGCTCGCTTACGACGACCCGGTGGGTCTCAGCGCTGGGGCGCCGGTCGTGCTCGACCGCGATCGGCAGCTCGTCCGCCCGCACGAAAGCTGGCGGGGCCGGGTGCTCGATGCCATGGCCGAGCCGGTGGACGGAGGCGGACCGTTGGCGGCGGGGGCGCGATCCTACGCGCTGCGGGCGCGCCCCATACCGGCCCAGGCACGGCGGCTGATGGGCGAGCGGCTGCGGCTGGGCGTACGCGCCCTCGACCTCTTCGTGCCCTGCTGTCGGGGGCAGCGGCTCGGGATCTTCGCCGGCTCGGGGGTGGGCAAGTCGAGCCTGCTGTCGATGATCGCCCGCAACAGCGAGGCGGACGTGATGGTGATCGGTCTCGTGGGCGAGCGGGGCCGCGAGCTCAACGAGTTCCTCCAGCACACGCTGGGGCCGGAAGGCCGGGCGCGCAGCATCGTGGTGGTGGCCACCTCCGACGCGCCGCCGATGATGCGCCGCCGGGCCGCCTATCTGACCCTCACCATCGCCGAGTACTTCCGTGACCGTGGCGCCCAGGTGCTCTGCCTCCTGGACAGTGTCACGCGCTTCGCGATGGCGCTCAGGGAGATCTATCTGACCGCCGGCGAGCTGCCTGCGAGCCGCGGCTACCCGCCGAGCGTGTTCGCCGAGCTGCCCCGTCTCCTGGAACGCGCCGGGCCGGGCCCGGAACACGGCGCCGTGACCGGCCTTTTCACGGTGCTGGTGGAGGGGGACGATCTCAACGAACCGGTCACGGACACGGTGCGCAGCGTCCTCGACGGTCACGTCGTTCTCGACCGGCGGATCGCCGAACGCGGTCGTTTTCCGGCGATCGACGTGTTGAAGAGCATCTCGCGCGCGGCTCCCGGCTGCTACGCGCCCGAGGAGGCGGCGCTGGTCGCCCGCGCTCGCCGCCTGCTCGCGCTCTACGGCGACATGGCGGAGCTGATCGAGCTCGGTGCCTACCGCCCGGGCTCCAATCCCGCGGTCGACGAGGCGATCGCGGCGAAGGAGGCGATCGAGACGCTGCTGCGCCAGGAGCTCGGCGAGGCGCCGGCGGACGCCGATCCCTTCGCGCTGCTGGCCGCCGCGCTCGGCGATCGCGGGGGAGCGGCGACGGAGGCCGCCGGTGCGTAGGCGGGTCCTCGAGCGTCTCGTCCGGCTGGAACGTCAGTCCCTGGACGCCGAGCGCCTGGCACTGGCCGAGGCGATGGACAGGGAGGCCGCGGCGCGGCGGGCGGAGCGGGAGCTGCACACCCGCTGGTCCGAGGCCCTGCGCGAGCCGCCGCGGGAGGCCGCGTCGATGGCCCTGCTCGGTACCTTCAGCGAGGCCACCCGGCTGGAACGGGGGCGGCTCGCAGCGGAGGCGCGAACCCACGCCCGGGCGGTGGAACGGTTGATGGCCGCGCTGCGCGAGCGTACGGCGGAGGTCAAGCGCTACGAGCTGCTGGCCGAACGCGCGGCCGCGCGGGAGCGGGAAGAATACCTGCGCCACTGGGCCAACGAGCTCGACGAGCTCGCCGCCAGCCGCCGCCGTCGGTGACCGCGGGCGCCGGAGCATCGCCCCGGCGCCGCGCGCGGCCGCGGAATGCCGGCGCGCTCAGCTCGCCGGCAGCGGGGGCAGGCCCAGCATTTCCCGGACCGTCTTCTCGCGAGACGGCTTGAGGCCGGCGGCCCGTCCCTCCTGGACGGCGATCTCCCCGGGCACCCCGCGGGAGGCGCGGTAGAGCGCCCACATGGCACCGGCGCGATTGGCGGAGATGCAGAAGACCAGCAGCGGATAGTTGTCCGTCTGCTCGACGATGGCGGTGAACGCCTTCACCTGCTTCCAGCTCGGGGCCCGGGTCGTTACCGGCAGGCGGTAGACCTCGAGTCCCGCCGCCTCCGCCGCCTTGGTCAGAAGGGCACCGTCCTCGTCGTCGGACAGGAGATTGACGATCGCCTTGAAGCCGAGTTCGGCGAGCAGCGCGAAACCCTCGGGCGCGACCTTGCCCGAGGTCGCCACGTGTGGCGCCACCCGCGTGTAATAGGGAACCCGGTCGTCCACCTCGCTGCCGAAGGCGGCATTGGGAAGACCGGAGGTGACGTCGAACGGGTTGGCGGCAGCGGCGGGCAACGCCTCGGGAAGCGGCATCTTCCCCTTCATCATCATCGCCGCCCGGCCGGGCGCGCAGGGGTTCGCGACCGCCGGCGCGCAGGGGTTCATCATCGCCGGACTGCCCCCCTGCATCGTCGCCGGCGCGCAGGGATTGACCGGCGCACAGGGGTTGACGGCCTGGGCCCGGGCTTCGGGCAGCAGGCGCGCGCTGCCGGTGGCGGGATCCACCTGCGGGCCGCTCGCGAGCGCCGCCACCAGCGGCAGCGCGGTCATCGTCAGGAGCTTGCTCTTCGTGGACATGGCGGTCGTCCTCGTGCGTTGGGTGGAAGGGAAGGGGGCGGGGATCGGTCTATTCCGCCGGCTGGACGCTACCGCGGCCCAGCGGTTGGAGGTCCTCGCCTCGCGGACCGTCGACCGATTCCAGCACTTCCTCGGCGCCGTAGGGGCCGCCGAGTCGGCGTTCCACCAGTGTGCCGAGCTTCCAGCCGGCGAACGCGATCCCCGCGAGCCCCGCGATCACCAGGATGGCGGGCACGTCCAGGAGCTGCGGCAGGGTGAGCCCCCGCGGCTCCACGGCAGCGAGGGCGAGGCCGCGGATGTCGTCGAACACGGCCGCGAACAGCGAGGAACCGATCACCATGCCGATCATGAAGACCAGCGCGTCGAGACGGCCCGAGGCGAAGCCCACCGCCGAGGTCCCCGGGCAGTAGCCGCCCAGGATGAAGCCGAAGCCGATCAGGGCACCGCCCAGAAAGGTGCCGTAGACGAGGAGGCTGGGCACGAACACCGCACGCGGCGGCAGCCATCCCAGGACCTCGAACAGCCACAGGCCGAAGGCGGCGACGATCACCGCCGTGAACATGATCTTGAACACCGACCAGTCCCGCAGGAAGAACTGTCCGGTGAGCTTGCGCGGGCTGCCGAAGCCGGCCCCTTCGAGCACGTAGCCGAACAGGAAACCGGCGAGCAGGCCGGAGAGCAGCCCGTTGTCGTACATGGGCAGGATCATTGCCAGAGCCTCCGCGCGAACATGCTGCCGAGGAAGCCGGCGCCGAAGAAGCCGGCGAGGAACACGAAGCCGGCCACCGCCAGGGTGGCGCTGCCGGAGAGGCCGATGCCGCTCGTGCAACCCTGGGCGAGGCGCGCCCCGAAGCCCACCAGCACGCCGCCCAGAAGTGCCCATGCGAGCCGCGCGCCGCCGCCGATGCGCGGCCCGTGCTCGATGCCGGCGCGGAAGCGGCCGCTCGCGAGGGCACCGGCGAGGCCGCCCAGGATCACGCCGACGATCTCCCAGCTGATCCAGGAAGCGAGCGGATTGCCGGCGAGGAATGGTCCGAAGTAGCTGTTGGCGGTGGCCCAGTCGGGCATCAGGAGGCCCGACGTCCAGGCGGCCAAGCGGGTGAAGAAGCCGCTTGCGCCGAGCCCGTGTCCGCTGATCAGGAAGGTGAGGAGGAGAACCAGGCCGAGGGCCGTGCCCGCGGCCAGAGGTGGCCAGAATGGCCGTGGTGGCGCCTTCATGTCGGGACCTCCCTACGCATCTCGATGGTCGCCGGCCGCGCTCGATCGGCGACCGCGGCGACGATCGTACATCCCGCCCTTTAATTTAGAGATATCTTATAAAAGAGGAATGCGATGTTCCGCCGCAGTGTCCGGCGCGCGCGCCGTCCCCCGGTGGGGTGGTCAGTCTGCGGTGTTTCGGGCGATCAGCCGTTCCTCGGCGAGGCGTTCGCGGAGGGCATCGATCTCGGCCACCCGGCGGGCGAAGGCGGTGCGATCGGAACCTCGGAGCTCGTCCGCCGCCACCTGCCGCAGCTCGAGGGGATTGACCTGCCGCCCGTCGCGCATGACCTCGTAATGCAGATGCGGACCGGTGACGAGGCCCGTGCTGCCCACATAGCCGATCACCTGGCCCTGGCGTACGCGGACACCGCGGCGGATGCCCCTGGCGATCCGTTGCATGTGGGCGTAGGCGGTGCTGTAGGTGCCGTTGTGGCGGATGCGGACGTAATTGCCGTAGCCCCGGTTGCGACCGGCGAAGGTGACCGTACCGTCGCCGGCGGCGTAGATGGGGGTGCCCGAGGGGGCGGCGAAATCCACCCCCTTGTGCATGCGGGTGTAGCCGAGCACCGGGTGGCGGCGCTTGCCGAAACGGGAGGACAGGCGGGCGCCGTCGACCGGCGTGCGCAGCAGCGACTTGCGCACCGATTTGCCGGCACGGTCGTAGTATCCCGTCGTACCGTCGCGGCGGGTGAAGCGGTAGGCGGTGAGGCGTTCGCCGCCGAGTTCGAAGGCGGCGTAGAGGATCTCGCCGCCGCGGCGCTGACGGCGGTCGGGGCTCAGGATCTCCTCGTAGAGAATGGCGAAGCGGTCGCCGGGCTGGATGTCGCGCTGGAAGTCGATGTCCCAGCTGAACAGGCGCACCAGCTCGGCGAGCGTTTCGCCGGGCACGCCGGCGGCGCCCGCGGCCCTGTAGAGGCTGTCGGAGATGCTGCCGGTGGCGAGGGTGGCCCGGCGCAGGAGGGGGCGCTCCAGGGTCGCCGCCTCGAAGGCGCCGTCGGCGGTGCGGGCGAGGCGCACCCGTTTCTCGAAATCCACCGCCAGGGAGAGACCGGCGAGGCGCAGCCCCTCCTCTTCGCTGCGCAGCCGCTCGAGCTCGACGGTGAGGTACTGACCGGGGCGCAGGCGGCGCGGGTCGTAGACGGTACGCAGCGAAGCGATGGCCTCGTGGGCTTGGGCCCGCGGGATGCCGAGCCGCAGCAGGATGTCGATGAGCGTGTCGCCGCGGCGAATTTCCACCTTTTTCGCGATCACGGCACGTGCCGGCAGCGGCATCGGCGCCGTCGCCACCGCCGGTGCCGGATCCGGCAGCGTCGCCGCCGCCTCGAAGCCGGGAACCGGCCGCCAGCTCTCGCCGTGGCCCGCGGTCAGCGGCATCGGCGCCGCCTCGTCCCGGATCGTCCGGGGGGGCGTTCGGTCGGTCGGTGGTGACGCCGGTCGCTCGAGCAGGTAGACACCGCCGAGGACGCCGATCGCGAAAACGACGGTCGCCGGCAGCAGGAGTCGGCGCACGGGATTCAAGGAAAGAAGCGCCACCTGCAGGGCTCCCCTGGTCTGGCTTCGCTCGCCGTTGTCGTTGTCCGCCGCAACTGCCCCGCAAGGAGGCGACCGCGTGGACGGCGTCCACGGGCTCCTTCCCTCGCCGCCAAGCTAGCCGGGAAGCGGGTAGGACGTCAATCACGGAGAGGGGGGCAAAAAATGGGCGGCAGGATGCGGAAACCCTCTTGCGGCGGGGCCGCGGGGCGCCTATATGGCTGCTCGTCGCGGCGGTGAGGCCGCTTCCGCGAGGCTGGTGGCTTCGCTCCGTTCTTTGGGTATGGTTGGTTGGATTTGGAAGGGATGTGCGGGCGGCGGAGTTGTGTCGTCCAGCATGTCCTGGCGGGTAGAGCCTCTGTTGGCGGGGTATCCGTTTCGTGTTGCGTCGGGTCGTT
>JALUAG010000011.1 GCA_027045875.1 Alphaproteobacteria bacterium | reverse complement strand
TGCGCTTCGTCCTCACTCCCGGCCAGGCCTCCGACAAAACCACCGCGCCGGTGCTGCTCGACGGCTTGGCGCTTGCTGGCGATGTCGTCGCCGACCGCGGCTACCACGCCCGGGCCGTCATCAACCTCATCGAGGCCCGCGGCGCGAGAGCCCATATCCCCAGCCAGAGCAACGTCCGCGTCCGCCGCTCGGTCGACCCCGCCCTCTACCGCCAGCGCAACCTCGTCGAGCGCTTCTTCAACAAGCTCAAACACTTCCGTGCCATCGCCACCCGTTATCACAAGCTCGCCAGAAACTTCCTCGCCGCCATCGTTCTCGCTTCCTTCCGCCTCTGGGTCAGGCATTATGCGTCCACGACCTAGCGGCAGTCGGGAGCGGGCAGCAGCTCCAGCTTCTCGAGCTCGCCTTCGAGGGCGAAATCGCCGTAGTCGAGACGGACGTCGTAGAGCACGCCGCCCTCGTCCAGCATGAAGGAGATCTCGAATTCGGGGATCCCGGCCTCGCCGGCCGGATCCTCGCCGCCCAGATCGTAGTAGGCGAGGCTCACCGGCCAGCGACGGGTGAGACCGCTCACCGCCTCCGGAACCTCGACCGGACCCCCGATGACCGCCGCCACCGAGCTCGTGGCGACGAGACCGGAGCCGTCGAACAGCCGGTACTGGCTCATCATCCGTCCCTCGCGGGCGGCTTCCACCAGCCGGCGCATCTGCTCGGTGGGAAACACGGTTCCCGGCGGCAGTTCGATGCTCACCTCCTCGGGCTCCCGGTAGCGGGCCACCCCGCTGCCGTCCGGCCCCTCGAGGCGCGCTTCGCCGCGGTAGGATTCGACCTGATGGGGGCCGTCGAAGGACCTGAGGGTGAAGCGGATGCGGTCGTTTTCGGCGCTCTCCCAGCTCGAGAAGCGGACGTCGAAGGTGATGTCCTCGCCCTCCGGCGTCTCGGCGACGAAGCCCATCCGCTGGCTGCTCACCCAGCCGTCGCAGGTGGCCTTCCACTCGATCACCATCGCCCCCTCGACGGCGGCGAACAGGTCGCCCGCATCCTTGTCGGCGAGGCGCAGAGCGTAGATCGCCCGGTGCGACAGCAGACCGGTCGGCTGCCCGGCGGCGGAGACGGCCGGGAGCGGCAGGGTCAGGAGGGTAATGGCGAGGAGACGGTGCATGGGCGTTTCCTTCGGCTTCGTTGGGCCGTGTCGGCTCGGTGCCTTTCCCGACCCCCACTGGCAGCCGCCCGCGGGGCGGGATAGAAGGGGCGCGGGACGCGGTTCGGGGGAGGAAGAGGATGCCCGAGAAGAGACCCGTGGTGCTGGTTACCCGCCGGCTGCCGGAGGCGGTGGAGGCGCGGCTGCGGCGCGACTACGAGCCGATCCTGAACGAGGAGGATGTCGCCTACACGGAGGAACAGCTCCTCGCGCTCGCCGGCCGTGCCGACGCCATCCTGACCTGCGGTACCGAGAAGTGGACGGCGGCCATGATCGCACGGCTGCCCGCACGGGTGCGGATCATCGCGACCTTTTCGGTGGGCTACGATCATATCGACGTCGAGGCCTGCAGGCGGCGAGGCATCGTCGTCACCAACACGCCGGATGTGCTGACCGAAGCCACCGCCGACATCGCCCTCCTCTGCCTGCTCGGTGCCGCCCGCCTCGCCTGGTCGGCGCAGCGGGATCTCCGTGCCGGACGCTGGCGCCGGTGGTCGCCCACCGCCTATCTCGGTCGCAGCCTCGAAAACCGGGTTCTCGGCATCGTCGGCATGGGCCGCATCGGTCGCGCGGTGGCGCGTCGGGCACGCAGCTTTGGCTTAACGATTCATTACCATAACCGGCGGCGTCTGCCTCCCGAGCTCGAACAGGGCGCCACATACCATGAGACGCTGGAGGAGATGTTGCCGCGCTGCCATTTCCTCTCCCTCAACTGCCCGGGCTCGCCCGAGAACCATCATCTGATGAACGCCGAACGCATCGCGCTCCTGCCCGAGGGGGCGATCCTCGTGAACACCGCCCGCGGCACGCTGGTCGACGACGAGGCGCTGATCGCGGCCCTCCGCTCGGGCCGGCTGTTCGCCGCCGGGCTCGACGTCTTCGAGGGCGAGCCGGACATCCATCCCGCTTATCGCGAGCTCGAGAACGTCTACGTCCTGCCCCACATCGGCAGCGCGACGCTCGAGACCCGTAACGCCATGGGCTTCTGCTGCCTCGACAACCTCGACGCCTTCTTCCGCGGCGAACCCGTGCCCAACCCCGTCACCTGAGGGCCGGGACGCGGTCCGCGGAGCGCCCGCCGGTCACGGCCAGAGTTCGCGCAGTTCCTTGGGCATGGAGTTGCGCACGTCGGCGATCTCGCCGGCGGTGATCTTCTCCTCGAGCAGGCCGAACACGGCCCGCGCGATGGCCTCCGGATCCACCTCGGGATCCTTGCGGAACTGCTCGCGGATGTGACCCAGGAATTCCTCCTTGTGGCGCTCCTTCAGCGGTTTCCCCGCGGGATGATAGCCCTCGTAGTAGATGCCGCGCACCAGCATCGGCAGCTGCGCTCCGAGGTGCGCCGCCTCGTCCACCGTCAGCCGATCCCTGAGCGCGTGCAGCACCGAGCGCAGCGCCAGATAGGCCCTGTGCCGGTCGTCGGTGCCCAGCTTCGCCATCAGCTCCTTGAGCCAGATGTTGGTGATCTGGATGGTGTGGTCGAACACGTCGAGACCGGTGAACGACATGACGCCTCTCCCCACGGTGCACGATGCCCGGTCTGTATATAAGACGCCCCTCCGCCGCTCGCAGCCCTCGCCCCCGGGCCCGCAGGTCGGCGTGGTTTTCCTGCATCAACGGTGGGTGGCCGGCTCGCCCTCCTTTTCCAGTACCCGGGCCAGCAGACCGGGTGCCCAGGCACGGATGACGCGAAGAATGTGCTCGCGCATCGCCCCGGCGGCCACCTCTCCGTCGCCGCTCGCCAGCGCCCGGAGAAGTTCCCGATGGAGCTCCGTGCCCGAGGGGAGGCCGCGACGGTTGTCGGGGGTGGTGCCGCAGGGACCGCGGCCATAGGTGAAGCGGTGAACGTGGAGCGAGCAACGGGTGAGGATCGGTGCCAGTGCCGAGAGCCCGGCGAGGTGCAGGATCGCGAGGTGGAAGCTGCGATCCAGCTCGCTCATGGCATAGCCGTCGCGGCGCGTCTCGGCGGCCTCCATCCGGCTCAGGATCTGTCCGAGATGGAGGAAATCGGCATCGCCCGCGCGCGCGGCGGCGAGACGTGCGCCGCGACATTCGATCTCGATCCGCACCCGCACCATCAGCGCCGCCTCGGCCTCGGAGGTGTCCGAGACGTAGGTGCCGCGGTAGCCCCGCCGTTCCACCAGCCCGTCCTGCTCGAGGCGCAGGAGCGCCTCGCGCACGGTGCCCTGGCTGCACCCCATCGTGGCGGCGATCTGCTGTTCGAGGAGCGCCTGTCCCGGGGCCACGCGGTGCAGCAGGATGGCCCGCCTGAGGGCGTGGTACACCGCGCTGCTCTTCCGCGGCAGGGAGGACGAGGCGGCGCCTTCGGCGAGGACGGCGGCGAGCTCATTCATCTGTTGACTCCGCTCCGGGCCGGATCGATCATCGCTCCGATTATCGATATCGATAATGGCGCCCGCCGGCAAGCCGGCCGGGGCCGGAGGGGGGAGGCCGTGAAGCAGCCGTCACCGTTCGCATCGCGTTGCGCCCGCGGGATCTCGGGGCGGTCGAAGGCCTAGCCGCGTGCCCGCCCTGCTCGAGATCGACGGGCTCGAGGTGACCTTCGCCGGCGAAGCGGGTCTCGTGCCGGCGGTGCGGGGCGTCTCGCTCGAGGTGGACCGGGGCGAGATGGTGGCGCTCGTCGGCGAGAGCGGTTCCGGGAAGTCGGTGACCGCCCTCGCGGTACTGCGCCTGCTGCCCGAGCCGCCCGCCCGCATCACCGGCGGCCGCATCCTGTTCGACGGCGTCGATCTGCTGCGAGTCGGGGAGGAACCCATGCGGCGCCTGCGCGGCCGCCGTATCGGCATGGTCTTCCAGGAGCCCATGACCTCCCTCAACCCGCTGCTCTCCGTGGGCCGCCAGCTCACCGAGGCGATGGAGGTCCATCTCGGGATCTCCCGCAGGCAGGCGGAACGGCGGGCCGTCGAGCTCCTCGAAGCGGTGGGCATCCCGGATCCCGAGGGGCGCCTTCGACAGTATCCGCATCAGCTCTCGGGGGGCATGCGGCAGCGGGTGATGATCGCCATCGCCCTCTGCTGCGAGCCGGATCTCGTGATCGCCGACGAGCCCACCACCGCCCTCGACGTCACCATCCAGGCCCAGATCCTCGAGGTGATGCAGGACCTCTGCGCACGGCTCGGCGTGGCGCTGCTGCTGATCACCCACAATCTCGCCATCGTCGCCCGCTACGCCCACCGGGTGAACGTGATGTACGCCGGGCGCGTCGTCGAGAGCGGCGAGGCGGTCGCCCTCTACCGGCGCCCGGCCCATCCCTACACCCTGGGCCTTCTGGATTCCGTGCCCCGTCTCGACCGACCGCGCGGCGCGCCGCTCGAGCCCATTCCCGGCAGCCCGCCGGATCCCGCGGCGCTACCATCGGGCTGCGCCTTCCGGCCCCGCTGCCGCCTCGCGCGGCCGCGCTGCGCCGAGGCCGTTCCCGATCCGGTGCCGATCGAGCCCGGGCATCGCAGCGCCTGCTTCGAATACCGTCGCCTGCGGGCGGAGGCGACGGCATGAGCGGAACGGACGCCGGTGCCCTGTTCTAGCTGTGCGGGCTGCGCAAGCACTATCCGATCGAGCGCGGCATCCTCTTCAGACGGCGGATCGGTGCCGTGCGGGCCGTGGACGGGGTCGATCTCGTGGTCCGTCGCGGCGAGACCCTGGGCCTCGTCGGCGAATCCGGCTGCGGCAAGTCGACCATCGGCCGCTGCATGCTCGGGCTCGAGCGGCCCAGCTCCGGCCGCATCCTGTTCGACGGCGCGGATCTCGCCGGCTTCGACCGGGCCGCCGAACGGCGCTTTAGGCGCCGCGTGCAGGCGGTGTTCCAGGATCCTTTCAGCTCCCTCAACCCGCGCATGACGGTGGAGGAGATCGTCGGCGAGCCGCTTCTCGTGCACGGCATCGCCCGTGAACGCCGCGAGCGGCTGCGCCGGGTGCGGGCGCTGCTCGATCTCTGCGGCCTGCCGGGCCAGCTCGTCGATCGCTATCCGCACGAGATGAGCGGCGGCCAGCGCCAGCGGGTCGGCATCGCCCGCGCCCTCGCCCTGGAACCGGAATTCGTCCTCTGCGACGAGGCGGTGAGCGCCCTCGACGTCTCGATCCAGGCCCAGATCATCCGTCTTCTGGAGGATCTGCGCGAGCGGCTGGGCCTCACCTACCTGTTCATCGCCCACGATCTCAGCGTTGTCCGCCACATCAGCCACCGGGTGGCGGTGATGTACCTCGGGCGGATCGTCGAGATCGCCGACAGCGAGATCCTGTTCGCCGATCCGCGCCACCCCTACACCCAGGCCCTCCTGAGCGCCGTGCCGGTGCCGGATCCGGAGATCGAGCGCCGGCGCCCCCATCGTCCGGTCACCGGCGAGATCCCGAACCCCGCGGACCCGCCCGACGGCTGCGTCTTCCATCCCCGCTGCCCCTTCGCCGACGCCCGATGCCGGCGCGAGCCGCCGGCGCTGCGTGCCGTCGGCGACGGCCACGAGGCCGCCTGTCACCGGCTCGAGGACACGGTGATGGCCGGAGGCGGCGATGCCGCCGGTCCCCCGGCCACGCCCGCCCGTCTCGCGACATCAACCAGCACAGGGAGAGCGACATGAACAGGAAACCGAGCCCGGCCGAGCTCGCACGGATGCGCCGTGAATTCGAGGAGGCCCACGATTTCGACCCGCGGGATCCCCTGTTCGGCCTCGACCGTCACGATCTCTGCGGTCCCCGTCTCGAGCGCCGCACCGTGCTGCGGCTGCTGGCGGCGGCCGGCACCCTCAGCATGGCGCGACTGGCGCCGGGCGTGCTCGGCAGCCGTCGCGCCGAGGCGGCGGGCCATCCGGGAGGCACCCTCGTCTGCGGCTGGGCCGGGGTGGGCGAGATCCGCACCCTCGATCCGGCCCAGATCAACCAGGTGCTCCAGTTCCAGATCGCCTCCAACGTCCTGAGCGGCCTCACCCACATCAACGCCGAGCTGGTGGCGGAGGGCGATCTCGCCGAGAGCTGGGAAGTCTCCGCCGACGGCCGGGAATGGGTGTTCCGCCTCCGCAAGGGGGTGACCTTCCACAACGGCGACCCCTTCACCGCCGACGACGTGCTGTTCACCTACAACCGTTCCAAGGATCCCGAGAAGTCGATCCACAGCCGCGTGCTGGCCAACGTCCAGAGCGTCGAAAAGCTCGACGACCACACGGTCAAGTTCGTGCTGGCGCGTGCCCAGGCCTCCTTCCTGGTCAAGACCCTGGAGCGGGCCTCGGGGCGGGCCATGACCATCGTCAGCCGCGGCGCGCTGGAGGCCATGGGGCCCGCCCAGTACGGTCTCGAGCCGGTCGGCACCGGCCCCTTCCGCGTCACCTTCCACGAGCTCGGCCAGGGGGTCGTGCTGGAGCGCTTCGCGAACTACTATGATCCCGAGCGGCCCAAGCTCGACAAGGTGGTGATCAAGCCCATCATCGACGCCGAACCGCTGGCCGCCGCCCTCGAGGCCGGGGACATCCAGCTCATCGGTGGCAACCCCGTGCCGCCCGAGCTCGTCGACCGCTTCCTGGGCAACCCCGACCTCGTGGTCGACATCGGCCGGGCGCCGGGCTTCCAGTCGGTCTGGATCAATCCCTGGCACGAGGCCATGCGGGTGACCGATTTCGACAAGCCGCTCGAGGAGCTGATGAAGGAGAAGGGCTTCAAGGTCCGTCTCGCCATCGCCAAGGCCCTCGACCGCGAGCTCTACATCAAACAGGCCCAGTTCGGCCGCGGCACCCCCGCCTTCGGCAGCGTCAACGAGGCCATGGCCTACTATTTCGACGACAAGCTGCCGGAGATCTCCAATCAGCGCTTCGATCTCGAGGAGGCCCGGCGGCTGCTCGCCGAGGCGGGCTATCCGAACGGCGAGGGCTTCCCGAAGCTGCGCCTCCTGGTGACCCCCGCCGCGCGCCGCGAGGGCACCGTCGTCGCCAACATGCTCAAGCGCAACCTGGGCATCGAGATCGAGCTCCAGACCAAGGACTTCCCGGTTCTGATCGACGATTTCGACACCATGAACTGGGATCTCGTGCGGCTCGGCTCGGGCGGTGACTACGACCCCGACGATGCGCTGGTGGACTGGATGACCACCACCTCCAAGTTCAACGGCCGGCGGCGCGACAAGGAGAAGTACCCCTTCGGGTTCTTCTCCTCCAAGGAAGTGGATGCGCTGACCGAGGAGCAGAGCGCCACCGCCGATCTTGAGAAGCGGCGCGAGCTCGTGCGGCGGGCCAACCAGATCACCTCCGACAAGGTGGCCTGCGCCTTCCTGTTCCATCCGGCGGACGTGCTGGTGCGCCACAAGAGCGTCAACTTCCCGGACGAGAGCCGGATCCCGGGTCTCGTCGATCTCGATCGCACCACGGTTTCCTGATCCGCGCGCGGGGCGGCCGGCCGGCCGCCCCGCGCCTCCCGGAGGAGCCGCCGCGCATGTCCCGTTACCTGCTGCGACGTACCCTGGGCGCGCTGGTCGTCATGTGGGCCGTGGCCACCCTCGTCTTCTTCATGCTGCGCATCGTCCCCGGCGATCCCATCGGCGCCATGCTGTTCGACGCCGGCGACGCCGAGGCGGTGGAGGCCCTTCGCCGCAAGCTCGGCCTCGACCAGCCGATCTGGGTGCAGTACGCGAAATGGTTCTGGGCCGTCCTCCAGGGCGATCTCGGCAATTCGATCTACGGCAGCCGCGTGCCGGTCGCGCAGATCATCCTCGAGGCCCTGCCGCGCACCCTTTCGCTGGCCGGTCTCGCCTTCCTGATCGCCGTGGCGATCGCCGTGCCGGCGGGGCTGATCGCCGCCACCCGGCGGAACAGCGCCGCCGATCACGCCGTCACCCTGTTCGCCTTTCTCGGGCTGAGCATGCCCGATTTCTGGGTCGGCATCCTGCTGATCATCGTCTTCGCCGCCAATCTCCAGTGGCTGCCGGCGATCGGCTACGCGCCCCTCTCGGAGGGCTTCTGGCCCTGGCTGTCCCATCTCATCCTGCCGGCGGTGGCGGTGGGTACCGCCTTTTCGGCGATCATCGCCCGCATGATCCGCTCCGCCATGCTGGAGGTGCTGCGCACCGACTATGTGCGGGTGGCGCGGGCCAAGGGGCTGCCGCGGGCGCTCGTCATCTTCCGTCACGCCTTTCCCAACGCCCTCGTGCCGGTGGTGACGGTGATCGGCATCGCCTTCGCCCTGCTGATGGCGGGTGCCGTGGTGGTGGAGAACGTGTTCGCCATCAAGGGGCTCGGCCGGGTGCTCATCCAGGGCATCCTCAACCGCGACTATCCGGTGGTGCAGGGGGCCATTCTCGTGGTCTCCGCCATCTTCGTCTTCTCCAACCTCCTGGTCGATCTCCTCTACGCGGTGATCGACCCCCGCATCCGGTACGAGTGATGGCCGCACCCGCCCTGCCCGAGGAACGGGACCGGCTGCCGCCCCGGCGCGCCGGCTGGCGCCAGTTCCGCGCCGTCCTGCTGCGCGACAAGAAGGCCCTGGCGGGCGTCGTCGTGCTTTCCGTGTTCGTGCTGGCAGCGATCTTCGGGCCGTTCCTTTCGCCCTACGATCCCAACGACATGCTGTTCGAGATGATGGCCCCGCCCTCGCTCGCGCATCCGCTCGGCACCGACGATCTGGGCCGCGATCTCCTGAGCCGGATCGTCGTCGGCACCCGCATCTCGCTCTTCGTCGGCGTCTCCACGGTGGCCATCGCGCTGGTGATCGGCGTCGCCCTCGGTCTGGTCGCGGGCTACTTCGGCGGCTGGATCGACAACATCATCATGCGCTACATCGATCTCCAGTGGGCGTTTCCGAACTTCATCATCGCCGTCTATCTGGTGGCCGTCTTCGGCACCGGGCTCCTGAACATCATCGTCGCCATCTCCCTGGCCTTCGTCGACGACTTCGCCCGTGTCGCCCGCTCCATGGTGCTGACCATCAAGGAGGAACAGTACATCGCCGCCGCCCGCACCGTGGGCGTGCCCACCCACCGCATCATCTGGCGCCACGTGCTCCCCAACGCCACCGCCCCGATCATCGTCCAGGCCACGGTGAGCGTTTCCTACGCCATCCTCGGCGAGGCGAGCCTCTCCTTCCTCGGTCTCGGGGTGGAGGCGGACACCCCCACCTGGGGGCTCATCCTCGCCGACGCCCGGAGCTTCATCTCCCGCGCCTGGTGGCTCGGCATCTTTCCCGGCCTCGCCATCATGCTTACCGTGCTCGCCATCAACTTCATCGGTGACGCACTGAGGGATTTCCTCGACGTGCGGGAAGTGGCGGAGCGCTGAGATGAACCTCCCCGACCTCTCCCTCCTCTGCCTGCGCGACATCGCCGTGCTGGTGCAGGGCTGTACCCTTTCCGCCACCGTGTTCGTGGGCCATCTGCTGGCGGCGATCCGGGCCCGGGACGAGCGGACGCGGGCGGTGATCGAGATCAACCCGGACGCGCTCACCATCGCCGCCGAACGGGACGCCGAGCGGGCGGCGGGGCGCGTCCGCGGCCCCCTCCACGGTGTCCCCGTGCTGGTGAAGGACAACATCGACACCGGCGACCGCATGCAGACCACCGCCGGATCGCTGGCCCTCGCCGGACACCGGGCGGCTGCCGACGCCTTTCTCGTGAAGCGCTTGCGGGAGGCGGGGGCGGTGCTCCTCGGCAAGACCAACCTCAGCGAATGGGCGAACTTCCGCGCCAGCCGGTCGGTCAGCGGCTGGAGCAGTCGCGGTGGGCAGACCCGCAACCCCCATGCCCTCGACCGCACGCCGGGCGGGTCCAGCTCAGGCTCGGCGGTGGCGGTCGCCGCCGGCTACTGCCCCCTCGCCGTCGGCACCGAGACCGACGGTTCCATCACCAGCCCGGCGGCCATGAACGGCATCGTCGGCATCAAGCCGACCCTGGGGCTCGTCTCGCGGCGGGGGATCGTGCCCGTCTCGCGCAGCCAGGACACCGCCGGACCGATGGCCCGCACGGTGGCCGACGCGGCGCGGCTGCTGGAGGTGCTGGCCGGCACCGACCCCGAGGATCCGGCCACCGAGGAGGCCGACCATCGCCGGCCGGCGAGCTACACCGAGGGGCTGGACGAGCACGGGCTCGAGGGCGCGCGCATCGGTGTCGCCCGTTCGCTCGCGGCCTATCACGAGGGCATCGCCCGCATCTTCGACGAGGCGGCCCGCCGGGCGGAACGGGCGGGCGCGGTGCTGGTGGAACCGATCGAGCTCACCCCGCCCGAGCGCGTCCGCGCCGCCGAGATGGAGGTGCTGCTGACCGACTTCCGGGCCGATATCGACGCCTATCTCGGGCGTCTCGATTCCGGCGTCGAGGTGCGTTGCCTGGCGGACGTGATCGCCTTCAACGAGGCCCATGCCGACCGCGTGCTGCGCTGGTTCGGCCAGGATCTGTTCCGGCGGGCGATGACCAGGGGACCGGTCGGCAACCCCGCCTACCGGGCAGCCCGCGAGGAATGTCTGCGCCTCACCCGCGACGTGCTGGAAGCCGCCTTCGCGGCCCACGAGCTCGACGCCATCCTGCTGCCGGCCACCTGCGCCCCCTGGCGCATCGACTGGGTCAACGGCGACCATCGCCTGGGATCGAGCGCCTATCTCGCGGCCATCTCGGGCTACCCGTCGATCACCGTACCGGCGGGTCTCCTGCACGGTCTGCCGGTGGGCGTCTCCTTTCTCGGCCGGCCCTGGAGCGAGGCCGGTCTCCTCCGCCTCGCCCACGCCTTCGAACGGGCCGGCGATCCCCGGCCGATTCCCGGCTTCGCCCCGAGCCTCCCGGCCCCGGGCTGATCTTCGTCCACCCGAGAGAAAAGCGGAACAGATGGAACCCTTCACGACCCGGCCCGAGATCAGGGGCACCTTCGGTGCCGTCGCCTCCACCCACTGGCTCGCCTCCGCCGCCGGCATGGGCATCCTGGAGCGCGGCGGCAACGCCTTCGACGCGGCGGTGGCGGCGGGATTCGTGCTGCAGGTGGTGGAGCCGCATCTGAACGGACCGGGCGGAGAGGTACCGATCATCCTCTACAGCCGCGCCGCGGACCGCGTGGAGGTCGTGTGCGGACAGGGGACCGCGCCCGCGGCCGCCACCATCGCGCGCTTTCGCGACATGGGGCTGGATCTGGTTCCCGGAACGGGGCTGCTCGCGGCGGTGGTGCCGGGCGCCTTCGACGCCTGGATGGTGATGCTGCGCGACCACGGCACCATGGAGCTCGCCGAGGTGCTCGCACCGGCCATCGCCTACGCGCGGGAGGGCTACCCGCTGGTGCCCGGGATCTGCCGCACCATCGCCCGCGTGCGGGAGCTGTTCGAGACCGAATGGCCGACCTCCGCCGCCGTCTATCTGCGGGACGGCGTGCCGGCGCCGGGCAGCCTGTTCCGCAATCCGGCGCTGGCCGGGACCTATCGCCGGATCCTCGAGGAGGCGGCCGCCCGCGGCCACGATCGCGAGAGCCGGATCGAGGCCGCCCGCGACGTCTGGTACCGCGGCTTCGTCGCCGAGGCGATCGACCGCTTCTGCCGCCGCGAGCGGGTGATGGACACCAGCGGCCAGCGCCACGGCGGCCTGCTGACGGCCGAGGACATGGCCGGCTGGTCGGCCACCGTCGAGCCGCCGCTCACCTACGACTACCGCGGCTACACGCTGTGCAAGACCGGCCCCTGGGGGCAGGGACCGGTGGCGCTGCAGCAGCTCGCCCTCCTCGCCGGCTTCGATCTGGACGCCCTCTCCTCGGAGGATCCCGAGTTCGTCCATCTCGTCACCGAATGCGCGAAGCTGGCCTTCGCCGATCGCGAGGCCTTCTACGGCGATCCCGATTTCGTGGCGGTGCCGATGGAGACGCTGCTTTCCGAGGAGTACAATGCGGCCCGCCGGACCCTCGTCGGCGGGGAGGCCTCGCTCGAGCTGCGACCCGGCCGCATCCCGGGCTACGGCAGCGAGCCGGTGCTGCGGGTCGCCACCTCTACCGAGGACGTCGCGCATGCCGGCCTGTTCGGTGGCGGCGAGCCGACGGTGGCCCGCTTCGAGGAGGACACCGCGGCGGACGGGCGCACGGCCGGCGATACCTGCCACGTCGACGTGATCGACCGTTTCGGCAACATGGTCTCGGCGACGCCGAGCGGCGGCTGGCTGCAGAGCTCGCCGGTCATCCCGGAACTCGGCTTCGGCCTCTCCACCCGCGCCCAGATGTTCTGGCTGGAGGAGGGCAAGCCCGCGTCCCTCGCCCCCGGCAAGCGGCCGCGCACGACCCTGACCCCCTCGCTGGCGCTGCGCGGCGGCCGGCCCTACATGGTGTTCGGCACGCCGGGCGGAGACTACCAGGACCAGTGGTCGCTGCACGTCTTCCTGCGGCACCTGCATTTCGGCATGAACCTGCAACAGGCGATCGACGCGCCGGAGTTCCAGAGCGACCATTTCTCGAGCTCCTTCTATCCACGCGAGTGCCGTCCGGGGCGCCTCGTGATGGAGGGCCGCTTTCCGTCCCCTACCGTCGAGACGCTGCGCCGCCGCGGTCATGCGGTAGTGCTGGAGGAGGACTGGGCGCTCGGCCGGGTGACGGCGGCCGCGCGCTGGGACGGGGTCATCCGCGCCGGCGCCAACCCGCGCTTCATGCAGGGCTATGCGGTCGGCCGCTGAGCGCTGGCGGGAGGCACCCCGCTAGCTGCAGAAGGAGGCGCCGCCCGCGGTGGCGGCGAGCGTCGCCGGCGCCGGAAGCGGCGCGCGTTCCCCCAGTTCGAGATCCGGCATGCTCACGGCGAGGATGCGCGGGGGATCGTCGAGGAACAGGAGCAGCCGGTCGCCCGCGGCGGTGGCGGCGAGTTCGGTCACGGGACCGGGCAGGGGCCGTTCGGCGAGCATCCGCAGGCTCTCGAGATCGACGAGCAGCAGCCGGTCGCTGCCCGGCGCGGCGAGGGCGAGGATCTGGTCGAACCAGAGCCAGGCCGCGAGCGCCGGTGTCGCCCCGAGCGGCAACCGGGCGAGGACCGTGGGCATGTCCGGAGCGAGCAGCAGCACCTCTCCGGTTTCCGCGAGTTCGACCAAGAAGAAGCGGCCGCGTGGATCGCTTCGCGGGCGATCGGGCTGGCCACCGAGTGCCGGGCCGACGAGGCTGCGGCCGTCCGCGAGCGAGACGGTCGCCGCCCGATCGGCACCGTCGTGGAGCAGGAGCGCGCTGCGCCCGTGGGTGGCCAGCGCCACGCCGTCCGGCACGGCCTCCGCCGGCATGCGGGCGGTGGCCTCGAGGCCGAGTTCGGCCACGCGTTCGGCCCGCGCCGGATCCACCACGGCGAGGCCCCGGCCGCCGCGGTCGGCCACATAGAGGCGGCGCGCCGTCCGATCGAAGCGGTAGTTGTGCGGCTCGACGAGGCCCCGGATCCGCCTCGCCTCGCCGGGACGGGCGGGATCGAGGAGCCACAGCCCCTCCTCGGTCAGACCGTTGATCGCCAGCAGATCGCGGCCGGGGGCCGCCTGCATGTGCACCGGCATGAAGGGGAGCGGCAGGTACCGCGGCGCCGCCCCGTCCGCGAGCGGCAGCAGGGTGAGCCCGTTGTCGTAGTCGCTGGCGAGGAGGCGGCGCTCCCGCCCGTCGATCAGCAGCTGCGCGGGTTCGTGGCCGAGGAAGAGATGGTCCCGGACCTCGCCCCGGGACCGGTCCACGAGCGTGACGCCGGCGGGATCGAGATGGCCGAGGGCGAGGATGTCGGCACCCTCCGCAGCCGCCCGCGGGCGGGACGCGGTGGCGGCCAGGGCCAGCGCGGGGAGGGCGGCGAGGAGGGACCGTCTGCGGAGGGCGGCGGTCATGGCGGCTCCGTTCGGGCTTCGACACCCTTCGAGACGTGACGGGGCGGCTCCCTATTCCCGCATTTCAGCCGGGCGGCGGCAGCGGCGGCGCCTGGCGGGCGGCTTCCAGCGCCCGCTGCTTTTCGAGGCGCTTCATCTCCTTCTGCAGCTTCTCGAAGGCACGGACCTCGATCTGCCGGACCCGCTCGCGCGAGATGCCGTACTGACCCGACAGCTCCTCGAGGGTGGTGGCCGGTTCCTTGAGCCGCCGTTCGGTGAGGATGTGCTTCTCGCGGTCGTTGAGCACGCCCATGGCGTCCGCCAGCAGCGCCCGGCGGTAGTCGAGCTCCTCCTGCTCGGCCACCGTCTCCTCCTGCGATTCGCTGTCGTCCACGAGCCAGTCCTGCCACTCCGAATCGCCGTCCGCCCGCAGCATGGCGTTGAGCGAGTGGTCGGGACCGCCGAGACGCCGGTTCATCTCGATCACGTCCTGTTCGGCGACGTCGAGGGTCTCGGCGATCTCCTTCACCGATTCGGGGCTGAGATCGCCCTCCTCGAACTCGTCGAGGCGGCTCTTGAGGCGGCGGAGATTGAAGAACAGCTTCTTCTGGGCGGCGGTGGTGCCCATCTTCACGAGCGACCAGGAGCGCAGGATGTATTCCTGGATGGCGGCGCGGATCCACCACATGGCGTATGTGGCGAGGCGGTAGCCGCGATCGGGGTCGAAGCGCTTGACCGCCTGCATCAGCCCCACGTTGCCCTCGGAGATGATCTCGTTCATGGGCAGACCGTAGCCGCGGTAGCCCATGGCGATCTTGGCGACGAGCCGCAGATGGCTGGTGACCAGCTTGTGCGCCGCCTCCACGTCCCCGTGCTCCTTCCAGCGCTTGGCGAGGATGTATTCCTCCTCCGGCTCGAGCATGGGGAAGCGCCGGATCTCTTCGAGATAGCGGGCAAGGCCGCTGCTTTCGGCCGGAACGGTCGGAAGACGCGCCATCAATTCCCCCCATCACAGAGAGCCGGTGCTCACCTGCCGGCCCGCCGAGGTCCCGCTTCGGGACCGAATGCGATGCACAATAAATTAGTCGCGCAACCGTTCAAGCGCCTCGATCAGGAGTGGCGGCGCCGGGCTCTCGAAACGCAGCCGCTCGCCGCTCACCGGATGGTCGAAACCAAGCACGCGGGCATGGAGCAGGATGCGGTCGAGGCCGCCGATCCATCGCCGCGGCTCGGGCGCGAGCGGCGGCAGGCGCCGCGGCCGGTAGAGCCGGTCGCCGAGGAGCGGATGGCCGAGGCTCGAGAGATGGACCCGGATCTGGTGGGTACGGCCGGTTTCCAGCTCCACTTCCAGACGGGCCGCCCGCGTGCCGGCGGCCTCCACCACCCGGTAGCGGGTGACCGCCCGCTTGCCGTGCGGCACCACCGCCATGCGCTTGCGGTCCCGCGGATGACGGCCGATCGGACGGTCGATCACCCTTTCCATCGCCGCCGGCAATCCCCAGACCACCGCCTCGTAGAGACGTTCGACGCTGTGCAGGGTGAACTGGCCGGCGAGGCCCACATGGGCGCGATCGTTCTTGGCCACCACCAGCACGCCACTCACCTCGCGGTCGAGCCGGTGGACGATGCCCGGGCGGGCGACGCCGCCGATACCGGAAAGGCTGTCGCCGCAGTGGGCGAGGAGCGCGTTGACCAGCGTGCCCTCCTCGTGGCCTGGTGCGGGATGGACCACCATGCCGGCCGGTTTGACCAGCACGACGAGATGCTCGTCCTCGAACAGGATCTCGAGGTCGCGATTCTCGGCGCGTGGCGTCGCCGGCCGTGGCGGCGGGATCTCGAGATCGAAACGCTCGCCGTGTTTGACCCGCCGCGCGGGGTCGGCTATCGGCCCCCTCTGGCAATGCAGATGGCCGGCCCGGATCAGCCCCTGCAGGCGGGCGCGGGAGAATTCGGGCAGCCGTGCGGCGAGGAACTGATCGAGGCGCGCGCCGTCCCCGGCCTCGTCGACTTCGAGGGAAACGGTCCTGGACATGCTGGGCATGGGGGTGAGGTGGAGAACTGGCTCAGACTCGTCAAGATCTTCGTCGTGGTCTCCGGCATCGTCCTGGTCCTCGGCACCGGCACGCTGATCGCCCTTCTGGTGTCGCGGAGCGGCTTCGAGGACCGGCGCGAGGCGAGCCTGCGGGACATCGTCCTGCCCGACGGGATGACGCTCCGGCGCGCCGATCTCGGCGGCGAGGCGATCCTCCTCGAGCTCGAGGACGAGGCGGGTCTCGTCCATCTCCTGGTGGTCGACACCGCGAGCGGCCGGCGCACCGCCTTCTTCCGCCTCGTGCCGGCCCCCTGACCGCGGAGCGGAGGGCGCTTGGACGAGGCCCTCGTCACGGTGGAACGGCTCGGCGCCGCGGGTGACGGCATCGCGTATCTGGAGGGCGAGCGTCTCTTCCTGCCCTACACGCTTCCCGGCGAGCGCTGGCGGGTGCGCCTCGGGCGGCGGATCCACGGCGGCCGCCGCGCGGAACCGCTGGAGCGGCTCGAGGGACCGGAGCGGGCGGCACCCCTCTGTCCCCATTTCGGTCGCTGCGGCGGCTGCGCGCTGCAACATCTGCCCGCTCCCCTCTACCGCGATTTCAAGATCGCGCGCATCCTGGCGCCCCTCGCGCGCCGCGGACTGGCGCCCGGCCGCATCGACCCGCCGGCATTGAGCCCGCCCGGCTCGCGGCGCCGCCTGCGCCTCGCCTGGCGGCGGCAGGGCCGGCATGTCCGGCTCGGCTTTCGCGCACCCCGCAGCCATGCGGTGGTGCCCGTCTCGCGCTGTCCCGTGGCCCGGGCGGAACTCGTCGCCCTGCTGACGCCGCTGGCCGCGCTGCTCGCGCGGCTGCCGGCGGCGGGGGCAGGAGGAGAAGCGCTCCTCACCCGGCTCGCGAGCGGTGTGGATCTCCTCCTCGATTGGTCGAAAGAGCCCGGCCCGGCGGAGCGCGAGCGCGTCGCCGCCTTTGCGGAGGAGCAGGATCTCGCCCGCCTCTCGCTGCGGCTTCCGGGATCGGCGACGGCCGAGCCCGTGGTCGTGCGGCGGCAGCCGCTGCTACGCTACGGGCCGTTCGCGGTGCCCTTCCCGCCCGGCGCCTTCCTGCAGGCGACGGCGGAAGGCGAGACGACGCTGCGCGCCTTTGTCGGCGAGCAGGTGAGGGAGGGCATGCGGGTGGCCGATCTCTTCGCGGGGCTCGGTGCCCTGTCGCTGCCCCTGGCCGGACGGGTCTCGCGCCTCGCCCTGTTCGAGGTGACGTCGGAAGCGGTGGCGGCGGTGGGGGAAGCGCTCCGCGCCCGCCCCGGCAGCCCCGTCACCGTCGCCCGCCGCGACCTCGCAAAGGCGCCGCTCACAGCAGACGAACTGGCCGCCTTCGATCTCGTCCTCCTCGATCCGCCGCGGGCCGGGGCGCGGGCCCAGGTCGAACGCCTGGCCGCGGCCTCCCCGCGGCGCCTCGTCTACCTCTCCTGCGATCCCGCGAGTTTCGCCCGCGACGCCGCGATCCTGGCCGCCGGCGGCTGGCGGCTCGAGCGACTGCGCCCCGTGGACCAGTTCCTGTTCGCGGCCGAGGTGGAGCTCGCCGCGCTGTTCCTGCGCCCGGGCGGCGATCGGGCTTGATCTCCCGCCGGCGCATCGCTAGATACCGCGCGAGGCCGTCTCCACGGCCGGTTTTTCTTGTCGAGCCGCGCCCCCATCGTCTAGCGGTTAGGACGCAGCCCTCTCAAGGCTGAAACACGGGTTCGAGTCCCGTTGGGGGCGCCAGATCTCCGAGCCCGCTCAGGCCCGGAGCCGCCGGTTCTCCGGATCCCGCACGGGGCCGGCCAGCACCCGGGCGGCCCGCCGCTCCCCCAGGATCTCGACCGCGAGCTCCGTGTCCGGCCGCGCCGTTTCCGGCTCCACATAGGCGAAGGCGAGGGATTTCCCGGTCACATGGCCCCAGGCCCCCGAGGTGGTGACGCCGACGAGGCGCTCGCCCGCGAACACCGGCTCGTCGCCCAGCACCTCGGCATCGCCCGGTGCGATCTCGAGATAGGCGAGGCGGATGCGGGGGCCGGTCTCGCATGCCCGCAGGCTCGCCTCGCGGCCGAGGAAGGGGCCCTTCTCCAGCGCCAGGAAGCGCTCCATGGCAGCGTCGATCATCGTCACCTCATGGGTGAGTTCGGTGCCGAAGCCGCGATAGGCCTTCTCCATCCGCAGGCTGTCCACCGCCAGCGCGCCGAAGTCCCGGATGCCGTGCGCCTCGCCGGCTTCGCGCACCGCCGCGTAGAGGTCGCCGAGCCTTTCCATCGGGCAGTGCAGCTCCCAGCCGAGCTCGCCCACATAGTTCACGCGAAGGGCCAGCAGGGGAATGCCGGCGAGACGGATCTCGCGGCCGGTGAGCCAGGGGAAGTCGGATCCCGCGAGGGAGGCGTCGGTCAGCGGCTGCAGCACCTGGCGCGCTTTCGGTCCAGCCACCACGAGCAGGCCGCGGGCTTCGGTGAGATTGGCGATCTCCACGCGTTCGCCGGGGCGTTTCGCCATCCGCAGGTGATCGAGGTCCCGGAGCTCGGCGCCGGCCGCCGAACACAGGTAGAAGCGGTCGCCCGGCAGGCGGGTGATCGTCACCTCGCCCAGGATGCGGCCGTTCGCATTCAGGAAATGGGCGAGCACGATGCCGCCCTCGCGCCGCGGCAGCCGGTTGGCGACCAGGCGGTCGAGCAGCGGCGCGGCGTCCGCCCCCCGCAGCTCGAACTTGGCGAAACTCGTGAAATCCATGACGCCGACCGCCTCGCACACCGCGCGGCACTCTTCGGCGACGTGAGGGAAGGCCTCGGTGTGGCGGAAGCCGTGTTGCTCGACGAGGCCCGGCGGGGCGAACCAGCGCGGGCGCTCCCAGCCCGCCGCCTCCCCATGGACGCAGCCGCGTGCCGCGAGGGTTTCGTAGAGGGGTGATCGCCGGACCGGCCGCCCGGCCTCGCGCTGTTCGCCGGGCAGCGGGCAGACGTACATGTGCTCGTATTCCTCGATCGCCTTGGCCCGCACATAGGCGCGGTCGGCCCAGCCACCGAAGCGTCGTGGATCGAAATCGAGGACGCTGATGTCGGCCTCGCCGTGGACCATCATCCGGGCGAGGCAGCGACCGACGCCCGGCCCCTGGACGATGCCGATGCTGCTTCCCGTGGCGAGCCAGTAGTTGCGCAGCCCGGGCGCCGGCCCGAGGAGGAAGTTGCCGTCCGGGGTGTGGCCGATGGCGCCGCTCACCACCCGCCGGATACCCGCCTCGGCGAAGGCCGGGAGTCTCCTTGCGGCCCGCTCGAGCCAGGGCATCAGCCGGTCGAGCTCGGGCGGGAACAGCTCCATCTCGAAGCCCCAGGGCGCCCCCTCCTCGAACACCGGCCGCGCGCCCCGGCGTTCGTAGGGACCGACCAGCAGCCCCTGCTGCTCCTGGCGCAGGTACGCATGGCACCAGGGATCGCGCACCACCGGCAGCTCGCGCTCGAGGGCGGCCACGGCGGCCACGGGCTCGGTCACCACATACTGGTGGAGCATGTCCACGATCGGCAGATCGAGGCCGGTCCAGGCGGCGACCTGACGGGCGTAGGAGCCGGCCGCGTTGACGACGTGCTCGCAGACGATCTCCTCCCCGTCGGTGATCACTTTCCACTCGCCGGAGGCGCGCGGCTCGATGCCCGTCACCCGGGTGCGGCGCAGGATCCGCGCGCCCTTCTCGCGGGCGGCCTCGGCGAGGGCGTTGGCGGCACTCGAGGGATCGACGTGCCCGTCGGTCGGCGTCCAGAAGCCGAGCCGCACGTCGAAGGTCTCGAGCAGCGGGTGGATCCCGCGGATCTCCTCGGGACCGACGAGATGGGCCTCGAAGCCGAGATGGCGCGCCTGGCCGGCGAAGCGCCGGAACCAGTCCACCTCCTCCTCGGTCAGCGCGAGCCGGAGGCTGCCGCAGCCGTGCCAGCCGATGCCGCCCGGGCGACCCGCCTCGAGCTCCCGGTAGAGGGCGATGCCGTAGGCGTGGATGCGCGCCACCGAGGGCGATCCCACGAAATGGGCGCAAAGGCCGGCGGCGTGCCAGGTGGAGCCCGAGGTGAGCTCCCCCTTCTCGACGAGAACGGTGTCCGTCCAGCCCTCCTCGGCCAGATGGTAGAGCGTGCCGATCCCCAGCATGCCGCCGCCGACGATCACGGTACGTGCGTGGATGGTCATCGACGGGCCTCCCCTTCCTCTTCGCCCCTGCGGTTCGCCGCCCCTGTTTCGCGGCTCCGCTCACTCCCCGCCGGCATCGACCGGCGGCAGGCGGATCGGCAGGTGGCGGCGGATTTCCTCGTCGATCCGCCTTTCGATGTAGCGCGGCCGGTGGCGCCGCAGAATGTCCTCGGTCAAGCCGATCGCCCGGTCGACGACGGTGGTAGCGCCGCGCTCGATCCATTCCCTGGGGCTCGAGCGATCGCCGACCACCGGATAGAGATAGGCCCTCTCCATCAGATCCAGGGTCTGGGCGTGGCCCAGATAGTGCCCGGGCCCGGAGACGCACACCTCGCGCACCACCTCCACCGACAGGCTGTCCGGTCCCACCTCGATGCCCTTCAGGGTGCGCAGCACCGCGCCGATGGCGTCGTTGTCGATCACCAGCCCCTCGAGGCAGAAGCCGAGGAGGCTCGCCCGCATGCCGGCCGCCTCGTAGAGGATGTTGGCGCCGGCGTTGGCCACCAGCGCGTGGTTGATGCCGATCTCGTAGCCCGCCTGCTGATCGCAGAGCTTGCTGTCGGTCATGCCCGAGGCGACCCCGGTGGGGAGGTCGTAGAAGCGGCCCATCTGGGCGCAGGCGGCCATCAGCAGGGCCTGTTCGCCGCTGCCGCCGGACATGGCGCCGGTGCGCAGATCCGAGACGAAGGGCCAGGGGCCGAGGACCGCCGGGGCGCCGGGCACGACGGCGTGGAGATAGACGAGCCCGGCCAGCACCTCCGCCACCGCCTGCGCCACCGCCCCGGCGAGCGCCGCCGGGCTCGTGGCCCCGGCCAGGCCGGGGGCGAGCAGGAGAACCGGAATGCCGGTGTACGCTGCCGCCTCCAGCACCCGGCAGGCGTCGGCGGCGAACTTCAGCGGCGGCACCACGAAACAGCAGGAAAGGCTCGCGAACGGCCGCGCGCGAAAGGCATCCTCAGAGCCGGCCAGCAGGTAGAGCATCTCGCGGGCCGCCGCGAGCTGGCGGGGATGGCCGAAGCTCACGCCCACGTGCTTTCGGGTGCCGGCGAGGCAGGCATAGAGGGTGTTCACCTCCATCTCGAAGGGATCCGCGATGTCCCGGCAGACGAGAGGGCGCTGGAAGAGATGGAGGTGTTCGAGGCGGTCGACGATGCGCGCCGCATCGTAGAGATCGGCCAGGGTCGAATCGCGGTAGCGGCCGCTCCGCGCGTCGACGATGTGGACGGCGGCGCCGGCGGTGCCGAAATGCACACGGCGCCCCCGGGGGTGCACGTCCAGTTCGGGATCCCGGCCGCACAGCGCGAAATCGCGTGGCGCGGCGGCGATGACGTCCTCCACCAGCCCGCGCGGGAAGCACAACCGGCCCCGTTCGTCGAGGCGCGCGCCGCGGGCGGTGCAGGCGGCGACACAGGAGGGGATCGGATCGGCCAGCCCGACGGTTTCCAGGATGTCGAGGGCGGCCTCGTGGATGGCCCGCAGCTCGCCTTCCGAAAGCGGCGCGTAGCGGCCGCCCTCGAGGCCGGCGCGGACCGGCGGCTCCGCCGGTGGGCTTGCCCGTTCCGCACGCCGGGCCGCCCGGCCCCCGCGCCGCCGCACCATCGTCGCCCGTGTCATGGCCGCCTCTCCGTCCGCGGGACGGACCGAAGGTGGCAGCGCGGTGGACATGGTTCAAACGAGACTTTTTCCCGACCGGGATGAATTTCGTTCAACTCGAAGCGACACGCTCGTAGGATCTTGAGTACGCTTCGGCTTCGTGGCGTTCGGGGGTCCGATGCGACGCCGCAACCTTCCCTCGCTCTCCTCCCTGCGTGCCTTCGAGGCGGCGGCCCGGCATCGCAGCTTCCGCCTCGCGGCGCGGGAGCTGTCGGTCACCGATTCGGCGATCAGTCACCAGGTGCGGGAGCTGGAGCGCCATCTCGGCACACCGCTGTTCCGGCGTCACGGCCGCGGTGTCGAACTGACACGCGAGGGCGCCCTCTACTTCCCGATCCTGCGGGATGCCTTCGATCGCATGGCCCAGGGGACGGAACTGCTGCGCCGGGTGCGCGGCCGCGGCGAGCTGGCGCTGCAGGTCTACGTCACGGTGGCCGTGCGCTGGCTGCTGCCGCGGCTCTATCGCTTCCACGAGGAGCATCCGGACATCCTGCTGCGCATCAGCACGAGCTACCGCGGCTGGGAGTTCGACGCCGAGCACGCCGACGTCGGGTTCGTCTATCGCAAGCCGCCGCTCGAACCCGCGCTCCATTACACCCCCCTCTTCCGGGTGCCCATCTTCCCGGTGGCGAGCCCCGAGCTCGTGGCCGCCGGCCTCCGCCGACCGGCGGACCTCGCGCGCTTCCACCTGATCCGCGTGCCTCCCGCCCGCGACGAGTGGAAGGCCTGGCTGCGGGCCGCCGGCCATCCCGAACTCGAGGGGCTGCCCGGACCGAGCTTCGACACCTACCTGCTGGCCTTCGAGGCGGCGCTGGCCGGTCGCGGCGTGGCCATGGCCGCCGAATTCATGGTGCGGGCCGAGCTCGACAGCGGCCGGCTCGTCCGCCTGTTCGACGTCACGGTGCGCCAGCCGGGAAGCTGGTACCTCGTGTGTCGCGTCGAGGACCGCGACGATCCCCGGATCACGGCCCTCCGCACGTGGCTGCTGCGCGAGGTGGCGGCGGATCCCTGTCTGGGCGCGGGCTCGTGAGGCGAAGCGGGCGGGATTCACCCGAAATTAACCCTGTCCGCCTAGCCTTCGCGCCGAGGCCGTAGGAAAGGTGACCGATGCCGCTTTCGCCCCGCCCGCCCGTGGGCTCCGTACCCCGTGCGTTCGCCGATCTGGCCGCGCAGGACGTTTTCTTCGTGGCTCTGGAGGACGGTACGGAGGTCGCGGTGCGCAACGACCTCCGTCGCGTCACCACCTACGTCCTCATCGAGCAGGGGCGCTGGTTCGAGCACGAGTGGGATTTGCTGCCGCGCATCGTCGGGCCCGGCGACACGGTCTTCGACGTCGGTGCCAACCACGGCGTCTACGCGCTGCCCCTCGCCCGCCGGGTCGGCTCCTCGGGTCGCGTGGTGGCCTTCGAGCCGGGCGAGGATCCGGCATCCCTGATGGCGACCGCCGCCGCGAAGGGAAGGCTCTCCGCACTCGATCTGCGTCGGGTCGCGGTCACCGAGCGGGACGACCGCTCGTTTCTCCTGGGCGGCGCGGGCGGCGAGGAGGCGCGGATCGCCGACGACGGGGTTCCGGTACCGACCCGCCGGCTGGACACCGTGTGGCGGGAACTGGGGCGGCCCGAGCTCGCGCTCCTCAAGGTCGACGCCGAGGGGGCCGAGGAGCGGGTCTTCGAGGGTGCCCGCGAGCTCCTCGCCGAAACCTCGCCGGTGGTGATGTTCGAGATTTCGGGCAATGCCGAACGGGGGACTGCTCTCTCGCGTCGCCTCGCGGCCTACGGCTTCGCTCCCTACCGCTACCTGCCGCGGTTCGAGCTCCTGGTGCCGCTGACGCCCGACCACTGCGACGGCCATCAGCTCAATCTGCTGGCTCTCAAGCCCGGGACGGCGGCGGTCCTGGCGGAACGGGGACTGCTCGTCGAGGACGCCGGTCCGGACGGACCGGAGGAGGATCCCGAAAGTGTGGCGACGCTGCTGCGCGCACCCGGGGCCGTGCCGCCGGCCGAGCGACTGGCCCGTGCCCGGGCCGCCCTCCGCCACTTCGCCCCCCGTCTCGAAAACGGGGGGGCGGCCCCCGTCTATCCCGATCACGCCCTCGTCTATCGCCTGCTCGTGGCCCTCGGCGAGATCGAGCGGGCAGGATACTTGCTCGGCGCCGTCCAGCGGCGGATCGAGCACGGGCTTCCGGCCTCGCAGCCGATCCTGGCCCTCGCGCCCTGGCTCGACGACGTGCCTGCGGGCGACGACCTTCCGGCCTGGGTCCGGATGGACATTCTCGACCGCCTCCTTCGTGGCCACAACTGGTCGAGCCGCTTCCTGCCCGGCGAGATCCTGGGGATCCTCGAGGAGCTGCGTGCCAATCCCTTCTTTCCCGAGCCCCTCGAGCGGCGCCGTCAGCTCCGTCGCACCGTCCGCGGTCTGCAACCGGCGCTCGAGCCGGGTCCCGCCACCGCCGCCCTCCGCGTCCCGGCCCTCGCTACGTAGCACGCGGGTCCCGAGGACCGCCGAGCCCGCCGGTTCCCCGACACGTCGGCTCTCCGAAGGATCGACGCTTGTGCGGTCGACTCCCCGAAATTAAGGTTCTCACCGACCGGTGCGGCGATCGTCGCCCGGCGGAATACAGGAAGGAGCAGTCGTTGGAAGCCGGTGCCCGTTCGCTGAAGGTCGTCGGTCTTTTCGCCGGGATCGGTGGCTTCGAGCTCGGTTTCGCTTCCGCAGGGCACCGGACGATCCTGCTCTCCGAGAACTGGGCGCCCGCGATCGCGGTTCTCCGGGAACGGTTCGCCGACGTGCCGTTGCACGAGGACGTCCGCGATCTCGACGACCTGCCGGCGGACACGGACGTGCTTTGTGCCGGATTCCCGTGCCAGGATTTGAGCCAGGCCGGCAGAACGGCGGGGATCTCCGGGACCCGCTCGAGCCTCGTCGACGAAGTCTTCCGCCTCTTGGGCCGGCGCCGGGTTCCCTGGGTACTGCTTGAGAACGTGTCTTTCATGCTCCAGCTCGGGCGCGGGCGTGCGATGAGCCATGTCCTCGAGCGTCTTGAGGAGCTCGGTTATCGTTGGGCCTACCGGGTCGTGAATTCGTTGGCCTTCTTGCCTCAGCGGCGAGAAAGGGTGTTCATTTTGGCGAGCAACGAAGAGGACCCGGCGTCCGTACTCCTCGGCGACGACGTCCGTCCGCGCATGCCCGGTACCGACCTCGATCGTCGAGCGCACGGCTTCTATTGGACGGAAGGAATCCGCGGTCTCGGCTGGGCCGTGGACGCGGTCCCCACCCTCAAGAACGGCTCCACGATCGGGATCCCGTCTCCACCCGCCATCCTGCTTCCCGACGGCCGGATCGTGAAACCCGACATCCGCGACGCGGAACGGCTCCAGGGATTCCACGAGAACTGGACGTTACCCGCCGCTGCGGTGAGCCGCGCATCGCTCCGCTGGTCGCTCGTGGGCAACGCGGTAACGGTACCGGTGGCGGCCTGGCTGGGCAGGCGGTTGGCGTGTCCCACGGGCTACGATCGTGCGAAGGATCGACTGTCCCTGCCCGGCCCGCCTTGGCCTCCGGCCGCACGTTTCGACGGAAAAAAACGCATCGAAGTGGCCGTCGGCGCGTTTCCCGTGTGGCGCGGTCGTCCACCCCTACACGAATTTCTCCGATATCCGGGTGTGCCGCTCTCGAGGAGAGCGACGGCCGGGTTCCTCTCTCGCACGGCTCGCAGTTCGCTGCGCTTCCCTCCCGGTTTCCTGGAGCGAGTGCGTGCCCACCTCGAGCGCGTGTCGGATGGGGAATCGGTCGGGCGCGAGCTCGTACCGGCGAAGTGACAGGCGAACGACCCGCGGCCAGTTCGCCGGAGCGCAGCGCTCTCATGAAGCGTGTGCGGCAACGTAAAACCGATCTGGAAGAGGCGGTCGCGCGGGCACTGCGAAAACTCGGACACGGCTACAGAAGAAACGTGTCCTCGCTGCCGGGAAGCCCCGATTTCGCCAATCGCAGTCGGGGATGGGCGCTTTTCGTGAACGGTTGTTTCTGGCATCACCACAGGAACTGTCCTTTGGCGACGGTTCCCGCGGCGAACCGCGAGTTCTGGACAAGGAAGTTCCGGGACAACAGGCGGCGGGACGCGCGAAAGCTGCGCGAGCTCAGACGGCTCGGGATGCGGGTCGGCATCCTTTGGCAATGTCAGGTGCGGGATCCGCCGACACTCGAAGCGAGACTCGAGCGCCTCTTCGGCCGAGCGCAGCGAAAGTCCGTTCGTCGCGACGACGGGCACGACGCGTCGAGCGGCACGTGACTCCGCCGTCCGGAGCGCATCCTCAATCGTCCCACTCTATTCTCGGTTTGTTGCGCTGATCGTAGGTCGCGACGATTTCGTCCAGGACCTGCGCCAACGTTCGGATGTTGCGTCGGGGCCGACCGTATTTCGGCAACTTGTCGCAGACGTCCAGACACGTGAGCTCGCCGAGCCGCTCGGGTGCCGTTTCGTAGAGCATCAGAAAGATCCGTTCGAACAGCTCCGGCAAATCGCCGGGATCCTCGCGGCCCGCGCGAAAACGGAAGATCTCTACCGCTTTGGCGAGGCTCGACTTGCGCTCGGGGGAACCGTCGTCGCAAGCGTCGATCGGAAGGAACACGAGGGCGACCAGTACCGCGTAGGGCTGCCGGCGATGGTAGTCCATCGCTTCTGCCCTGAGTTCGTTGTCGATGCGTGTGTAGTTCTTCGTGTATCGCGAGGAACGAGGATCGACGAAGTTGAGTGTCTTGATGGAGACGCCCAGTCCCAAGCCGAGTTCCGGGGTGCTGTAATTCACGTCCAGCTTCTTGAATCCCCGAGCGGTTCGAGCTCTCGACTCCTGTCCTCGTCCCCTTTCGTCAGGCAAAATTCCCGGAAACGCTTCGCGGAGTCCGTCGGCGACCAGTTGCGCCAATGCTCGGGAGAGCCGTTCCGCGAAATTCTTCTTCGCCGATCGATCGCCCAGCGCCACTCGTTCGCGGTCTCCGGCGTTCGTCAGTTGCCGGCGGATCGAATTCGGCGGCGACGCGTGCATGAAGCGCACTCCGAGCTGCGGGGATCGCTACCATGGACGTACCCGAGTAGCGACGGCGGCGCCCGACGTAAAGTGCCACTCGCGAATGCCCCTCGGCCGCCCTCGAGGGTCGGCCGCTGCAATCAGGCGACGGTTGATCCTCGGGCCCAGGTCGGCCAAACTTCCGCCACAACGGCATCCGACCCCTCGCAGGGGCGGGACAACAGGAAGGGAGTGGGGCGATGGCCGAAAAACCGGGAACGGGATCCGGGCACGGCGGACTGCTTCTGCCGCGACGCCGTTTTCTCGGCTCGACGGCGCTGCTCGGCGCCTCGGCGGCGCTGGCGCCGGGGCTGCTAGGGCGCGCGTGGGCGGAGACGCCGAAACGCGGCGGGCATCTGAAGCTGGGGCTCGACGGGGCGGCCGCCACCGACAGCCTCGATCCGGCGACCTACACCGCGACCTACGCCCAGACCGTCGGCTACCAGTGGGGCAACTGTCTCGTGGAGCTCGACGAGAAGGTCCAGCCCATCCCCGAACTCGCGGAGAGCTGGGAGGCCAGTGCCGACGCCTCGGTCTGGGTGTTCAAGCTCAGAAAGGGCGTCACGTTCCACAACGGCAAGGAGATGACCGCGCCCGACGTGGTCTATTCGGTGAACCATCACCGGGGACCCGATTCGAAGTCGGGCGCCAAGGGCTATCTCGAGGTCATCAAGGAGGTGAAGGCGACCGGCAAGTACGAGGTCACCTTCGAGCTCGAGACCCCGAGCGCCGATCTCCCCTACGTGCTCTCGGACTATCACGTGCTGATCGTTCCCGAGGGCAGCGACTTCACCGAGGCAATCGGCACCGGCCCCTATGTCATCGAGAGCTTCGAGCCGGGTGTGCGGACCCTGGCCAAGCGCAATCCGGACTACTGGAAGGAGGGGCGCGGCTGGGCCGATTCGGTCGAGACCCTGGCCCTCAACGATCTCACCGCCCGCACGAGCGCCCTGCAGACGGGCGCCGTGCATTTCATCAACCGTCTCGATCCGAAGACGGTGAACCTGCTGGAGCGGGCGCCCGGGGTGCTGGTCATCGACGTGCCGAGCGCCGGCCACTACACCTTCGTGATGCGCTGCGACACGCCGCCCTTCGACAACAACCACCTCCGTCTCGCCCTCAAATGGGGCATCGACCGCGAGGAACTGGTGGACAAGATCCTGCGCGGCTACGGGCGGATCGGCAACGACCATCCGATCCCCGACTTCGACCCCTTCTTCAACAGCGAGCTGCCGCAGCGCACCTACGATCCCGACAAGGCCAAGTTCCACATGGAAAAGTCGGGCTACGAGGGGCCCATCCAGCTGCACATCGCCGATGCCGCCTTCACCGGGGCGGTGGACGCCGCCCAGCTCTACGCCCAGCATCTGGCGAAGGCGGGCATCAAGCTCGAGGTCGTGCGCGAGCCCAATGACGGCTACTGGTCCAACGTGTGGATGAAGAAGCCGTTCGTGGGCTCCTACTGGGGCGGGCGGCCGACGGCCGATCTCATGTTCTCGGTGGCCTACAAGTCGGATGCGCCGTGGAACGAGAGCTTCTGGAAGCGTCCCGAGTTCGACAAGCTGCTGATCGAGGCCCGGGCCGAGCTCGATTTCGAGAAGCGCAAGCAGCTCTACTGGGAAATGCAGAAGATGGTCTGGGAGGACGGCGGCGAGATCATCCCCATGTTCAACAACTACCTGTTCGGCTCGCGGGACAATGTCGCCGGCTTCGTGCCGGTGCCCGTGCTGACCGGTCTCCGGGTGTCGGAGCAGCTCTACTTCACCGACCTCTGAGTCCATGCATCCACTCGTCAAGCTCGTCGCCCAGCGCCTGGCGCTGGGCGCGGGCACCCTCCTCGTGGTGTCGGCCCTGATCTTCGCCGGCACCGAGATCCTTCCCGGCGACGTCGCCCAGGCGATCCTCGGCCAGTCCGCCACCCCCGAGGCGGTGGCGGCGATCCGCGAGGACCTCGGGCTCGATCGCCCGGCCTGGATCCGCTATCTCGACTGGCTCTCGGGGTTCCTTCGGGGCGATCTCGGCACCTCCCTCGCCAATCGCGTGCCCATCGGCGAGATGATCGCGGGCCGCCTCGAGAACACCCTCTTCCTTGCCGGCGTGGCCGCCGCCTTCGCGGTGCCGGTGGCCATCACCCTGGGCATCGTCGCCGCCCGCTACCGCGAGACCTGGCTCGACAAGGCGATCTCCATCGTCACCCTGTCGGCCATCTCCATGCCGGAGTTCTTCATCGGCTACATCCTGATCTTCGTCTTCGCGGTGAAGCTGTTCTGGGTACCGTCCATCGCCAGCGTGTTCCCGGGCATGAGTTTCGCCGACCGGCTCTACGCGGTGACCCTGCCGGTCGCCACCCTGTCCCTCGTCGTCATCGCCCACATGATGCGCATGACCCGGGCGGCGATCGTCAACGTCATGGCCAGCCCCTACATCGAGACCGCCGAGCTCAAGGGGCTCACCCGTGCGCGCATCACCCTCCGGCACGCCCTGCCCAACGCCCTCTCGCCGATCATCAACGTGGTGGTGATCAACCTCGCCTATCTGGTGGTCGGCGTGGTGGTGGTGGAGGTGGTGTTCGTCTACCCCGGCATGGGACAGCTCATGGTCGATGCGGTGGCCAAGCGGGACGTGCCGGTGGTGCAGGCGACCGGCATCATCTTCGCCGCCACCTACGTGCTGCTCAATCTCACCGCGGACGTGCTGGCGATCCTCGCCAACCCGCGCATCCGGCATGCGAGATAGCCGATGCGCCCGCGTCCCAGCGTCCTCGTCGGCTTCGCCATCATCGCCGTCTACGTGGCGGCGGCGGTGATCGGCCCCCTGGTCTCGCCCTACGGCGAGGCGGAGGTGGTGGGCGATGTCTGGGAGCCCTTCTCCGCCGCCCATCCGCTCGGCACCGACAATCTCGGCCGCGACATGCTGAGCCGGCTTCTGTGGGGGGCCTCGCGCACCATCGGCGTCGCCCTCGCCGCCACCCTCCTCTCCTTCACCATCGGCATGACCCTCGGCTATCTGGCGGCGGTGGTGGGCGGCTGGGTGGACATGGTGCTGAGCCGGGCCATCGATACGCTGATGGCCATTCCGACCCTCATCTTCGCCCTCGTCGTCCTGGCCGTGCTGCCGCCTTCGGTGGTGATCCTGATCCTGGTCATCGCGGTGCTCGATTCGACCCGCGTCTTCCGGCTCGCGCGTGCGGTGGCGATGGACGTGGTGGTGATGGATTTCGTCGAGGTGGCGCGGCTGCGCGGCGAACGCCTGGGCTGGATCGTCTTCCGTGAGGTGCTGCCCAACACCCTGCCGCCCCTCATCGCCGAGTTCGGGCTGCGCTTCTGTTTCGCCTTCCTGTTCCTGAGCTCCCTCTCCTTCCTCGGCCTCGGCATCCAGCCGCCGGCGGCCGACTGGGGCGGCATGGTGCGCGACAACGCCAACGCCATCAGCTTCGGGCTGCCGATTCCCCTCATTCCCGCCGCCGCCATCGCCGTCCTCACCATCGGCGTCAATCTGGTGGTGGACTGGCAGCTCGAGCGTTCCTCGACGGCGCGGCGCGGAGCCTGAGCGATGGCGATGCTGCTCGAGATCCGCGATCTCCACATCGAGGCCCTGGGCGAGGACGGCCGCTGGCAGGAGATCGTCAAGGGCGTCTCCCTGGAGCTCGAGCCCGCCCGGGTGCTGGGGCTCATCGGCGAATCGGGTGCCGGCAAGTCGACGATCGGCCTCGCCGCCCTCGGCTACGCCCGCCACGGCTGTCGTCTCGCCCGTGGCTCGATCCGGCTCGAGGGCGAGGAGCTGTTCGGCGCCACGTCGGAGAAGCTGCGCGAGATCCGCGGCGTGCGCGTCTGCTACGTGGCGCAGTCGGCGGCGGCCGCCTTCAACCCGGCCCACCGGCTCGACGACCAGGTGATCGAGGCCGCGGTGCAGCACGGCATCATGTCGCCCGGGGAGGCCCGGGCGGAGGCCCGCCGCCTCTACGCCAAGCTGAAGCTCCCCGATCCTGCGACGTTCGGACGCCGCTACCCTCACCAGGTGTCGGGCGGCCAGCTCCAGCGGGCGATGACGGTGATGGCGATGGTCCCCCGCCCCGATCTCATCGTCTTCGACGAGCCGACCACCGCCCTCGACGTCACGACGCAGATCGAGGTACTGGCGGCCATCCGGGAGGCCATCACCGACGAGGGCATGGCGGCCATCTACATCACCCACGATCTCGCGCTGGTGGCCCAGATGGCCCATCGGATCATGGTGCTCCGCCACGGGCTCGAGGTGGAGGTGGGACCGACCGAGCGGATCCTGGAGGCGCCGCGCGAGGACTACACCCGGGCCCTCGTCGGCGTGCGCCGGGTGCAGAAGCCGGAAAAGCCCCGAAGCGGCGGGGCGCCGCTACTCGAGGTCCGCCACGTCGACGCCGCCTACGGGGCGGTGCCGGTGCTGTTCGACGTGTCGGTGTGCCTCGAAGCGGGGCGGACGGTGGCGGTCGTGGGCGAATCGGGTTCGGGGAAATCCACCCTCGCGCGGGTGATCACCGGTCTCCTGCCGCCGCGCAAGGGCGAAGTCCGGCTCGACGGGCGGCCGCTGCCGCCGTCGCTCAAGGAGCGGGCCAAGGATCAGCTCCGGCGCATCCAGCTCGTCTACCAGATGCCCGACGTGGCCCTCAACCCGCGGCAGAAGGTGGAGGAGATCGTCGGCCGGGTGCTGACCTTCTACTTCGGCACGAACGGTGCCGAGCGTCGGCGCGAGGTCGAGCGGCTGCTCGAGGAGGTGGAGCTGCCCGCGGGCTTCGCCGACCGCTATCCGGCCGAGCTCTCGGGGGGACAGAAGCAGCGCGTCTGCATCGCCCGGGCACTGGCCGCGCGGCCCGAGGTGATCATCTGCGACGAGGTCACGAGCGCCCTCGACGTGCAGGTGGCGGACGCGGTCCTGCGTCTGCTGCTGCGCCTCCAGGAGGAGACCGGCGTCGCCTACCTCTTCATCACCCACGATCTGGCGACGGTGAAGGCGATCGCCGACGACATCGTGGTCATGCTCGAGGGACGAGTGGTGGAGCAGGGACCGAAGTCCGAGATCCTCTCGCCGCCCCATCATCCCTATACCGATCTCCTGCTCTCCTCGGTGCCGGAGATGGAAGTGGGCTGGCTCGATCGCGTGTTGCGCGAGCGGGCCGAACGGAAGGCCCGCGGCGAGGCGGTGATGGAAGCCGCCGACCGCTAGGAAGCGGCACCCCGCAGGCCGCCCAGCATTCGGGCGAGCGTCCGGTCGCGATCGACGAAATGGTGCTTCAGGACACCGCCCAGGTGCAGCGCCAGCAGCAGCAGGAACAGGGGCTGGGAGAGCAGTTCGTGCAATTCTTCCCAGAACTCACCGGCTTCCGTTTCGCCATATTCGTCCTCGTACTCCTCCTCCTCGAACCAGCCGTTGCGCAGGGAGGGCTCGCCGTAAGGGACGGGCGACGACGAGGCGGCGGCGAGGTCGACACCGAAGAAACTGAGCGGCCGCCCCTCGCCCAGGACACCGCCCACGCCGCTCGCCACGATCAGCAGGGTGAGCAGCAGCAGGGCGAACTGGACGCCGCGCGCGAGGCCGCGTTCGAGCGGGCTGCGCGACAGCGGCTCCGGCTTGGGATTGGCGAGCCGCCACAGGATCCAGATCACCACCAGGACACCGGTCAGCAACCCCAGCGAAACGTGCAGATCATAGACGAGGCCGCTGCCTTCCGCCTCCTCGCCGAGGAGACCGAGGGCGAAATTTCCGATCATCAGGGCGGCCACCGACCAGTGTAGGGCTCTTGTCACCAGGCCGTAGCCTTCCGGTGTGTCACGCAACGCGGACATGGGCGGGCTCCCTCTTCCGTTCCTTCGGCCGCCGTCCGGGGCGATCGCCGGACGGAGGTCCCCGGGGCCGGGTCGCGGTCCCGCCCCGGGGGTACGAGGTTCAGTCGTCGTCATCGTCGCGGTAGCGACGATACTCGTAGCGCTCCTTCTTCCACTTGGCGGCCCGGCGCATCTCGGCGGGTCCGATGACGCCGTCACCGTTCCTGTCCATGCGCCAGAACATGCGATCGACGATGGCGCCGAACTCCTCCCTGGTCACCTGACCGTCGGCATCCGTGTCGTGCATCTGAAAGCGCCGGACGAGCATCGGACGGGTGTAGTCGAGCCAGAGCCGCTCGTATTCCCTGACGCTGAGCCTGCCGTCGCCGTCGGCGTCGTACTTCGCGAGCTCGTCGGCGCGGGATTGGAGCGCCTCTTCGCGGGTGATCCTGCCGTCACCGTCGAGGTCGAACTTCCGCAGCATGGTACCCGGGCCGCCGTGACGCATCGCGTCCTTGCCGCCCATCATCATGAAGCCCATGCCGTAGTAGTCGTCGTCCCAGCTCGAGTCGGCGTAGGCGCCGCCCACGAGCACCGCCCCGCCGACGAGGGCGACCGCGGCGCCCGCGACTGTCAACTTCTTCCAGGTCTTCATCCTGCGACCTCCTCGTGTTGTGCCCGTGCTCGATATGGGGGGTGAAGGTCGCAGAACTATCGTCTCCGGGCGCCCGGATGGTAACGGATCTTTCGAGAGCTGGCCCTTGTGACATTCCGTGACAATTTTCCCTTCCGCGGAGGCTTCCCGGGTCGTGGTAAGGGCCCATCGCTGAAGGACGGATCCGGCCGATGGAAAAGACAGCCCACATTCTCGTCGTCGACGATCACCGCGAGATCCGCGACGCGCTCGGCAAGTATCTGCAGCGCCACGGCTATCGCGTGTCGATGGCGGCGGACGTGCGAGAGGCGCGACGGGTGCTCGCGGGGCACGCCATCGATCTAATCATTCTCGACATCATGATGCCCGGCGAGGACGGTCTTTCGCTGTGTCGGGACCTGCGGGCGCGGAGCTCCGTCCCGATCGTCCTGCTCACTGCCATGGCCGACGAGACCGACCGCATCGTGGGGCTCGAGATCGGGGCCGACGACTACGTCACCAAGCCCTTCAATCCGCGGGAGCTCCTGGCCCGCATCAAGGCCGTGCTGCGCCGCGTCAACAGCCTGCCACCGGCCCACGAGCGGGTGGAGCGCGGCCGTCTGCGGTTCGGCCACTGGACCTTCGATCCCGCCCGTCGCGAACTGCTGCGCGAGGACGGTGTGACGGTGCCGCTGAGCACCGCCGAGTATCAGCTCCTCCTGGCCTTCGTGCGTCATCCCGGTGTGGTGCTGAGCCGCGATCAGCTGCTGGATCTGGCACGCGGCCGGGAGGCGCAGCTGTTCGACCGCTCCATCGACAATCTGGTGAGCCGGCTCAGAAAGAAGATCGAGAAGGACCCGCGGCGGCCGCGGTACATCAAGACCCATTGGGGCGGTGGCTACAGCTTCGTGGCCGAGGTCACGCGCGCATGAGACGGCCGTGGCCCCGGACCCTCGCCGGACAGCTCGTACTGCTGTTGCTGCTGGCCCTGTTCGGCGCCCAGCTCCTCACCTTCCTCATCTTCGCCGACGAGCGTCGGCTGGCCCTGCTGGCGGCCGGCCGCGAACAGGTGATCGCCCGCACCGCGGCCCTGCTGCGCCTGCTGCGGGAGACTCCGGAGGATCTGCATCCGCGCATCGTCCGGGCGGCCAGCGGCAGCCGCCTGCGTTTCGCGATCTCCAGTGAGAGCCTGATCGATCCCGGGGATCCGCGCCATCGCGACAACATCGTGGTCCGTCATCTCCGCCGCCTGATGGCTTCGGGCGGTCCGCCGCCACTCGTTCTCGCCGATACCGAGGAAGCCTCGCGTCTCGGCCTGTGGCGCCAGCGCTGGCAGGACATGTTCCGTCGCGGCGACGACGACGATGACGACGATGACGACGATGACGACGATCACGAGGACGAGGAGGAGGACGACGAGAACGAGAGAATGCGCGGCCTGATGCGGTCGATGCGCGATCACCCGGCGCGGCTCCTGCCGGGAGGACGCAGTCTCGTGCTGTCGGTCGCGCTCGGTCCGGACCGCTGGCTCAACGTCGAGACCGTGATTCCCGCTCCGGCTCTCGCCTGGGCCGCACCCTCCCTGCTCGCCTCTCTGCTCGCCGGTCTCGCGATCTCCTTCGTCACGGTGCTCGCGCTGCGACGCACCACCCGACCGCTCAAGGGCCTGGCGCGGGCCGCCGATGCTTTCGGCCGCGGTCTGGAGGTGGCGCCCCTGGAGGAGAAGGGACCCGCGGAGATCCGTCAGACGGTCCGTGCCTTCAACCTGATGCAGGAGCGGCTCAAGCGTTTCGTCGAGGACCGCACCCGCATGCTGGCGGCGATCGGACACGATCTCCGGACACCGATCACCTCGCTGCGGATCCGTGCCGAGTTCGTGGAGGACGAGGAAACCCGCGCCAAGATCGTCGAGACCCTGGACGAGATGCAACGGATGGTCGAGGCGGCCCTCGCCTTCCTCCGCGAGGAGGCGGCCACCGAACCGGCGCGGACCGTGGACCTGGCGGCACTGGTGGAGAGTCTGGTCGCCGACTGTGCGGACATCGGATGGGATGTCACCTTCCGGGCAGGGGCCCGTCCGGTGGTGCTGTGCCGTCCGGATTCGCTGCGGCGTGCGCTCAGGAACCTGATCGAGAACGCGGTGCGCTACGGCACCCGGGCGAAGGTCGCGCTCGAGCGGGAACGCGATTTCGTGCGCGTCGTGGTGGAGGACGAGGGGCCCGGGATTCCGCCCGGGATGATCGAGCGCGCCTTCGAGCCCTTTTTCCGGCTCGAAGGCAGTCGCTCGCGGGAAACAGGAGGAATCGGTCTCGGCCTCGCCATCGTCCGCACCATCGCCCGCAGCCACGGCGGGGATCTGTATCTCGCCAACCGGCCCGAGGGCGGTCTCCGGGCGACCCTCCAGCTTCCCGTCTGAGGGCGTTCAGTACCAGACGCCGGGCCAGCGATAGCGCGGGGGACCGAAAGCGACGCCGAAATGGTCGGGAAGCCGGAGGCGGGGCGGCAGCCGGATCTCCCGTTCCGCTTCGGGCCGCGCCTCGTAGAGGGAAAGCAGCCGCCGGATCCGCTCCTCGGTGGGCGGATGGGTGCGCAGCAGCGACGGTTCGGGGATCCGTCGGCCGGGGAAGACGATCTCCTCCCAGAAGCGCCCCTGGTAGCGTTCCAGCTTGCCGAGGGCGCTGGCGAGGCCCGCCGGATCGCCGGTCAGGCCGGCGGCGTCGAGATCGGCGTCGAACTCGCGGGCCCGGGAAAGGGCGAGCTGCAGGAGTGCCATCAGGGTCGGGGCGAAGATCAGCACGATCACCGCGAGCCAGGGCACGACCGTGCGGCCGGTGAGCAGCAGCGGTAGATTGAGGAACAGGAGCAACTGCCCGAAGTAGGAAAGAATGCTCGTGAAGCGACTCATGGTGTCGGCGAGCTGCATGATCCACAGATCGTTGTTGCGGATGTGACTGATCTCGTGGGCCAGCACGCCGGCCAGTTCGCGCATGGTGAGGGTGCGGAGAATGCCGTCGGTGACCGCGATCGCCGCGTGCTCGGGCCGTCCCACCGCGAAGGCGTTGAGCACCGGGCTCCCCACCCAGTAGAGCCGCGGCACCTCGGGCAGTTCGGCGCGCCGCGCCAGCAGCGACACCAGTTCCGAGAGCTCCGGAAAGTCGCGCGGGTGCATGGGCACCGCCCGGTACATGCGCATGACCCACTCGGGCGGCACGTTGGGGGAAAGGGCGAAGGCGATGCCGCTGCCGACGAGTGCCCAGGCGACCCCCTCGCCGCCCCAGAGCGCATAGGCACAGACGCCCAGGATCGCCGCCATGCCGAGGATCAGCAGGGCCGAATGGAGGATGTTGCGCAGCTTGTGGCGCCGGCGCTGCTCTTCGCTCACGTGGAAGGTGACGGGAGGCAGTCTCATCTCTCCGGGGGCTTGCGGGCGACCGGTCTCGGAACCCATCATGTAGCCGCAGGAACCGGTCCTGCAAGCGCTGCGAGGAGCAAGCCGATGAACCCGCTCCCATCCGAGACACTGGCGCGCATGAAGGTGGTCGAGGGGGACATCACGACCCTCGACGTGGATGCCATCGTCAATGCCGCCAACAGTCGGCTCACGCCGGGGGGTGGCGTGTCCGGGGCCATCCATCGCGCTGCCGGCCCCGGGCTCCGGGAGGAATGCAAGACCGTCGGCCATTGCCCCACGGGCGACGCCCGCATCACCGCCGGCCATCGCCTGCGGGCGCGGTACGTGATCCACGCGGTGGGCCCCAGGTGGCACGGCGGGGAGGCCGGAGAGGACGCGCTGCTCGCCTCCGCCTACCGGCGTTCGCTGGAGCTCGCCCGCGACCACGGGCTGAAGTCGATCGCCTTCCCCGCCATCTCGACGGGCATCTACGGCTTTCCTCCGGATCGCGCGGCGCGCATCGCGGTGCGGACGGTGGCCGAGTTCCTCGACGCCAACCCGCTTCCGGAGACGGTGCTCTTCTGCTGTTTCGGCAGGGAATCCGCCGACCTGCATCGGCGGGCGCTGGAGGCGCTGGCGAAGGGCTCCGGCGCCTGAAGCGTCAGCCGCCGGAGACGGCGAGCGGACGGTCGACGCCGCTATCGCCGGCGGCGCGCGCGCCGTTCCGCCGCTTCCCGGTAGATGACCTCGAGGCGACTCACCCGATGGTCCCAGGTGAAGAGCTCGCGCGCCCGGGTCCGTCCGGCGACGCCGAAACGCCGGCGAAGCCCGGGATCGGCGAGCAGCCGGTCGAGGGCCGCCGCGAGGGCCTGGCTGTCGCCGCGCGGCACGAGCAAGCCGGTACGGTCGTGCGCCACCGTTTCCGGGAAGGCGCCCGCGTCGCTCGCGACCACGGGCAGACCCGCGGCCATCGCTTCGACCACGGGGATGCCGAAGGGTTCCTCCCACAGCGAGGGCATGACGAGCACCGCCGCGCCGGTCAGGAGCGACGGCAGGCGCGCGTTGTCCACGGCACCGGTGAAGCGGACGCGATCGCCGAGGCTCGTTGCCCGGCGGCGCAGTTCCTCGCCGTAGCTGGCGGGTCGCGCCAGACGGGGGACGAGGGGACGCAGCAGCGGATCGCGGTGCCAGGGATCGACGAACTCGGGCGGGGAGAATTCGGCCGGCCCGACGAGATCGAGAGTGGCGTCGGGGAAGCGGTCGGCGATGCGCGCGAAGGCCTCGATCAGCAGATGGACGCCTTTTTCCGGTGCCAGCCGGCCGACGAAGACGATGCGCCGCGCTCCTCCGGGATCGCTCTGGCAGGCGAAGAACCGCCGGTCGACCCCGTTGTGGAGGGTGTGGAGAGGCGGGATGCCGTCGCCCAGGTGGCGGCGGATGCGCTCACCAACGAAATGGCTACAGGTGAGCGCGAAATCGGCCGCTCGCAGGCAGGCTCGTCCCCAGCCGGGCGAGAAGTCGGCCAGCGAGTGATCGTGGACGTGCAGGCCGATCACCGCCTCGGGCAGGAACCGGCGCAGCAGCGGCAGCAGACCGGCGACGCTGTGCAGATGAACCACCCCGACGTTGCGGCGCCGCAGCCCGACCGCGAGCCGGAGGGCGAACGGCAGGTAGTAGGTGGGCCACGTACGGCTGGGGCGGCCGGTGGGGGTGAGTCCCAGCCGGTCGAGCAGCATCAGCCCGTTGAGCAGCCGATCGGGCGCCCACCGGAAGACGGTGGATGGTGAAGCCCTCGGCCCGCTCGACCACCGGTTGTCCCGGCATCCGCCGGACCCAGGCAGACACCTCGTGCTCGCGGGCGAGCCGGCGGCAGCACTCGTGGAGCACGATCGAGATGGCGTCGGTGACACGGTTCCCGCTGCCGATCCGCGCGTGCGGATAGACGTGGGCGATTCGGAGCTTGGAGGACATCCGGTTGTGATCGCCTCTGTCGAGGGTCCGAGGGCCGTCATCCGGGAAGAGGCGGTACGACAGCGGCAACCGTTCCTGCCGCCCGATCCTCCCGTCGTTCGCATGTTTCGAGTGGCGCTCCCGCACATGGCGTCACCGTGTCGGTACCGCAACGGCCAAGTCACGGAAAAAATGCCGCATCCCCTTGCGGGCGGGAGAGACGCCGGACCGACCGAGGTCGGAAACGGGATGGTGGGCGCTGCTGGGTTCGAACCAGCGACCCCCGCCGTGTGAAGACGGTGCTCTACCGCTGAGCTAAGCGCCCTCTCCCCCGGGCTCGTACGGTTCCCCGGCGGCGCTGTCAAGCGCACCCGCCGACAGCAGCGGCGGCAGCTCGGACAGATCGTCGATCACCCGGTCCGCGCCCAGCGCGTCCGCGGGATCCGGCCCGTAACCGTGGCGCACGAGCACGCAAGGCAGCCCCGCGGCCCGCGCGGCCAGCAGGTCGTTCCGCGAATCCCCGATCATCAGCCCGTGCCGGGCATTCTCGCCGAGCGCCGCGAGGACCGCCCTCGGATGCTCGGGGTCCGGCTTTCGCCGCACCGCCCGATCGCCGCCGATCACGACCGAGAAATAGGGTGCGAGGCCGAGCGCGTCCAGCAGCTGCTCGCTGGCCCGCTGCGGCTTGTTGGTGCAGACGCCGAGCCTCACGCCCCGCTCGCGCAGGTGGCGGAGACATTCGACCGCGCCCGGAAAGGGCGCGCTGTAGCGGCAGGGGTGGCGTTCGTAGAGTTCGACGAAGCGACGATGGAGGCGGTCGATCTCGTCCTCCTCTCCGGACGCCCGCCCGGCCGCCTGCAGCGCCCGTACCACCAGCATCCGCGCCCCGTCACCGATCATGCGTCGTACCCGCTCGCGGTCGGGTACCGCGATACCCTCCTCGACGAGCAGCTCCGCCAATACCGCATGGATGTCCGGCAGGGTCTCGACCAGGGTGCCGTCGAGATCGAAGATGGCGGCGTGGAGGCGGAGATTCACGAGGCGTGTCCCGATGTTGTGACGACGCCGAACTTTGCTACAGTTCGCCCGCAAGTCCAGTCTCCTGGTCGTCCAGCCAGCATCCGGAGCCGGAATCCGCATGACCTCCCTCGCCATCGCCGTTCTCGCCGCGGGCCGCGGGACACGCATGCGAAACGGTCTCGCCAAGGTCCTCCACCCGCTCGGAGGCCGGCCGCTGCTGGGCCATGTGCTGGCCACGGCCGCGGCCCTCGAGCCGGCGGCGCTCGTCGTGGTGCTCGATCCGTGCTCCGAGGAGGTGGCCGCCTACGTCACGGCGGAATGCCCCGGGGCACGGATCGTGTGGCAGGATCCGCCGCGGGGCACCGGGGACGCGACGCGGCGGGCGGCGGAGGCCGTCGGCGATGCCGATCGTCTCCTCGTGCTTTACGGTGACACGCCGCTTCTGGGAGCGGACAGGCTGCGTGCCATGATCGAGCGGCACGCGACGGCCGGGGCGGCGGCCACCGTACTCGCCTTCCGGCCCGCGCGGCGGGAGGGATACGGGCGCCTGCGGCTGGCGGAGGACGGCAGGCTGCTCGAGATCGTCGAGGAGCGGCATGCGGAGCCGGAACTGCTCGCCGGAGCCCCCTGCAATGCGGGGGTCATGCTGCTGGAGCTCGAGGCCGCACGCCCGCTGCTGTCCCGCCTGCCACTCCGGCCCGAGAAGGGGGAGTCCTATCTCACCGATCTCGTCGCGGCGCTGGTCGCCGCCGCGCGCAGCTGTGTGGCGGTCGAGGCCGATCCCGAAGAGGCGCTCGGCGTCAACAGCCAGCGCGAGCTGGCCGAGCTCGAAGCCGTCTTCCAGCGTCGGCGGCGGGAAGCGATGCTGGAAGGCGGCGTGATCATGCCCGTCCCGGAAACGGTGTTCCTCGCCTTCGATACCGAGATCGGCCCGGGAGCGGTGATCGAACCGCAGGTGGTGTTCGGACCCGGCGTGCGGATCGCCGCAGGCGCCAGGGTGCGCAGCTTCAGCCATCTCGAAGGAGCGGAGGTGGCGGCAGGTGCCGTGGTGGGTCCCTTCGCCCGGCTGCGGCCCGGCAGCCGCCTCGGCGAGGGCGCGCGCGTGGGCAACTTCGTCGAGACCAAGAACGCCGTGCTCGGAACGGGTGCGAAAGCCAATCATCTGGCCTATCTCGGGGACGCGACGGTGGGCGAAGGCGCCAACATCGGTGCCGGTACGATCACCTGCAACTACGACGGCGTGGCCAAGCATCGTACCGAGATCGGCCGGCGGGCCTTCGTCGGCTCCAACAGCGCGCTGGTGGCACCGGTTCGGATCGGTGCCGAGGCCATCGTCGGGGCCGGCAGCACGATCACCCGCGACGTACCGGACCGGGCGGTGGCGGTCGCGCGGGGCGGCCAGCAGGTCAAACCCGGCCGCGCGCCGGACCTGCGGCAACGTTTCGCGAGACGCCGCGCGGAGAAAGCGGCGAAGGAGTAGGGGGCGGCGGGACGAAGCCGCGAGCAGGGAGGAAGAGGGATGCGAGCGATCGTTGTGGCGATGCTGTTCCTGTCCTGGGTGACGGTCACGGCCCTCGCCGGGGGGCTGGACGACATCAGGAACGGCAATGCGGCGTACCGCGAAGGGCGTTACGAGCAGGCGGTGGAGTTCTTCACCTCCGCCATCGTTTCCGGCGAGCTCGACGTGGAGGCGCTGGCCATCGCCTACAACAACCGGGGCGTGGCCTACGACCAGCTCGGCGACTACGACCGGGCGGTGGCCGATTACCAGGAGGCCCTCTCCCTCAAGCCCGACGATACCATGGCCCGTCGCAATCTGCGGGTGGTGCTGGTGCGGCGGGGCGTCGCCCTCGCCAATACCGGCGAGTACCAGCGGGCGCTGACCGATCTTTCGCGGGCCATCGAACTCGGCCCGGACAAGGCCATCGCCTGGCTGCGTCGTGCCCAGGTGCGGATGGAGAGTGGCGATCTGGAGGGCGCGGCGGCGGATCTCGTCGAGGCACGACGTCTCGCGCCCGGGGATGAAGAGATCGTCCGCGCCGAACGGCGACTCGCCCGCCTCGGCGAGGCGGCGCGGCAGGTGGCGGTACAGCTCGCCACCGAGCGACAGCCGGAGCCGGCGGCGGCACCCGAGCCGGCGGCACCGGCGACCGCCGCGGCGCAGGCGCCGCGCCCGGCGACGTCGCCCGGCGAGGGTGCCGGGACCGCCGGGGAGGCGGCGCCGGAGGCCGCTCGCAGGACCGCCACCGCGCCCGGCGAAGGGGAGCCCTATCGCGCCCTGGCCGACGTCAACGTGCGCGCCGGACCCGGCAACGGCTATCCGGCACGGCGCATCGCCGCCAAGGGCACGGTGGTGCGCGTCGTCGGCGAGAAGCTGGGCTGGAAGGAGGTGATCTTCGAGGACGGCGGACGCGGCTTCATCTACCGCAAATGGCTGGAGCCCGTGAACGGGTGGGGCTGATCGAACGGCAGCCGCCGAGTTTGCACAACCCACGGTTTCGTCACTCTGCGTTCCGCTTGGCAAGAAAATAGCGGTGCTGTAAGGTTCTTCTTAACCATTGTGCGGTAATACTTGCTTTCACGAGCTTTTCCGCCCGGTCGGACGCCGCGGCGGGGTCGATTGAGCGTCGGAGGCGGTGTGCGTATCGGAAGACCGCAGGTGCTGGTCGGCTGGTTGATGGCCCTGATGCTGCTTGTGAGCGGTCCCGCTTGGGCGCGCCCGCCGAGCGCCGCCATCGTCATGGACGCCGACACCGGTGCGGTGCTCTACGCCGAGGCGGCCGATCGGCGAATCTATCCGGCCTCGCTGACCAAGATGATGACACTCTACATGGTCTTCGAGGCGCTCGAGAACGGTCGTCTGAAGCTCCGCGAACGGATCCGGATCTCACGGCGGGCGGCGGGCATGCCACCGTCGCGACTGGGGCTGCGTGCCGGGCAGTCGCTGACCGTCGAACAGGCGATCCTGGCCCTGGTGACCAAATCGGCCAACGACGTGGCGGTGGCCGTGGCCGAACGGCTGGCCGGCACCGAATGGCGTTTCGCCAAGCGCATGACCGCCAAGGCACGGGCACTCGGCATGCGGCGCACCACTTTCCGCAATGCGTCCGGCCTTCCCAACAGCCGGCAGCGCACCACGGTGCGCGACATGGCACTGCTGGCGCGCGCTCTCGTGCGCGATTTCCCGCGCTACTACCGCTACTTCTCGCGCCGGAGCTTCGTCTTCAAGGGGCGCCGCTTCGGCAACCACAACCGGTTGCTCGGTCGGTACGCCGGTCTCGACGGCGTGAAGACCGGTTACATCCGGGCGTCGGGCTTCAATCTCGCGGCTTCGGCGGTCCGCAACGGGCGGCGGGTGATCGCCGTGGTGGCCGGTGGCCGCACCGCGCGTGCTCGCGACCGCCGGGTGGCGGACCTGCTCGATCTCGGCTTCCGCCGGCTCGAAAGCCGTCTCGTCGCCAACGCGCCGCGCCCGCGCCCGCGCCCGGGTGGCATCGCCCTCGCGAGCCTTCCCGAGGCGGCGCCGCTGCCGACGGACGTCGCCTATCCGATCCCGCGGATGCGTAGCCGCCGCCCGATCCTGCGCGATCCGGTGGCGACGCCGGTGGCGGCACGCGGCGGCACGCGGCGCATGGTGGAGCGCTTCTACGGCGTGCAGGTGGGTGCCTATCTGCGGGCGGAGCAGGCCCGCAAGATCGCCTATCGTGCCCGCAAGCTGGCCCCCGACATCCTGCTCGACGCCAACATCGCCGTCAGCAAGCGGCGTGGGCGCAACCGTACCTTCTACCGGGCGCGCATCGTCGGACTCACGCTGACCGAAGCGCGCGAGGCCTGCCGGGTCCTCGAGAGCCGTCGCCAGGACTGTCTGGTGGTGACCCTGGAACGGCCGGTCCGGGTGGCGATCCGCTGAGGCCGCGGGGGCCGATCCCGGGCTCCCGCCCCGCCGGACACGGTCCGGGGCGCCGACAGGGGGCAGCGTCGTGCGTTCCGCGAACCCCCGCTTCCCTCTAGACTGACGCTCGGCGCAACCGAGAACCATCGATCGGGGGAAGACCGATGCTGCCCGAGACCTCTTCCTTCCGCGGCCGGGTCGCGGTGATCACCGGTGCCGCCCAGGGTGTGGGCGAGGCCACGGCTCGACTGTTCGCGGCCCGCGGTGCCGCCGGCCTCGCGCTCGTCGATCGTCAGGGGGAGCGGCTCGACGCCCTCGCCCACGAGCTGTCCGAGGAGGGCTGCCCGGCCGAGCCCATCTGCGTCGACCTCGCCGAGGTCGACGCCTGCTTCCGCGCCATCGACCGGGCGGCCGCCCGCTTCGGCTCGCTCCACTGCCTCGTGAACGCCGCCGGTCTCACCGACCGCGGCACCATCGAGGACACCACCCCCGAACTGTTCGACCGGCTGATGGCGGTGGATGCCCGAGCACCCTTCTTCCTGATCCAGCGAACCCTGCCCCACCTGCGACGTGCGGGCGGCGGCACCGTCGTCAACATCGTCTCCATCACGGTCCACGGCGGTCTGCCGCATCTCGCCCCCTATGTCGCCGCCAAGGGGGCGCTGGCGGCCATGACGCGCAACATCGCCGCCGCGCTGGCCCGAGACCGCATCCGTGTCAACGGGCTCAATCTCGGCTGGACCATGACACCGGCCGAGCACCGGGTGCAGACCGAACATCACGGCCTGCCCGAGGACTGGGCCGAACGCGCCGGACGGGAGCTGCCGTTCGGACGGCTGCTGACCGCCGCCGACGCCGCCCGGGCGATCGCCTTCCTCGCGAGCGACGAGAGCGGGCTCATGACCGGGGCGCTCGTGGATTTCGACCAGCAGGTGGTGGGCGCCTATCCGCTGCCGGCGGAAGCGTGAGCCCTCAGGCGCGCAGGGTCAGCAGCAGCGGCTGGTGGTCGGAGGCATCGGTTTCGCCGTCGATCCGAAGGTCCGCCACCTTCCCCTCGAGATCGCCGGCCACCAGGAAGAAGTCGCGGCAGTGCGGCCCCTCCGGCCACTGCACGCGATCGAAGATGCCGCAGGTGGGCGCGTGCGGCCGCGCTCCGTGGGCGAGGGCCCAGGCGTCCCGGAAGCCGGGTAGCCCGTCGGGCAGCGGATCGAGGAGACGACGGAACGCCTCCTCTTCGGGCCGGCAGTTGAGATCGCCGCAGAGGACGCAGCGCACCGGTCGCGGCCGGGTGGCGTAGGGACCGGTTCCGGCCTGCGGCGGCCGTGCGGCGTTGTCCGCCGCCTCCTGCTGGAGCTCCCGAAGGCGCAGGATCTGGGCGAGGCGCTGGCGCGCGCTGTGGTATTCGAGATGGGTGGTGATCACCCTGAGCGGTCCGGAGGGGGCGGCGACCACGAGCTCGGTGGCCTGGCGCGGCATGTGCAGGACGCCGGGATCGGCGGGCTGCGGCAGGAGATGGCGGAAGATCTGCCGCACGGGCAGGCGGGACAGTACCAGATTGCCGAACCGCCGATACGGGCCGGCCGCGCCGTCGCGCACCTCGAGGGCCGGCCCGTACACCGCCTCGTGGCCCGGAAACAGCCTCGCCAGTGCGGCCGGCTGGTCGCCGCCCGCGCCGCCGTCGAGCTCGGGCATGTGGCTCGCGACCTCCTGCAGGCAGATCAGATCCGGATCGCCGTTCGCCCGGATCACCCGGGCGATCCGCTCGAGATCGACTCTGCCGTCGACGCCGCGGCCGCACTGGATGTTCCAGGAGAGCACCGTGATCATTTGATCCCCGCGTACATGAAGGACTGCACGAACTGGCGCTGGAAGAGGAGGAAGGCGACCAGCAGCGGGGCCACGGCGAGCAGCGTGCCCGCCGTGATCACCGACCAGTCCACCCCCGATTCGGGCGCGCCGAAGATGGCGAGCCCCACGGTCAGCGGCCGGGTTTCCACCGAATTGGTGATCACGAGCGGCCACAGGAAGTTGTTCCAGTGGTAGCTCACCGACACGAGCCCGTAGGCGACGTAGGTGGGCCGGGCGAGCGGCACGTAGACCTTCCACAGGATCTGGAGCATCGAGCAGCCCTCGACCCGGGCCGCCTCCTCGAGCTCCTTCGGGATGGTCTTGAAGGTCTGGCGCAGGAGGAAGATGCCGAAGGCGCTCGCCATGTAGGGAAGGCCGATGCCGGCGATGGTGTCCACGAGGCCGAGCCGGCTCATGGTGCGGTAGTTCTCGACGATCAGCACCTCGGGCATGATCATGAGCTGCACCAGCACGAGGGCGAAGGCGAGATCGCGGCCGCGGAACGCGAAGCGGGCGAAGGCGTAGCCGGCCAGCGTGCAGAGCAGGAATTGGGCGGCCAGGATCGAGGTCACCAGCAGGAAGGTGTTGAGGAAGTAGCGGGCGAAGGGGGCCTGCGACCAGGCCTCCCGGAAATTGTCGAGAGTGAGCGGTGCCGTGAGCACGAAGCGGGTGGCGTACTCGGGCGGGTGGAAGGCGGCCCAGAAGGCGTAGAGGAGGGGTGCGAGCCACAGCAGCGCCAGCAGCCAGGCGGCGCCCGTCTCCACCGCCCGCCAGGGATCGATGCGCCGTCCGTGGCCGCTCATCGGTAGTGGATCCGGCGGTCGAGGAACAGGAACTGGCCGAGGGAGATGAGGGCCAGCGCCGCCAGCAGCACCACCGTCAGGGTGGCGGCATAGGAATCGTCGAAGAAGCTGAAGGCCACCTCGTAGATGTAGTAGAGCAGCAGCGAGCTGGCGTTGTCGGGTCCGCCCTTGGTGAGGATGAAGAGCTGGTCGACGAGCTTGAAGGAGTTGATGACCGCGTTGACCAGCACGAACAGGGTGGTGGGCATGAGGAGCGGGAACACCACCCGTCGGAAGTAGTAGGCGCGGCTCGCCCCCTCGAGCCGGGCCGCCTCCTCGAGTTCGGGCGGCAGCGCCTGCAGCGCCGCCAGATAGAAGATCATGAAGAAGCCCGCCTCCTTCCAGACGGCGAGGACGACGATGCACCACAGCACCGTGTCGGGATCGCCGAGCCAGTTGCGGGTGGGGAGATCGAAGGCGCGCAGGATCTGGTCGAGAAGGCCGATCTCCGGCGTGTAGAAGAAGAGCCAGATGTTGGCCACCGCGATCATCGGCAGAACGGTGGGGGTGAAGTAGGCCATGCGCACGAGCGCCCGGCCCGGCAGCCGGCCGTTGACCCAGACGGCCATCAGCAGGGCGAGGGCGATGCTGGCCGGAATGGTGCCGGCGGCGAACAGCAGGTTGTTGCCCACCACCTTCCAGAAGATCTCGTCCTCGAGCATGAAGCGGTAGTTGTCCAGCCCCACGAAGCTCGAGGGTCGCAGCGCCGTGCCGGTGGAGAAGAAGCTCTGCCAGATGGTGGCGACGGTGGGATAGTGGGTGAACGAAAGGAGGAGGATGGCTGCCGGGGTCAGCAGCAGCCATCCGTAGACGTGATGCAGGTGCCGCGAGGCACGCATGGGTGTGGCAGCCTCAGCGGTAGCGGCGCAGCACCCGATCGGCCAGCTTCTGGGCGTCGGCCAGCGCCGCCTCCGGCGTCTTGGCGCCCGTGAGGGCCGCCTGGATGGCGTCGTCGAGCGCCTTGCGCACGCGGCCGGTCTGGTAGGTGGAGAGCTCGGCGACGGAGAACGCGAGCTGGTCGCGCGCCACCGCGGCGTAGGGGAACTCCTCGATGTAGGCCTTGAGGGCCGGGGTCTCGTAGGCGTCGGGCCGGGTGGCGATGTAGCCCGTCTTGATGCTCCACTCCGCCGTTTTCTCGGGCGAGGTGAGATAGCGGATGAGTCTGAGGGCCGCCTGCTTTTCCTCCGGCGTCGTCTGCTTGAAGATGTAGAAGTTGCCGCCGCCGGTGGGGGAGCCGCGGCGCTTGTTGGCCGGCAGCATGGCCACCCCGAAATCGAACTTGGCGTTGTTCTTGACGGCCGTCAGGTTGCCGGTCGAATGCCACATGATGGCGGTCTTGCCCTCGAGGAAGTTCTGCCGAAGCGTCCCCCACTCGATGGTCCCCTCGGGCATGATCCCGTAGTCACGACCCATCGCCACCCAGAACTCCAGTGCCTCGACGGTGGCCGGGGCGTCGAAGTAGGTCTCGTTGCCCTCGGCGTTCATCAGTTCCTGGCCGTTCTGGATCGCCAGCGCCTGGAACATCCAGTAGGGATACCCCGTTGAGGGGATCATGATCCCCCAGCGCTCCACCTGATCGCCGTTGCGCTTGGTGAGCTGCTTGCCCATCGCCACGAGCTCGTCCCAGGTCTGGGGCGGCTTCTCGGGATCGAGCCCGGCCTCGCGGAAGGCGTCCTTGTTGTAGTACATGACGATGGTCGAGCGCTGGAAGGGGATGCCCCAGGTCTTGCCGAGCGCGCGGCTGTTGGCCATCAGGGCCGGATAGAAGGAATCGAGCCATGCCCGGCCTTCCGCGCCGACGAGATCGTCGAAGGGCACGATGGCGTCCTGCTCGATGAGCTCGAAGACGTCGATGGCGAACATCACCGAGAGCTGGGCCGGCTCCCCGGCCTTGAGGGCGGCCAGGGCCTTGATGCGGGCGTCGTTGTAGTTGCCGGCGTAGATCGCCTTCACCGTGATGTCCGGGTTCTCCGCCATGAAGTCGGCGACCAGCCCGTCGACGATCTTGGTGAGCGGCCCGCCGACGGCCACCGGATAGTACATGGTGAGTTCGGTCTTCGCGGTGGCCGGCGGTGCGGCGAACATGCCGGCCGTGGCCAGCGCCGCTCCCAGAAGGGCGCCGAAACGCCCCCGTCCGTGTCTGCGCGTTCCGAGTGTCATGATCCGCCTCCCTTGCTTGCGGTGGCCGCGATCCGGACCGGCGCCGGATCGGTGCCTCGGAGCCCGGCGGGACCGCTCTCGCGACGGCCGCTCCGGGCATCGAACAGATGAAGATGTTCGGGGGACCAGGCGAGCCGGATCGCCGTACCGGGCGTGGCCCGGAAGCGGCCGGGGACGCGGATTCCCAGCCGCTGGTCGCCGATCCGGGCCGAGATCACGGTGTCGGCACCGAGATAGTCGGTGGCCAGCAGCTCGGCCGGCACGCCGCCCTCTTCCGTGATGCGCACATGTTCGGGACGGATGCCCAGAATGCGCCCCCTTCCCGGTCCCTCGAGCACGGTGACGCCCGAGCCCGCCACCACCGCGCCTTCGGGCCCGTCCTCGAGCGCGAGGAGGTTCATGGGCGGGGTGCCGATGAAGCTCGCCGCGAACAGGGTCGCGGGCTGTCCGTAGAGGGCGTCCGGATCGCCCTCCTGCTCGATGCGGCCCGCCCGCATGAGGATGATGCGGTCGGCCATGCTCATGGCCTCGGCCTGGTCGTGGGTGACGTAGACCACGGTCATGGCGAGGCGGCGCTGCAGGGCGCGCAGTTCGAGCCGCATCTCCTGGCGCAGCTTGGCGTCGAGATTGGAGAGCGGCTCGTCCATCAGGCAGATGGGATGTTCGCTGACGATCGCACGGGCGAGGGCCACCCGCTGCCGCTGGCCGCCCGAAAGCTGGGCCGGCTTGCGGTCGAGCAGCTCCGCGAGGCCCACGAGCTCGGCCACCCGCGCGAGCCGCCGCTCGCGCTCCTCCCGGGCGACCCTGCGGACCCTGAGGCCGAACAGGATGTTCTCCCGCACGTCGAGATGGGGAAACAGGGCGTAGGACTGGAACACCATGGAGATGCGCCGCTCGGCGGGCGCCGCCCGGGTCATGTCGCGACCGCCGATCAGCACCCGTCCGGCGGTGGGTTCCTCGAGGCCGGCGAGGATGCGCAGCGTCGTCGACTTGCCGCAGCCGGAGGGGCCGAGGAGGACCACGAAACTGCCCTCGGGGACCCGGAAGGAGACGTCGTCGACCGCCCGGGTGGTGCCCCAGAGCTTGGTCACGCCCTCCACTTCGATCGCCGTCATCGGCCGACCCTCGTGCGCACCCCCGCCGGGGCCGTCGCCCCCCGCGCCTGTAAGAACTTGCTCGAAATCCGTAACGATCCGCTCATCGGCCTGTCAACCACCCAACGCGGCGCGATCGGCCGGCGGCTGCGTCCGGCGCGGCTCCTCGCGCCCGGTGACCACCAGCCGGGTGCCCGCCGCCTCGAGACAGGCGGCGATCTCCGGCGGCGGCGCAGCATCCGTGAACAGCGCGTCGATCTCGTCCAGATGTCCGAGACGGATCATGGCGTCGCCGTGGAACTTGGCGGCGTCGGCGACGACGAAGCGGCGACGTGCGATCTCCATCGCCGCGCGCGAGGTGCGCATGTCGCGGTAGTCGTAGTCGAGGAGATTGCCCTCCGGATCGATGGCGCCGACGCCGAAGATGCCGTAGGCGACCCGGAAGCCTTCGAGGAAATCGGCGGTGGCGGTGCCGATGATGGCGAGATCGCGGTTGCGCACCATGCCGCCGGCGAGCACGATCTCGAAGTCGGTGTGCTGGCAGAACAGCCAGACCACGCCGACATGGTTGGTGACCACCCGCAGCCCGCGATGCTGCAGGAGGGCCTCCGCCACCGCCTCGGTGGTGGTGCCGATGTCGATGAACAGCGAGGCGCCGTTCGGGATCTCCGCCGCCACCGCGCGGGCGATGCGGCGCTTGGCCTCGGCGTTGCGTACCCGGCGGTTGGCGTAGGCCAGCCGGTCGCGGCCGGTGGGCAGGCCGGCGCCACCGTGGTAGCGCTGGACCAGGTTGCGGCGGGCGAGTTCGATGATGTCGCGGCGGATGGTCTGCTGGCTGACCCCGAAACGGTCGGCGAGGCTGCCGATGGTGGCGAAGCCGCGGTCGCGGACGATGCGGACGATGGCGCTCTGACGTTCGTTGAGGCCGAGCCAGCGCGCGTCGGGCCCGTCGATCATGCGGTGCCGATCCGATCCGTAGGAGTTGGATCACCCGGATCGAGGCTAGCAGCTTCCGCCACGGGATGGAAGTTTTCTTACATAGGGGAGACGATCCGATGCGGCTCTACGGCCCGTTCACGAACCAGGAGGAGCTCGATCGCGAGTACGACGCGGTGGCGGCCTGTCCCGACGCGCCGGCGCGCATCGCCGGCTGGCAGGTGCGGAGCGCGCGGGTGCTGGACCGGATCGAGGTCCGCCGCGGCCTGCGCTACGGCCCGACACGGGCGGAGCATCTCGACTTCTTCCCGGCCGGCGACGGGGCACCGCTGCACATCTTCGTTCACGGCGGCTACTGGCGCCGCTTCGCGGCCGCCGATTTCGCCTTCCTCGCGCCGGCCGTCACCGAGGCCGGGATCGCCCTCGCCAACGTCAACTACGCGCTCTGCCCCGAGGTGACGATCGGCGAAATCGTGCGCCAGGTCCGGGCGGCGGTGGCCTGGTGCCACCGCCATGCCGGCGAGCTCGCGATCGACCGCGAACGCATCACCGTTTCCGGCCATTCCGCCGGCGGCCATCTGGTGGCGATGGCGCTCGCCACCGACTGGCCCGGTGTCTACGATCTTCCCGCCGACATCCTGCGCGGTGGGCTCGCCATCAGCGGCCTCTTCGATCTCGCGCCGCTGCGCTACACCTACCTCCAGCCCGCTCTTCAGCTCGACGGGGACGAGATCGAACGGGCGAGCCCCATCCGCCACATTCCGCGATCGGCGCCGCCCCTCACGGTGGCGGTGGGCGGAGCCGAGACGGCCGAATTCCGCCGTCAGAGCCGGGAGTTCCTCGCCGCCTGGCGGGCCGCCGGGCTCGAGGGCCACTGGCTGGAACCGCCGGGTCTCGACCATTTCGCCGTGCTCGAGGAGCTGGAGCGGCCCGACAGCGAGCTGTTCGGGGCGCTGGTCGGTCTCGCGCGGGGCGAGTGACGGGCGGCCCCCTCAGCGCCGTTCGAGACGGAAGGAGTTGGCGACCACGGTGACGGAGCTCGCGCTCATGCAGATGGCGGCGACCAGCGGCGTCACGTAGCCGGCCACCGCCAGCGGCACCGCGACGAGATTGTAGGCGAGCGACAGGGCGAGGTTCTGCTTCACCAGCCGGCGGGCGTGCAGGGCGGTGTCGAGGAGGTCCGCCACCGGTGCCAGATCGCGCCCCTGGAACACGGCGTCCGCCGCCGTCTGGCTGATGTCCATGGCGGTGGCGGGCGACATGGAGACGTGCGCCGCCGCCAGCGCCGGCGCGTCGTTGAGCCCGTCGCCGACCATCATCACCCGCCGACCCGCGGCGGCGAGGGCCTCGAGACGGGCGACCTTGGCGGCCGGTTGCAGCTCGCCCTGCCAGGCCTCGATGCCGAGCTGGTCGGCCACCCGGCGCACCACCGCCACGCGGTCGCCGGAAAGGAGCTCGACCGCGATGCCGCGCCGGCGCAGGGCCGCCACCACGGCGGCCGCGTCGCGGCGCAGCCGGTCGCGGAAGGGGATGCGGACCGGCTCCCGGCCGGGGCGGGCGAACCAGAGTTCGGGGCCTTCGGGCTCGCGACCGTCGCCCGCCGCCGCCCAGCCGCGCCGTCCGAGCCGCCATTCCCCGGCCGCGGTGCGGCGTCGCAGGCCGCAGCCGGGCACCTCCTCCACTTCCGTCGCCGCCCGCGCCTCGGGCACCGCCGCCGCCAGCGCCCGGGCGAGGGGATGGCGCGAGGTCTTGGCGAGGGAGGCGGCGGCCAGCAGATCCTCGCGGTCGATGCCGTCGAGGATCGGCAGCGGCAGGCCTTCGGTGAGGGTGCCCGTCTTGTCGAACACCACCGTGTCCACTTCCGCCACCCGTTCGAGGGCGGTGGCGCTCTTGAGGAGCGTGCCCCGCTTCATCAGCCGTCCCGAGGCGATCACCTGCACCGCCGGCACGGCGAGGCCGAGGGCGCAGGGACAGGTGATGATGAGCACCGCGGTGGCGATCAGCAGCGCCGCCTGCCAGTCCATGCCGCCCAGCAGCCACCAGCCGAGGAAGGCGAGGGCGGCGAGACTGTGCACGAAGGGGGCGTAGAGGCGGGCGACGCGGTCGGCGAGGGCCACGTAGCGGCCGCGCCGCTGCTCGGCCAGTTCCATCAGCCGCACGATCTCGGCCAACAGGGTGCCCTCGCCCACCTCCCGCACCCGCACCCGGATGGGGGCGGCGAGGTTGAGGGTGCCGGCGAACACCCGGTCTCCCTCGGTCACCGCCTGCGGCACCGTCTCGCCGGTGATCGGGCTCGTGTCCACCTCGCTCCTGCCGTGGCTCACCACCCCGTCGACGGCGATGCGCTCGCCCCTGGCGACCAGGATCTCCTGGCCCGCCTCCAGCTCCTCGGGGCGGGCGCTGCGGGTCGTGCCGTCGGGGCGGACGAGGGTCACCGAGCCCGCGGCCAGCGCCAGCAGGCGCTCGGCGGCGGAGCGGGCGGAACCGCGGGCCCGACTGTCCAGATAGCGGCCGATCAGCAGGAAGAAGAGGAGGGTGATGGCGCTGTCGAAATAGACGTGGGGGCCACCGCGCACGGTCTCGAACAGGCTCACCGCCGGGGCGATCAGCACCGCCAGCGAGATCGGCACGTCCATGTTGGTGTGGCCGGCCCTGAGCGCGCCCAGGGCGGAGCGGAAGAAGGGCCGGCCGGCATAGGCGATGGCCGGCAGCGCGACCAGGGCCTCGAACCAGTGGAAGAAGGCGCGGGTGGCCTCCCCCATGCCCGTGAAATGGCCGGCCCAGACCGAGATCGCCAGCAGCATGACGTTGCCGGTAGCGAAACCCGCCACCGCCATCGCCCGCAGCAGCTCCTTCTCCTGGCGGTCGTCCTGGCTCCGCAGCCGTTCGGGATCGTAGGGCACCACCCGGTAGCCGAGCTGGCGCACGATCCCGGCCAGCGCGTTGCCGCGCTCGGCCGGACCCCGCCAGCGCAGGAGCAGCCGCCGGGTGGTGAGATTGACGCGGGCGGTCGCGACGTCGGGCTCGCGGGCGAGGCGCCGTTCGATGCGGGCCACGCAGCCGCCGCAATGCACTCCTTCCACCATGAGATGCAGCAGCCGGTCGCCGCTTTCGCCGTCCTCGCGCACGAAGGGCAGCACGTCGGGAGCCGGCAATTCCTCTTCCGGCGGCAGCGGCTGGCCGGCGCCGGTCGATGCCATCAGCGCAGGGTCACCCGGCGGCTGCGGACGAAGCGATCCTCGCCCCGGACGGCATCGACGTGGATCTCCCAGAGCCCGGTCAGGGGCAGGGTGAAGACGGTGCGGTAGCGACCGTCACCGGCATCCGCGAGGGCGACGGCGAAATCGTTGCCCTCGGAGGTGGGCCGGACGAAGCGGGCGGTCACCTCCGCGTCGGTGATGGGTGCGCCCTGCCGGTCCCGGAGGTCGACCAGAAGTTCGCCCTCGAAGCCCAAGCGCAGGCGCGCCTCGATGTCGAGCTGCCAGCCGAGGGCGGCCTGGGCTTCGGCCGCGGCGATGTTACGGTTGTAGTTGCGTCCTTCCTCGTAATAGTTCTCCGATACGAGGCCGGTCCAGGTGGTCATGCCGATGTAGACCATGGTGCCGTTGGCGATCAGCACCACCAGGAAGAAGGCGCCGAACGCCCAGGGGATCCAATGACCCCGCCGAGGTTTTTCGACCTTTTCCCGCATCATTTCTCGGGTCCCCGGAAGACGCTCTCCGCCCGCCGCGTCTCGCCGGTCTCGAGGTCGGTGATGACGAACCGCACGTCGGTCGTCGATCCTTCCACGAGAGGGCGTGGGACGGTGACGAAGATGCGGTGCTCGCTCACTCCGTCCGGCGGTGCCTCGACGGTGAGCGTCGAGCCCGTGATCCTGCGGGTCCCGATCATCGTCAGCAGCGCTTCCTCGAGACCCTCCACGCGTATCTCGAAGCGACGCGGCCGGCGCTCCTTGTTGATGATCTTGACGGTGTAGCCGTTGCGCAGGCTGCCGTCGGAGAGGCTCACGAACAGCGGGTTGCGGTCGTGCAGCACGCTGATCTCGGCATCCGAGCGCAGTAGCAGCGCCGCCAGCATGAGGGCACCCACGAGCAGGATCACCGAGGCGTAGAGGATGGTGCGGGGCCGCACGAGATTGAGCCGCGGCGGCCGCCCCTGCTCGCGCAGCTCGAGGTTGCGCTCGCTGTCGTAGGTGATGAGATCGCGCGGCCGGCCGATCTTCTCCATGACTCCGTTGCAGGCGTCGACGCAGAGGGCGCAGCCGATGCATTCGAGCTGGAAGCCGTCGCGGATGTCGATGCCCATCGGGCAGACGACGACACATTGCCTGCAGTCGATGCAATCGCCCCGCTTGCTCCAGTCCTGACCCTTGCGGAACGGCATGCGCGGCTCGCCACGCCAGCGTTCGTAAGTGACGGCGAGGGTGTCCTGATCGATCAGGGCCCCTTGGATGCGCGGCCAGGGGCACATGTAGATGCAGACCTGCTCGCGGGCGATGCCGGCGAGGAGATAGGTGGTGCTGGTGAACAGGCCGAAGAAGAAATACTGGGTCAGGCTGGCGTCGCCGGTGAGCAGGGCCACCGTCACGGTCGGCGCGTCGTTGAAGTACATGATCCAGGCACCGCCGGTGGCGGCGGCGATCAGCAGCCACAGAAGGTGCTTGACGCCCTTCTTGGCGATCTTGGCGCCGGTCCAGGGAGCCTTGTCGAGGCGGATGCGCTCGCCGCGGTCGCCCTCCACCATCCGCTCGACCCACATGAAAAGATCGGTCCAGACCGTCTGCGGGCAGGTGAAGCCGCACCAGACCCGGCCGAACAGGGCGGTGGCGAGGAACAGGGCGAAGGCCGCCAGTACCAGGAGGCCGGTCAGGTAGTAGACCTCCTGGGGCCAGATCTCGATACCGAAGAAGTAGAGGCGACGGGTGAGGAAATCGGCGAGCACCGCCTGGTCCGGAGCGCCGGGACCACGGTCCCAGCGGATCCAGGGAAGGACGTAGTAGATCCCGAGCAGGGTGACCAGAGTCGCCCATTTGATGGTACGAAAACGCCCCCTTACCGCCTTCGGATAAACCTTGACGCGGCCTTCGTAGAGCGGGGATTCCTTCTGCTCCTTGCGCGAGAGCACCTCTTCCGTGGCAACGGCCTCGCCCATCTCGCTCCTGCCTGCAAGACGTCCGGTCACCGACCGGACGCCACCGGTCGGTGGGTGTTACCCAGGCGATATATTGAATTGGACCAGTTTCAAGAACTGTGGCGGATCGGCGCAGCGGCGGGAGGACCTTGAACGTGCCGCCGCAATCCCGACGTGAGGGGAGAACAGGGAGACATCGCGGAGGGGGAAGATGAGCGTCCAGCGCGAGTTGCTCGACAAGAGCCGGGTACGTCTGCATGAGCTCAAGGCACGCATCGAGCGGCTGGCCGACGGGCTCGACGAGACGACGCTCGCGGATCTGCGGGCCGAGGCCGAGGTGGTGCGCGAAAAGCTGCAGAAGGCGCTGCGCGCCGGCGTCGAGGTGGGCGAGGAGGCACTGCGCAGCCTCGGTCAGGCGCTCGACCGGCTGGGTGCCGCGATCAAGCAGGCGGCGGAGCGCAGCGAGGGCGGAGAGAGGAAAGGTACTTCCGGCGGCGATAGCTGAGTACGCCCGGGGGACGGTCGGTCGCCGTGCGACCGGCGGATCGGACTAAGAGGGGACGGTGGAGGTCGCCCCGTGTCGAGCCGTGCCCTGGTCTTCTGCCTGCTCCTCGTGACCATCCCGGCGCCATGGCCCGCCGCGGCCGGGGAGCCGGCCTGCGAGGCCGGCCGTGTCGGCAGCGTGGCGGCGATGGCCGGCAAGCGCTGCGTCTGCCTCTACGAGCGCGGCGGCACGCTGACCGGAAGACGGCCGGGCTACCGCTGGGACTGCGGCATTCTGCGACCGGCCGACCGGTTCGCGCCGCTCGCACCTCCGGCACCGGCACCGGACTGGCTCGGCCCGGTCATCGTCGATCAGCGCTCGACCCGTCCCTGAGTCCTCGCTGATAGGCGCGCACCGCCTCGCAGAGGCGGTCGAGATGATGGTCCGGAATGCCGAGTTCGGCGAGATGCCGGGCGGTGTCGAACAGATAGTCGGCGGCCGGGCCCAGCGCGCCGCTGGCGGTGGCCAGCATGGCGATCCGCTCCTCCTCGGCGAGGTCCCGACAGTAGCGTTCGTGACGCCGCTCGATGGTGAAGGCGAGGACGGTGAGCGGACCTTCGCCGGTCCGGGCCCGCAGCCAGCGCGGCCGGTAGGCGCCGGCCACCATTTCCCGCCGCCAGACCAGCAGCAGCTCCGCCTCCGCCGTGCCCGCCGGCAGGCGGTAGGCGACGCCGCGACAGCTTCCTCCGTGATCGAGACCGAGCATCAGCCCGGGGCGCTCCGGGCAGCCGCGTCCCAGCACCGTCCGCAGGCAGAACCGGCGGTGATAGCCGCGCACGAGCGCGAGGCGCTTCTCGGCATAGTGGATGGTCGGGTTCCAGATCAGCGATCCATAGGCGAACAGCCAGACGTCGCCCTCCGGTTCGGGACGGGCGGCCAGGGTGCGGGAGAGGGAGCGGCGGATCCGCTCCTCGCTCCACAGCTCGGTTCCCGCCGCCATCGCCCGCAACCGGCGCTGGAACCCGCCCGCCAGCAGGGTTGCGCGATCGAGCACCAGTCGATCGGTCCCGCTGCCGGCCCGGTCGTCGCCTCGCCTGCTCATGGGCGGCGCGGCCTCATCGGTCGGTGGCGGCACCGATGCGCGCGCGGGCGGCCGGCAGCGCCCGCTCGGCGAGGAGCCGCAGGGAACGGCGCGCGCGCTCCGGCGGAAGGTCGCCGAAGGTGTAGAGGGCCATCACATGGTCGACCCCCATCCCGTGCAGGGCAACGAGCTTGTCGGCCACCGTCTCCACCGAGCCGAACAGCGACAGCCCGCTTTCGAGAATGTCGCCGTAGGTCTGGCTCTTCGCGTACTTGCGGGTGGCGACATAGAGGTCGAAGGCCCGTTCCGCGTCCGCGCGGGCGTCGGCGTCGCTCTCCGCCACATAGGTGTGGAGGGCGACCAGGCTGCGCGGCCGGTGCCCGGCCTCCGCGGCTCCCCGCCGGTAGGCGTCGATCAGTCGGCCGATCTCCTCGAACCGGTCGACGGTGGCGTAGGGAACCGTCATCAGGTTCTCGCCGGCGCGGCCGATATGGTAGGCGGCCTCCTCGCGCAGCACGGCGATGTAGGTCTCGGGCTCGCGCCCCCCATAGGGCAGGACGTTCAGGGCCACGTCGTCGAGGGCGTAACGGGGGCCCGCATGTCGGACTCGTTCGCCGCGCCACAGCCGGCGGACGATGGCGAGACTCTCGTCGAACAGTGCCCGCTTGCTGCGGCCGTCGATGTTGAAGCCCTCGAACTCGTGGCGCAGATAGCCGGAGCCGACCCCGAACACGAGACGACCGGCGCAGAGCTGGTCGAGGACCGCGTAATCCTCGGCCAGGATGCGGGGGTCCCGGAAGGGCAGCACGGCGATCGCCGGCGCGAGCCCGATGCGCGTCGTGCGCGCCGCCGCGGCGGCCAGCCACACCGCCGGATTGGGGATCACCCCGTATTCGTCGAAGTGATGCTCGGCCACGAAGAAGATCTCGTAGCCGAGCCGTTCGGCGAGCTCGCAATCCTCGAGCAGCTCGCGATAGCGGTCGGCGACCGTCCGATGGTGTCCCGGATAGCGGTCCGCCGGATAGTGGTCGACGACCGAAAAGCAGGAAAGTTTCAACACCGCCTCCCCGACGAAGTGATGACCCGGGGCGTCTTCTAGTCGGAAACGGCGGCGGCAGGGAAGCGAGGAGGTGCCCGCTCACGGAACCGGGACGAGGCGCCCGATCCACAATGCCGCCAGTACGGCGAGGCCGACGTCGCGATGGAAGCGGAAATGGTGCAGGCAGGAGGCGCGGTCGTCGAAATCGACGCGGATCACCTGCCAGGCCAGCATCGCCGCCGGCACCGCGAGGAGCGGGAGGAACGCCCGGCCGAGCCCCGCGAGAGCGCCGGCCGCCGCCAGCAGCAGCAGCATGATCCCGTAGAAGCCGGCGATCCAGACGCGGCTCGCGGCACCGAGGCGGATCGCCGTCGAGCGGACGCCGATGCGGATGTCGTCCTCCTTGTCCTGATGGGCGTAGACGGTGTCGTAGCCGAGGGTCCAGAAGATGCCCGCGGCGTAGAGCAGGAACGCCGCCGGATCGAGCCGCCCGGTGGCCGCCGCGTAGCCCACCAGAGCCCCCCAGTTGAAGGTGACGCCGAGGAAGGCCTGGGGCCACCAGGTGACGCGCTTCATGAAGGGGTAGACGACGATGAGCGGCACGCTCGCGAGCGCGACCAGGGCCGCGAAACGCGGGAGTGCCGCCAGCACCGCGAGCCCGACCGCCGACTGGAGGGCGAAGAAGGCGAGGGCGCCGGCGGTGCCGATGCGCCCCGCGGCGAGCGGGCGGTTGCGGGTGCGTTCAACCCTGCGGTCGAAGTCGCGATCCGCCAGATCGTTGACGGTGCAGCCGGCCCCGCGCATGGCCACCGCACCGATGGCGAACAGCAGATAGGGCCAGGGCGAGAAGTCCGCCGGTGCGAGCGCCAGCCCCCACCAGCAGGGGATCAGCAGCAGCCAGGTCCCGATCGGCCGGTCCCAGCGGGCCAGCACCGCGAAGTCGCGCAGGCGCCCCGGCAGCCGGCCGACCCAGCCGCTCTGGCGGTCGAGAACCGCTCCCTCGCCGACTTGTGGACTCATGGGCGCTCTTCTACCGTCGGCGCGATTCGGGGTAAAGGCGAGGGATGGCCGCCCTTCCGAGGCTCCATGTCGAGGATCCGCGCCTGGCCGCGGAGGTCACGGTGGTGCTCGATGCCGGCCGCACCCACTATCTGGCGCGCGTGCTGCGGCTGGGGGTGGGCGACGCGGTGCTGCTGTTCAACGGCGAGGACGGCGAGTGGCGGGCCCGCCTGCTGGCGCTCGGCCGTCGCCGCGCCGAGCTCCTCGTCGAGGAGCGCCTGCGGGCGCCGCGTCCCGAACCCGGCCCCACGCTCTGGTTCGCCCCGCCCCGACGGGTGCGCCTCGAGTGGCTGGTGGAAAAGGCGGTGGAACTGGGGGCGGCCCGGCTCTGCCCGGTGATCACCGGGCGCAGCGTCGTCCGCCTGCCGCGCAGCGATCGGCTGCGCAGCCTGGCCGTCGAGGCCGCGGAACAGTGTCGCCGCCTCACGGTGCCGGAGATCGCGCCCGCCCGCGCGCTCGCGGAGCGGCTGGCCGCGGAGGACCCGCCGCTGCTCCTGTTCGGCGACGAGGCGGGGGAGGGCCGGCCGCTCGCCGAGGCGCTCGACGGGCGGCCGGAACCGGTCTTCCTGGTGGGGCCGGAAGGTGGTTTCACGCCCGCCGAACGTGCGATGCTGCGGGCACATCCGGCGGTGCTGCCGGTCGGTCTCGGGCCCACCATACTGCGTACCGAGACCGCCGCGATCTACATGCTCGCCGTCTGGCGGGCGCTGCGGGAGGTGGCGAGGCGATGAGCGAAGATCCGGCGATCCGGGCCTACGGGCTGACCTTCCACCCCGACTTCGAGCGGTTGGTGGACGAGCTGCACAGCCGTCCCGCGGCCGCCGTTTCGGCGCCGGTCACCATCTCCCATGTCGCCATGCTGACCGGCCACGAGGAGGCCGGCCGGGTGCTCGACCAGGTGGCGGAGCTGTGCCGCCGCTACGGGGCCTCGCCTCCCTTCCGCGAACATTTCCACGCCGTCGACCTCGGCCGCTTCGAGCTGCGCTTCGAGCGGCACCTGGAGTTCGTCACCCTGACCTTCCTCAGGCCCGGGGGCGGGTTGCAGCCGTTCCGCGACACGGCCATTGCGCTGTTGCCCGAGGACTGGCTCGCTGCACTGCCCGGCACCGTGGTGGCCGCCGCCCATCTCGTTCTGGAACGGGGCGGGCCACCCGACCCGGCGCGGATCGACGCGCTGTTCGAGGGCCATCGGGTGCGGGCCAGCCGGGTGATGGGCAACGCCGCCGTGGTCTGCACCGACTGGCGGCCGCACGGAGACGGGTTCGGGCGCTTCCACATCACCGATCGGGGGCTGGATCCGGCCCGCGCCGGGCGGCTCGTGCAGCGCCTGGTGGAGATCGACACCTACCGGATGATGGCGCTTCTCGGACTGCCGCTCGCGCGCCGGGCGGCGCCGGGGCTGACGGCGGCGGAAACCCGACTCGCGGTGCTCACGGCACGGATCGGCGAGGCCCGGGGACTGGCCGACGAGCGGGAGCTGCTCGAGGAACTGTTCGCGCTCGCCGCCGACATCGAGCGGCAGGTTGCGGAAACCGCCTTCCGGTTCGGCGGCACGCGGGCCTACCACCAGCTCGTGCGCGACCGGCTGCGGGAGCTCGGGGAGGAGCGGTTCGAGCCCTTCCAGCCTCTGGGCCAGTTCCTCGCCCGCCGTTTCGAGCCTGCCATGCGCACCTGCGGCTCGACGGCCGAACGGCTGGAGGGGCTGAGCCGGCGGATCTCGCGGGCATCGGATCTCGTGCGCACGCGCGTCGATCTCGAGCTGCAGGAACAGAACCGCGCGCTTCTCGAATCGATGGAACACCGGGCGGCCCTCCAGCTGCGCCTGCAGCAGACGGTGGAAGGGCTGTCGGTGGTGGTCCTGAGCTACTATCTGGTGGGGCTTGCCGCCTATGTGATCGAGGGCACGGGACCTTGGCTCGGCCTCGCCGGAAAGGCGCAGGCGCCGCTGCTGGCGGCCCTCGTGCCGCTGGCGGTGGCGGCGGTCTGGCTGGGGCTGCGCCGGCTGCGACACCGCATCGGCGTCTAGGACGACGACCACCCTTCCAGGATTTCCGGCATATTCTGCGACAATCTGTCACCAAGTGCAGCCTTCGCGGCGTCGGTATCACTTGATCTGGATCAAGGCGAGATGGAACGAGCCGCTCGCGGCGACGGGCGGCGCGGGGAGTCTTTCGCACAGGGCACGCTGGAGGGGAGCGGTCGATGAAGTGGTGGAAATGGACGGCCCTCGCAGGGTCCGTCGCGAGCCTTGCCGGGACCGCACGGGCGGAGCAGCACGGCGGTCAGCCCCTGCCGTGGCAGATGAACCTGCAGGACGCCGCGACGGCGATCATGGAACAGGTGATCGGCTTCCACAATCTGCTGCTGATCATCATCATCCTGATCTGCATCTTCGTCTTCGCCCTCATCGGCTACGTGCTCTACCGCTTCCGCGAGAACCGCAACCCGGTTCCCTCGCGACGCTCGCACCACACGCTCCTGGAGGTCATCTGGACCGCCGTGCCGGTGCTGATCCTGGTGATCATCGCCGTGCCCTCGTTCAAGCTGCTCTACTACATGGACGTGGTGCCGGAGACCGAGTTCCGCATCAAAGCGATCGGCAACCAGTGGTACTGGACCTACGAGTATCCCGACTTCGGTAATTTCACCTTCGACGCCTTCATGAAGGCGGACGAGGACCTCGAAGAAGGCGAGCCGCGTCTGCTCGCCACCGACAACCAGGTGGTGGTGCCGGTGGACACCAAGATCCGTCTCCAGGTGACCGCCTCCGACGTCATCCATTCCTGGGCGGTGCCGGCCTTCGGCATCAAGATCGACGCCATACCGGGCCGTCTCAACGAGGCCTGGTTCGAGGCCAAGGAGACGGGCGTCTTCTACGGCCAGTGCTCGGAACTCTGCGGGCGGCTGCACGGCTTCATGCCGATCGCCGTCAAGGTGGTCGGCAAGGAGGAGTTCGCGGCCTGGGTGGAGAAGGCGAAGCAGGAGTTCGCCAAGGCCGACGGTCCCGTCAACGTCGCCGAACTCGACAGGGTCGCGCAGTAATCCGGGCGGAGGACAGAAGAACGATGGCACAGGACGCTGCACACGGTCACGAGCACCAGATCCCGCGGGGCTGGAGGCGCTGGGCCTTCTCGACCAACCACAAGGACATCGGCACCATGTATCTGGTGCTGGCCTTCGTCGGCGCCATGGTCGGTCTCGTGATGTCGGTACTGTTCCGGGCCGAGCTGATGGCCCCCGGCATGCAGATCTTCGGCGACCCGCAGATGTTCAACGTGCTGGTCACCGCTCACGGTCTGATCATGGTGTTCTTCTTCGTCATGCCGGCACTCATCGGCGGTTTCGGCAACTGGATGGTGCCGCTGATGATCGGAGCGCCGGACATGGCCTTCCCCCGGCTCAACAACATCAGCTTCTGGCTGCTCGTGCCGGCGCTTCTCCTGCTCGTCGCCTCGGCCTTCGTCGGCGAGGGGGCGGGCACCGGCTGGACCGTCTATCCCCCGCTTGCCGCCGCCATCGGCCATCCCGGTCCGTCGGTCGATCTCGCCATTTTCAGCCTGCACCTGGCCGGGGCCAGCTCGCTCCTGGGCGCCATCAACTTCATCACCACCATCTTCAACATGCGCGCCCCGGGCATGACCCTGCACAAGATGCCGTTGTTCGTGTGGTCGATCCTGGTCACCGCCTTCCTGCTGCTGCTGGCGGTTCCGGTGCTGGCGGGCGCCATCACCATGCTGCTCACCGACCGCAACTTCGGCACCTCCTTCTTCGATCCGGCCGGTGGTGGCGATCCGGTGCTGTTCCAGCACCTCTTCTGGTTCTTCGGCCATCCCGAAGTGTACATCATGATCCTGCCCGCCTTCGGGATCATCAGCCACATCGTCTCCACCTTCTCCAAGAAGCCGGTCTTCGGCTATCTCGGCATGGCCTACGCGATGGTGGCGATCGGCTTCATCGGCTTCATCGTCTGGGCGCACCACATGTACACGGTGGGCATGAACGTCGACGTCAAGGCCTACTTCACCGCCGCCACCATGGTCATCGCGGTGCCCACCGGGATCAAGATCTTCAGCTGGATCGCCACCATGTGGGGCGGCTCGATCCGCCTGACGACGCCGATGCTGTTCGCCATCGGCATGATCATCCTGTTCACCATCGGCGGCGTCACCGGGGTGGTGCTGGCCAACGCCGGGATGGATTCGGCGGTCCACGACACCTACTACGTGGTGGCCCATTTCCACTACACGCTGTCGATGGGCGCGCTGTTCGGCATCTTCGCCGGCTACTACTACTGGATCGGCAAGATGAGCGGGCGGCAGTACGACGAGAAGCTGGGCAGGATCCACTTCTGGCTCACCTTCATCGCCGTCAATCTCACCTTCTTCCCCATGCACTTCGCCGGCCTCGCCGGCATGCCGCGGCGCATTCCGGACTATCCGGACGCCTTCTGGGGGTGGAACCTGATCTCCTCCCTGGGCGCCTTCCTCGGCGCGGTGAGCGCGCTCCTCTTCGTCTACATCGCCTGGAAGGCCTTCCGCTCGGGCGAGAAGTGCCCCGACAATCCCTGGGGCGAGGGTGCCACCACCCTCGAATGGACGGTGAGCTCGCCGCCGCCCTTCCACACCTTCGAGAAGCTGCCGGAGGTGCGCTAGGTCGATGGCCGCGGGGGGCGTGCGGACCGTGCCGCGCAGCGCGGGGATGATCGCGACGGAGGTGGCCGCCGAGCCGGTGGCCACCCCCCTCGACTACTGGCGCCTGCTGAAACCCAACGTCATGCAGCTCGTGGTCTTCACGGGCGCGGTCGGGCTCTATCTGGCGCCGGGCACGATCCACCCCCTGCTCGGCTTCGTCGCCGTCCTGGCCATCGCGCTCGGGGCCGGCGCCTGTGCGGCGATCAACAATGCCTACGACGCGGACATCGACCGGCAGATGCGGCGCACCCGCGGGCGTCCCACCGCCACCGGGCGGATCGCGCCGGCCGAGGCCCTCGGCACCGGCATCGCGCTCGCGCTGATCGCCGTGATGCTGATGGGACTCGCGCTCAACTGGCTGGCGGCGGGGCTCCTCGCCTTCACCATCCTCTTCTATCTCGTCGTCTACACCCTGTTCCTCAAGCGTCGCACGCCCCAGAACATCGTCATCGGCGGCGTGGCCGGCGCCCTGCCGCCGGTGGTCGGCTGGGCCGCGGTGACCGGCGATGTGGGGCTTCCACCTCTCCTGCTCTTCCTGATCGTCTTTCTCTGGACGCCGCCCCATTTCTGGTCGCTCGCGCTCTATCGCAACGAGGACTATCGTCGCGCCGGGGTGCCGATGCTGCCGGTGGTGGCCGGCCGGCGGCGGACGCTGCGGTACATCTTCGCCTATGCGCTGGCGGTCTCGCTGGCCGGCCTCCTGCCGGTGGCGGTCGGCGCGGCGGGAGCCCTCTACGGACTCGTAGCGCTGGTCGCGGGCGCGATGTTCACGGGCGTCGCCTGGCGGCTGCTGCGCACGGGTCGCGACGAGGTGGCGCGGCGCGGCTTCCGCGTGTCCGTCCTCTATCTGTTCCTGATCTTTCTCGGACTGGTGGTCGATCATGCCGTATTCGACGCCTTCGGGAGCTGATCGCGTGTCCCTCGACGACCGCGAATTCCGGCGACGCCAGCGCACCAAGAACCTGCTCCTGGGTGGGCTCCTGGTGGCCCTCGCCGTCCTCTTCTATCTCGTCACCCTGGTCCGGCTCGGGGGGAACTGATGGCGACCCGCGGTATCCGGCGCACGGCGTTCGCCCTCGTCGCGGTGGTGGCCGGAATGGTGGGCCTGACGGCGGCCTCGGTGCCGCTCTACCGGCTGTTCTGTCAGATCACGGGCTACGGTGGCACGACCGACGTCGCCGAGGCGCCGCCGGAAGAGGCCACGGATGTCCTGGTCGAGGTGAGCTTCAACGCCGACGTCGACAAGCGCCTGCCGTGGCGGGTGCGTCCGCTCGAGAAGGCGGTCACCGTGCGCATCGGCGAGCCGGGTTTCGTGGCGTTCGAGGCGGTCAACCTTTCCGACCGGCCGCTGGTCGGCCAGGCGGTCTACAACGTTACCCCGTTCAAGGTGGGCGGATACTTCTACAAGGTCCAGTGCTTCTGCTTCGACGAGCAGAAGCTGGAGCCGGGCCAGCGGGTCGAAATGCCGGTCTCGTTCTTCGTCGATCGCGAACTGCTCGAGGATCCGACGGCCAACGAGGTGCGGCAGATCACGCTCTCCTATACCTTCTATCTCAACGAGGAAGCCACCGCGGCGCTGGCGACGGAGGCCGCCGGCGAGCCGGTCGGCGATTCCTGAGCGGAGCGAGTCGGGGAAGGAGCGAAGGACATGGCGTCAGGAACAGACACGGCGACGGCGGCTCACGGGCACGAGCATCCCTATCATCTCGTGGATCCCAGTCCCTGGCCCATCGTCGGCAGCCTGGCCGCCCTCCCGCTCACCGGCGGGGCGGTCATGTGGATGCACGATATCGCCGGTGGCAAGTGGATCACCCTGCTCGGTTTCCTCGGCATTCTCGTCACCATGTGGGGCTGGTGGCGGGACGTCATCCAGGAGGCCCGGAGCGGCCATCACACGGAAGTGGTGGCCCGCGGGCTGCGCATGGGCATGGCGCTCTTCATCACCTCCGAGGTGCTGTTCTTCGCCGCGTTCTTCTGGGCCTTCTTCTGGGGCGCGCTGGTACCGCCGGAGCTGGTCGCCGTCTCCTGGCCGCCCGAAGGCGTGGAGCCCGTCCCGACCTGGGAGATCCCCTTCCTCAACACCCTGATCCTGCTGACCTCCGGCGCCACCGTCACCTGGGCACATCACGCCATCAAGCAGAACGACAACCGGACCGCCTTCAAGGCGCTGCTGCTCACGGTGGTGCTCGCCCTCACCTTCACCTTCTTCCAGGCCTACGAATATTACGTCGCCATCGTCCACGAGGGCTTCACCCTGCAGGACGGGATCTTCGGTTCGGCCTTCTACATGGCCACCGGCTTCCACGGGCTGCACGTGCAGATCGGCACCGTCTTCCTGATCGTCTGCACCATCCGGGCCTGGAAGAACGACTTCACGCCACAGCGCCACGTCGGTTTCGAGGCCGCCGCTTGGTACTGGCATTTCGTCGACGCCGTCTGGCTGTTCCTGTTCGTCTTCGTCTACTGGTGGGGTGGCAGCCTCGAATTCACCGTCACCCCGGTCGAATAGGGTGACCGTCGCGTCACCGGTCGGCTCCGCGCTCGCCGGCCGCTGCCCGCGCTGCGGGCGCGGCCGGCTGTTCCGCGGATTCCTGTCCGTGGTCCCGCGCTGCGAAGCCTGCGGTCTCGATCTTTCCGGCGAGGACAGCGGCGACGGGCCGGTGGCCTTCATCGTTCTGCTCGTGGGCTTTCTCGTCGTCGGTACCGCCCTCCTGGTCGAGGTCCGGTTCGGCTGGCCGATCTGGCTCCATCTCCTGGTCTGGCTTCCCCTCGCGCTGCTCGCCTGTCTCCTGCTGATGCGTCCTCTCAAGGCGATGATGATCGGTCTCCAGTTCAAGCATCGGGCGCGCGATTTCGATCATGCCGGCTGAAGGGCGGCGCTTCCGGCCGGGAGCGGCCGCCACCCTCGCCACCGCCCTCGCCTTCCTGGTACTGGTCGGTCTCGGTTCCTGGCAGGTGAAGCGCCTGTTCTGGAAGCAGGATCTCATCGCCCGCATGGAGACGGGACTGGCGGCGCCGCCCGTCACCCTCGACACCCTGCCGGCAGATGGGCGGGCCTTCGACTACCGGCGGGTGCGGCTCGCGGGCGAACTGCTGGCGGTCCACAACTTCGCCCTCGGTGCCCTCACCGTCGGCGGACGGCTCGGCGCCTCCCTGATCACCCCCATGCGCCTCGCCGACGGGACCGTGCTCCTGGTCGATCGCGGCTGGCTGCCCGAGGCCGAACTGCCGCCCGCCGAGCCGGCCGCCCTCGCCCGACCGGCACGGGCGCGGATCGACGGCGTGCTGGTCCACATCGGCGATGTGCGCCAGCGCCTGTTCGTGCCCGACAACGACATCACCGCCCGTCGCTTCTATTGGCTCGACCGCGAGGCCCTCGCGCGACTGGTGGGAGCTCCCGTCGCTCCCTTCCTCCTCCACGCCCAGGAGGCGGAACCGCCGGAGCTGCTGGCCACCGTCCTGCCGGTACGGGCGAACCTGCCCAACCGCCATCTCGGCTATGCCGTTACTTGGTTCGGGCTGGCGGCTTCGCTGCTGGTGATCTATGTCGTCTTCGGCTTCAGGCGCGGTGCCGAGCGCCGCGATCGGTCTCTGAGCGAAGGATAGCGACGTGCGTGCCCTGAAACTGACCGCCGGTCTGGCGGCTCTGCTGACATTCGTCCTGATCGTTCTGGGAGCGACCGTGCGGGTCACCAATTCCGGCCTCTCCTGTCCGGACTGGCCGACCTGCTACGGGAGCTGGCTGCCGCTCCCGGGTACCATTCCCGAGGATGCCGGCTACGAATACTACCAGGTGATGCTCGAGTGGGTGCATCGCCTGATTGCCGGCGTGTTCCTGGGACCCCTGGTGCTGATCGTCGCCTGGCTGGCGCTGCGCCATCGCGAGGAACGGCCCGGTCTCGCCGGCGGGGCCGCCCTCCTCGTCATTCTGCTCGTCGTCCAGGCGGGACTCGGAGGTGTCACCGTGCTCGATCAGAACAGTCCCTGGTCGGTGGCGCTTCATCTCGGCACCGCCCTGCTCGTGCTGGCCATGACCCTCTTTCTCACCGCCCGGGCGGGGAGCCCGGCGCCGGCGGTCGACGGCGCCTTTCGCGCGCTCGTGCTCCTCACCTGGATCGTCACCTTCGCCGCCATCGTCTCGGCGGCGATGATGGCCAAGATGGGGGCCGCCATGGCCTGCGCGACCTGGCCCCTCTGCGACGGTGCCCTCGTCCCCGACCTCTCGGATCCCCTCGTGCTGGTCAACTGGATCCATCGGGTGCTGGCCGGGCTGACGGTGATCGCGGTCCTGTTCCTCTTTCTCCGCGGTCGCCGATGGGGCGGCGCCTTCCGCGGCCTCGGCACCGGCGCGCTCCTGCTGGTGCTGCTGGCGGCCCTTCTCGGTGCCCACGGCGTCGGCACCTTCTGGCCCCTCTGGGCGGCGGTCACCCATCAGGCGATCGCCATCCTCGTCTTCATGCACCTCACCATGATCCTGTGGAAGGCCCATCCCGGTCGCGAGACCGGCGGCGTGCCAGCGGCCGGGGCATGAGCGGGCCGCTCGCCGAACTCGAGGCCCGCTTCCGCCGCCTCCACGGCATCGAAGGCGCGCTCGCCGTCCTGACCTGGGACCAGGCGGTCTGGATGCCCTCGGGCGGCGCGCCGGCGCGCGGTCTCCAGATCGCCACCCTGCGACGCCTCGCCCACGACATCCTGACCTCGCCCGAGCTCGGGGAATGGCTCGAGGAAGCGGCGGCGTCGCCCGTCGACGATCCCTGGCGGCGGGCCAACCTGCGGGAGATGCGCCGGCTGCGCACCCTCGCCGTGGCGGTCGATCCGGCCCTCGTCGAGGCCGCCGCCGAGGCCACGACGCGGGCCGAGCTCGTATGGCGACGGGCGCGCGAGGACAGCGATTTCGCGCTGCTGCGCCCCCATCTCGAGGAGGTGGTCGGGTTGGAGCGGGAACGCGCGCGCCAGCTCGGCGCCGCGCTCGGCCTCGCGCCCTACGACGCGCTCCTCGGGACCTACCAGCCGGGCCTGTCGGACCGCGATCTCGAACCCCTGTTCGCACCCCTCGCAGATCGCCTGCCCGATCTCGTCGATGATCTCCTCGCCCGCCAGCAGCCGCCGCGGCGACCCCGCGGGCCGTTTCCGCGTGCCGCCCAGAAGGCGCTCGCCGAGAGGCTGATGCGCCGCCTCGGCTTCGATTTCGCGCACGGGCGGCTGGACGAGAGCACGCATCCCTTCTGCGGTGGGACGCCCACCGACATCCGCATTACCACCCGCTACGACGAGGCCGACGCCACGACGGGCCTGATGGCGGTGCTGCACGAGACCGGCCATGCCCTCTACGAGGCCGGACTGCCGCGCGACTGGCTGGATCAGCCGGTGGGCGCGGCACGGGGCATGGCCGTCCACGAGAGCCAGTCGCTGCTCGTGGAAATGCAGGTCTGTCGCTCGCGCCCCTTTCTCGCCTTCCTGTCCGGGGAGCTGGAGCGCGCCTTCGGTCCCGACCCGGCATTAGCCACCGACAATCTCGTGCGCCTCTACAATCACGTCGCCCGCGGTTTCATCCGCGTCGATGCCGACGAGCTCACCTACCCGCTCCACGTGATCCTGCGCTGGCGTCTGGAGCGGGCGCTGATAGAGGGTGGGCTGGAGCCCGCCGAGCTGCCGGCGGCCTGGAACGAGGGTATGCGGGAACTGCTCGGCGTGACGCCGCCCGACGACCGCCGGGGAGTCCTGCAGGACATCCACTGGCCCGTGGGCCTGTTCGGCTATTTCCCCTGCTACACGGTGGGCGCGCTGCTGGCCGCCCAGCTCTTCCGTGCGGTGCGGGCGGCGCTGCCGGATCTGCCGCGGGCGCTCGCCGCCGGCGAGTTCGGGGATCTCCTCGGCTGGCTGCGCGAGAAGGTGCACGGGCAGGGCTCGCGGCCCGAATTCGCGGAGCTCGTCCGCGAGGCCAGCGGCGCCCCCCTTTCCTGCGACGCCTTCTTCGCCCATCTGGCGGAACGCTACGATGTGGCCCTGGGGAGCCCGGCCGCATGATCGCTCATGTGAGTACCCGCGGCGGCGCCGGGCGGCGCGGTTTCGAGGAGGTGCTGCTCGCCGGCCTCGCCGAGGACGGGGGTCTGTTCCTGCCCGAGGACTGGCCGCGGTTCCCGCGGGAAGCGCTCGCCGCCCTGAGCGGCCTCTCCTATCCGGAGACGGCGACCCGCCTGCTGCGGCCCTTCGTCGAGGACTGTTTCGACGAGGCCGAGCTGGCCGAGCTGTGTGCGCGCGCCTACGCCGGTTTCGCCCATGCCGCCACCGCGCCTCTCGTGCAGATCGCGCCCGACGACTGGCTGCTGGAGCTCTTCCACGGCCCCACCCTGGCCTTCAAGGATTTCGCCCTCCAGCTCCTGGGGCTCATGTTCGAGCGGGTGCTGGCCCGTCGCGGCCGGTCCATCACCATCGTCGGCGCCACCTCGGGCGATACCGGCTCGGCCGCCATCCATGCCGTCGCCGGGCGCGCCAACATGCGCATCGTCGTGCTCCACCCCCACGAGCGCGTATCGGCGGTGCAGCGGCGGCAGATGACCACCGTCGATGCCGACAATGTCTTCAACATCGCGGTGCGCGGCACCTTCGACGACTGCCAGGCGCTGGTGAAGGCGATGTTCGCGGATACCGCCTTCCGCCGCGAACAGGATCTGGCCGCCGTCAATTCCATCAACTGGGCGCGCATCCTCGCCCAGGCCGTCTACTACGTCCATGCCGCCCTGCGCCTTGGCGGGCTCGAAAGACCGCCCGTCTTCGCCGTCCCCACCGGCAACTTCGGCGACGTCTACGCGGGCTACGTGGCCCGTCGCATCGGCCTGCCCGTCCGTCGCCTGATCGTCGCCACCAACCGCAACGACATCCTCGCCCGTTTCTTCGAAACCGGCATCTACCGTCTGGGCGAGGTGGTCCCCACCGTGACGCCGAGCATGGACATCCAGGTGGCGAGCAACTTCGAGCGCCTGCTGTTCGATCTCGAGGACGGGGACGGCGCGCGCGTGCGGCGCGCGCTCGAGAACTTCACGAAGACGGGCGAACTCGCGGTGGAGCCGGGGCGGATGGCGCGGCTGGGCGAGCTGTTCCGGGCCGGCCGGGCGACGGAGGAGGAGACCCGCGCCGCCATCCGCAGGGTGTTCGAGGAGAGCGGCCAGGTCATCGACCCCCACACCGCGGTCGGGGTCGAGGTCGGTCGCCGGCTGCGGCGGCCGGGCGAGGGGCCGCTCGTCTGCCTCGCCACCGCCCATCCGGCCAAGTTCCCGGAGACCGTGACCGAGGCCACCGGCAGGCGGCCGACGCTGCCGCCGCATCTCGCCGACCTCGTGACGCGCGAGGAGCGGTTCGTCGTCCTCGACGCCGATCTCGCCGCCGTCCAGGAGTTCGTCCGCCGCACGGGCCGCGCATGAGCACCCTCGTACACCGCCTGACGACCCTTCCGAGCGGGCTGCGGGTGGCCACGGCCGGGCTGCCGCACGTCGAGACGGTGGCGGTGGGCGTGTGGATCGGGGCCGGAACCCGCCACGAGCCCGCGGATGCCGCGGGCGTCGCCCACATGCTGGAGCACATGGCCTTCAAGGGGACGGAACGGCGCGACGCGCGCCGCATCGCCGAGGAGATCGAGAGCGTGGGCGGCAGCCTCGACGCCCACACCTCGCGCGAATACACCGCCTACTATGCCCGGCTGCTGGCCGCCGATCTGCCGCTGGCCCTCGATCTCGTGGCCGACATCCTCCAGCATTCCCGGCTCGAGGAGGAGGAGCTCGCCCGCGAACGGCAGGTGATCCTGCAGGAGATCGCCGAGGTCGCCGACACGCCCGACGATCTCGTGTTCGATCTCTTCCAGGCGCAGGCCTTTCCGGAACAGCCGCTGGGGCGCCCGGTCCTGGGCGACCGGGCGAGTGTGGCCGCCATGCCGCGGGAGGCGCTCTGCCGGTTCCTGGGCGAGCGCTACCTCGCCTCCCGCGCCGTCGTCGCCGCCGCCGGCAAGGTGGACCACGAGGAGGTGGTGGCGCTGGCGGCGCGGCTGTTCGGCGAGCTCCCCCGCAGGGGCACGACGACGGCACCGGCCGCCCGCTATCGGGGCGGGGCGCGTCTTCTGGAGCGGGACTGCGACCAGGTCCATCTGGTGCTCGGCTTTCCCGCCGTCTCCTACACCGACCCCGACTATTACGCCCTCCATCTCCTCTCCAACATCCTGGGCGGCGGCATGGCCTCGCGCCTCTTCCAGGAGGTGCGGGAACGGCGGGGCCTCGCCTATTCGGTGTTCGGCTTCGTCTCCTGCTTCGCCGACGCCGGGCTGTTCGGGGTCTATTCGAGCACCGAGCCCGACCGTGCCGCGGAGCTCGTGTTCACCCTCTGCGACGAGATCGCGCGTTTCGCTGAGGGGCCGAGCGAGGCGGAGCTGGCCCGCGCGAAAAAGCAGCTCGAGGCGAACCTGCTGATGAGCCTCGAAAGCTGTGGGGCGGTGGCGGAGGACATGGCCCGGCAGCTCCTCTTCTTCGGCCGCCGGCTGCCGGTGCCGGAGCTCGTCGAAAAGATCGAGGCCGTGGACCGCGTGCAGATCCGCCGCTTGGCGGAACGGCTGCTCGCGGCCGTGCCCACCCTGGCCGCCATCGGCCCGCTGGCCGGCTTTCCCGATTTCGATGCCGTCCGTCGACGGCTCTCGTGAAACCCGCAGTCGCGCCACGGCCCGTGTTGCAATGCAACATCCCCGCCTCTAATTTGCGGCACGAACTTTCCGATCCGCGTCAGGACCCGCGATGAACCGCCCCTCGATCCGACCCCTCGACCCCTGCTTCAGCTCCGGACCCACCGCCAAGCGGACGGGCTGGTCGCCGGCCGTGTTCGAAGGTGCCCTGGTCGGTCGCTCGCACCGCTCCGCCGCCGCCAAGGCGCGGCTCGCCGAGGTGATCGCGCGCAGCCGTCGGCTGCTCGGCATCCCCGAGGATTACCGTCTCGGCATCATGCCGGGCTCCGACACCGGCGCCTTCGAGGCGGCGATGTGGTCACTCCTCGGGCCGCGGGGCGTGGACGTCCTCGTGTTCGACGCCTTCGGCAAGGGCTGGCTCACCGACATCGAAAAGCAGCTCCGCCTGCCCGACGTGCGGGTCCTGGAAGCCCCCTACGGCGAGCTTCCCGATCTTTCCGCCGTCGATCCCTCCCGGGATCTGGTGTTCACCTGGAACGGCACCACCTCCGGCGTGCGGGTGCCCGACGGGGAGTGGATCGCCGCCGACCGCGAGGGGCTCGTGCTGTGCGACGCCACCTCCGCCGTGTTCGCCATGGAGCTTCCCTGGGAGCGGCTCGACGTGGTCACCTGGTCCTGGCAGAAGGTGCTGGGCGGCGAGGCCCAGCACGGCATGCTGGCGCTCGGCCCGCGGGCGATGGCCCGCCTCGAGGCCTATCGTCCGCCCTGGCCGCTGCCCAAGCTCTTCCGCCTGACCAAGGGGGGGCGTCCGATCGAGGGCATCTTCCGCGGCGAGACCATCAACACCCCCTCGATGCTCGCCGTCGAGGACGTGCTGGATGCGCTGGGCTGGGCCGAGACGGTGGGCGGCCGTACCGGCCTCGAGGCGCGGGTGGCGGCCAATCTCGCCGCCGTGGAGGACTGGGTGGCGCGCACCGGATGGGTGGACTTCCTCGCCCGCCGGCCCGAGATCCGCTCGCCGACGGCGATCTGCCTTCGGATCACCGATCCCGCGGTGACCGCCCTCCCCGACGAGCGCCAGCGCGCCTTCGTCAAGGCCATGCTGGCGCCTCTCGAGGCCGAACAGGTGGCCCACGACATCGCCGCCTACCGGGAGGCGCCGCCGGGGCTCCGCATCTGGGGCGGGGCGACGGTGGAGACCCGCGACATCGAGGCCCTGCTGCCCTGGCTCGACTGGGCCTTCGCCGAGGCCCGGGCCGCCCTCTGATCCCCTTCTCCTGCTGAGCGGAAATCCCTGCATGCCCAAGGTCCTGATCGCCGACAAGCTGAGCCCGGTGGCGGTGCGCATCTTCGAGGAAAGGGGCATCCTGCCCGAGCTGCGTACCGGCCTTTCCGAAAACGAGCTCCTGGCCGTGATCGATCGCTACGACGGCATCGCCGTGCGCTCGGCCACCAGGGTTACGGCGGCGGTGCTGGAGGCCGGCGCGCCGCGCCTCAAGGTCGTGGGCCGCGCCGGTATCGGCGTCGACAACATCGACGTCGAGGCCGCCACCCGCTGCGGGGTGGTGGTCATGAACACCCCCTTCGGCAACGCCGTCACCACGGCCGAGCACGCCATCGCGATGATGTTCGCCCTCGCCCGGCAGATCCCGGCCGCCGATCGCTCCACACGCGCCGGCAAGTGGGAGAAATCGCGCTTCATGGGGGTCGAGCTCGCCGGCAAGACCCTGGGCGTGATCGGCTGCGGCAACATCGGCTCGATCGTGGCCGAGCGGGCCCATGCCCTCAAGATGCGGGTGCTCGTCTACGATCCCTTCCTCTCCGAGGAACGCGCCCGCGCGCTCGGGGTCGAGCGGGTGTCCTTCGACACCCTCCTGGAGCGGGCCGATTTCATCTCCCTGCACACGCCGCTCACCGAGCAGACCCGCAACATCCTCTCCCGCGAGGCGCTGCTGCGGACCCGCCCCGGTGTGCGCATCGTCAACTGCGCCCGCGGCGGGCTGGTGGACGAGCAGGCCCTTTACGACCTCATCCGCGCCGGTCACGTCGCGGGCGCCGCGCTCGACGTGTTCGCCACCGAGCCGGCAAAGGAGTCGCCGCTGTTCGAGCTCGAGGAGGTGGTGGTGACCCCCCATCTCGGCGCCTCCACCACCGAGGCCCAGGAGAAGGTGGCGATCCAGATCGCCGAGCAGATGAGCGACTATCTGCTCTACGGGGCGATCGTGAACGCCCTCAACATGCCGGCGGTGAGCCCCGAGGAGGCCCCGCGCCTCACTCCCTACATGAAGCTGGCGGAGCAGCTCGGCTCCTTCGCCGGCCAGCTCACCGAGACCGGGCTCAAGTCGGTGACCATCACCTTCGGCGGCGAGGCGGCGGCCCTCAACACCCGTCCCCTCGTGCAGATCGCCCTCCAGGGGCTGCTGCGGCCGGTGCTCGAGACCGTCAACATGGTGAGCGCCCCGGCGGTGGCGCGTGCCCGCAACATCGAGGTGACGACGGTCGAGAAGGAGAGCATCGAGGGCTACCGGACCCTGATGACGGTCGAGGTCTGCACCGAACGCGGTCCGCGGGAGGTGAGCGGCACCCTGTTCCAGGGCTCGGAACCCCGGGTGGTCTCGATCCGCGGCGTGCCCATGGAGGCCCGTCTCGGCCCGCACATGCTCTATGTGCGCAATCGCGACCGGCCGGGGCTGATCGGTGCCCTCGGCACCCTGCTCGGCGATGCCGGGCTCAACATCGCCACCTTCCATCTCGGGCGCGAGAAGCCGGGCGGCGACGCCGTCGCCCTCGTGGAGGTGGACCAGCCCATTCCCGAGCCCCTGCTGGAGCGGGTCCGCGCTCTGCCCCAGGTCCTCCAGGCCAAGGCGTTGCATTTCTGCTGAGCCGCGCCAGTTTCCACCCCCGGGTCGGAAGGGACGGCAGGGAGGCGTCGGTGACGGTCCGGAGGCGGAGAGTGCTGGCGGGCGCGGCCTGGATCTCGGGGTTCTCCCTGCTGCCGCGGCTCGCGGAGCTGGCGCGGGCCGCAGCACCGCTGGCGACCGGCCCCGCCGAACCCTTCGATTTCGCGGCGCTCGTGCGTCTCGCGCGCGGGCTCTCGAAGGCGCCGCCCCGCGAATTCGTGGACGAGACACCGCCCCAGCTCCGCGCTCTCGACTACGACCGCTACCGCCGCATCGTCTTCCGTCCCGACCACGCTCTCTGGCACGATCGCGACCTCGCCTTCCGTGCCCAGTTCTTCCATCTCGGGCTGTTCTTCCGCCAGAAGGTGCGGATCTTCGAGGTGGCGGAGGGCCGCGCGCGGGAGATCGCCTACGATCCGGCGATGTTCGACTACGGCGGCAACCGCTTCGATCCACCATTGCCGGCCGACCTCGGCTTCGCGGGATTCCGGCTGCAGTTCCACACCGATTTCCGCTTCGACATGGTGGCCTTCCAGGGCGCCTCCTATTTCCGGGCGGTGGACGGTCGCAACCAGTACGGCCTGTCGGCCCGCGGCCTCGCCGTCGACACCGGCCTCCCGCGGCCCGAGGAGTTCCCGCTCTTCACCCGCTTCTGGCTCGTTCGTCCGGCGCCGGCCGAGACTACCGTCACCGTCTGGGCCCTGCTCGAGAGCCGGAGCGTCACCGGCGCCTACCGCTTCCTGATCGCTCCCGGAGGCCGCACGGTGATGGAGGTGGAGGCCCGGCTCTTTCCCCGCCGCCCGATCGAGCGGCTCGGTATCGCGCCCCTCACCAGCATGTTCCAGTGCGGGGAGAACGACCGCCGGGTGTGCGACGACTGGCGGCCGGAGATCCACGATTCGGACGGGCTCGCGCTCTGGACCGGCGCCGGCGAGCGGATCTGGCGGCCGCTCGTCAACCCGGCCTACCTGCGCGTCAGCAGCTTCCTCGACGAGAACCCGCGCGGGTTCGGCCTGCTGCAACGGGACCAGCGCTTCGAGAGCTATCAGGACACCGGCGCCCGCTACCATCTGCGTCCCGGCGCCTGGGTGGAGCCCCTCGAGGGGTGGGGGCGGGGCGCGGTGATGCTGGTGGAGATCCCGACCCCGGACGAGACCTTCGACAACATCGTCGCCTTCTGGAAGCCCGAACGGCCGGTCCGGGGCGGCGAGGAGCTGGCGCTACGCTACCGCCTCGTCTGGAGCGCCGACCCCGCGCCGCCGGCCGACCTCGCCCGGGTGCGGGCGACCCGGATCGGCCGGGGTGGCGTGGTGGGCCGCCCGCGGCCGCCTCGCACCGCCAAGTTCGTGGTGGATTTCGCCGGCGGGCCGTTGTCGCTGCTTCCCGGCGACGCGCCGCTCGTGCCGGTGGTCACCGCCTCCCACGGCGAGATCCCGGGCAACGAGGCGGCGGGCAGCCGTCGTCCCGGCGCACCGGCCGCCTTCACCGTGCCCGAAGCCGGGATCTGGCGCGTGGTGTTCGACTATCGCTGGCGGGAGACGCGGCCCGTCGATCTGCGCCTCTATCTGCGGCTCGGCCACCAGGCGCTGAGCGAGACCTGGCTCTACCAGTGGGATCCCCCCGCCGCCTGACGACCGACACGTCCGCGTTCGCGCGCGACGGCCACCACCGACGCGGGCGCGATCGCCCGGTTCGCCACTGCCCCGTCGGTCGGTCGCGGCATTGCCGCTCCGATCATGGCGCGGGAGCCCGGTGCCGTCGGCGCGGCACGGACCGCCCGTTCCCGCCCGGGAGAGCGAAGGCTCCGGCCCGCGTTTTCCCCGGAACGCACCGCGCCGCGGGCGCAAAGCGCACGCCACGAAACGCCGGCGGCGCGCCCGCGAGCCACCAGGCGGGCGACGGTGCCGAGACGAGAGGCTGGAACACGCGGCCCGCCGTCTTCCGGCGATCCCGCGACGCGCCGCCGCCTGCCGGCGAGGTGCCGGGAGCGCGCCGGCCGCCACCCACCGGGTTCAGGAGTCCTCGCTGCGGGTCCCGTGCCGGGCCCGGGGCTCGGCCAGCGGCGGGGCGATCAGCGGCCCGCCGCCGTAGTCGATGCCGACCGCCGCCACCGCCTGAAGGGCGCTCGCTTCCTCGATGTCCAGCATCGCCGTGCGCATGCGGGCTTCCCGCCCGAGTACCGCGAAGCGGGCCAGGCTCTCATGGTCCCAGAGTTGGACCCGTTCGCGCGCGCCGCTGTCCTCCGCCATCCGCTCGCCGTACCAATCGGCGGTGAGAAAGCGGATCTCGCAGCCTTCGAGATGCTCGGTGGTCAGGAGCTCGGGCTCGATCCGCGCCGCCAGGGTGAAGGCGAAGGGCCGCAGATAGGCCGTGAGCTCGCGCAGGCTCGCCTGGGGCATGCCGGGCGGCAGGTCCAGGAGCTCGAACACGAGATGACGCCCGGAGTGGGCGGGCAGGGCCCGGCAGTGCTGCAGATAGGGGTCGCGCAGGCGCCGCGCGGCCAGGGTCTCGTAGTGGATTGGCAGCACCACGAAGGCCCGCAGCCGGCCCCGCAGCGCGCGCAGCGCTTCGCCGGCGCGGCGCAGGATCCAGCCGTCGAGCTCGGCGTCGAAGATACCGTTGATTCGCTCCTCGCACACCGTCTCGGCCGGGAACTCGGGGCCCTCCGGGCGCCGCAGCAGGGCCTCGACCCGGTAGGCGGAAACGAGGGACTTGCGGAGATGGACGAGCGGACGGTAGCGGGCCCGGAACAGCATGACGTTGTCGCGGAAGGCGCGCCGCTCCCGGTCCTCGAGCTCCTGGTTGAAGGCGGCGATGCGCTCCCTGAGCTGGCGGGCGCTCATCACGTCCTTGAGGCCGGCATCGAAATCGAAGGGCAGGGTCTGCACCCGCATCGCCACCCCGCCGGGCACGAGACCGCAGAGCCGCTGGGTGATCTCCGCCGCCACGATCCGTGCCCGCGCCTCGGCCTCGGCGCGGCGCCGGCCGGTGAGCAGCAGATAGGCGTGCTCCTCGTCCACCATCAGATAGAGGTCGTCGGGACCGATCGCCCGATCGAGGGCGTGCTCGATGATCAGGAAGATCTTCTCGCGCAGCTCCTCCCATCGCCTCCCGAAGCGCAGATGGATCTGGCCGAAATCGAGGATCTGCAGGGCGCTATAGAGTCGCGGCTGCGGCTGGTCGAGCACCGCCCGCCGGAAGGCGGCGATGCGGCTCGCGAAATTCGCCAGCACGGTGGGATCGAGCCCCTTGCGCCCGCGCGGCGGATACAGGGAGAAGGCTCGTCGCCCGGGGTGCGGTGCCTCCTGTTCGATCTGCGCCTCGTGCAAGACCGTCTCCACCTCCATCGCTGTCGCCGCGGCCTTCCGGAGCTCCGGAGAGCACGGCAGGCGGCCACGCCCGCCAGGGCGGACCATAGCCCGGGAGGGTTAACGGGCGATTAACGCAACCCGCCGTTGCGGGGCATCGCCGCCTGTCCTAGAACCGCGGCACATCCATCGTCGGATCGTCCGTTCATGTCCTTCCTCGCCGATCATCCGCCGGCCTCGCTGCTGGCCGCGCTTCTCGCCGTCGCCGACCGGGCCGCCGAGGCGACCCTGCGCTTCTACGGCGGCGAGGCGGGAACCCGCTACAAGGCGGACCGTTCGCCGGTCACCGACGCCGACGAGGCGGCGGAGGCGATCATCCTCGAGGAGCTGCGACGGCTTACGCCCGAGGTGCCGGTGATCGCCGAGGAGGCGGTGGCCGCCGGCCATGTGCCCGAGACCGCGGGCGGGCTGTTCTGGCTGGTCGACCCCCTCGACGGCACCAAGGAGTTCCTGTCGGGGAACGGCGAGTTCACGGTCAACATCGGCCTCGTCGAGGCGGGCCGGCCGATCCTCGGTGTGGTGCGCGCGCCCGCCCTGGCCACGAGCTGGTACGCCGCCGAGGGGTACGGCGCGTACCGCCGCGACCGCGAGGGCGAACGGCGGATCGCCGTGCGCCGGGCCGATCCGGCACGTCTCGTGGCGGTGGCCAGCCGTTCCCACCGCGATGCGGAGACCGATGCCTGGCTCAGCCGTCACGGCATCGCCGAGACCGTCGCCGCCGGCAGTTCCCTCAAGTTCTGCGTGATCGCGGAAGGACGGGCCGACGTCTATCCGCGCTTCGGCCCGACCATGGAATGGGACACGGCAGCCGGACACGCCGTCCTGAGCATTGCCGGCGGTCGCGTGGTGACGGTGGAAGGCGAGCCCCTCGGCTACGGCAAGCCCGCCTTCCGCAATCCCGGTTTCGTCGCCTATGGCGGTCTCGAACCCTTCCCCGCCTGATCATCGGCGGGCGACCGCGCGCCGGCGCGGCGGCCGGTGACCGGCTGGCTCGCTCTCCTCCGCCGCCTGCCGCCCGAGACGGCGCACCGGACGGCCCTTCGCGCCGCGCGGCTGGCCCCGGCCCTGCCGGTTCCCCGTTCCGAACGGCTGCGCACCCGCCTCGGTCCCATCGACCTCCCCCATCCGCTGGGCCTCGCCGCGGGTTTCGACAAGGACGGCGAGGCCGTCTCCGGTCTGCTGCGGCTCGGTTTTTCCTTCGTCGAGGTCGGCACCGTGACGCCGCGCCCGCAGGCGGGCAATCCGCGCCCGCGCCTGTTCCGGCTCGAAGAAGACGAGGCCCTCGTCAACCGCATGGGCTTCAACAACGCCGGCATGGAGCGGGTGGCGGCCCGGCTCGCGCGCCGGCATGGGCGCGGCGTGGTCGGGGTCAACATCGGCATCAACCGCGACAGCGGCGATCCGGTGGCCGATTACCGCCGGGTCTATGAGAAGCTGGCGCCGCTCGCCGATTACGTCACCCTCAACGTCTCCTCCCCCAATACCCCGGGGCTGCGCGATCTCCAGGCGGCCGAACGGCTGCGGCCGATCCTCGAGGCCCTGCGGGAAGCGCAGGCGCGGCTCGCCGTCGCCCGGCCGCTGTTGGTCAAGATCGCGCCGGATCTGACGGAGCAGGATCTCGCGGCTCTCGTCGAGACCGCGGTCGCCTGCGGCGTCGCCGGGCTGATCGTCGGCAACACGACGGTTTCGCGGCCGCAGGGGCTGCGCTCGCCGCTCGCCCGTGAGCCGGGCGGGCTCAGCGGCCGGCCCCTCTTTCCGCTCGCCACCGGGGCCCTGCGCACGACCGCGCGCCTCGCCCGCGGCCGGCTCTGTCTCCTGGGCTGCGGCGGCATCTTCACCGGTGCCGACGCCTACGCCATGATCCGGGCCGGCGCCTCGGCGCTCCAGATCTTCACCGCTCTCGTCTACCGTGGCCCGCGGGTGGTCCGTACCATTCTGCGGGAGCTCGATGCCCTGCTGGCCCGGGACGGCGTCGCGCGGCTGGAGGATGCGGTGGGCGCCGATCTCGCGTGAGCGCCCGGCCTAACGCGACCCTTGCCGGCCGCGGTGGCGGCGCGCATCTTGGAAGGCGACGGCAGGATCCTCTCGCCGCCGGCAGGTCCGGTCCCTCGCATCGAACGGGTCGAGCATGGAGCCCTTCATCCGCGTGCGCGGCGCGCGCGAGCACAATCTCAAGTCCATCGACGTGGACATCCCGCGCCACCGGCTGGTGGTGATCACCGGCCTGTCGGGTTCGGGCAAGAGCTCGCTCGCCTTCGACACCATCTACGCCGAGGGCCAGCGCCGCTACGTGGAGAGCCTGTCCGCCTACGCCCGCCAGTTCCTCGAGCTCATGCAGAAACCCGACGTGGACGAGATCGAGGGCCTGTCGCCGGCCATCTCCATCGAACAGAAGACGACCTCGAAGAACCCGCGTTCCACCGTCGGCACGGTGACCGAGGTCTACGACTACATGCGCCTTCTCTGGGCGCGCATCGGCGTGCCCCATTCCCCGGCCACGGGATTGCCGATCGAGGCCCAGACCGTCTCCCAGATGGTCGACCGCATCCTCTCCCTGCCCGAAGGGCGGCGGCTCTATCTGCTCGCACCCATCGTCCGCGGCCGCAAGGGCGAGTACCGGAAGGAGTTCCAGGATCTCCAGCGGCGCGGTTTCCAGCGGGTGAAGGTGGACGGCACCCTCTACGAGATCGACGAGGTGCCGGCCCTCGACAAGAAGAGGAAGCACGAGATCGAGGTGGTGGTGGACCGGCTGGTGACCGGTCCCGACATCGCCCAGCGTCTCGCCGATTCCCTGGAGATCGCCCTCGATCTCGCCGACGGGCTGGTGGTGGTGGAGGATGCCGACAGCCACGAGCGGCTCGTCATGTCGGCGAAGTTCGCCTGCCCCGTCTCCGGCTTCACCCTGCCGGAGATCGAGCCCCGGCTGTTCTCCTTCAATTCCCCCTACGGCGCCTGTCCGGAATGCGACGGCCTCGGCCGCAAGATGGTGATGGACCCCGAGCTCATCGTGCCCGATCCGGAGAAATCCATCGCCGAGGGGGCGGTGGAGCCCTGGGCCAGCGCCACCATGCAGTACTATCCCCAGGCGCTGCTCTCCATCTGTCGCCATTTCGAGGTCGATCCGCACACCCCCTGGCGCGAACTGCCCGAGGAGGTGCGGCGGGTGATCCTCTGGGGCTCCGGCGACGAGCCCGTGCGCATGGAGTTCCGCGACGGCGCCCGCAGGTTCGAGACCTTCAAGCCCTTCGAGGGGGTGGCGGTGAACATGCAGCGGCGCTGGCGGGAGACCGAGAGCGCCTGGATGCGGGAGGAGCTCGCCCGCTACATGTCGCAGACCGTCTGCGCGGCCTGCGGGGGCTACCGTCTCAGGCCCGAGGCGCTGTGCGTGAAGATCGACGGCCGGCACATCGGCGAGGTCACGGAAATGGCCATCGACGCCGCCCGCGACTGGTTCGAGGCCCTGCCCGCAAGGCTCTCCGCCAAACAGAACGAGATCGCCGCCCGGGTCCTCAAGGAGATCCGCGAACGGCTGGGGTTCCTGGTCGATGTCGGGCTCTCCTATCTGACGCTGTCGCGCGATTCGGCCTCGCTCTCGGGCGGCGAGAGCCAGCGCATCCGCCTCGCCTCGCAGATCGGCTCCGGCCTCACCGGGGTGCTTTACGTGCTCGACGAGCCCTCGATCGGCCTCCATCAGCGGGACAACGACCGCCTGCTCAAGACCCTCGGCCATCTGCGCGACCTCGGCAACACGGTGATCGTGGTGGAGCACGACGAGGACGCCATCCGCGCCGCCGACCATGTGATCGACATGGGCCCCGGCGCCGGCGTCCACGGCGGCCATGTGGTGGCGGAAGGCAGGCCCGAGGAGATCGCCCGCCACCCGGCGAGCCTCACCGGCCGCTATCTCTCGGGCCGTCGCCGGATTCCGGTGCCCGAGCGGCGGCGGAAGCCGAAGCGCGGACGCTGGCTCAGACTCCGCGGCTGCCGGGCCAACAATCTGGCCGGCATCGACGCCGCCTTTCCCCTGGGCTGCTTCGTCTGCGTCACCGGCGTCTCGGGCTCCGGCAAGAGCTCGCTCGTGGTGGATACCCTCTACCCGGCCCTCGCCCGTCATCTGCACGGCGCGCGCCTGCCGGTCGGCCCTTTCGATGCCATCGAGGGCGTGGAGCGGATCGACAAGGTGGTGGACATCGACCAGTCGCCCATCGGCCGCACGCCCCGCTCCAACCCGGCCACGTACACCGGCGCCTTCGGCCCCATCCGCGAGTGGTTCGCAGGGCTTCCCGAGGCGCGGGCACGCGGTTACCGGCCCGGCCGTTTTTCCTTCAACGTCAAGGGCGGGCGCTGCGAGGCCTGCCAGGGCGACGGGGTGATCAAGATCGAGATGCACTTCCTGCCGGACGTCTACGTCACCTGCGACGTCTGCAGGGGTGCGCGTTTCAACCGCGAGACCCTGGAAGTGACCTATCGCGGCAAATCGATCGCCGATGTGCTCAGGATGACGGTGGAGGAGGGGGTCGAGTTCTTCGCCGGCGTGCCGCCGGTGCGCCACAAGCTCGAGACCCTGGAAAAGGTGGGGCTCGGCTACATCGAGCTGGGCCAGCCGGCGACCACCCTTTCGGGCGGCGAGGCGCAGCGGGTGAAGCTCGCCAAGGAGCTCTCGCGCCGGGCCACCGGCCGCACCCTCTACATCCTCGACGAGCCGACGACGGGGCTGCATTTCGAGGATGTCCGCAAGCTCCTTGAGGTGCTGCACGCGCTCGTCGATCAGGGCAACACGGTGGTGGTCATCGAGCACAATCTGGAAGTGGTGAAGACGGCCGACTGGATCCTCGATCTCGGCCCCGAGGGCGGCTCCGGCGGCGGCCGCATCGTCGCCGAGGGCCCACCCGAGGCCATCGCCGCCCATCCCGAGAGCCATACCGGCCGCTACCTCGCCCGCATCTTCCCGCCCGCCGCCACCCCCGAGGCCGAACGCGAAATCGCGTGAGGGCTGACCATCCTTTCGCCATGCCCGACGGTGCGGCGGGTCGCGTGGACGACGGCTCCATGTCGTCCGGGCTTGCTTGGAGCACGGAGTTTCCGAGTCCTCGAGCGTCCGCCGGGGTTCTCCCCGCCGCCGGCAGCATCGACAACCGTCGGACTCTGTTTCGGAAATCTCGACCCTGACCCCGGCCGGCTCCGTGATGCCGCGGAGTCGCACATGTCTCCGCGCCCGCCTACCGCTTCTTGGGCTCCAGAACCGGCGCGCCGGCTTTCATCCTTCCTTCACGGTTCGCCGCTATTCTCGCCTTCGTGGGAATCCGGGTCGCGCCTCCTTCTCGGCCGGTGCCTGTTCCACCGTCCGGGAGGATAACGGAAGGAAGGTCGAAAAAACGTGAAACGACACGTGCAGTCGGAATCGAGCGGTGCCGCCTGCGGTGGCGGAAGCCCGGGTAGGAGAAGACCGGAGGGTCGAGCAGGCCGACGATGATCGCACCGTCGCCGCACGCGGCGCCTTCGACGGCCAGGCCGGCAGCGGGCACGAGATGCATCGGAGGGCAGGGTCCGGGGCGAAGCGCGATTTCTCCGCGTCGACGCAGCGCGAAGGGATCTTGGCCGGATCGAGGCCCGCGCCCGGATCGCGTCCGCGGTGCCGTGCTTACGCCGCGGCGCTGGGGCGGGCCGCCACCGCCGCGTACCAGCGGGCGAGATGGCGATGGCCCTCCGGGATGCGCTCGTCGATCCGGTTCGCGAATTCGACGGTGACGAAGGCGGTGATGTCGGCGATGGAGAAGCGCTCGCCGGCGAGGAACGGGCGTTCGGCGAGACGGCGATCGAGGCGTTCGAGGAACAGCCGGTAGCGTTCGAGCCCGCGAACGGCTACGGCCGGGATCTGCGGAAAGCCCGAAGGCAGGCCGGCGACGGCACGGTCGGCGAACCGCGCCAGCCGGTTGCGGACGGCATCGGCGAGCGGCACGTAGCCGTCGAGTTCCGCCCGCCGGTTCCACATCTCGATCCGCGCCTTTTCCCGCGCATCGCGTCCGAACAGGGAGGGTTCCGGGTGCCGCTCCTCGAAATAGCGGCAGATGGCCACCGATTCGGCGATACAGCAGCCGTCGTCGAGTTCCAGCACCGGCACGGTGGACCAGGGATTGCGGCGGCGGAAGCCCTCGGCGAACTGGGCGCCGTCCCGGATGTCGACCTGCACCCGCGGCACCATGATCCGCTTTTCGGCGAGGAACATGCGCACGCGACGCGGGTTGGGGGCGAGGGGGAAATCGTGGAGGATCATCCGAGGCTCCCCCCGCCGGGCGGCGTCACCCTCCCGCGAGCCGCGTACGGATCCTGACTTCGCCCGTGAGCGTGCGATGGACCGGACATTTGTCGGCGATCACGAGCAGGCGCCGGCGCCTCTCCTCGTCGAGCGCGCCCTCGATCTCGATCACCCGCTCGAAGACGTCCACCCGGCCCTCGCGGGTCTCGCAGTCGGCGCAGTCGGAGGCGTGGATCTTCTCGTGCCGTACCGCCACATGGATGCGCCCCAGTTCCCAGCCCTTGCGGTTGGCGTACATGCGCAGGGTCATGGCGGTGCAGCTCGCGAGCGCCGCCGACAGGAGCTCGTAGGGGCTGGGACCCGAGTCCTCGCCGCCCGCCTCCTCGGGCTCGTCGGCGGAAAGCACATGGCGTCCGGCCAGGATGTCGAGCCCGTATCGCCCCCGACCGTTCTCGCAGGCGATCACCGTCCCGTGCGGCGGATGGACCCGCACCGGCGCCGCCATGTCAGAGGGCTTCCAGGATCTTCTCGGCGGCCGAGGCCTCCACCTCGCCGGGGTTCTCCTCGACGTTGAGGATCTCCACCACCCCGTCCCGCACGAGCATGGCGTAGCGCCTGCTGCGGACGCCGAGGCCGAGGGCGCTGCCGTCGAAGTCCATGCCGATGGCGCGGGTGAAGGTGGCGTTGCCGTCGGACAGCATGCGGATTTTGCCACCGGTTCCGGTAGCCTTTTCCCAGGCCTCCATGACGAAGGGATCGTTGACGGCGACGCAGACCACCTCGTCCACCCCCTTGGCCTTCAGCGCGTCCAGGTTGGCGAGGAAGCTCGGCAGGTGCTTGAGATGGCAGGTGGGGGTGAAGGCGCCCGGCACGGCGAAGATCACCACCGTCCGCCCGGCGCAGAGCTCGTTCGTGGTGACGTCCTCGATTCCCTTGTCGGTCTTGACCTTGAAGGTGGCGTCGGGGAGCCGGTCGCCGACCTTGATGGGCATGGTCCGTTTCCTCCCGTGATCGTCGCCGGCGGGCTGCCGGCGGGGCCGTGTCACGACCGCAGAATGGCCGTTCGCGGGCCGATCCGCAACGGGGCAGGTGGCCGGCGTGCGAAATGCCGCTGCGCCCTCCCTTGTTGCCGGCCGCGCCAGGGTCTATCTGGAGAACATGAGCTCGGAAAGCGGGACCGATACCCGGCTCACCGGTCAGCTGCTGGTGGCCATGCCGGGCATGGCCGATCCGCGGTTCGTGCGGTCGGTGGTCTACCTCTGCGTCCATTCGGCGGAAGGGGCGATGGGCCTCATCGTCAACAAGCGCCTCGAGAACGTGAGCTTCGCCGAGATCGCGGGCCAGGTGGGCATCGAGCCCGACGGCATCCGGGCGGAGGTCGCCGTCCACTACGGCGGGCCGGTGGAGACCGGACGCGGCTTCGTGCTCCATTCCACCGACTGCGTGGACGACACGAGCCTCGTGATCGACGAGCGGTTCGCCCTCACCGCCACCGTCGAGATGCTCCGGACCATCGCCGCCGGCAGCGGTCCCGGGCAGCGCATGCTGGCGCTCGGCTACGCCGGCTGGAGCGCCGGGCAGCTCGACGCCGAGATCCAGGCCAACGGCTGGCTCACGGTGCCCGCCGATCCGGCGATCGTCTTCGACGCCGATGACGAGACCAAATGGGAGCGGGCGCTCAGGGCGATCGGCATCGACCCCAGCCTGCTCTCGGTGCAGACGGGCCGCGCCTGAGGCCCGTCCGTCGCGCCGCTTTGCCCTTTGCCCCGGCGGTGCGGGGGCGTAAGATCCCGCCAGCGGGGATCGCCGCCGGCCGGCTCGCGGAAGGGTCGCGTTGACAGTACCCCGGCCGATGCCCATCTTGGGCGAGACTGGACCTATGCGTTCGCGAAAAGGTAACATCCACTGATGATCGGTGCTCTGGCCAGGCGGATATTCGGTACCGCCAACGATCGGATCGTCAGATCCCTGGGCAAGACGGTCGAACGGATCAACGCTCTCGAACCGGAGCTCGAAAGGCTGTCGGACGAGGAGTTGCGGGCACGCACCCCCTGGTTCCGGGAGCGTCTCGAGAAGGGCGAGAGCCTCGACGATCTCCTGGTCGAGGCCTTCGCCACGGTGCGCGAGGCGGCCAAGCGCACCCTCGGCCAGCGCCATTTCGACGTCCAGCTGATGGGCGGCATCGTGCTCCATCAGGGCAGGATCGCCGAGATGAAGACCGGCGAGGGCAAGACCCTGGTGGCCACCCTGCCCTCCTATCTCAACGCCCTGACCGGCAGGGGCGTGCACGTCGTCACCGTCAACGACTATCTGGCCCGGCGCGATTCCGCCTGGATGGGGCAGATCCACGAGTTCCTCGGCCTCTCGGTGGGCTGCATCGTCCCCGGCCTCGACGACGGCGCCCGGCGCGCCGCCTATGCCTGCGACATCACCTACGGCACCAACAACGAGTTCGGCTTCGACTATCTGCGCGACAACATGCGCATGCGCCTCGAGGACATGGTGCAGCGCGGCCACCACTACGCCATCGTCGACGAGGTGGACAGCATCCTGATCGACGAGGCGCGCACGCCGCTCATCATCTCCGGCGCCGCCGAGGACAGCTCCGAACTCTACAAGGCGGTGGACAAGCTGGTGCGCCGGCTCGAGGAGGGCGACTGGGAGAAGGACGAGAAGCAGCGCACCGTCACCCTCACCGAGCAGGGGGCGGAGAAGATGCAGCGCCTGCTGGACGAGGCGGGGCTGCTCAAAAGCGGCGATCTCTACGACATCGAGAACGTCACCCTGGTCCATCACGTCCAGCAGGCGCTGCGGGCGCACAAGATGTTCCAGCGGGACGTGGACTACATCGTCAAGAACGGCCAGGTGATCATCGTCGACGAGTTCACCGGCCGCATGATGCCCGGCCGGCGCTATTCGGACGGCCTCCACCAGGCGCTCGAGGCCAAGGAGGGGGTGCCCATCCAGGCCGAGAACCAGACCCTCGCCTCCATCACCTTCCAGAACTACTTCCGGCTCTACGAGAAGCTCGCCGGCATGACCGGCACCGCCGCCACCGAGGCGGCCGAGTTCGCCGAGATCTACGGGCTCGAGGTGGTCACCATTCCCACCCACAAGCCCATGATCCGCAAGGACGAGGACGACGAGGTCTACCGCACGGCGGAGGAGAAGTACCGGGCGATCGTGAACGAGATCGAGGCGGCCCACGGGAAGGGCCAGCCGGTGCTGGTGGGCACGGTCTCGATCGAGAAGTCCGAGCTTCTCTCGGGCATGCTCAAGAAGAAGGGCATCCCGCACAACGTGCTCAACGCCCGCTACCACGAGCAGGAGGCCCACATCATCGCCCAGGCCGGGCGCATCGGGGCGGTCACCATCGCCACCAACATGGCCGGCCGCGGCACCGACATCCAGCTCGGCGGCAACGCCGAGATGCGCATCAAGGAGGAGCTGGGCCAGAATCCCGATCCCGAGGCGGCCGAGCGCATCCGCCGCGAGGTGGCGGAGGAGCACGACCGGGTGGTGGCCGCCGGCGGTCTCTACGTCATCGGCACCGAACGGCACGAGAGCCGGCGCATCGACAACCAGCTCCGCGGCCGCTCGGGGCGCCAGGGGGATCCCGGTCGCTCCAAGTTCTTCCTCTCCCTCGAGGACGACCTCATGCGCATCTTCGGCTCCGACCGCATGGACGGGATGCTGCAGAAGCTCGGCCTCAAGGAGGGGGAGGCGATCATCCACCCCTGGATCAACAAGGCGCTCGAGAAGGCGCAGCAGAAGGTCGAGGCCAGGAACTTCGAGATCCGCAAGAATCTCCTGAAGTTCGACGACGTGATGAACGACCAGCGCAAGGTCGTCTACGAGCAGCGTCTCGAGCTCATGCAGGCCGAGGACGTGGCCGAGGCGGTACGCGACATGCGTCACCAGGTGATCGAGGACCTGGTCGCCCGCCACATTCCCGAGAAGGCCTATCACGAGCAGTGGGAGACGGCGAAGCTCCGCGAGGAGGTGAAGCGCATCCTGGGTCTCGACCTGCCGATCGAGGAGTGGGCGGCGGAGGAGGGCATCGCCGAGGAGGAGATCCGGAAGCGCATCGTCGAGGCCAGCGACCGCCACATGGCCCAGAAGGTGGTGCAGTACGGCGAGCCGGTGATCCGGATGGCCGAGAAGAGCCTCCTGCTGCAGATCCTCGACCATCTGTGGAAGGAGCATCTGCTGCATCTCGACCATCTGCGCCAGGGCATCCATCTTAGGGGCTACGGCCAGAAGGATCCCCTGAACGAGTACAAGCGCGAGGCCTTCGCCCTGTTCGAGGCGATGCTGGCCAATCTGCGGCTGACGGTGACCCAGGTGCTGTCGCATCTGGAGATCCGCATGGCCCCGCCGGAGCCGGAGCCGGCGCCCGAACCGGAGCCCGCCCGCCCGCCGGCCCGCAAGCGGGCGATGGCGATGGCCGGCGCCAACGGCGCCGAGCTCGATCCCAACGATCCCTCGAGCTGGGGCAAGGTGCCGCGAAACGCCCCCTGCCCCTGCGGCTCCGGCAAGAAATACAAACAGTGCCACGGCCGGTTGGTGTAACGGTCCGGAGGAACACCCTTCTGATCGGAGAATGTGCCGGTATCGTTTTGGCAGCGCAAGCGAACGGGGCCTTCCCGACTGCGGCGAAAGCCGACACAGCATTGTGCAGACGCTCGATTGGGTACTTGACCGTCTCGTGGGGGCACGGGAAAAAACAGGTACGCCGCCGTAGGCATGCCCGCGCAGTAGCCGCATATTCACCACAGCATTGTCGACGGGGCCCCAGATGACCACTTACGGGCCGCACAATCCCCATCCTCTCTCGCGGATGCGCACCGAGTTGGTGTGGGAAGGGAAGTACGACGAGTTCGGCAACCGCCGCGAAGTCGATGCCGCCGGCCTTGTCATGCCACGAGACCTCCCCGCAAAACCCTCGGCGTGTCGGTGGATGGCGTGACAGTCTCCGCAAAGGCAGGATCCGTTGCGGCCGTGGGC
>JALUAG010000010.1 GCA_027045875.1 Alphaproteobacteria bacterium | reverse complement strand
CCCCGACGCCCCCTCCGCACCGGAAGGGGGTGACGCCGACGAGGGGGCGGCGGAGGAGACCCGCGGGACGACGGCCGAGACGCCGGCGTCCGCCGCTTCCGGGGCCGGCGGCGAGACGGCGGACGGCACGAAACCCGCGAATGCCGGGTCGTCGTCGGGCCGGCGGAGCGGCGCCTCGGCCGCCACCAAACCCGCGGCCAGCACCCTCCGCGTCTCGGTGGCGCTGCTCGAATCCCTCATGAGCTGCGTGAGCGAGCTCGTGCTCACCCGCAACCAGCTGATCCGCCTCGCCCGGGAGATCGGCAAGGTGGAGCTGGATTCGGCGGTGCAGCGCCTGGACAACATCACCACCGCCCTGCGCGAGGGGGTGATGAAGGCGCGGATGCAGCCCATCTCCCACGCCTGGTCGGGACTGCCCCGTCTGGTGCGGGAGCTCTCCGCCACCCTCGGCAAGCAGGTGGAGCTGCAGATGGAGGGCGGCAGCACCGAACTCGATCGCCAGCTCCTCGAATACGTACGCGATCCCCTGACCCACATGGTCCGCAACGCCGTCGATCACGGCATCGAGACACCCGAAGAACGGCGGGCCGCCGGCAAGCCGGAACGGGCGCTCCTGCGGCTGTCGGCCGGGCAGGAAGGGGGCACGGTGGTCATCCGCATCAGCGACGACGGGCGCGGCCTGGATCTCGAACGGATCGGGCGCAAGGCGGTGGCGCAGGGCCTGTGCACCGCCGAGGAGCTGGCCGCCATGTCGCCCCAGCAGATCGCCTCGATGATCTTCGCGCCCGGCTTCTCCACCGCCGAAAAGGTGACCAACGTGTCGGGACGCGGCGTCGGCATGGACGTGGTGCGCTCCAACGTGGAACAGATCGGCGGCAGCGTGAAGGTGGAGACGCGGGCCGGCGAGGGGACCACCTTCGTGGTCTCGATCCCCCTCACCCTGGCCATCGTCCCGGCCCTCATCGTCACCGCCGCCGGCCACCGGCTGGCGCTGCCGCAGCTGGGGATCCTCGAGATCGTGCGCTGCGGCGAGCAGGACGAGCGCAAGATCACCACCGTCGACGGCTGTCCGATCCTCCGTCTGCGCGACCAGTTCCTGCCGGTGCTGTCGATGCGCGAGATCCTTGGCCTCGACGAGGAAGGCGAGGGTGAACACCACACCGGCTACGTGCTGGTGCTGGAGGCGGGTGAGCATCCCTACGGCGTGCTGGTGGACGGGGTGCTCGACTCGGAGGAGATCGTGGTCGAACCCATCGCCTCGGTGCTCAAGGACCTCACCGTGTTCGCCGGCGCCACCATCCTCGGCGACGGTCAGGTGGCGATGGTTCTCGATCTCAAGGGGCTCGACCGCCGTCTCGAGGCGCGTCACGGCCGCCAGGCGACGGCCCGCACGGCCACGGAGCAGGCGGCCGGCGAGGAGGCCAAGACTTCGCTGCTCCGGTTCACCGCGGGCAGCGAGACACTGCGCGCCGTGCCCCTCGCCCTCATCTCCCGCATCGAATGCATCGAGCAGGGTCGGGCGGAGCAGTGCAGCGGACGGACGGTGATCCGCTTCGACCAGGAGCTGGTTCCGCTCGTCGACATCGACGGCAACACCTTCGGCCTCGAGGCGGACGGACGCCTGGCCCTCATCTTCTCCGACGCCGGCCGGCGCTTCGGCCTGCTGATCGACCGGATCGTCGACGTCGTCGAGACGGAGATCCGCATCTCCCTCAAGGGCGGACCGGAGACGGTGCTGGGCGCGGCGGTGATCGGCGACCGCGGGACCGAGCTGATCGACGTCGGATGCCTGGTGGAGAGCGTCTTCGGGGGCTGGTTCGGCACCGGCGCGGAGGGCGGCTCCGACGAAGAGCAACCGCGCCGGGTGCTGCTGATCGACGACAGCTCCTTCTTCCGCGCCCTGCTGGTGCCGCTGCTGGTGAACCAGGGCTGCGTGGTGCAGGCGGTGGATTCGCCCAAGCAGGCGATGCGTCTGTGCGAGGAAGGGAAGGATTTCGATCTCATCGTTTCCGACATCGAGATGCCGGAGATGGACGGCTACGCCTTCATCACCTGGTGCCGGCAGTCACGCTGGCGGGACACGCCGGTGATCGCCCTCACCTCCCGCACGGCGCCCGCCGACATCCGCAAGGGTGAGCAACTGGGCTTCGACCGCTACCTGCCGAAGCTCGACCAGACTGCCCTGTTCCGGGCCGTCGAGGAGCTGGTGGCGGGGGCGGCGACGAGGAGCGCGTCATGAGCAGCAAGGCCGTCGAACAGGTTCGTACCGAGCTCGTCCTCGTCCGGGTCGCCGACAAGACGCTGGGGGTGCCGGTGGAGCGGGTCCGCTACGCGCTGCCACCACAGCGCCTGGACGGCGTCCCGCTGGCACCGGCCGCGGTCGCCGGGGTGGTCAATCTGCGGGGCCGTGTGGCGGTGGCCATCGACCTCCGCTGCTGTCTCGAGGGGGAAGGCAGCGCCGCCTCGGACCAGCAGCAGTGCCTGGTGATCGAGGTGCGCGGCGAACTCTACGCGCTGCTCGTCGACGCGGTGGGCGAAGTGGTCCGCTTCGCCGAGGATGCCGCCCTCGACGAGGACGTCACCGCCTTCGCCCCCCGCTGGCAGCATCTGCTGTGCCGGTTGCTGCGCATGGAGGACGGCATCGTCGCCGAGCTCGACATCGATCGGGTCCTCGAACGGGCCTGCGCGCAATCCGCCTCGCCCACCTCCGGAGAGAGCAGCCGTGAAGTCATGTCTGGTGGTTGACGATTCGCCGACGGTCCGTCGGATCATGCGGCGGATCATGGAAACGATCGGCTTCGAGGTCGCCGAGGCCGGCGACGGGCAGGAGGCGCTGGCCTTCTGCGAACGCCGGAAGCCGGCACTGATCATGCTGGACTGGAACATGCCGGTGATGGACGGCCTCACCTTCCTGCGCGCGCTGCGGCAGATGCCGGGCGGCGAGGAACCGGTGGTCATACTCTGTTCGACGGTGAGCGAGCTGTCCAACATCGAGATCGCCCTCGAGGCCGGTGCGAGCGAGTACATCATGAAGCCCTTCGACGCCGATCTCGTGCGCCTCAAGCTCGAACAGACGGGGCTCCTCTAGAACATGACCGAACGCGCGCATACCCGTGCGGAGGACACCCCCTACCGTGTCCTGCTGACCGACGATTCGGGCACCGTGCGACGGCTCGTACGGAAACTGCTCGAACGGGAGCCGGACATTCGGGTGGTGGGCGAAGCGGAGCACGGGCGCAGTGCCGTGGACCTCGTGCGCCAGGCAGCGGCGAGCGGCCAGCCGATCGAGATCGTGCTGCTGGACGTCGAGATGCCGGTGATGGACGGCATCGCCGCGCTCGAACGGCTCGCCGGCGTCCGGCCGCCGCCCCAGGTGATCATGCTGTCCGCCCACACGCGGCGCGGCGCCGTGGTGACCGTCAAGGCCCTCGCGCGCGGCGCGAGCGACTATGTCTGCAAGCCGGCCGCACGTTCCGACCGCAATCTCGATGCCTTCCGCAAGGAGCTGCTGGACAAGATCCGCTCCTGCGGCGCCGCCCTGCGCAGCCGCGGGCAGCCCGCGTCCGCGGCCGAAGCGGCGGCTCTCCGCGGTGCCGCCGCGTCGGTCGCGCGGCGGACGGAGCCGCCGACCACCCGCGACCGGACGGTGCCGGCGCCGGGCCCGTCGCCGTCCCGTCCGCGGGTGCTTGCGGCCAAGGTGCCGCCCGCTGCCGCCTCTCCCGCACGTTCGCCGCTCGCCACTCCACTCCCGCGTTTCGCCGCGACGAGCCGCGGCCACCCGACGGCCCTCGCCATCGGCAGTTCCACCGGCGGGCCGCAGGCGGTGATGCGGGTGCTGCGCGATCTCGGCGGGCAGAAGGCCCTTCCGGTCTTCCTCACCCAGCACATGCCGCCCGCCTTCACCGCCGCCTTCGCGGCCCAGATCGCGCAGGAGCTCGATCTGCCCTGCAGCGAGGCGCGGCACGGAGAACCCGTGCAGCCGGGTCACGTCTACGTGGCACCCGGCGATTTCCACCTGACCGTCGAGGGGCGCCCGGAACAGGCGAGCATCGCCCTGAGCAAGGCCCCTCCGGAGCATTTCTGCCGGCCGGCGGTCGACCCCATGCTGCGCAGCCTGGCCGCGGTCTACCGCGGCGGTCTCGTGGCGGTGATTCTCACCGGCATGGGAAGCGACGGTGCCGAGGGCTGTCGCGAAGTGGTCGCGGCCGGCGGGCGGATCTTCGTCCAGGACAGGGAAACCAGCGTGGTGTGGGGCATGCCGGGTGCGGTCGTGGCGGCCGGTCTGCCGGTCACCGTCCTGCCGTTGGAGCGGATCGGCACCCGCCTGCGCAAGCTGATGGATGGCGTACCCGCATGACGACCAGAAAGCTCACCCGCGAAGATGTCACCTTCCTGATCGATCTGGTGCGACGGCACTCGGGCATCGTGCTGCCGCCGGAGAAATCCTATCTCTTCGAGAGCCGCCTGCTGCCGGTGGCCGGCCGCTTCGGCTGTCCGGACCTGGCGGCCCTGATCCGTCGCCTGCGCGCGGGCGGCGACCGCGAGCTGGAAATGGCGGCGGTCGACGCCATGACCATCAACGAGACCTCCTTCTTCAGGGATTCCCGACCCTTCGACTATTTCGCCAACACCCTCCTGCCGCAGCTGATCGAACGCCGCGCCCGCAGCCGCCGGCTGCGCCTGTGGAGTGCCGCCGCCTCCACCGGTCAGGAGGCCTACTCGCTGGCGATGCTGCTCGAGGAGGCGGCCGACCGGCTGCGCGGCTGGCAGGTGGAAATCCTGGCGAGCGATATCTCCGCCTCCGCGATCGCCAAGGCGGCGGAAGGGATCTATTCCCAGTTCGAGGTGCAGCGAGGTATCCCCACCCGGCTGCTGATCCGCCATTTCACCCAGAACGGCAAACAGTGGCAGGTCAAGCCGAGTCTGAAGAAATACGTGAGGTTCTTCGAGCACAATCTCCTCTCCCCGCCACGCTTCTCCGGTACCGTGGACGTCGTGTTCCTGCGCAACGTCCTGATCTACATGGACGACGCCACCCGCAGGCGGATCCTGGACCACATCCTGTCGCGCCTGGCTCCCGACGGCTATCTGTTCGTCGGCAGCACGGAATCGCTGACCGGGCTCGCCGACAGGCTCGTTCCGGTGCCCGGCGCGCATGCCGTCTACCAGCCGATCGCCGGTGCCCGCGACGAGAGGGCGCAGCCCTCGCGGGCCACTCCGGGGGCCGGCCTCGGTGCCCGTCTCGGAACGCGCCCGCGCATGCCCTCCGCGGCCTTCGGCTCCTCCTGAGGCGGCGATCACGGACCGCCTTCGCCGCCCGCGAACGACGCCGGTACGCCGCGGAGCCGGCGCGAGCCCCGGATGCCGCCGGGGTGAGGCGCCGCGTACCCGCCGTTCGCGCCCGGAACCGGACGACACCGTGCGCGGCGCCGGAAGGTACCGTCGCCTCCGATCCACCGTCATCCGCCCCCTTCCTCGAGCGCCGATCCGGAACCGGGCCGGAGGCGTGCGCCCCCGCCCTCGTCCACCCGGGCGCCCCCCTTGCCGCCGATTGCACTCACCTGTGGAGCGGCGCCCTCCCGGACCCCGATCCCCGTTCAGCCGGGCTCCGGATCGCTCCCGGTGCGTCTCCGGCGGTTGTTTCCGTTGCCCGCGGCCCGGGGCGGACGCCTTCCGGCCCGCCCCGGATCCGAACTCGGCGATGCGGGAGGTGGATCGGCGACCGACCAGCACCCCTGGGAACCGTTCGGGAAAGACGGGGCCACCCACCTCGGTGACGCACCGCCGCGCCGGGAGATCGGCCCTTTCCGGCATCCCGTTGCCGGGCCGGCTCCCGGGAAACGGCATCTGCGCGAGCCCGGCGGGCCACTCGCTGTCGGCGGGCCCACGGTCCACCCGGTCCGACGTGCCGGGAACGGGGCGCGGCGGGTGCTACGATCCACCCGCCATCGACAGCACGTCCGCTCGATGGTCCCGCGAGCGGGGGCTGCGACGGCCGACTCGGCCGGAACGACGAAGCCGGCGCGATCCCGGCCCGTGGCCCCGGGCCGCACCTTTCCTTCCGGCGACGGAACACCGGGTGCCGGCGAACGCGGACGAGCCGTGCTCGGGGCCGGCTCGCGGTGGTCGACGAGGCGCGTCGGCCCTTCGAGGCCGGCCCTGGCGGCTTCCGCCGGGCTGTGGGGGAGGACCCACTGCGGGCTCACCGAGCACGGTATTTGGCGGCGCGCACGGGGTCCCGGAGCGGCCCCCACTGTCCGGTCGGGCTCGGAGGCGCTGCGTTACGCCTTCGCGAGCGTCTCCCGAATACCGCCGCGAAACCGTCGCCCGCTGCCCGATGGTGCGCGCCTTCGGGGCACGATGACCGCGAGTTGGTGGACGTGCCCGCAGCACTGCCGGGCGACAGTGCGGCGACAACCGGGCCGGAGCCACCGGCGGCCGCCCCAACGGCATCCCGCCTCCCGCGCACGCCCCCATCGCGAGCCGCGATTACCGGCGGCCCATCCTGTGATGGTCCGCGACCCCACCGTCCGATGCGCGGGCCATCGTTCCGTACGCGCCGGGCAGGCACCACGAACGCGACCGTCGTCCCGCTACCCGGCGCCGGCCGCACTCCTTATCGCCGGCGCCACGGACGTCCGGGCACCGGATCCGTCGTCGTAGCGCGAAAATCCCGCTGCCCCGGAGATCGGCCCCGCGACCCGACGACCGAATCGCGGCCGGGCACGGACCGCTGGTGCCGGTCGGGTCCGCCGGCGCTTCCGTGCTCCGGAGCCGTCCGGCCGTCGGCGCCGCCGCTTCGAAACCGCGTCGCTTTCGCCTCGCCTTCCCGCGCCGGATCGCCCGGGCAGCCGGCATCCGGTGCCGCGCAGCGGTGGCGGATCGGGGGGCCGCCGGCCGGCTGGATGTCTCCTCGTGGAAGCTGCCGCCGCTCGGGGGCGAGACCGGCGGTTTCGACGCGACCCGCCGGTGGGGCCGACCGCGGCGAAACGAACGGCGGATCACCCATCGCCTCGGCTGCACGACAACGAACACGGCTGCGCGTTGGTACCCGCCGATGTCGCCCGTTCGCTTACCGGTGCGTACGGAGCGAACGGGCGCAGGCGGGCCGCGGGAGGCCCGAACGCCCGCCGCCGGGAAGCCTCGCTCGCCGACCCCACTCCCGCGCCCGACCATCGCAGGCCGTCATCCCCCTCCCGCTCGGCACCATGGCCCGCGACCGCGACCGCCGCGAGGCGGCCGGAGGACGGTGGCGGCGTCGGAACGGAACGGGTTGGAAGGATGCCGATCGGCGCCCGGAACGGGGCTCGGCGGCCGCTGCCGGAAGATGGCCTCGGGACGCGAAGCGGGCGGAGGGGCCGGAGC
>JALUAG010000009.1:703-7426 GCA_027045875.1 Alphaproteobacteria bacterium | reverse complement strand
ACCTCGTCGACGACGCCTCGCAGATCGACCCGGCGTGGCTCGAGGGCGTGGCGCGCGTGGGCGTGACGGCGGGCGCCTCGGCGCCCGAGCACCTGGTGGAGGAGGTGGTGACGTGGCTGCGCGCGCGCGGCGCGACGCGCGTCGCCGAGCTCGAGGGCCCCGCCGAGTCCGTGCGCTTCAGCCTGCCCCCGGCGCTCCGCGCCTGAGGGGCCCGGTCAGTTGTTCCAGCAGGTGCCGGTGGTGTCGGTGCCGCCGGCGTCCTGGGCGCCCCGCGTGCCGGTCTGGTCGAGCGTGAACTTGGCGCACTTCGAATCGCCCGCTTGGGTCGTGCCGGATGCGGGTGTGGCGGTCAGGGTGTAGGTGGTGGCCGTCGCCACGATGGCGATGTTGTAGTAGCCCTCCGGCGAGGCGATAGTGCCGGAAGGGCATCCTGTGGCGTTGAAGCTGTTGCTGTCGGTGAAGCAGCGCTCGAGGCGCTGTGCCGTTTCCATGAGCCCCGCCGTCGCGTCCGAGCGGCGGGCCTTGCGCACCTGGTCGAGGTAGGTGGGATAGCCGATCGCCAGCAGGATGGCGACGATCACCACCACCACCATCAGCTCGATGAGCGTGAAGCCAGATACCTGGAGCCGACTGTGGCCTCTAAAGCGCGCCTTCCTGCCCATTCCTCTACCCCTCATGGGCGGCCGTGTGCGCCGCCTTGGCGCACAACCCGGAGCTCGACGAGTGAGAGCCCTGAAGGCGACGCGGCCACGCGGAACAGCACAGGGGGTTGCGTCCGCGCCAGCTTTTGAAGCGACTCCAAGTCGAGCATTTTGGTGTATCCGCCGCGGAGATCCAGGATACGCGCATCCTTCGGCACGCGCAGCGCGAGGTCGTCTATGACCACGATGCCGCGCTTGGCGTCTGCGGAGTACAACAACCCGCTCTCGAACTGCCCGTTTTCACCCTGAGCGACGACGGACCAGAAAAGCCCGACCAGCAGGGGAACCACGATGGGGAATTTTCGCGCTGAGCCCATGCCGTCTCCTCCGCCTCGCTACCGCACCAGCTCGACCCAGCTCTGGCGGCCGATTGCGCCAGCGCCAGGACGGTTGTCCACCTTCTCGAGCGTGCCGCCAGATCGCTGGAGGTATTTGATCATCTTTTGTTTCTCGCTAGAGCCCGGTGTGGGCGGCTTGGTCACGCCGAACGAGGGACCGAAGGCAACGTCCTCGATCTTCATGCCCCCCGCCGACTCGGTCACCGTGCCGAAGTCCACGAAATCGGCTGCCGTGAACAGCCCGTCGGCATTGAGGTCGAAGGGCGACTCCTCGAGGCGCGACCCGCTGTCGAGCGCCAGCTCCATGAGCCAGCTCGTGCCGCCATGTGCGCACGGGTCGAACGTGGGACGCATCGCCACGAAAATGACCCGGTCGGCGAACACCACGGCGGGGCTGATAACTCTTTCACCCCAGTTGTTCGCGGCGCCGTCGACGATGAGATCCATGTACCACCCCTTGTGAGTGCTCCAGTCGATCGGGTTTGCCGTAGTCTGGCGCAGCGTGTAGGCGTTTCCGCCAAAGGTAGCCGACACCTCCGACAGGATCTTCTGCTGGAGAAGATCGCTGCGGGACACGGTGGCGTTTGTGTCCGGTTTGTCCCAAATGGCATAGAAAGTCTGGGTGGGAAGCCCTGCCCCTGTGACATCGCTGGGCTCAAGATACTTGCCGGTGCCAAAGTAGACCATGACTCCACCCAGCCCGGCAGGATGGCGCGTGACGACGGGCATCACCGTGATGGGCTGGGCCTTGGGCGAAGCCCCGGGGCTGCGCGCCTGGAAGATCGGCGTTCCGCCGCCCGCCGTGGGCGTCACCTTCCAGGCGCCCGGAGACGGGTCCGTCAGGTCGAAGCGCCACAGGTTGCCGAACAGGTCGCCGGCGTAGACGTAATCGGCCACGAAATCCCCGTTGATGTCCACGACCGCCGGGGTGGCCAGGCCGTTGGGCCGGCTGAGCCCCTCGGGGTCGTCCGCCATCCCGGCGCCGGTGTCGATCTTCTTGATGAGCGATCCGTCGGACAGGCGCACGATATAGAGGACGGCGTTTCCGGTGGCGGAGTCGTTCGCCGTCCCGTCGCCCCCGTTGTCGACGGTGTTGTTGTAGCCGTTGCCGAAGATCGCGGCCCACTCGCCGTTGGCGAGCTTGACGATGCTCGCTGCGCCGTAGGTGTAGCCGAGGTCGGCGTCGTCCTTGTCCGTGAACTCCCAGAGCACCTTGGCGGCGCCGCCGCTCTCGGTGAGGAAGTTGTCGGGGTTCGTCACGTCGATGGCGAAGACGCCCTGGCCGCCGCCGCCGAGCGTGCCCACGAGCACCGTACGCCAGGAGCCGGAGACGAAGGCGTCGACGGTTGTGATCTGGCCGTCTACATAATAGGTGTGGCCGTAGGTCGGGCTCGTCAGCCGGCTCAGCTTGCCGAACACCGCGGACGGCACGTAGGCGAAGATCTCCTTTCCGGTATCCGCATCAAAGCCGTGCAGCATGCCGTCGTTGGCACCCACGTAGACCATGGCCCGGCGGCCGGTTCCGCCGTTCAGCGTCCTGATCGTTTCGCGGAATCCCGAATAAGGGGTCGCCTCAAGGGTGTCCGGGTAGGCGAAGTCCGGCACGCGCCCGACGTAGGTGGGCGCCGAGTGCACGATGTCGCCCAATTTGTGGAGCCGCGGACGGAAGCCCGCCACGTCCTCGCCACGGATGTAGCTCAGGCGCTGCGAACCCTTCCCGTCGCTGGTGCCGGTTGTGGGGTCCCTGTCGAGCGCTTCGGCCTGGGTGGCGTCGATCTCGTTCGCGGTCGGCGACGAAGGGTTGGCGGGCCAGCGGAAAGGGACACCCTTTTTGAGAGAGGGCTTGTAGGTGATGATACGCCGTGCCGTGCTGTGGGAGGCGGCCTGGCTGTCGACCTGGTCGCGGGCGTTCCACACCGCCGGTGTGCAGATCGTGCCTGCCGGGCCCGTGCAGGGGCTGCCGCTGCCGTCGGCCAGGTCGAAGGCGAGCAGCTCTCCGGTCCAGGCCCCGGTCTGGAAGCGGGCCTGGAACAGGCGCGAGCCGCCGACGATGGAGCCGCTGCTCAGGCTGGGCGCGGAGGCTGCTGCGGTTCGGTCGGCGATGTTTCCGAGGATGGATGTGAGGGCGTCGCTGAGCGCAGTCGGATCGCTCGCCGAGAAGAACTGGCCACGGCTGTTGAGCGCGGCGTGCCACAGGTCATAGACGTTGTTCGAGCTGTTGGATGCGGTGGCAGGCCAATGCCGGCTGCCGCTCTTGAAGTCCGCGTAGGCGCCGCTGTAGGTGTCGCCACCCCAGTCGCTGCCCAAGAAGGCCTCGAGACCGAGGGCGACGAAGAAGTTGACCATGTGCTGCCAGCTCGCGGGATCGTTCTTGGGGTTCCAGTACTGGACGGTCGCATCGGCGTCCGTCTCGACGATGTAAGGCGGCACTTGGTTCTCCACAGTCGGGGCAAGGTCGTTGGCCCAATAATAGAAGGCGATATCGGCAAGGTTCAGGTCGGCATCGCTGTGATAAGGGTGCGCCGTGGCGCTGGACTCCGCCGGCGAGTAGCTCGTGCCGTCCGGGAGGGGGTGGGAGCTGTTGTCGTAGTCGCCGATGGTGCTGTTCATCCAGGCCGTGACCAACCCGTTCCAGAGGCCGTCGGTAAGAACGATACTGAAGCTCTGACGGCATGCACGGGTGGGGCTGTCGGGAATCGAAGGCTCGTCCCGATAAGGGTCTGGGCCCGTAAGCTCCTGGCCTGCGCGGTTGAGGGCGAGGCGTAAAGGCGTGTTGTACCGAGTCGGCATTCCGAACAGCCACTGGAAGAAGGCCGAGCGGTGGGTGCCCAGGAAGAAGTCCATGCTGCTGTCGTAGGTGTTGCCCTGCCAGTCCCGGCAGCCGGTGCCGAATCCGTCGCAGGAGTGGAGGTTCTGCCACCCTACGCGGATGTCTCCGCCCAAGGCGGCGAAGGCACGCGACGCGGCCGTGCGCACCATGAGGCTGCGGGTGCGGTAGAAGGAATACCAGTTGGCGAAGTTCTGCCGCTCGTCGGTTCCACCCGGACCCGACGTCGCGTCGACGAAGACACGCCTGTAGCAGGCGTCGTCGTCCTTGCTGCCGCTGCATCCCGCAAGCGACGAATCGTAAACGTAATAGTATGCCTGGACACCAACGTTTTCCCTCCCGGGGAAGTCCGCGCTCGGGTTTTCCGCAAGCTCTTGGCACCACTGGCCGTAGCCGGCCGTGTTGATGCAGTCCGTTGCGGTGCCACCGCGGCGAAGATAGAGCTGGCGAGTAGGGCGGTACTCGCTGGACAGATCGATAGCTCCTAGCCCTTGGTTGAAGCCGTCGATCCAGGCATTTGTGAAGCTGGTCGACAGAGGGAGGCCGTCTGCGCCGACCGGGGGCACGTAGGTGACGTTGGGATTGTAGTACAGCGGATTGAAGTCGGCGGACTTGAAGCGACGCGAGTTGTAGACGGAGGGGCTAAATATGATGCCGTCCGGGATTCCTGCCCATGCCATGCTCCCGGAGTCGTCAAAGGTGACGAGGAGGTTGGCCGGCACGCCAGCGCCGGTGACCAGCGGCACCTCGCTGAGCGAGAGCGGCGCGGCCGAGGCCGCCGTGGCGCCGCCCAGGAACCCGCAGGCCGCGACGAAGACGCTGGCCAGGCGGCGCCCCATGGCGCTCCTGCGGTCGTGTGCGTCTGCTTTGCCTTGCCTCATGGCCGAGCTCCTCCTGTGGCTCACGCGCTAGAAGCGCAGCGCATAGGTGCTCTGGAGCAGCACCTCGGTGGCCGAGTCGGCGCCGGTGGCGCGCGCCGTGATCCGGTAGAACCAGCGCCCCGGGACGTTGCCGGTGCCGATGTTGAGCGTGGCGGCGTCCGGCACGAACTGGAGCTCCTCGATCACGTACTGCGGCGTCAGGGAGCCGACGGCGGCCGCGCCCGTGCCGTTGGTGCTCCACCAGGTGCCGTCGACGCTCGTGTCGAACCACCAGGGTTTCTCGTCGGCGGCGTCGGGGTCGGGGCCGTTCGCTGCCCAGACCTTCGCAGAGCACGGCGGCCCTGTGTCGGCCACAGGGCGCGCGGAGGCGTTGAGCAGGCAGCCCTCGGCCTCACGCAGCGCCGCCTCGGCGGCCTCGAAGGCGCGCGCGCGGTCGCGCAGGTTGCCCGCCATGCGCTCCTCGAGCAGCGTGGAGCGCATGCTGCTCAGGCCGATGATGGTGATGACGAGCAGGATCAGCAGGCCCACGACCAGGGCGGCGCCCCGGCTGCGGGCCGGCGCGGGGGGCGTGCGGCGCGGGGCCTGTGCGGTCTTCCTCATGGCAGCCGGTTCCTCAGGGCGGCGGTGGCGGTGAAGACGAGGTGCAGGCGCTTGTCCGAGGGGCTCACCGTCTCCGTCCCGACGCTGAAGGCCCGGGGCGACTCGACCACGTTGTCGAGGAGGCTCCGTACCCAGAGGTTCACGGTGACGGCGACGATCTGGTCGGCGGAGACACTGCCGGGCGAGTCGCTGCGCGTGTCGGCCGAGCCGTCGCCGTCAGTGTCGAGGGCCACGCTGATCTCCATGCCCTGGATGCCCTCGACCAGCTCCACGGGCGTGCCGCCGTTGTCCTGCCGGTAGAGGGCGTAGACGGGCTGCCCCGCATCGTCGGTGCGGCCCGTGTCGCCCACAAAGTACTTGCGCGTCACGAAACCCAGCACGAAGGCCTGCTGGGAATAGGCCTTGGAAAGGCGGGGCTGCGTGTTCTTGTCCTCGCCGTGGGCGATGTTGACGCCCACGGCGCCTCCCCCGGAGGCTACCGCGGTGGCCGCGAAGATATCGGCGCGTTCACAGTCGGTGACGATGAGCACGTCGCCGGCGGCCCAGGAGTACGGGTTCGCCGCGACGTGCACCTGGGCGGTCTCGTTGGCCATCGGGCTGCTGACCGCGACCATCTGCGGCGTCGCGAAACGCAGGGTGATCGTGTCGGTGCCGGCGACGACGCTGCCCGCTCCTCCTCCCCCTCCGGCGGCCTCGTCCTCGATCTGGACCGCGTTGCTCGCGTCGAGGGTGTAGCCGGAGTCGGGGCTGTCGTCACCGTCGAGGTCCACGATGTTCGTGACCGCGCCGCTCCCGGGTGCGGGGCAGCCGGCGTAGCCGGCCATGCGGATGTCGCGCACGAGGGCGGCGGTGGCGAAGCGGCCGGCCTCCTGCACCCGCGCGAGCGCCTCGGTCGCGCGGTAGGCCTGCTTGGCCGAGACGTAGACCTGCACGACTCCCGCCACGACAAGCAGGCCGATCGCGATGGCCACGAGGAGCTCGACCAGGCTGAGCCCCATGAAGCGGCGCAGTGGGCGATGTGCACGCATCGTCACAGCCCCGTCGTGTAGGTCCAGGTCTTGGTCGCCGCCCCGTCCAGTCCGCGGCTGTCGTTCCACTGGATGGTGACCGTTACGGTCGTGGGGCTGCCCGCGGTGACCGCCACGGCCCCGTCCCCCTCGGGAAGGCTGCTGGCGAGGTTGTCCAGCCAGGCCTTGAGATCCTTCTCCGCCACGCTGCTCCCGGTAGGGGGCGCGGCGGAGAGGTCGATGTTGTAGGCCGTGGCGTTGGCGCGGTTGGCGCGCATCCGATCCAGGATGTCCTGCGCCAGGATGGAGGCCTGGGAGCGCATGTGGGCGCTGTGGGCGTTGCGGATCGCAGTGAGCTGCAGGTTGGCC
>JALUAG010000009.1:0-693 GCA_027045875.1 Alphaproteobacteria bacterium | reverse complement strand
CTTTCTCGCCCGTGCGGTCGGCGTCGCAGAGGTCGATCGAGATGCCGGCAGCCGGGCTCTCCAGCGTGCCGTCCCCGCGGTACAAGAGGAAGGTGGAGCCCCCGCTCTCGCTGAGGGTCAGGGAACCGCCCGGCCCCGGCTCGGAGCGGAGGGTCTGGTAGGTGGTGCCAGTGCAACCGAGGCTCTGGTTGGCCGCCACCGTCCACCCCTGGTTCCAGTCGGCGGGACTCCCGGACGCCTGCACGCGCACGCAGCGGTTGCGCCGCAGCGCCTCGGTCCGCGCGTAGTGCAGCGAGGCGACGAGGCGGTTGGCGGCCTCTGCGATGCGGTTGTTCGAAAGCATCTCGCGGAAAGCGGGCACCCCCCAGGCGAGCAGGAGGGCGAGCACCGCCAGGGTGACCATCAGCTCGATCAGCGTGAAGCCGTGGGATAGCCTGCGCATGGGCCCTATATAGAGGGCGACTCCGCCGGCGTCACCCCCGTGCGCGACGAATCCGTTGGCTTGGCCGATGAATGGCGCGGCTGGGCCCGTGGCCGTGAACAGTGTCAAAAATGCTGACGCGACGCGGTCTTCCGTGGGAACATAAGGCTCTTTTGAAAATTGAGTGGGTATCTTAGCCTGCGGTTGGGTTTTTGTCGGGAGGCTGGCCATGGAGCAGCGGCTGTTTGAGGCGGCGCTGGGGATCGAGGCGC
>JALUAG010000008.1 GCA_027045875.1 Alphaproteobacteria bacterium | reverse complement strand
CGCCGGCATGCTGGTCTCCAAGGCCGGCGTCCAGGGGCGCACCGACGAGGCCCTGTTCGGCCAGCTGAGCGCCCATCCCAAAGCCCTCGGGGTGACCGCCGGGCTGATGCTGGTGCTGGCGGCGATTCCGGGTCTGCCCGCGCTGCCCTTCCTGCTGCTGGCCGGAGTGGCCGGCGGCCTCGCATGGCGCATGCAGCGACGCGCGGCGGTGCCGGCCGAGACCCGCGAGACGCCCGAACCGGCACGCGAGGAGCCGGCCGAGAAGACGGCGATCGAGGCGCTGCCCATCGACCCCGTGCGACTCGAGCTGGGCTACGGGCTGCTGACGCTGATCGGCGAGGGGCAGTCGGCCCAGCTTCCGGACCAGATCAAGGCCCTCCGCCGCCAGCTCGCGAGCGAGCTCGGCTTTCTCATGCCGCCGGTGCGCATCCAGGACAACATCCAGCTCCCCGCCAACAGCTATCTGGTGCGGATCAAGGAACTCGAGGCGGGGCGCGGCGAGGTGCGGCCCGGCATGCTGCTGGTGATGGATCCGCGCGGCGAACCCGTGGAACTGCCGGGCGAGGACACCACCGAACCCACCTTCGGCCTCGCCGCCAAATGGGTGGCGCCGCGTCACCGCGACGAGGCGCTGCTGCGCGGCTACACGGTGGTGGATCCGGCGACCGTGATCACCACCCATCTCACCGAGATCGTCAAGGACAACCTGGCCGAGCTGCTGACCTTCGCCGAGACCCAGAAGCTGCTCGACAGTCTGAGCGAGGAATACCGCAAGCTGCTGAGCGATCTCGTGCCGGCGCGGATCTCGAGCGCCGGCATCCAGCGGGTGCTGCAGTCGCTGCTCGCCGAACGGGTGTCGATCCGCGATCTGCCGCTCATCCTCGAGGCCATCGGCGAGGCGGTGGCCCACACCCAGAACATCCTCTTCGTCACCGAGCACGTGCGCGCCCGACTGGCCCGCCAGATCAGCCACGCCTGCACCGGGCCCGGCGGCTACATCCCGGTTCTCGCCCTGTCGCCGGAATGGGAGGAACGGTTCCACGCCGCCCTCGTGGGCGAGGGCGAGGAGCGGGTGCTCAACATGCCGCCCGATCAGCTGCAGGCCTTCATCAAGGCCCTGCGTGACGCCTTCGAGAAGGTGGCCATGCAGGGCGAACTGCCGGTGCTGGTGACCAGCCCCGGCGTCCGCCCCTACGTGCGTTCGGTGGTGGAGCGCTTCCGGCCCAGCGCCGTGGTGCTGTCCCAGAACGAGATCCACCCCAAGGCCAGGATCCGCACCCTGGGTACGGTCTGAGCCATGCGCCTGCGCGTCTTCGAGGCCCCCACCAGCCAGCAGGCCCTGGCCCGCATGCGGGAGGAGCTCGGGCCCGACGCGGTGGTCGTCGCCACCCGCGATACCGCGGACGGCGTCCGCGTCACCGCCGCGGTGGAGACCCACGACCCGGACCTGCGCGGCATGCTGGAGACGCCCGACCACAGCGCGGTGACCACCCGCATCGAGGAGGTGCTCGACGGCCATGCGGTGCCGCGGCCGCTGATCGAGCGGCTGCTGCTGCGGGTGCGCGAGACGGGCCTGGACGATCCCCAGCTCGCCCTCGCCGACGCGCTGGGCGGGCTGGCCGCCGGCGTCGCCGAGGGCCTGCCGGAGCGACTGGCGCTGATCGGTCCCTGCGGCGGCGGCAAGACGGCGGCGGCGGCCAAGCTCGCGGCCGAGGCCCGGCTGGCGGGGCGGCGGCCGCGGGTGGCGAGCCTCGATACGCGGCGGGCGGGCGGCGTGGCCCGGCTGCAGAGCCTGCTCGAGCCGCTGGGCCTCACGGTCCGGCGCTGCGACGACCCCCGTTCCCTCGCCCCGGAGCCGGAGGAAGCCGGCCCCGAGCTCGTCGATACGGGCGGCATCAATCCCTTCAGCGGACGCGATCTGGCCGCCCTCGCGGAGCTCCTCTCCCATCTGCGGCAGGAGCCCGTGCTGGTACTGCCGGCCGGCCTCGATGCCGTCGACAGCGGGGAGATCGCCGCCAACTTCGTCGCCCTCGGCGTCCGGCGGATGATCGTCGGCAAGCTCGACATGGCCCGGCGTCTGGGCGGTCTGCTCGCCGCCATGGACGCCGGTCTGCGCCCCTGCCGGGTGAGCATCGGCCCGGCGGTGGGCAGCCGCCTCCTTCCCCTTTCACCGGCCTCCCTCGCCCGCCTGCTGCTGGGCGGTACGGGGACCGTCGCGGAGAACCCCCAATGACGCGGATGCTGGCCATCGCTTCGGGCAAGGGCGGCGTCGGGAAGACCTTCCTCGCCGCCACCCTGGGACATGCCCTGGCCCGGCGCGGACGTTCGGTGCTGGTGTTCGACGGCGATCTCGGTCTCGCCAACCTCGACATCCAGCTGGGCGTCGTGGGCGCCGGGGATCTGGGCAGCGTGGTGAGCGGCCACGCCACCCTGGCCGAGGTGGTGGTCCACCACCCCGAAACGGGCATGGACCTCGTGGTCGGCCGCTCCGGCTCGGGCCTCCTCGCGACGCTGCCGGAGGACCGGATGATCGGCCTCTGCGCGGAATTCCGTCGCCTCGCCGGTCGCTACGACGTCGCCCTCGTCGATCTCGCCGCCGGGCTCGATCCGGCCTGTCGCCGGCTGGCCGCCACCGCCGGCCGGGTGGCGGTGGTGACCAGCGACGAGCCCACCGCCCTCACCGATGCCTACGCCTTCATCAAGGTGGTGTGCGCGGGGCGTCTGCCGGTCGGGCTGGTGGTGAACAATGTCGAGGACCGCGCCGCCGGCCGTCAGACCCACGAGGTGCTGGCCAAGGCCTGCCGCCGTTTCCTCGGGCTCGAGCTGCCGCTCCTCGGACTGCTGCGCCGCGATCCCCGCTGCAGTGAGGCGATCCGGGCCCAGACGCCCTACCTCGCCCGCTTTCCCAACAGCGCCCTGGCCGGCGACATCGAGGAGCTGGCGAGCGCCCTGCTCAGCGAGACCGAAACCGAGGATCGCGCCGTCGGCACCTGAGACATCTTCGGCATCTGAGACATCTGACGGAAGGCCCGCCGGGGATAGAGGGGACGGCGCCATGCCGGCGCCGCCGCCGCGAGCGCCGCTCCCGGTCCCCGCGGTCGGTTGCCGCCGACCCCCTCGGCCGACGAAGGAGGCCGGCCCCGACGCCGCCCGGCGCCCCCGCCTCAGCCGCGCTGCAAGAGCTGGCGCAGCACGTAGTGGAGGATCCCCCCGTGGCGGTAGTACTCCACCTCGTCCTCGGTATCGAGGCGGCAGAGGAGCTCCACCTCCTGAACGCTGCCGTCGGCGCGGCGGATCGTCAGGCGCAGCGTCGCGCGCGGCCGCAGCCCGTCCTCGAGCCCGACGAGATCGAAGGTCTCGGACCCGTCGAGGCCCAGGGTCCGGCGGCCCACGCCCTCCGGGAAGGTGAGGGGCAGGACTCCCATGCCGACCAGGTTGGCGCGGTGGATGCGCTCGAAGCTCTCGGCGATCACCGCCCGCACGCCGAGCAGCAGCGTGCCCTTGGCCGCCCAGTCGCGCGAGGAGCCGGTGCCGTATTCGCGACCGCCGACGACCAGCAGCGGAACCCCCCGCTCCCGGTAGGCCATCGCCGCGTCGTAGATGGGCATCACCTCGCCCTCCGGCATCAGCCGGGTCCAGCCTCCTTCCTTGCCGGGCACCATCTCGTTGCGGAGCCGGATGTTGGCGAAGGTGCCCCGCATCATCACCTCGTGGTTGCCCCGGCGCGCACCGTAGGAATTGAAGTCCCGCGGCTCGACGCCCTGGGCGATCAGGTAGCGGCCGGCCGGGCTGTCGACGGGAATGGCGCCCGCGGGCGAGATGTGGTCGGTGGTGATGCTGTCGCCGAGGAGCGCCAGCAGCCGCGCCCCCCGGATGTCCTCGACCCGTGCCGGCGCCTCCCTGGGCATGGCCTCGAAATAGGGCGGCCGGCGGACGTAGGTGCTGGCCGGATCCCAGGCGTAGGTGAGGCCGGCGGCGTCGCCGGCGATGGCCGCCCAGTGCTCGTCGCCGGCGAAGATGTCGGCGTAGGAGGTGGTGAACATCTCCCGGGTGACCGCGCGGCGGACCGCCTCCGCCACCTCCGCCGGGCTCGGCCAGATGTCCCGCAGATAGACCGGGTTGCCGTCACGATCCTTGCCCAGCGGCTCCTCGACGAGATCGCGGGTGAGCGAGCCGGCGAGCGCGTAGGCCACGACGAGCGGTGGCGAGGCCAGATAGTTGGCCTTCACCAGGGGATGGATCCGGCCCTCGAAATTGCGGTTGCCCGAGAGCACCGCCGCCGCCACCAGCCGGCCCTCGGTGACCGCCTCGGCGATGGCGTCCGGCAGCGGGCCCGAGTTGCCGATGCAGGTGGTGCAGCCGTAGCCCACGAGCTCGAAGCCGAGTTCGTCGAGCGCCGACTGGAGCCCCGCCCGTTCGAGATAGTCGCTCACCACCCGCGAGCCCGGCGCCAGCGAGGTCTTCACCCAGGGCTTGGTGCGCAGCCCCTTTTCCACCGCCTTTCTGGCGAGCAGCCCGGCGGCGATCATCACCCCGGGATTGGAGGTGTTGGTGCAGCTGGTGATGGCGGCGATCACCACGTCGCCGTGGCGCAGGGCGTAGTCGGTGTTCCGGACCGGCTGGCGGGCGTCGAGGGGCGCATCGCCGACGAGCGCGGGCAGTGCCTCCGCGAAGGCCGTCCTGGCGGAGCGCAGCGGCACCCGGTCCTGCGGCCGCCGCGGCCCGGCGAGGCTGGGCTCCACGGTGGAGAGATCGAGTTCGAGCACCTCCGTGAAACGGGGGTCGGGGGTGTCGGCGTCCCGCCACATCCCCTGGGCCTTCGCATAGGCCTCGACCAGGGCGACGCATTCGGGATCGCGGCCGGTCAGGCGCAGATAGTCGAGGGTGATCGCGTCGATGGGGAAGAAGCCGCAGGTGGCGCCGTACTCGGGCGCCATGTTGGCGATGGTGGCACGATCGGCGAGGGGCAGATGATCGAGCCCGGGACCGAAGAACTCGACGAACTTGCCCACCACCCCTCTGGCCCGCAGCATCTGGGTGACGGTGAGAACGAGATCGGTGGCCGTGGTCCCTTCGGGCAGGCTGCCGACGAGCCGGAAGCCCACCACCTCGGGCACCACCATCGAGATCGGCTGGCCGAGCATCGCCGCCTCCGCCTCGATGCCGCCCACCCCCCAGCCGAGGACCGCCAGCGCGTTGACCATGGTGGTGTGGCTGTCGGTGCCGACCAGGGTGTCGGGAAAGGCGATCTCGCGTCCCTCTCCGTCGCGGCCGGTCCAGACGGTGCGGGCGAGATACTCGAGGTTGACCTGGTGGCAGATGCCGGTTCCCGGCGGCACCACCCGGAAGTTGGCGAAGGCTTCCGCACCCCAGCGCAGGAAGGCGTAGCGCTCGCGGTTGCGCCGGTACTCGATCTCCACGTTGCGGCGGTAGGCGTCGGCGCGGCCGAAGACGTCCACCTGCACGGAATGGTCGATGACGAGATCGACCGGCGACAGGGGATTGATGCGGCCGGCATCGCCGCCGAGGGCGACCATCGCATCCCGCATGGCGGCGAGATCGACCACCGCCGGCACGCCGGTGAAATCCTGCATCAGCACCCGCGCCGGGCGATAGGCGATCTCGGCATCCGAGCGCCGCGCCGCGAGCCAGCCGGCGAGGGCGCGGATCTGCGCGACGGTCACCGTGCGCCCGTCCTCGAACCGCAGCAGGTTCTCGAGCAGGATCTTGAGGGAGACGGGGAGGGCGGCGATGTCGCCCAGCTCGGCGGCGGCGGCCGGCAGGCTGAAATAATCGTAGCTCCTGTCCCCGACCTCGAGGGTACGACGAACGCCGAGACTGTCGCGACCGCAGATGTCCACCGCTGCTCTCCTTCGTCTCACATGCACCGGCTCCGTTGCCGGCCCGGCCTATAGCGCATTCGCGGCGCCGTCACAAAGGCGGCGCCGTGCCCCGTGCGGGCCGCCTCTAGACGCCGGCGCCCGCGGCGCCGCGGGCGCGCAGATTGTGGATCTGCCGCTGGGCGAGCTGGCCCCGCATGCGCAGGATCAGCACCAGCACCAGATAGAGCTTGAAGACCACGACCATGGTCAGCAGCGGCCACAGCATCGAGGGCGCGATCGTCGGACCGTCCAGACGCAGGATGCTGGAGGGCTGGTGGAGCGTGTTCCACCAGTCGACCGAGAACTTGATGATGGGGAGGTTGACGGCGCCCACGAGGGCCAGGATGGAGGCCGCCCGCGCCCCCCTCGCGGGATCTTCGAAGGCGTCGTGAAGGGCGATGTAACCCAGATAGAGGAAGAACAGGATCAGCACCGAGGTGAGCCGCGCATCCCACACCCACCAGGTGCCCCACATGGGCTTGCCCCAGACCGAGCCGGTGACGAGAGCGATGGCGGTGAAGGCGGCCCCTACCGGGGCGGCGGCCCGCGCCGCCACCTCGGCCAGCGGATGCCGCCAGACGAGGGCCACGACGCTGGCGATGGCGATCAGCGCATAGGTGAAGGTGGCGAGCCAGGCCGCCGGCACGTGGACGTACATGATGCGCGCCGCCTCGCCCTGCTGGTAGTCGGGCGGGGCCAGCACCAGCGCCTGGTAGAGGCCGATCGGGGTCAGCACCAGAAGGGCGACGGCGACCCAGGGCAGGACGGCATCGGCGATGCGCTGGAAACGGAGGGGATTGGCGTATCCGTGCATGCTGCGTCCCTTCGCCTGTGGCGGTGCGCGCACCGTCATTCGAGGGCCACCCGGAGCGCGGCGGCGGTGGCGGGTGGCGCGAGCGCCATGGCGAACAGCAGCATCGCCCCCAGAATGCCCATCTGCGCACCGCCGCCGAGGCCCATGAGATAGCCGTCCACGGCACTCACCCCGAAGATGAGCACGGGGATGTAGAGAGGCAAGACCAGGAGCGCCGTGAGGGCGCTGCCGCGGCGACTGCCCACCAGCAGCGCGGCGCCGATGGAGCCGATCAGGGTGAGGGTCGGGGTCCCCAGGAGAAGCGCCGCCGGCAGTACCCAGTAGGCCTCGGCGGGAAGGGCCATCAGCAGCGCCAGGAGCGGCGACATGGCCACCAGCAGGAGCCCGCTCGTGAGCCAGTGGGCGAGGCACTTGGCGAACACCAGCAGCTCCAGTGGAACGGGCGCCAGCACCATGAGCTCGAGGGAGCCGTCCTCGTAGTCGCTCTGATAGAGCCGTTCCAGGGTGAGCAGCACGGCGAACAGTGCCAGGACCCAGATGACGCCGGCGCCGATGCGGGCGAGGATGTCCGCCGATGCCCCCACCCCGAGCGGGAAGAGGGAGAGGGCGAGGGTGAAGAAGATGGCCCCGAGGAGGGTCTCGGCGCCGTGCCGGAAGGCCAGCCCGAGATCCCGGCGGAGCAGGGCGAGGAACGGTCTCATGCCACCGCCTCGCCGAAATCGAGGACCAGCGCCCCGGACAGCGAGACGTCGCCGTGGGTGGCGACGATGCACAGTCCGCCCGCCGCCAGATGCGCGGCGATGAGTCGCTCCAGGCGGCGGCGGTTGGTGGCATCCAGGCCCACCGCCGGCTCGTCGAGGAGCCACAGCGGGCGCGGCGCCACCTCGAGACGGGCGAGGGCGAGGCGCCGCTTCTGGCCGGCCGAGAGATAGCGCACCGGGAGATCGGCGAGCTCGGCGAGATCGAAGCGTTCGAGCGCCGATTCCCGGAGCCGGGCCAGCCCCGCGAGACCGGCCAGGAAGGCCAGGTTCTCGCGCACCGTGAGATTGGCCTTGCCGGCATCGAGGTGGCCGACGAAGTGGAGCCGCGCACGATGCTCGGGGTCCTGGGCGGCGAACGGTCTGCCCTGCCAGCGGAGCACGCCGGCGGCCGGCCGCAGCAGGCCGGCCAGCAGCCGCAGCAGGCTCGATTTGCCGCTGCCGTTGGGCCCCCGCAGCAGCAGGGCGTCGCCGGCTTCGAGGGCGAATTCGAGCTGCTCGAAGACGAGCCGCCCGGCCCGCTGGCAGGCCAGTCCCCGGGCTTCGAACAGGGTCACGGTCAGCCGCGCCGGCGCTGGTCGTCGATCACCTTGCCGTCGTTGGGAAGGGTGCCGGGCGCCACCAGCTCCACCTCTCCCCGCAGCCCCGTGACCGCCCGCACGGCCTCGGCGATCGCCGTCCGCAGACTCTCGTCGGCGGGTTCGGCGGTCTCGCAGCACAGCACCATGCGGTCGCGTCCCTCGGCGTCGCGGACCTCGAGGCGCGCCTTGACGACGGCGGCGAAGCGTCCGGCGATCTCGTGCACCTGGCGCGGATGCACGAACATGCCGCGCACCTTGGTGGTCTGATCGGCCCGGCCCATCCAGCCGCGGATGCGCAGGTTGGTGCGCCCGCAGGGGCTGGGGCCCGACAGGAGGGCCGAGAGATCGCCGGTGCCGAAGCGGATGAGCGGGTAGTCCGGGTTGAAGACGGTCACCACCACCTCGCCCACCTCGCCCTCGGCCAGCGGCTGGTCGCCGCCCGGGCGAACGATCTCGAGCAGCACCGCCTCGTCGACGATCAGCCCCTCGCGGGCCGGGCTCTCGTAGGCGATCAGTCCGGCGTCGGCGGTGGCGTAGCACTGATAGGCGTCGATGCCGTGCGCTTCGGCGAAGCGGTCGCGGAGGCTGGGCGGGAAGGCCTCGCCGGAGACCAGGGCCTTGGTGAAGGAGAGGGGGGCGAGCCCGGTCTCGGCGGCCCGTTCGAGAAGGATGCCGAGAAAGGAGGGCGTTCCCGCATAGGCGACGGGGCGCAGATGCGAAATCGCCTTGAGCTGCAGCTCGGTCTGGCCGGTGCCGCCCGGGAAGACCGGACAACGCAGGGCGCGGGCGCCGGAATCGATCATGAAGCCGGCCGGTGTCAGGTGGTAGGCGAAGGTGTTGTGCACGAGATCGCCGCGCCGGAAGCCGGCGGCGAACATGGCCCGCGCCATCCGCCAGTAGTCGCCGCGATTGCCCTGGGGCTCGAAGATCGGCCCCGGCGAGGCGAACACCCGGCCGAGACGGCCGAAGGGGGTGGCCGCGAGACCGCCGAAGGGCGGGTCCCGTTCCTGGAGCTCGGGCAATTCCTCCTTGCGCAGCACCGGCAGCCGGGCGAGGGCCTCGCGGCTTGTGAAGGCGGCCGGGTCGATGTCACCGAGATGCGTGCGGTAGAAGGGGGCGTTGTCCAGCGCATGCCTCAGCAGGCCCGGCAGGGCGTGGAACAGCGCCGCTTCCCGTTCGGCGGGACTGCGCACTTCCTGGCGATCGTAGTAGGTCTCCGCGCTCTCCGGCATGGAGCCAGCTCCTCCGCTTGGGCAAGGCCTCGTCAGCGCTGCGCGACGGCCCTCGGGAAGCCCACCGCCGGGCGCGCCGCCACGGCGATGTCGTAGCGGGCTTCGAGCTGGCTGACCAGCTCGCGCAGCCACGGCGGTTCGTCGCGGTCGGCCCAGCCCCGCCAGAGGCTGGCGAAACTGTCGAAGGAAAAGCTCACGCGGGATTCGCGCACCCGTTCGCGAAGGGCCGTGAGTTCGGCGCGATGGCGGGCGAAGGGCTCGAAGGCGTCGGCGTCGCGCGGTTCGAGGAAGATCTGGAAGAGGTGGATGCGGTGGTCGGGAAAGGTGCGGCCGAGGGCCAGGGCGAGCTTGCCGAGCATCGCTGCGTTGAGGAAGCGGTAACTCATCCGGCGGTCGGCCAGATCGCGCAGGAGGTCGAGCCAGGGACCCAGGCCCGCGGGCGGTTCGAGCTCGAGGTAGGCGGGGGCCACGCGGGCGGTGTGGCGGCTCAGATAGTCGAGGCCGCGGGCGCTCACCGCCACCAGTGCCCGCCGCCCGCGGGCCAGCACATCGAGATGGGGGGGCGTGCCACGGATGCCGGTCGGGCAGCGAAGATTGAGCAGGACCTCCCGAAAGCCGGAGATGCCCGCGAGTTCGAGGCCGGTCGGGTCGCGCCGCCAGAGGGCGAAACTGTTGAGGGCGAGGGCGGCGCCCGATTCGGGCTGGCGGAGCTTGTCGAGAAGGAAGGGCTGGTCGCGGAACAGGGAGAGGTCGAGGGGCGGTACCAGTCCGAGGCCGGGGTCCACGAGGCGACCGTCGAAGTGGAACGCCCGTTCGCCGATGCGCCGCCGGATGTGGTTGGTGAGGAGCGCTGCGAGGCGCTGCAAGCTCGGGCCGTGACGAACGATCGTCCCGTCGGTGCCGGCCTCCGCCTCCCGGTTTCGTGTATTCACGTACCTTACAGCCTTACAGCCACCGTTTTCGGCGCTTGTAGCTCTTGATATCCCGAAAGCTCCGGCGACCCGAGCCGCTCAGGCCGAGATAGAACTCCTTCACATCTTCGTTGTTTCGCAGGCTTGCGGCATCGCCGTCAAGCACCACGCGCCCGTTTTCGAGCACGTAACCGTAACGGGCATAACGCAACGCGATGTTGGTGTTCTGCTCGGCGAGCAGGAAGGTGACGTGTTCCTCGTTGTTGAGCCTGGCGACGATCTCGAAGATCTCCTCCACGAGCTGCGGGGCGAGGCCCATCGACGGCTCGTCCAGCAGCACCACCCGCGGGCGGGCCATGAGGGCGCGGCCGATGGCGCACATCTGCTGCTCGCCGCCGGAGGTGTAGCCGGCGAGCGACCTGCGCCGCTCCCGCAACCGCGGGAAATAGTGATAGACCATCTCGAGATCGCGCCGGATGGCGGCGGCGCCGTCCCGCCGCGTGTAGGCCCCGGTGAGGAGGTTCTCCTCCACCGTCAGATGCTCGAAGCAGTGGCGGCCCTCCATCACCTGGACCACCCCGCGCTGCACGAGCTGGGTGGGGGTGAGATGATGGACCGTCTCCCCGGCCAGGGTGACGGATCCCTTGGTCACCTCCCCGCGTTCGCTGCCGAGCAGGGTCGAGATCGCTTTGAGGGTGGTCGTCTTGCCGGCGCCGTTGGCACCGAGCAGGGTGACGATCCCGCCCTTGGGTACCTCGAGCGAGACGCCCTTGAGCACGAGGATCACGTGGTCGTACACGACCTCGATGTTGTTCACCGAAAGGAGCGGCTCGGCGGCGGTGCGGCCGCCCGCCGTCTCCCGCTCGAGAACCTCCGTGCCCATGGGACGTCTCGCTCCCGGTTCGCCCGTCAGGCGCAGCTGCGCGGCGTGATGCCCTTCTCCTTGGCATAGGCCAGCGCCGATTCCTTGATCATCGGCCAGACCACGTCGCGCATCGGCGGAATCCAGTCGGAGACGCGCTTCCACTCCTTGCCGTCCCACTGCTGGACATACACCGAGCCGCCGCCCTCGTGATCCTCGCAGGACAGCCTGATGGGCTGCATGAAGTCGGCGAGACCGAGCTCGGCCAGTCGTTCGGCGGAGAGGTTCAGGTTCTCGAAGCCGTCGCGCACCTGCCAGCCGGTCAGCGGCTTGTTGCCGTGGATCTCCTGCGCCGTGCGGATCGCCTCCACGACGATCATGGCGTTGGTCACGCCGCGGTTGTACAGCACCTCGCCGACCCGCTCGCGTTTGCCGGCGCCCTTGCCGGCATCGTAGACGTGCTTGAAGATGTCCTGATGGACCGGCCAGGTGGCGCCGGCGCCGTGGAAGTTGGCCGACTTGTAGCCCACCGCGGTGTCGCCGGCCGGCATCACGTCGTTTTCGGAACCCGACCACCAGTTGCCGATGAAGCGCTCCATCGGGAAGCCCACCGCCGCCGCCTCCTTGATGGCGGTGGAGTTCATGACGCCCCAGCCCCACATCAGCACCCAGTCGGGCCGGACCTGACGCCCGACCTTGAGCCACGTGGCCTTCTGCTCGAGGCCCGGGTGGGCCACCGGGAACAGGCTCAGCTTGTAGCCGAACATCTCCGAAAGGGCCTCGAGGGTGCGGATGGGTTCCTTGCCGTAGGCGGAATCGTGGTAGACGAGGGCGATCTTCTTGCCCTTGAGTGCCTCCAGTCCGCCTTCCTGGGCGGCCACGTACTGGATCAGCGAGGTGGCCTGGGACCAGTAGGTGGCGGGGGCCGTGAAGACGTGCGGGAACACCGGGCCGTAGGAGGCGTCGGTACGGCCGTAGCCCATGGAGAAGATGGGGATCTTGTCGGCACGGGCGCGCTCGATCAGCGCATAGGTGATGCCGGTCGAAAGCGGGCTGAACGCCGCCGCTCCGGTCGGCCCCTTGTTCTTGAGCCGTTCGTAGCATTCGACACCCTTGTCGTTGTTGTACTGGGTGTCGCACTCCTCGAACACGATCTCGACGCCGTTGATGCCGCCATCGCGCTCGTTGATGAGGGTGTAGTAGTCGGCCGCGCCGTTGGCGAAGGGCTCGCCGTTGGGGCCGTAGGGGCCGGTGCGGTACACGAGCGAGGGGATGAACTGCGCGTTTTCCTGGGCGTAGAGCCGCAGCGGCATCGCACCGAAAGCGATCGCGCCGGCCGCGAGGCCCAGGGTCTGACGTCGGTTCACCATGGTGTCACCTCCCGTAGCGATGATGTGCCCAACCGTTTACACGTTCCGCCCTAATAGGGGAACGGCCACTTTCGGAGCTTCTCCTTGCCGATCTGCCACAGCCGGGCGAGACCGTGCGGCTCGACGATCAGGAAGAAGATGATGAGCGCGCCCATGATCATGAACTCGAGATGCGAGGCGAGGGCCACCGCCTCCGCCATGCCCATGGCGAGAAGGGCGTTGTTGAGGAAGATCGGCAGCAGGACGATGAAGGCGGCGCCGAGGAAGGAGCCCAGGATCGACCCCAGGCCGCCGATGATGATCATGAACAGGATGCGGAAGCTCACGTTGATGTCGAAGGCCAGCGCCTCGACCGCGCCGGTGTAGGCGAAGGCCCAGAGGGCGCCGGCCACGCCGCAGTAGAAGGAGCTCACGGCGAAGGCCGAGAGCTTGGTGGCGAGTGGGCGGATGCCCATGATCTCGGCGGCGATGTCCATGTCGCGGATGGCCCGCCAGGCGCGACCGATCTTGAGACGCGTCATGTTCTTGGCGGCCAGGGCCATCACCGTCACGATACTCAGCGCGAACAGATATTTGGCGCGCGGCGTGGCCTCGAAGCCGGTCACGTAGGTCTCGCCCCAGATGGCCAGCGGCGGTGCGCTGATCACCCCCGAGGCGCTGTAGTTGGTGAACCAGGGGACCTTGTTGAACAGCCACAGCAGGAAGAACTGGGCGGCGAGGGTGGCAACCGCCAGGTAGAAGCCCTTGATCCGCAGGCTGGGCAGACCGAACAGCATGCCCACGGCGGCGGTGATGAGCCCCGAGAGGGCGAACACCACGAGCACGTGCAGCTCGGGAAAGGCGGTGGACAGCTTGTAGGCGGCGAAGGCGCCGCAGGCCATGAAGCCGCCGGTGCCGAGGGAGAGCTGGCCGGCGTATCCCGTGAGGATGTTGAGGCCGAGGGCCGCCAGACCGTAGATGACGAGCGGCAGGAGGATGGTGGTGAGCCAGTAGTCGCTCGCCGTGAGCGGGATGGCGACGAAGGCCAGCGCCATGATGATCAGCATGCCGATGCGGTCCTGGGCGATCGGGAAGATCGCCTGGTCGGCGCCGTAGCTGGTCTTGAACTGTCCGGTCTCGCGATAGATCATCGCTCACACCCGCTCGATGATTTTCTCGCCGAACAGCCCCTGCGGCCGGAACAGCAGAAAGACCATGGCGAGCATGTAGGCGAACCAGTCCTCGATGGCGCCGCCCAGCACCTCGCCCCAGAACACTTCGGCGACCTTCTCGCCGGCACCGATGATGAGACCGCCGACGATCGCCCCCGGAACCGAGGTGAAGCCCCCCAGGATCAGCACCGGCAGCGCCTTGAGGGCAATGAGGGCGAGGTTGAACTGCACGCCGAGCTTGGCGCCCCACATGATGCCGGCGACCAGGCCGACGATGCCGGCCACCGTCCAGACGATGGCCCAGATGACGTTGAGAGGGATGCCGATGCTCATCGCCGCCTGGTGGTCGTCGGCCACCGCCCGCAGCGCGCGCCCGGTCGGGGTGTACTGGAAGAAGAGGGCGAGGCCGAGCACCAGCAGGCCGCAGATGACGGCGGCGTAGATGTCGAACTGGTTGATGTAGAGGCCGGCGATGATCAGCGGATCCTCGGGAATGCCGATGTCGAGGCGGCGCACGTCGCTGCCCCAGAGGGTCTGACCGAAGCCGTCGAGGAAGAAGGTGATGCCGATGGTGGCCATGAACAGGATGATGGGATCCTGGTTGACGAGTGGCCGCAGGACCACCCGCTCGATGGCGAGCGCCAGGAGGATCATCACCAGGATGGTCACGATCAGCGACAGCCAGATGGGCCAGCCGAGATCGATGAAGCCGACGAAGAACAGGGCGGCGAACAGCACCATCGCCCCCTGGGCGAAATTGAATACCCCCGAGGCCTTGAAGATGAGCACGAAGCCGAGCGCCACGAGGGCGTACATGACGCCCGACAGCAGACCGCCGATCAGCACCTCGAAGAAGAACATCGGGGCCTCGGCGATGGCCACGAAGGGCTCGACCAGTACCGCCGACAGGGTCTCCATGATCCTACCGTTCCCTCCCGTGTCTCGGGCTCACTCGTGGGGCACGCCGAGATAGGCCTTGATCACTTCCGGATCGCGTCGCACCGCCTCGGGTGGTCCGTCGGCCAGCAGCCGTCCGTAGTCGAGGACCACGACGCGGTCGGAGATGTCCATCACCACCCCCATGTCGTGCTCGATGAGCGCCACCGTGGTGCCGAATTCCTCGTTCACGTCGAGGATGTAGCGGCACATGTCCTCCTTCTCCTCGAGGTTCATTCCGGCCATCGGCTCGTCGAGCAGCAGGAGGGTCGGCTGCATGGCCAGGGCGCGGGCGAGTTCCACCCGCTTCTGCAGCCCGTAGGGCAGCCTGCCGACCGGCACGTTGCGGATGTGCTGGATCTCGAGGAAGTCGATGATGCGCTCGACGAAGGCGCGGTGTTCGAGCTCCTCGCGACGGGCGCGGCCCCAGTAGATCGCCTGCTCGAGCATGGTCGCCCGCATCTTGAGCATGCGCCCGGTCATGATGTTGTCGAGGGTGCTCATGCCCTTGAAGAGGGCGATGTTCTGGAAGGTGCGGGCGATGCCGCTGCGGGCGGCGAAATGCGGCCGCATGCGTCGCAGGCGCTGGCCGCGCCAGACGATGACGCCTTCCTGGGGCTGGTAGAAGCCGTTGATGACGTTGAGCATCGACGACTTGCCGGCCCCGTTGGGGCCGATGATGGCGCGGATCTCCCCCTCGCGGATGTCGAAGCTGACGCCCGAGAGGGCCTGCACGCCGCCGAAGCGCAGGCCGATGTTCTCCACCGCCAGCAGCACCTCGCCGATCTGGCGCTTACGCTGGACGGCACTCTCCCGCTGCTGGACCCCGCTCATGGGCCTAGGCCGCCTCGGCCCGAGCGGCGGCGTGCGCGGAGGTGTCGCGGATCGCGAGATCGGCCTCGAGCACGCCCTTGCGGCCGTCCTCGAAGGTCACCTCGCCCCGGAAACGGACTTCCGGCAGCCCGCCGTAGATCGCCTCGATCAGCGGCCCGTAGCGCTCGTCGATCACGCCGCGCCGGACCTTGCGGGTGCGGGTGACCTCGCCGTCGTCGGGATCGAGCTCCTTGTGCAGCAGCACGAACCGCCGGATCCGCTGGGCCTCGGGCAGGCTCGCGTTGACCTTTTCCAGTTCCTCGGCCAGCAGCTCGTAGACCTGCGGATTGGCGGCGAGGTTCTGGTAGTTGGTGAAGGCGATGCCGCGGTTCTCGGCCCATTTCGAGACCATCGAGTACCGGATGCAGACGATCGCGGCGAGCCAGGAGCGGCCGTTGCCGAGGACCACCGCTTCGCCGATGAAGGGCGAGAATTTGAGTTTGTTCTCGATGTACTGCGGCGAAAACTTGATGCCCGTGGAGGTGGTCGCCATGTCTTTCAGCCGGTCGATCACCACGAGCCGCCCCTCGGCATCGAAGTAGCCACCGTCCCCGGTCTTGAGGAAACCGTCCTCGGTCATGGTTTCCCGGGTGGCCTCCTCGTTCTCGAAATAGCCCTTGAACATGCCCGGGGTCCGGGCCTGGATCTCCCCGAGGCCCTGCTCGTCGGGGTCGGCGATGCGCACCTCGCAGTCGGGGAAGGGGACGCCGGAGCTGTCGAAGTCGATCTCGCTGCCCTTCTGGATGGTGTAGGCGCCGCACGCCTCGGTCTGGCCGTAGAGCTGCTTGAGCGGTACGCCCATGGCGAGGAAGAACTTGAAGGTATCGGGCCCCAGCGCGGCGCCCCCGGTGGCGGCCGACTTGAGGCGGGAGAATCCGAGCCGGTCCCGCAACGCCCCGAACAGCAGCATGTCGGCGAGCCAGGAACGCTTCTGTTTCTCGATGGCTTCGTAGCCGATCCTGAGAGCGAAGTCGAAGATCGCCTGGTTCACGCGATTGGCGTCCATGATGCGGGCGCGGATGTCGGCGGCCGTCTGCTCCCAGACCCGCGGTGCCAGCAGGATGTGGGTCGGGCCGATCTCGCGCAGATCCTGCATCGCCGTCTCGGCACTCTCCGGGAAGCTCACGCGGATGCGGCAGAGAAGCGGCATCGCCACCACGTAGACCTGCTCCATGATCCACGGCAGCGGCAGGATGCTCACATATTCGTCGGTGGGCTCCCGCGGATCGACGGCGAGGTAGGCGGTCATGTGCCGCAGGAAGGGCTTGTGCTGGAGCATCGCCAGCTTGGGATTGGCGGTGGTGCCCGAGGTGGTGCACAGCATGGCCACGTCCTCGCCGCGACCGGTCGCCACTTCCTCCTCGAACAGCTTCGGTCGCTCGGCCCGGAGCGCCGCCCCGCGCTCGATCAGCTGCTGCCAGCTCACGAGACGCGGGTCGTCGTATTTCCGCATGCCGCGATCGTCGTGATAGACGATCCAGCGGACCTCCGGGATCCCGGAGCCGAGCTCCAGCATCTTGTCCACCTGTTCCTCGTCCTCCGCGACGATGATGCGCGCCCCCGAATAGGTGAGGAGGTAGCCGGCCTCCTGCGCCAGCACGTCCTCGTAGATGCCCATCGTGATCGCACCCAGGCTGTGGGCGGCGAGCTCGCTCCAGACCCAGTTGGGGCGGTTGCGGCCGATGATCGCCACCACCTCGCCGCGCTCGAGCCCGAGCGCCTTGAGCCCGCAGGCGATCTCCCGCACCCGGTCGCAGTAGTCGCGCCAGCTGTAGGTGTTCCAGATGCCGTATTCCTTCTCCCGCATGGCCACTTCGTCGGGCCAGTTGGCGGCGTTGTGGAGAAGGAGCTTCGGAAAGGTATCGAGTTCGTCGAGCACCGGCTGCTGCATGGATCTCCGACGTCCCCTGGCCAGCAGGACGCGGTCCCGTCGGGTGGCGACGGGGATCCTCCCCGGTGCATCGGCTGTCACCTCCCGCCCTCGACCGCGAGCGGACCTATAGCATGTTTCGGGTGCGGGCGGGCAAGCCCGTTGCGGCATTCGTGACGCGGCCGGAGCCGCCCGTTCTCTCGCCGGGGGACGAGAGGACGGGCGGTGTCAGGCGACGGAGACGTCAGCTGAAATCGCAGACCACCTGCAGCTCGCGCGGCGACTGGCGCCGTTCGCGGGCGAGACGCCGACGCTCGGCCTCGGCCTCGTGCGAGGTGGCGAACGGGCCCACACGGTGGCTACGCGGGGCGACGGACCCTCCCGAACGGGAGTCGGATTGCGTGCGGGTGACGATCCACCAGACCATGAGGCGTTTCCCTTCCACTGCCGTCTGTCCGCCCCGAGGATCGAACGGGTGGGGTTAACGGTGGCTTGATAGGTCCTCCGGGCCGGTGGGAAAGTGATCTGCGGCACACCCGGGGATGCCGCGCCCGCCGGCGCCGCCGGCCTCAGGGGTGGCGAACCGGGGGCGGACAGTCGGCGAGCCGCGCCTCGATCTCCGGATGCCGCGGCTGCGCGGTCTGCGCACCCACCCGCTCGCAGGCGAGCCCGGCCGCGACGGAGGCCCGGTGGAGCGCCTCCGGGAGGCGCCGTCCACGATCCAGACAGGCCGCCAGCACGCCCACGAAGGCGTCACCGGCACCGGTGGTGTCGACGGGTTCGACGGCGAGGGAGGACACGCGATGGAGTCCGTCCGGCCCCGCCGCCAGGGCGCCCTGCGCCCCGAGGGTGACGACGCAGGTGAGGCCGAAGCGCCGGTGCAGTTCGCGGGCGAGCGCCTCGGGCGTCGTCGCCTCGTGTCCGGCCGCCATCGCCGCCTCGATCTCGTTGACCACGAGCAGATCGAGGGCGCCCAGAACCTCCGGCGGCACCGGCGATGCCGGCGCCAGGTTGAGGATCGTGCGGGCGCCTCGGTCGCGGGCGCGGCGCAGGAGGGCGAAGGTCTCCTCGGAGCGGATCTCGTTCTGGCACAGAACGGTCGTTCCCGGAGCCAGCCAGGCATCCGGTACCTGCGTCGCGCGGGTTTCGAGATTGGCGCCGCTGGCGACGATGATGGCGTTCTCGCCCCGCGCGTCGACACCGATCACGGCGATGGCGGTGGGCCGGTCGACGGTGCCGAGGGCGTCGACCTCCACGCCGGCCTCGGCCAGCAGCCGCCGCACCACCGGTCCGTAGGCATCGCCGCCGACGTTGCCCACGAAACGCACCTCGGCGCCGGCCTTGGCGGCGGCCGCGGCCTGGTTCGCCCCCTTGCCGCCGGGGGCGAAGGTGTAGTCGGGACAGAGGACGGTTTCGCCGGGCCGCGGCAGCGCCTCGACCTTGAACAGGAGATCGGCGTTGATGGAGCCGAACACGACGAGCATGGGCTTTCCCTCCACCGGCAACGGGGCCGTTATCGGATCGTCTCCCGGGCGCTGTCGAGTCCGTTGCCGGCGGCGGCCGCGGGACCCATATCCCGGCCGAACGGCAGCCGCGGAGGAGGCGTCGAGATGGCCGGGTGCGAGGCCCGCGAGGAGCACTGGCAGCGGGTCTGGTCGGAAAAGGACGCCGAGCGGGTGAGCTGGTACGAGGCGGTACCCGTCACCTCCCTCGAGCTGATCGAGGAGGCGGGACCGGCCGCCGACACCCCGATCCTCGATATGGGCGGCGGCGCGTCGACCCTGGTCGATCACCTGCTGGACCGGGGATATCGCGATGTCACGGTGGTGGACATCGCGCCCGCGGCCTTCGCGCCCGCCCGGCGGCGCCTGGCCGAGCGTGCGGCGGCGGTGCACTGGGAGGTGGCCGACGTCACCCGTTGGCAGCCGCCGCGCCGCTACGGCCTGTGGCACGACCGTGCGGTGTTCCACTTTCTCGTCGCCGAGACGGAGCGGGCGGCCTATCGTGCCACCCTCGCGCAGGCGCTGGCTAGGGATGGCCGGGCGATCATCGCCACCTTCGCGCCGGATGCGCCACCCAAATGCAGCGGCCTTCCCGTACGGCGCCACGATCCGGAAACGCTCGCCGCGGCCTTCGCCGACATTCTGGAGCCGGTGGCCTGGCGGCGCCATCTCCATGTGACGCCGGGCGGGGTCCGACAGCCCTTCGTCTACGGGCTGTTCCGGCGCCGCTAGGGGGGCGAACGAAAGACCAAGAGCCGGGCGGATGCCCGGCCCCGGCCGTGGGATCGCGGAGAGCTCAGCGCTTGGAGAACTGGAAGCTCTTGCGCGCCTTGGGCTTGCCGTACTTCTTGCGTTCCACGCGGCGGGCGTCGCGGGTGAGGAAGCCGCCGGACTTGAGGACCGGCCGCAGGGTGGGATCGTAGGCCACGAGGGCCCGGCTGATACCGTGGCGCACCGCGCCCGCCTGTCCCGACAGCCCGCCGCCCGACACCGTGCAGAAGACGTCGTACTGGCCCAGGCGATCGACGGCGTCGAAGGGCTGGTTGACGATCATCTGGAGGACGGGGCGGGCGAAGTATTCGGTCATCGGCTTGCCGTTGACGACGAACTTGCCGCTGCCGGCCTTGAGCCACACCCGCGCCGTCGCCTCCTTGCGGCCGCCGGTGGCGTAGGCGCGGCCGAGGGCATCGAGCTTGGGCGCCTCCGCCTCGACCTCGGTCTCGGTCGGAGCCTGGGGCTTGAGCCGGGCCAGCGCTTCGAAGCCGGAAGCGGTCTCCGTCTCAGCCATCGGCCATCTCCTTGACGCTGTTCTTGCGGTTGAGGGCGGCGACGTCGAGGGCCACCGGCTTTTGCGCCTGATGCGGGTGGTCGGGACCCTTGTAGACGTGGAGCTTGCGCATCACCCGGTTGCGCAGCGGTCCCTTGTTGATCATCCGCTCGACGGCCTTGATCAGCACGCGCTCCGGGAAGCGGCCGGAAAGGATCTTGTCGGCCCGCTCCTCCTTGATGCCGCCGGCATAGCCGGTGTGGCGATAGTAGACCTTCTGCTGGCGCTTGTTGCCGGTGAGCGCGACCTTCTCGGCGTTGACCACCACGATGTGGTCGCCGCAGTCCATGTGCGGCGTCCAGATCGGCTTGTGCTTGCCGCGCAGCCGGTCGGCGATGAAGGCCGCCAGTCGGCCGAGGACCAGGCCGTCCGCGTCGATTACGTACCAGCCGCGCTCGATGTCGGCAGGCTTGGCCGAATAGGTCTTCATGTCGGTATCTGCCCGCAATGCCCGTGGCTCGACCGCCGTTCCCCGCGGAACTCCGACGCGGCTTGGCGACGGCCGACAGAAACGCGAACGACGAGCCGTGCCGCTCGTCGGTGCCGGCGACATCTAGGCCCAAGGGGCCGGCCTGTCAACGTTCAATCACCGCTGCCGGCAAGGGTTTCGAGGCGCGCCGCGAGCCGCCCGCGCCGACGCAGCAGCAGGCCCGCGAGCAGCAGATTGGCGAGGCCGCCGAGGGCCAGGGTGGGCCGCAGGCCGAGCCCTTCCGCGAGGGCGCCCGCGGCCACCGCGCCGATGGCCGGCCCGCTGCGCATGCAGAGGCCGTAGAGGGCGAGCACCCGGCCGCGGATGTCCATCGGTACCCGCTTCTGAAGCAGGCTCTGGGCGGTCACCCCGGTCGCGGCGAAGGCGGCCCCGCAGAGAAAGGCCGCCGGCACCGCGAAGCGCAGATCGGGGCTCGCCAGCAGCAGCAGGAGCGTCGCCGTGCCGGCGAACTGAATGGCGAACAGGGCGCGGAGCTCGTCCACGGCCGGCCGCGCGGCCAGCCACAGCCCGCCGGCCACCGCACCGGCGCCGAGGGAGGCGGTGAGGAGCGCGAAGGCGCCGGCACCGCCGCCGTAGACGCCGGCCGCCAGCGCCGGCAGGAATTCGGCCACCGGGCGCAGCAGCACGCTCGCGCCCAGCACCATGGCGAAGACCGGGGCGAGGGCGCCACCACCCGTCACCAGGGAGAGCGCTTCCTGCAACTCGGCGAGCCAGCCGGCACGGGCGCGGGACGGCGGACGGGCCGCGGGCAGGCGGGCGAGGGCGAGGATGAACACGAGATAGCTCGCCGTGTTGGCGAGGAAGGCGGCGGCGGTGCCGAAGCCGGCGATCAGGAGGCCGCCCACCGCCGGACCGGCGATGCGGGCGGTATTGAAGACGACGCTGTTGAGGGCGACGGCGGACGCCAGCCGGGCGCGCGAGACGAGAGTCGGGATGTAGGCGAGGCGCGCCGGCTGGTTGATGCCCACCAGCGCACCCTGCAGCGCGCTCATCGCCACCAGCACCAGGATGTCGATGTATCCGGCCAGGGTCAGCACGGCCAGCGCCAGCGACTGCAGGGCGAGCAGGCTCTGGGTCGTGAGGAGGATGCGGCGCCGTTCGAGGCGGTCGGCGAGCAGACCGCCGAACGGACCGACGACCAGGGTCGGGAACAGATCGGCGAAGGCCACCACGCCGAGCCAGAAGGGCGAGCCCTCGAGCTCCCAGGCGAGCCAGCCCACCGCCACCCGCTGGGTCCAGGTACCGACCAGCGATACGGCGTTGCCGGCCACGTAGCGGGCGAAGGCGGGCTCGCCCAGGACCGCACGCAGGCCCTGCCGCCCCTCGGCCACGGCGTCAGCCCGCGGCGGGAAGGATGTAGGTGCCGACGGCGTGCGCCACCGGCCGCGGCTCGTCGGGCGGGGCGATGGCGACCTCGCCGACGACCAGCGTCCGCCCCGCCCGGATCAGCCGGCCGCGGGCCAGGAGATCGCCGGGGGCGGGCTTGCGCAGGAAATGGATGTTGAGATCGGTGGTGACGGCGAGCGGCACTCTGCCCACCAGCGACAGCACGACGCCGTAGAGGGCGATGTCGGCGAGGGCCATCATGGCCGGCCCGCAGACGGTGCCGCCGGGCCGTCGCAGGAGCTCCTGCCAGGGCAACCGGATGTCGATCTCGCCGTGGCCGAGGCGCTCCACCCGGCAGCCCAGGAGGCCCACGTAGGGCACGCCCTCGGTGGCCAGTTCGAGGAACTCCTCGACGGTGATCTTGGGCTTGCGCACCCGCCACTCCGCGGCTTTTCTGGCCGGTGCAGCATAGTCGCGACCTTCCGGCCGCACCAGCCGCGCTCCGTGCCGCCGGGGGCATTCGGAAGACCAGCTCGAAGGAGAATGCGATGAGCGATCTTCACCCGCCGGCCCTCGATCCCGCCACCGTCGCCGAGCGCAGCACCACGGGATATCCCGAACCCTTCCGCGAGGTGGTGGCCGGGCGCCACAAGCGGGCGCTCGGGGATGCGCTCGGCCTCGTCGACTTCGGGGTCAACCTCACGCGGCTGGATCCCGGCGCCGCCTCGGCGCTCCGCCACTGGCATACCAAGGAGGACGAATTCGTCTACATCCTCGAGGGCGAGCTCGTGCTGGTCACCGACGCCGGCGAGCAGCTGCTGCGGGCCGGGATGTGCGCGGGCTTTCCCAAGGGACGCCCCGACGGCCATCACCTCGTCAACCGCAGCGACCGTCCGGCCCTCTATCTCGAGATCGGCACTCGCCATCCCGAGGACGAGGCGTTCTATCCCGGCGTCGACCTGCGGGTACTTCCGGGGCGGCGCTTCGCCCATGCAGACGGCACCCCATACTAGGGGCGAGGGATGGCGGCGAGCGGCGGGCGGAGGCCGGTGATCGGCATCACCCTCGATGCCGAGCCGGCCGGTGGCTACGCGAGCCTTCCCTGGTACGCGCTGCGGGAGAACTATTGCGAGGTGGTACTCGACGCGGGCGGGCTGCCGCTCGCCCTGCCGCACGCAGCCGAGCGGACGGGAGAGTATCTGGCGCTGCTCGACGGGCTCCTCGTGACCGGTGGCGCCTTCGACGTGGATCCCGCCCTCTACGGGGCGGAGGAGCGGCACGGCACGGTGACCCTCAAGGAAAAGCGCACCCGCTTCGAATGGGCCATCCTCGAGGGGGCGCTCGCCCGCGATCTGCCGGTGCTCGGCATCTGCGGCGGCCAGCAGCTCTTGAACGTCGTGCTCGGGGGAACACTTATCCAGCACATCCCGGATGCGATCGCGGGGGCGCTGCCCCACGAGCAGCCCAACCCGCGCACCGAGCCCGGCCACGAGGTGAGGATCGTGCCGGGAACGCTGCTGCACCGGATCACCGGCAGGGACAGGATGGCGGTCAACAGCGCCCATCACCAGGCGGCGGACCGGCTCGGACGCGGCGTCGTCGCCTCGGCCCACGCGGCCGACGGGGTGATCGAGGCCATCGAGGCCCCCGCGTACCGCTTCTGCCTCGGGGTGCAGTGGCATCCCGAATACCGCATCGATCCGGGAGACGGGGCCATCGTCGCGGCCTTCGTGGCGGCTGCTGGGGAAAAGCGTTGACGGACGCCGTGACCGAGGAACGGACCGGGCGGGGCGAGCGCATCGCCAAACGGATCGCGCGTGCGGGCCTGTGTTCGCGACGCGACGCCGAGCGGCTCGTCGCGGCCGGACGGGTGCGCATCGACGGCCGGACGATCGACAGCCCCGCCGTCCGGGTGGCGCCCGGGCAACGGATCGAGGTCGACGGCGAGCCGCTGCCGGCCGTCGAACCGCCGCGCCTCTTCCGCTTCCACAAGCCGCGGGGCGTGCTGACCACCGCCCGCGACGCCGCGGGCCGTCCCACGGTTGCCATGCTGCTGCCCCGGGGGCTGCCGCGGCTGATGCCGATCGGTCGCCTCGATCTCAACTCCGAAGGGCTGCTGCTGCTGACCAACGACGGCATGCTCAAGCGCCGTCTCGAACTGCCGGCGACGGGCTGGATCCGTCGCTATCGGGTGCGGGCCTTCGGCCGGGTATCCCCGAAGCGGCTCGAGGAACTCGCCGGGGGCATCACCGTGGACGGCGTGACCTACGGCCCCATCGAGGCCCGCATCGACCGCGAGCAGGGGGCCAACCTCTGGCTCACGGTGGCGCTCCGCGAGGGCAAGAACCGGGAGATTCGGCGGGTGCTCGGCCATCTCGGTCTCGAGGTCGGTCGCCTGATCCGCATCGCCTACGGCCCGTTCCAGCTCGGCGCGCTGCCGAAGCGGGCGATCGCGGAAGTGCCCGCCAAGGTGCTGCGCGAGCAGCTCGGCGGGCTGCTCCCGACGACCCCCGGAGCACCGATCCCGGAGGCACGGTCCCGGTGAAAGGCCTTCGCATCATCGCCGGTTCCCTCAAGGGGCGCCGTCTCGCCGTTCCCCGCGGGCTCCTGGTGCGCCCCACCGCCGACCGCGCCCGCGAGGCGCTGTTCAGCATTCTCGAGCACGGCGAACCGCCGCTCCGCGGCAGCCGTTTTCTCGACCTCTTCGCCGGCAGCGGGGCGGTCGGTATCGAGGCGTTTTCGCGGGGCGCCCGCGAGGTGCTGCTGGTGGAGCGGGAGCCGGCGGCGCTCGTCGCGCTGCGGGCCAATCTCGACCGGATCCCGCACCGGGACGCCATCCGGGTGATGGCGACGGACGCGACGCGCCTCGGCCGTGCGACCGGCAGGTTCGACATCGCGTTCCTGGACCCTCCCTACCGCAGCGGCCTCGCCGCGCAGGCCCTGGAGGCGCTGGCCGCCGGCAGCTGGCTCACGCCCGGCGCCCGTGTCGTCGTCGAGCTCGCCGCGCGCGAGGATCTCGCCGTACCGGCGACCTATCTGCGCGAGGACGAGCGGCGGTACGGCTCCTGTCGGTTCCGGTTCCTTCGCTATCAGGAGTCGAAGGACCTGCCGGGTCCGTGAACCTTCCGATATCGATCCGAACTCGCTATGGTATTCGGTCTGGAGCGTCGGCAGCTCGGGAGGCGAACGCTTGGAAAAGCCGCGCATGCGTACCCGCTGGGTGGTCCGCGAGCGATGGCACCGTCGGGCGCGGCTGGCCGGCGTTCTCGGTGCCGGACTGGTGTTCGGCATGCTCGTCAACGACATGGTCGCGCGGGGTCAGATCGCCGGTCCCCGGGGGCTCCTGGTCGGCCTCGTGATGGTGGCCCTCGGCGGGTTCGTGCCCTGGTGGCTGGTCCGCTGGATCGGGCGGCTGATCCGCCACTACCGGTTCGACCGCTGACCGGGGCTCGTGGCGCGCTCTCCGCATGGTTGAGCTTGTCCCGATGCACCTCTATCATCGCTCGCACGAGGCGCCCCATCACGGATCCCGGCCGCCATGACCGCTCCCGCGCCACCGGTGCTGCGCATCGACTGTTCGCGCCGGTTCCCCGACTGGCTCGAGGCGTGCGATCTGGCGCTCGCGCTTTCCACCTACCAGACCGGCAAGCTCTTTCTGATCGGCCGCGGCGAACGGGGGCGTCTCTCGATCTTCGAGCGCAGCTTCGACCGGGCGATGGGGCTTTGGGCGAGCCCCGATTCCCGCGAACTCTGTCTCGCCACCCTGTTCCAGATCTGGTGCTTCGCGGATGCGCTCGACGGGCGCCGCGACCGCGAGGGTTACGACCGGCTCTACGTGCCGCAGCTCGCCTGGACCACCGGGGAACTCGACATCCACGACCTCGCCCGCGACCGCGAGGGACGGCTCCTGTTCGTGGCAACCCTGATGAGCTGCCTCGCCACCGTGGGCGAGAGGGCGAGCCTGCATCCCGTGTGGCGGCCCCCTTTCGTGAGCCGGCTGGCGGCCGAGGACCGCTGCCATCTGAACGGGCTCGCCCTGCGCGAGGGACGCCCCGCCTTCGTGACCGCGGTGGCGTGCAGCGACGTCGTCGACGGCTGGCGGGACCGGCGCGGCGACGGCGGGGTGGTGATCGAGCTCGCCACCGACCGGGTGGTGGCCGAGGGGCTCTCCATGCCGCACTCGCCCCGCTGGTACCGCGGCCGCCTGTGGCTGCTCGAATCCGGTACCGGCTGGCTCGGCTTCCTCGATCCCGCGAGCGGACGCTTCGAGCGGGTCACCTTCTGTCCGGGTTACGCCCGCGGTCTCGCCTTCCACGACCGCTGGGCGGTGGTCGGCACCTCCATGCCGCGCGGGGACGCCATGTTCCAGGGCCTCGCGCTCGACCGCGAGCTCGCGGCCCGCGGGGCGGCGCCGCGCTGCGGCCTGCTGGTGATCGATACCGACAGCGGCGAGATCCGCCACTGGTTGCGTTTCGAGGGCGTGGTCTCGGAGCTCTACGACGTGGCGGTCCTGCCCGGGGTGCGCCGGCCGCGGGCGGTGGGCCTCAGGAGCGACGAGATCCGGCGGCTGGTGACAATCGGCGAGGCGGCGCCGTTGCGGCCGGCCGAGGCCTGACGGGCGCCGCCAGCCGCTCCTCGAGATAGCGCAGCACCGCCTCCAGAAGGATGGCGCGGGGAAAGGCGTTCCGGTCGATGCGGCCGGCCGCGAGGCGCGGCATCTTGCGGGCCACCGGCATGCCCACCGCCAGATGGTCGCCGCGCAGGTAACCGAGAAGCGTGCTGCCGGGCACGAGCTGGTCGTACCACAACACTTGACCGTCGTTGCGCGGATCGGCACCGGCGAGCCGGCCCCAGAAGGGGCGCAGCAGGGTGGAGACCTCCGCCTCGGGGGCGAAGGCGACCAGCGAAAAGCTCGGCACCGGCGGCACGGCGGGCGCCGCGGCCACCGCCTCGAGCCGCACCCGCGGCCGCAGATCGGCAAGCGCCCCCTCGTCGCCCATGTGGCAGACGGTGCCGGGCAGCAGCGCCACCAGATCGTCGATCCAGCCGGGGACCGCCTCGGCCAGCGGCGAGCCGTTGACGGCGCCCGCGAGGCTCACGAAGGCGGCTACCTTCTCCCGCACCTCCGGATAGGCGCGGAGCGCCTCGAGACTGTCCGGCACCCCCTTGGAATAGCCGATGAGGACGATCCGCTCGTCCGGTTCCGTCTCGAGCCGCCGCAGGAAGTCGCGCAGGATGCGGGCGTTCTGGGCGACGCTGCCGAAGGCGGTCACCGGCACCTGTTCGAGGCGATGGCCGAGCGTTCGCAGGAGCGGTTCGGCATCCTCCAGCATCCGCACGTAGGGCGCGAAACAGTCGGCGCCGAAGCCGGTCACCGCCACCACCCGAAAGCGCCTCCCGGGCGGTCCGAGGGCGACCGGCCTGCCGGTGGCCGGGGGTTCCGCGCCGACCGTCCACAGGATGCGCGCGCAGGGGCGGTCGTCCGGCCAGGCGGCACCGTGATCGCGCTGCACGGCGCAGAGGATCTCGCGGAAGCGGCCGCGATCGTCGGCGATGCCCGCCTTGTCGAGGGTGGTCAGCACCACGGGTGGCCCGTCGGTGGTGAACGGCAGCAGCGGCCCGGCGCAGGCGGCGAGCAGGAGGAACAGCAGCGGGGCCTTCGGGATCCGCACGACCGGTCTCCACGGATTTCCGGTGGATGCCCGGTCGTTCCTACGCCCGCCCGCGAGGGATCGCCAGCGCCTCGCCGGGGGCGGAAGCCGCCGCCGCCCGCCTTGCCGCGCCCCCGGCTTTCGCCTAAACGCCTTCGCAGTTGCGAGACGCCCCGACATTCCCTTTTTCCGACGGGTTGGCGCATGCTGGAAAAGACCTACCGCCCGGGCGAGGTGGAACCGCGCATCTACGAGGCCTGGGAGAAGACCGGGCTGTTCGCGCCCCGGATGGAGGAGGGGCGGGTGCCCTGGTGCGTCATGATGCCGCCGCCCAACGTGACCGGCAGCCTGCACATGGGGCACGCGCTGACCTTCACCATCCAGGATGCGCTCGTGCGCTTCCACCGCATGCGGGGGCGCGACACCCTCTGGCAGCCGGGCACCGACCACGCCGGCATCGCCACCCAGATGGTGGTGGAACGCAAGCTGGCGGCCGAGGGCCGGGACCGCCGCCGGATGGGGCGCGAGGCCTTTCTCGCCGAGGTCTGGCGCTGGAAGGAGGAATCGGGCGGCAGGATCGTCACCCAGCTCCGCCGCCTCGGCGCCTCGCCCGACTGGAGCCGTGAGCGGTTCACCCTCGACGAGGGACTGTCGCGGGCCGTGCGTCGGGCCTTCGTCCTCCTCTACCGGCAGGGCCTGATCTACAAGGACAAGCGGCTGGTCAACTGGGACTGCGCGCTCCAGACCGCGGTCTCCGATCTCGAGGTGCAGCAGGTCGAGACCCGGGGGCATCTCTGGTACTTCCGCTATCCCGTCGAAGGGGAGGAGGGGCGCTTCCTCGTGGTCGCCACCACGCGGCCCGAGACGATGCTCGGCGACACCGGCGTGGCGGTGCACCCCGAGGATGGGCGCTACCGGGACCTGGTGGGCCGGCACGTCATCCTGCCGCTCGTCGGGCGCCGCATCCCGATCGTCGCCGACGAGCACGTCGATCCCGAGTTCGGCACCGGCGCGGTCAAGGTCACGCCCGCGCACGATTTCGCCGACTTCGAGATCGGTCGTCGACACGGGCTCGAGATGATCGGCGTCATCGACGCCCGCGGGCGCATGAACGAGAACGCCCCCGAGGCCTACCGCGGGCTCGACCGCTTCGAGGCGAGAAAGCGGGTGGTCGCCGACCTGGAGGCGGCGGGGCTGCTCGAGAAGGTGGAACCCCACACCCACATGGTGCCGCACGGCGACCGCTCGCACACGCCGCTCGAGCCCTTCCTCACCGACCAGTGGTACGCCGACGCCGCGACCCTCGCGAAGCCGGCCATCGAGGCGGTCGAGACCGGGCGCACCCGCTTCGTCCCGAAGCAGTGGGAGAACACCTACTTCGAGTGGATGCGCAACATCCAGCCCTGGTGCATCTCGCGCCAGCTCTGGTGGGGGCATCGCATTCCCGCCTGGTACGGACCCGACGGCGCAATCTTCGTCGCCGAGAGCGAGGAGGAGGCGCGGACCCTCGCGCGGGAGCATTACGGAGAAGAGGTCGCCCTCGAACGCGACCCCGACGTGCTGGACACCTGGTTCTCCTCCGCCCTCTGGCCCTTCTCGACCCTGGGCTGGCCGGAGACGACGCCGGAGCTCCGGCGCTTCTATCCGACCGACGTGCTGGTCACCGGCTTCGACATCATCTTCTTCTGGGTCGCCCGGATGATGATGATGGGCCTCCACTTCATGGAGGACGTGCCCTTCCGCGAGGTCTACATCCACGGGCTGGTGCGCGACGAGGCCGGCCAGAAGATGTCCAAGACCAAGGGCAACGTCGTCGATCCGCTGGAGCTCATCGAGCGCTACGGCGCCGACGCCCTGCGCTTCGCCATCCTCGCCAGCACGGCGCAGGGGCGGGACATCAAGTTCGGCCCGAGCCGGGTCGAGGGTTACCGCAACTTCGTCACCAAGCTGTGGAACGCGGCCCGCTTCATCGCCATGAACGAGGGCCGTCCCGATCCCGGCTTCGTTCCGACGCGGGCCGAACACCGGCTCAATCGCTGGATCGTGGGCGAGACCGGCCGCACCGCCGCCGCCGTCACCCTGGCCTTCGAGACCTACCGCTTCAACGAGGCCGCGCAGACCCTCTACCGTTTCGTCTGGGACACCTTCTGCGACTGGTGGGTGGAGCTCGCAAAGCCCCTGCTCCAGGGCGGCGACGAGGGGCTGCGTCGCGAGACGCGGAGCACCGCCGCCTGGGTGCTGGAGCACGTCCTCCATCTCCTCCATCCGATGGCGCCCTTCGTGAGCGAGGAGCTGTGGGCGCGGATGTTCGACGCGCGGGAGGGGATGCTGATCGGGCGGCCCTGGCCCGAGATCGGCGAGGAGCTGGTGGACGCCGGGGCGGAAGAGGAGATGTCCTGGCTGATCCGCACCATCGGCGCCATCCGCGCCGCCCGCACCGAGCTCAACGTGCCGCCTTCGGCCCGTCTCGTCCTCCACCAGCAGGGCGCCGGAGCGCGGACCCTGGAGCGGCTCGCCGGCCATGCCGAGGCCATCCGGCGCCTCGCCCGCCTCGAACGGATCGAGCTCGAGGAGCGGCCGCCCGAGCCCCAGTCGCTGGTGGTGGTGGTCGACGAGACCACCTTCAGCCTGCCGGTCGGCGAGGTGGTCGATCTCGCCCGCGAGCGGGCGCGGCTCGAAAAGGAGATCGGCCGTGTCGAGGCCGAGATCCGCAAGCTCGAGGCCAAGCTCGCCAACGAGAACTTCCTGCGTCGGGCACCGGTCGAGGTGGTGGAGAGCCAGCGCGAACGCCGCCATGCGGCGGCCCGCACCCGCGAACGGCTGCAGGCGGCGCTCGAGCGCATCACCTGAGGGGGAGGGGAGATGCTCGAAGGCTTCGTGGCACCGGGCGGCGAGAGCCGGCCTCTCCGTCTCCTGCGGGCCGCGGACTACGAGGGCTGGAAGGCGGCGCGGCCGGAGGCGGTGCGGAGCTGGCTCGAGTTCACCGGGTTCGAGCCCGCCCCCGGCCGGGTGGCGCTGCATCCGGGCGGCGACGGCGAGCCCGCGGGCGCGGTGCTCATCCTCTCCGATCCCCCGACGCTGTGGGACGTGGCCGCTGCCGCCGAAGGGCTGCCGCCGCGCACCTTTTCCATCGACGATCCGGACCGGCTCCTCGACGCCGAGGCGGCGGCCCTCGGCTGGGCGCTCGCGAGCTACCGCTTCACCCGCTATCGCCGCGACGACCGGCCGCGCCCGCTGCTCGCCCTGCGGCCGCCCGCGAGGGCGCGCATCCTCGCCGAAGCGGTCTTTCTCGCCCGCGATCTCGTCAACACGCCGGCGAGCGATCTCGGGCCCGGCGAGCTGGCCGAGACGGCCTCGGATCTCGCCCGCGAGTTCGGTGCCGGGATCGACATCTTGGTCGGCGAGGAGCTGCGGGAGAAAAACTATCCGGCCGTCTGGGCGGTGGGGCGGGCGAGCGATCGCGCGCCGCGGCTGATCGATCTGCGCTGGGGTGCCGCCGGCCGTCCGAAGCTGACCCTGGTCGGCAAGGGGGTGTGTTTCGATACCGGCGGCCTCGATCTCAAGCCCGCCTCCGCCATGCGGCTGATGAAGAAGGACATGGGCGGGGCGGCGCTGATGCTGGGGCTCGCCCGGGCGGTGATGGCGGCGGAGCTCCCGGTGCGGCTCCGGCTCCTGGTGCCGGCGGTGGAGAATGCGGTGGGAGGCGCCGCCTTCCGGCCCGGCGACGTGCTCGCCACCCGCAAGGGCCTCACCGTCGAGATCGGCAACACCGATGCCGAGGGACGCCTCGTGCTCGCCGACGCCCTCGCCGAGGCCGATGGCGAGAAGCCCGATCTGCTGCTCGACGCCGCCACCCTGACCGGGGCGGCGCGGGTGGCGCTGGGACCGGAGCTGCCGGCCCTGTTCACCCCCGACGATGAGCTGGCGGCGGCCCTCCTCGCCAAGGGCGAGGCGCTCGCCGAGCCGCTCTGGCGGCTGCCCCTGCACGAGCCTTACGCGCGCATGATCGAGAGCCGCATCGCCGATCTCGACAACGCCGGCGCCAAACCCTTCGCCGGCGCCATCACCGCCGCCCTCTTTCTCCGGCGCTTCGTCACCGAGACCGCGACCTGGGCGCATCTCGACGTCTTCGCCTGGAACGACGAGGCGAGGCCGGGACGGCCGCGCGGCGGCGAGGCGAGCGGGCTGCGCCCGCTCTTCGCGCTCCTCGAGGAACGCTTCGGCGGCGGGGAGGGGGCGTGATGGGCGAGCGTCCGCGCCCCCCGCGACGCGGCGATTTCCGCTACTTCCAGACCATCGCCACCCGCTGGATGGACAACGACATCTACGGCCACGTCAACAACGTGGTCTACTACAGCTATTTCGACACGGTGATCGCCCGCTACCTGATGGAGGAGGGCGGGCTCGATCCCTGGCACGGCGAGGTGGTCGGCTTCGCCGTCGAGAGCGCCTGCCGCTACTTCCGCCCGCTTGCCTTCCCCGACCGCGTGGTGGCGGGGCTGCGGGTCGCCCGGCTGGGCAACTCGAGCGTCGTCTACGAGATCGGCATCTTCCGCAACGAGGAGGAGGAGGCCTGCGCCGCCGGGCGTTTCGTCCACGTTTTCGTCGACCGCCGCTCCGAGCGACCCGTACCGCTGCCCGCCCGCCTGCGCCGGGCGCTCGCGCAGCTTCGGGACGAGAACGTGGCCCCGGCCTCCGATTGATCGCGATTTATCGGCGCTGATTTCCTTGTGCGGGCCGCCACCGCGCTCTATCGTACAGACGGACGGGCTCGGAGCATGAAAGTGGACGCACCGGCACGCATTCGCATCAATCTCGCTCAGCGCGAGCTCGAGGTCGAGGGCAGCGAGGATTTCGTGCGCAGCTTCGGCGATCGCCTGGAGCGGATGATGGAGCTGCTGACGAGCGGGGCGGCGCCGCCGGTGGCCGCCGCCAGACCGCCCGCTGCGCGCCTCGGCAGCTTCGGCGAGTTCCTCCACCATCTCCCCGGCACCGCCACCGACGTCGATCGCATGCTGGCGGCCGGCTTCTATGTCCAGGAACATGCGCCCGACCGCAGCTTCGCCACCGCCGAGGCCAGCCGGCGGCTGAGCGAGCACGGCATCAAGATCGGCAATCCCTCGCAGTGCGTGCGCCAGTCGCTGATGGCGAAACGGGTGTTCGTGGTCGAAAGGGGCCGCTATCGGGTGTCGCAAACCGGCCGCCAGCATCTGCGCCAGCTCATGGGACCGGTGATCGAGGAGGAAGCGGGCACCGGCGCTCTTGACCGCGCCGGCGACGGGGCGTAAGCGAATGGCATGAACACGGCTTTTCCGCAGGCGTACCGGCGAATTAGCGGCCCGGCCTCGTTCTGAGGTCGGGATCCGGATTCGTTGCCGCATTCACGCTTGCGAGAGGTCGTTCGAGATGTCTGCCGTGTTCTGTTTCTCCGTCCATTCCGAGCCTTCGCCCTCCGCCCTGCCGCGGGTGCTCGAGGTGTTCGCCCACAAGGGATACGTGCCGGAGCGCTGCCATGCCCGTCTCGAAGGCAGGGATGGCCAGGAGCTCGCCATCGAGGTACAGCTTGGGGGGCTCGATCCCGCCGAGGCCGAACGGCTGGCGAAGCGGCTGGAGCGCATCGTGACGGTGGATACGGTGCTGTGGACGGAAAAGAAACGATGCCTGGTGCGCGCCTCGCCCTCCTGATCCTGTCCCTGCTCGTGCCCTCGATGTCCGCCGCGGCCGGCGAGGAGCCGCTGTGTGCGCGGCTGTTCGTGCCCGAGGCGTCCGATCTCGTCTGCGAGGACATCGCGGTGGAGGGAGGATGGCGGGCCGAGGTGCGGCCGAACGACGGCGGCCTCTCCGAGTTCAGCCGGCTCACGGTGCGTGCGCTGCGCCCGGAGGGGGTGGATCGCATGGCCTGGGAGGACGGCGACGGCTGGCTGGAGGCGCAGATGCGCGTCGATATGCGGGCCTACGCCGACAGCCTGCGCGCGCTCACGAGGGATCCCGACAACCCGCTGTCCGCCGACGGCATGCGGCAGGCGATCCGGGCGCTGGCCTCGGCGCTCGAGAAGCTGGGCGGCCTCGCGCTCGCCGCCTGCGACCGGCCCGTCCGCACCGCCGGTGGCCAGCGTCTCCTGCGCTGCCGCTTCGGTACCAAGCCCCTGGCGCTCCACGTCCAGGTGCGGCTGGTCGAGGACGGCGAACGCCGCTACGCCATCAACATCCGCACCCTGAGCCCGCGCCGGCTGCGGCACTTCGAGGCCGTCGCCAACAGTTTCACCCTCGGCTGATCCCCACCGCCACGGCCTCCGGCTCCGACCTTCACGGCAGGTATTTGAGCCCGCTCGCGCAGTTGAAGAGGACCGCCGACTGATCGCGGCGGATGCGTCCCTCCGCGAGCGCCTGCCGGTAGGCGGCGAGGGTGGCGGCACCCTCGGGACAGAGCAGCAGCCCCTCGCTGTGGGCGGCCTCCTCGCGCGCCCGTAGGATCGCCTCGTCCTCGACCGCGATGGCGAAGCCGCCACTTTCCCGCACCGCCCGCAGGATCAGGAAGTCGCCGATCGCCCGTGGCACGCGGATGCCCGCCGCCACCGTGTGCGCGTTCTCCCAGCGCGGCGCCTCCTCGGCCCCCTCTTCGAAGGCGCGGACGATGGGTGCGCAGCCCGCCGCCTGGACGGCGATCATGCGCGGCCGTTTCGGGCCGATGAGGCCGATCGCCTCGAGTTCGGCGAAGGCCTTCCACATGCCGATCAGGCCGGTGCCGCCCCCCGTCGGGTAGAAGACGAGGTCCGGCAGGCGCCAGCCCAGTTGCTCGGCGAGCTCGATGCCCATCGTCTTCTTGCCCTCGATGCGGTAGGGCTCCTTGAGGGTGGAGGTGTCGAACCAGCCGTGCTCGGCGCAGGCGGCGGCCGCCAGCCGGCCGCAGTCGTCGATCAGCCCGTCGACGCGATGCACCTCGGCACCCTGGAGGCGCATCTCGGCGATGTTGATCTCCGGCGTGTCGGCCGGACACCAGACGGTGGCGCCAATGCCGGCGCGGGCGCAGTAGGCGGAAAGGGCGGCGCCGGCGTTGCCGTTGGTGGGCATCGCCATGTGGGTGACGCCGAGTTCCTTGGCCATCGACACGGCGAGGGCGAGGCCGCGGGCCTTGAAGGAGCCGGTGGGCAGACGGGCCTCGTCCTTGACCAGCAACGGCGCCTGGCTGCCGAGCTCCGCCTCGAGGCGCGGGAGGCGCAGGAGGGGGGTCACCAGCTCGCCGAGGGCGACGATGTTCTCGCGGCGGCGCACCGGAAGAAGCTCGCGGTAGCGCCACAGATCCATCGGCCGGCCGGCGAGGGTCTCCCGGGAGAAATGACGCCGCAGGGCCTCGAGATCGTAGCGCACCAGAAGCGGCTTGCCGGCCGGCGAGAGATTGTGGAGCCGGTCGGGCGGGAAGGTCTCGCCGGTGGCGCTGCATTCGAGATGGCTGACGAAGGTCGGGACCTCCGGGCCGGCCGGCGTCGCGGTCATGGTTCGATGCTCCCCCTCGTTGAACCGGTCAGGCCGACGCGGCGGCGCCGACCGCTGCCAGAAAGGCGCAAAGACGGCGCTTGTCCAGCCCGCCGTCCCCGCCGGAGACCGGTGCAGACGTCGACCGCGAAGGGGCGCACCGCGGCGATCGCCGCCGCCACGTTTTGCGCCCCGAGACCGCCGGCGAGGAACAGCGGCAGCGCCACCCGCTCGCGGATGCGGCGGGCGACCCGCCAGTCGTGGGTGAGGCCTGTCCCACCGAGCCGCGGCGGATCCCCGGCCGGGCGGCCACTGTCGAGCAGCAGGGCATCGCTGCCGCGGCGGGCGGCCTCCTCGCGGGATCGGATGCAGCAGATCTTCACGCGCGCGCGCAACGCCGTTCCTCCCTCGGACGATCGGGTGCCGGGCGACGATTGCCAGCCGATGCGGTGCGCTCTAAGCCTGCCGCCGACAGCCTCCTGGGAGTTGCCCGATGCCTTCGGTTACCATCGTCGATCATCCGCTCGTGCAGCACAAGCTGACCCTCATGCGGCGCAAGGAGACCCCCACCGCCGAGTTCCGGCGGCTGGTGCGGGAGGTGGCCATGCTGCTGGGCTACGAGATCACCCGCGACCTGCCGCTCACCACGGTGTCGGTGGAGACCCCGCTGATGGAAACCGAGGCGCGGGTGCTGGCCGGCAAGAAGCTGTGCATCGTCACCATCCTGCGTGCCGGCAACGGCCTGCTCGACGGCATGCTGGATCTCCTACCGAGCGCCCGCGTCGGCCATGTCGGCATCTACCGCGATCCCGCCACCCTGCAGGCGGTGGAGTACTACTACAAGGTGCCGCAGGACATCGCCGAGCGCCCGGTGATCGTGGTCGATCCCATGCTGGCGACCGGCAATTCGGCCGCCGCCGCGATCGCCCGCCTCAAGCGGGACGGCGCCGGCGATGTACGCTTCGCCTGTCTGCTGGCGGCCCCCGAGGGGGTGGCCCATTTCCACGAGGAGCACCCCGACGTGCCCATCTTCACCGCCGCCGTCGACCGCGGACTCAACGACCACGGCTACATCCTGCCCGGGCTGGGCGACGCCGGCGACCGGATCTACGGCACCCGTTGAGACGCCGGAGCGAAGGTGCGGGGCGGCGAGCGTCGGGAGGCGCCGCCAGCGTTAACCGGGAATTAACGGAGGCACGCTATCCTCGGCTGCGGAACTGGCGTTGGAGGGTGGCGTGCCGGCAGGACCGAGCGCGAGGGGCGCCGCGAGGATCTGGCTCCTCGAACGGCAGCCCGGGGATCTCGGGCCGCTCGAGGCGGTTCTCGGAGATTCCGGGATCGCGTGCCTGCGTACCGTTCAGGCCGCCCTGCCCACGGCGCCGGCGCCGGACGCCGTGGTGCTTTCCCTCGGCCCCGACCTGACGGCGCTGCTCGGACGCCTCATGCGGAGCTGGCCCGGCTACCGGCCGCCGCTCCTGGGCCACGCTCCCGAACGGGACGATCTCACACTCTCGCGGGGGCTCGCGCTGGGCTGCTGCGAACTCCTCCACGACGCGCTGCCGCCGGCGACGGTGGCGGCGGTCGTCGCCCGGGCCGCCGAACTCGGGCTTCTGCGGCGCGAACTCGCGGGCAGACTCGCGCTGCTGGAGAGCTTCGCCACCGCTCCGGCCGAAGATCCCGCGCCGGCAGCGCTGCCGCCGTCGCTGCTGCTGGTCGGGCCCGCCACCGGCGAACAGGTGGAGATCGCCCGCGCCGTCGGGCAGGCGCGCATCGCCTACGGTCGGCCGTCTGCGGAAATGATGCGCGACCGTTTCGATCTGGTGATCCGGACCCGGCAGGAGGACGGCCCCGGGCTGCCGGCACAGCGCCTCGGCGACGCCGTTCTGCTGGCCACCACGAGCGACGAGGACGGGGAGCCGGTCACCATCGGCACCGTGGACGGGGAGGGCCGGCCGCTGCTCGCACCCTGTGGCGATCCCTTCGTGCTGCGGATGCATCTCGGCTTCTGGACCGCCTACGCCCGTGCCCGGCGGCGTCTGCGGGCGCTGCCCGAAGCCGACTGCCATGCCCTGGCCCGGGACGAACTCACGGGTCTCGGCAATTTCGCCTATTTCGCGAGCTATCTCGACGCCGTGGGCGGCCAGGGGAGCGAGGTGCCGCTGCTGGCGATCGGGCTCCCCTCCCTCGAGCGGATCAACCGCGAAGACGGGTTCGCGGCCGGCAACCGGCTGCTGCGGGAGGCGGGGCGCCTTCTCAGGAATCACTGCCGGGCGGCCGATCTCTTGGCCCGCATCGGCGGCAGCTTCCTGTGCGTGCCCTCGGCCGCGCAGCGCGAGACCCTGCCGGCGATGGCGGCGCGTCTCGCGGCCACGCTGCGGCGCCTGCCCGGACCTCCGCCGATGGTGGTGACCAGTACGGCGCGCCGGGGGGAGGCGGCGACCCGCACCATCCATCGGGTGCGACGCGAGCTGCGCAGCGAGCTCGCCCGTGTCGCCTGAGAGGCCCGATGGCGGCGGACGGCCGTCCGGTGGCGCCACCGTGAGGGGGCGGAGGTTGACGGCGGCCCCGTCGAACATAGGATTAAGCGAAGAACGGCGACCTCCCTTCGCCGAAGTCGGGCCCGAAGATGTCGGGGAAGACCGTCGGTTCCCGCTGCCGGCGTAAGCGCGAGCGGTCTTCCCGGTCGCCGTGACGGGGCACACGAAAACCAATAATCGGCGAGCCGCTCTCTTCGGAGACGCGGCCACATGTCGTTTTCAAATCATTTCACGAAAACACGAGTGAACATCGGCCCGGTCGCAGCAATACCTCGCCCGGACTGTCGAATAATCGATAGTTTCGTCCCGAAACGATCAACGAATACTCTTTTCAACGGAGGATTTTCATGGTCTAATATCAGAAAGCCGCCCTGTCGGTGGTTCGGAGGAGAGGCCGCCGTCGGGTCGTGGGGTCAACAGCGAGGTTGCAGCTCATGCCGGATGGACCGACCGAATTCGCGAGCCTGATCGCGCAGGACCGGAGCGAGCGTCAGCGCAAAGAGTGGCGCGGCACGCTGCTCGAGTATCTGGAGCTGGTGAAGGCCGATCCCGGGCTCGCGGACCTCGCCCACAAGCGCATGTACGAGATGATCCTCGCCAAGGGGGTGGGCGAGCTGGACCGCGAACGGGACCCGCGGGTCCAGCGCCTGTTCGGCGATCGTCCGGTCAAGGTTTACGGCTTCTTCAAGGACGAATTCTTCGGCATGGAAACCACGCTCGAGAAGATCGTCCGCTACTTCCATTCGGCCGCCATGGGCGGCGAGGAGAGCCGGCAGGTGCTCTATCTCATGGGGCCCGTGGGCTCCGGCAAGAGCTCCCTCGTCGAGCGTCTCAAGCGCGGCCTCGAGGAGCTCGATCCGATCTACGCCATCGAGGGCTGCCCGATGCGCGAGCAGCCGCTCCATCTCATCCCCCGCCATCTGCGCCCGGCCTTCGAGGACATGCTGGGGGTGCGGATCGAGGGCGATCTCTGCCCGGTCTGCCGCTGGCGGCTCGAGCAGGAGTACGGGGGCAAGTACGAAACCGTCCCGGTGCACACGGTGACCTTCAGCAGTCGCGCGCGCCGCGGCATCGGCGTGGTGCCTCCGGTCGATCCCAACAACCAGGACACCTCGGTGCTGATCGGCTCCGAGGACATCTCGAAGCTCGACCGCTACTCGGAAAGCGATCCCCGGGTGCTCGAGCTGAACGGTGCCTTCAACGTCGGCAATCGCGGTCTCGTCGAGTTCATCGAGGTGTTCAAGAACGAGACCGAATACCTGCACACGATGATCACCGCCACCCAGGAGAAGTTCGTTCCGGCGCCCGGGCGTCACGGCACCATCTACGTCGACTGCTGCATCGTCGCCCACAGCAACGAGGCCGAGTGGCAGAAGTTCAAGGCCGACCACACCAACGAGGCCATCCTCGACCGCATCGTGGTGGTCAAGGTGCCCTACAACCTGCGCCTCTCCGAGGAAGTGAAGATCTACCGGAAGTTCCTCGAACGGTCGCGCTTCGACGCCAAGATCGCACCCCACACGCTCGAGATCGCCTCCATGTTCGCGATCCTTTCGCGCCTCGAGCCGACCCCGAAATGCGATCCCATGACCAAGCTCCGGATCTACAACGGCGAGGAGGTGCTGGAGAAGGGGCGGCCCAAGAAGCTCACCGCCCAGGAGCTGATGGAGGACGCCAAGCGGGAGGGCATGTTCGGCATCTCCACCCGCTTCATCATGAAGGCGCTGGACACCGCGCTCACCCAGCACGGCGGCGTCATCCATCCCATCAACGTGCGCGAGGCCCTCATTCAGATGGTGAAGGAGGCCGACCTCGCCGAGGACGTGAAGAAGCAGTACCTCGAGTTCCTCCGGGACACGCTGCACAAGGCCTATCTCGAGATGCTCGAGAAGGACATCACCAAGGCCTTCGTCTACTCCTTCAAGGATCAGGCGGAGACCCTGTTCCACAACTATCTCGACCATGCCGAGGCCTATGTCACCCGCAGCAAGGTCAAGGACCAGGTGACCGGCGACGAGATGCAGCCGGACGAGAGCTTCCTGAAGTCGATCGAGGAGCAGATCGCCATCATCGGTCCCGCCGCCGACGGCTTCCGCCAGGAGGTGATCGCCTATCTCTGGTCGGCCAGCCGCCGCGGCGAGAAGATCTCCTACGAGTCCTACGAGCCCCTCAAGGAAGCGATCGAGAAGAAGCTCATGCACTCGGTGCGGGACATCAGCCGCATCATCACCAAGGCGCGCACCCGCGACGCCGAGCAGCGGCAGAAATACGACAACATGGTGGAGAACCTGCTGGCGCAGGGGTACAGCGAGGAGAGCATCGACACGATCCTCAAATACGCCGCCAACCATCTGTGGAAGGACTGACATGCGCGCGTTCCCGCCGTCGCGGCCCGCGGCCCGCCCATGACGGTGTTCCGCCCCTATTCCGAGAGCGATGCTCTGCGGTCGGACCGCAGCGCCGGCGACCGCCAGCGGCATCGCGAGAAGCTGCGCCGCTCGCTGCGCGAAAACATCGCCGACATCATCGCCGAGGAAAGCATCATCGGCCGTACCCGGGACCGCATCATCAAGGTGCCGATCCGCGGCGTGCGGGAATACCGCTTCGTCTACGGCGACAACGAGGGCGGCGTGGGAACCGGCAAGGGCGACACGCGACCGGGTCAGATCGTCGGCCAGAGCGGACGTCGCGGGCAGGCGGGGCCGGGCAAGGCGGGCAACGCGCCGGGGGAGGACTACTACGAGACCGAGATCTCCCTCGACGAGCTCGTGGAGATCATGTTCGAGGATCTCGAACTGCCCGAGATGGAGCGCAAGTTCCTGCGGGAGGTGGCGAGCGAACGGATCGCCAAGCGCAAGGGCTACCGCCGGCAGGGCGTGCGGGTGCATCTCGACCGCAAGCGGACCGCGCGCTCGCGGATCCGCCGCAAGGTCGCCACCGGTGTCGCCACCACGAGTGCGCTGCGGCCGGCGACGCCGGCCGAGGGCGAAGAGCGTTTCCCCTTCCACAAGCGCGATCTGATCTACCGTCGTCTGAAGCCCGACATCCGCGAGGAGAGCAACGCGGTCGTCGTCTGCATCATGGACACCTCGGGCTCCATGGACCGCCTGAAGAAGTACCTCGCGCGGAGCTTCTTCTTCCTCCTCTATCAGTTCGTGCGCACGCGATACGACAACGTGCAGGTGGTCTTCGTCGCCCACCACACCCAGGCGCGGGAGGTGACGGAGGAGGAATTCTTCCACAAGTGCGAATCCGGCGGCACGCTCATCTCCTCGGGCTACCGCAAGGCGCTCGAGATCATCCACGGCCGCTATCACCCCGAGCTCTGGAACATCTATGCCTTCCACTGCTCGGACGGCGACAACTTCGAATCCGACAACGCCGAGGCGATGCGCGCCGCGGCCGAGCTCTGCGAGCTCTGCAACCTCTTCGGTTACGGCGAGATCAAGCCGATGGGTTCCCACTACTACGAGAGCTCGATGCTGGAACGCTTCCGCGAGCTCGACGCCGACAACTTCCAGGCGGTGCTGATCGAGCGGCGCGAGGACGTCTGGCCCGCCTTCCGCAGCCTCATGTCACGCGAGAAGACTCCCGCCGATGAGCGCTGAGACCGGCCGTGCCGCCCGGGCCGCGGGCATCCGGAGACGGACCGCATGAAGGACTGGAGCCTGCGCGATCTCGAGTACTGGGACGAGCGCATCCGCGAGAAGGTGGCGGAGTTCGGCCTCGACTGCTTTCCCCAGGAGTTCGAGATCTGCGACCAGGAGGCGATGCTCGGCTACATGGCCTACCACGGCATGCCGGCCCACTATCCCCACTGGAGCTACGGCAAGGCCTTCGAGCAGATCAAGACCATGTACGATTACGGGGTCCAGGGTCTGCCCTACGAGATGGTGATCAACTCGGACCCCTGTCTCGCCTACCTCATGCGGGACAACAGCCTCTGCCTGCAGGTGCTGACCATCGCCCACGTCTACGGGCACAACGACTTCTTCAAGAACAACTTCACCTTCCGGACGGCCACCGATCCGCGGCAGACGCTGGCCGCCTTCAAGGCCCGCGCCGACCGGGTGCGCCGCTACATCGAGGATCCCTCGATCGGCGCCGAGGCGGTGGAGCGGTTCCTCGACGCCGCCCATGCGCTGGCCTTCAACCGGCGCCGCAACATCGCCATCCGCAAGCCCTCGGAGGAGGAGCAGCGGGCGGCGGCCATCGAGCGGGCGACGCCGCGGCCCGATCCCTTCGCCCATCTGCACGCCTCGGAACCGCCGGAGGAGCCGGAACTGCGACGCGTCCCCCTCGAACCCGAGGAGGACATCCTGCTCTTCATCCGCGACCACAACCGCCATCTGGCGGACTGGCAGCGCGACCTGCTGACCATTGTCGACGAGGAGGCGCGCTACTTCATCCCGCAGATGGAAACCAAGATCATGAACGAGGGTTGGGCCAGCTTCTGGCACCATCGCATCATGCACGCCCTCGAGCTGCCCGAGGCCCTCCATCTCGAGTTCCTGGTCCGCCACAACCAGGTGATCTGCCCGCAGCCCGGCGGCCTCAACCCCTATCACATCGGCTTCGTGGTGTGGCGGGACATCGAACGGCGCTTCGGCGGCGAGGACAGCGCCGAAGCGCGGGAGAAGCTGTTCGCGGTGCGCGAGGCCGACCGCGATGTGTCCTTCCTGCGGCGGTTCCTGACCCGGGAGCTGATGCAGGAACTCGACCTCTTCACCTGGCGGCCGCGCGGTGACCACCTCGTGGTCACCAAGGTTTCGGACGAGGAGAGCTGGCAGGAGGTGAAGGCGGCCCTGCTGCGCCAGGTGGGCACCGGGACCCTGCCGGTGATCCGCATCCTCGATGCCGACCACCACGGGCGGCGGGCCCTCTATCTGCGTCACGAGCACGACGGCCGCGATCTCGAGATGACCCACGCCGAGAAGACCTTGGGCTATCTGCGCGAGCTCTGGGGGCAGGACGTGTTCCTCGAGACCCGGCTGCGCGACAAGCGGGCGCTGCTGAGCGTCACCGAGAGCGGCTTCGACGCCAAGCTGATCGGCTGAGGGGGAGGCCCGTCAGCCGCGGGAGAGTTCGGTCGCGAGCGCCATCAGAAAGCCGATCTCGGCCGCCTGCTGGACGGCGCCCAGGGTGTCGCCGGTGCAGCCGCCGAAGCGTCGGCCGAGCCACCAGGCGGCGGCCGCGGCGGCGAGCGCGGCGGCGGCGAGCGCCTTGAAGGCGGCGCCCGAGAGCAGCAGCAGCGCGAGGGCGACCGCGATCCCCACCGCCGCGTAGACCCGCCCCGGCTCGGGCCGGCCGGCGCTGGCCGCGAGGCCGCTGCTCTTCGCACTCGGCTGCAGCAGCATCACCACCGGGATGGCGGCGCGCGAGACGGCGGCCGCGCAGACGGCGGCGCGCAGGAAGAAGCCGGGCTCCCAGAACAGTCCGTAGGCGGATGCCCGGGCGAGCAGGGCGAGGGCGACGGCGACGGCGCCGTAGCTGCCGATGCGGCTGTCCCGCATCACCTCGAGGGCGCGTTGCCGGTTCGATCCGGCGCCGATGGCATCGGCGGTATCGGCAAGCCCGTCCTCGTGCAGCGCCCCGGTGATCGCCACCATCACCATCAGCGCCAGCACCGCCGCCGGCAGGCCGGCGAGGCCGATCTGGCCGAGCAGGACGTAGGCGAAGCCGCCCGCCGCCCCGACCAGCACCCCCACCACGGGAAAGGCGTAGACCGCATCGGCGAGATCGCGCAGGCTCACCTCGTGGGAAAGGCGCACCGGCAGCCTAGTCAGGAAAACGCAGGCGACCTTGAGATCATCCAGCAAGACGGCGCATCCCGCTCTGGTCGAAGCCCCTCGACAGGCCCCGTGGCGGGCGGCACATTGCCGCCGCCACGCCAGCCGATCAACCGTCTCGGAGGCATCGTGAGCCGATCCGTCGCCCCCGACACCATCGCCGGCCTCGAGGATGTGCGGATGCTGCTGCGGCAACTGCCGCCGGCGGACGCAGCCAGCGCCGCCGCCGCCCGCGCCCGCCAGGCGGAACTCACCAAGCCGCCGGGGTCCCTCGGCCGGCTCGAGGATCTCGCGGTCTGGCTGGCCGCCTGGCAGGGGCGGGCGAATCCGGTGCTCGAGCGGGTCCGCGTGTTCGTCTTCGCCGGTAACCACGGCGTGACCGCACGGAGCGTCTCCGCCTTTCCGCCCGAGGTCACGGTCCAGATGGTGGCCAATTTCCGCGCCGGCGGGGCGGCCATCAACCAGCTCGCCGAGTGTTTCGGTGCCGGGCTCGAGGTGGTGCCACTGGAGCTCGAGCGGCCGACCGCCGACTTCACGACGGCACCGGCGATGACCGAGGAGGAGTGCGCGGCGGCGCTCCGGGCGGGCTTTTCCGGTCTCGACGGGCCGCTCGATCTGCTGGCCCTGGGCGAGATGGGAATAGGCAACACCACCGCCGCCGCGGCCGTCACCGCCGCCTTGCTGGGCGGTCCGGCCGCGCGTTTCGTGGGACCGGGAACCGGGCTCGACGGGGAGGGCGTGCGACGCAAGGCGGCGGTGGTCGAGGAAGGGCTCCGCCGCCATCGCGACGCCCTGTCCGATCCCCTGGAGGTACTGCGGCGGCTGGGCGGGCGCGAGATCGCGGCCATGACCGGCTTGCTGCTCGCCGCCCGATTGCGGCGGGTGCCGGTGCTGCTCGATGGCTACGTCTGCTGCGCCGCTGCGGCCGTGTTGCATGCCCTCGAACCGGATGCCCTGGCCCATTGCCAGGCCGGCCATCGCTCGGCCGAACCCGCCCACCGGCTGCTGCTGGAGCATCTGGGGCTGACCCCGCTGCTCGATCTCGGCATGCGGCTCGGCGAGGCCTCCGGGGCTGCGGTGGCGATCGGTATCCTGCGCGCCGCCGTCGCCTGCCACAACGGCATGGCGACCTTCGCCTCGGCGGGGGTGAGCGGCGGCGAAGGAACGACGACGAACGGGGAGGAAAGCTCGTGACCAGTCTGCATCGGCTCTACATCGGCGGCGCCTGGGTCGAAGGGGCGTCCGTCGCTCGCAACGTCAACCCCTCCGATCTCGACGACGTGATCGGCGAATATGCCTATGCCGACCGCGAGCTCACCCGGCGCGCCATCGAGGCGGCGCGGGCCGCGGCGCCGGCCTGGAAGGCGAGCGGCATCCAGCAGCGGGCCGACATCCTGGATCGCATCGGCAACGAGATCCTGGCCCGCAGGGAGGAGCTCGGCCGGCTGCTGTCGCGGGAGGAGGGCAAGACCCTGGCCGAAGGGATCGGTGAGGTCGCCCGTGCCGGGCAGATCTTCAAGTTCTTCGCGGGCGAATGCCTGCGACCGGGGGGCGAGGCGCTGCCTTCGGTGCGGCCCGGCATCGGCGTCGAGATCACCCGCGAGCCCGTCGGGGTGGTGGCGCTGATCACCCCCTGGAATTTCCCGATCGCCATTCCCGCCTGGAAGATCGCGCCGGCGCTCGCCTACGGCAACTGCGTCCTGTTCAAGCCCGCCGATCTCGTGGCCGGCAGCGCCTGGGCACTGGCGGAGATCATCAGCCGGGCGGGCGTGCCGGCGGGGGTGTTCAACCTCGTCATGGGCCGCGGCTCGGTGGTGGGCGAGACGCTGCTCGAGGCGCCCGAGGTGGATGCCGTGAGCTTCACCGGCTCGGTCGAGACGGGCCGCCACATCGCCGCCGTCTGCGCCGCCTCGATGAAGAAGTTCCAGCTCGAGATGGGCGGCAAGAACCCGCTCGTGGTGCTGGACGACGCCGATCTCGACAATGCCGTGTCCTGCGCCATCCAGGGCGCCTTCTACTCCACCGGCCAGCGCTGCACGGCGAGCTCGCGCCTCGTCGTCACCGCCGGCATCCACGACCGTTTCGTGGAGGCGATGATCGCCGCCATGAAGGATCTCGTGGTCGGCCACGCCCTCGAGGAGGGAACGCAGATCGGACCGGTGGTCGATCAGAACCAGCTTGACCAGGACCTGCGCTATCTGGAGATCGGCCGGCAGGAGGGGGCGAAGCTCGCCTTCGGCGGCAGGGTGCTCGAACGTCCCACGCGGGGCTTCTTCCTGGAGCCGGCGCTGTTCGTCGAGACGCGCAACGACATGCGCATCAACCGCGAGGAGATCTTCGGGCCGATCGCCTCCGTCATCCGGGTGGCGGACTACGAGGAGGCCCTGGCGGTGGCCAACGACACCCGATTCGGACTGTCGAGCGGCATCTGCACGCGCTCGCTGAAGCACGCGGCCCATTTCCGGGCCCACGCCGAGGCCGGGATGGTGATGGTCAACCTGCCCACCGCCGGCGTCGACTATCACGTGCCCTTCGGCGGTCGCAAGGCGAGCTCCTACGGGCCGCGGGAGCAGGGGCGCTACGCGGCGGAGTTCTACACCACCGTCAAGACCGCCTACGCGCTGCCGCTCTGAGGCGGTGCCACGGCGGGCGGCTCGCGGTCGCCCAGGAGTGTCGCGAGCAGTCCGGGACGGGCCTCGAGGCTGCCCTCGACGCGCAGCGTGCGCAGACGGCCGGGGATGCCGCGACCGTCGTGGAGATGCTGGCAGCAGTGGGTGGCCTCGAGGAGCACGGCGAGACCGCGCGGCGCCAGCACCTGCCGCAGCGCGGCCGCGATCTCCTCGGTCAGCCGTTCCTGGAGCTGGAGACGCCGCGAGAGCACGGTGACGAGATCGGCGAGATGGCCGATGCCGAGGATGCGCTCGCCCGCCTCGAAGGCCACCGTCGCCTCGCCGAAGAAGGGGGACAGATGGTGCTCGCAGTGGGAGAAGAAGGGAAGTGCCCGCAGCAGGACGAGCTGGCCTTCGGCGTCCGCCGCGGGCTGCGGCTCGCCGAGGGCCGCCGCCGGATCCCGCCCGTAGCCCGAAAAGGCTTCGGCATAGGCGAGTGCGACCCGCTGCGGCGTCTCCCGGAGCCCGGGCCGATCGGGATCGTCGCCGGCATGGGCGATCAGGGTGCGGACCGCCGCCTCGACCTCCCCCGGAGTGGGTTTCCTCATGGCGCCGTCGGCCGCCGCTCCTGCCCGAGGGCGGCGAAACGTCTTTCGAGTTCCCCGGGATCGCACCAGCCCACCGTCAGCACATGGGCGCGCCCGCCGGCGAGCGCCAGCAGGGTGGGGAAGCCGGTGACCCCGAGGCGGGCGGTCTGCGCCCATTCGCGCCGCACCTCCTCGACCAGCTCGGGCGCGCCGAAGGCGGTATCGAACGCCTCGGGCGGGATGCCGAACTCGCCGCAGACCCGGCGCAGGGTCGCCGTGTCCGTGATGTCCTCGTTGTGCGCGTAGAAGAGCTCCCGCAGGCGGTCGAGGAACGCGGCCGCGAGGGCCGGATAGCGGTGACGGAGAAGCGCCAGCGCTCGGCAGGGAGGTTCGGTGTCGTAGACGAAGTCGCGCCGCTCGAAGAAGGCGAAATCGAACGGCTGCCCGCTCCGCGCCTGCACCTTTCGCCAGTGCTCGCGGACCTGGGCCCGGTCGGCCTCGGTCATGGGCCGCGCCCGCTCGGCGCCGAGCGTGCCGGTGGCGACGGTGACGGGAAGGTCGGGATGGCGTTCGCGCAGCGCCCGCAGGGAAGGGGCGAAGCCCCAGCACCAGGAGCACATGGGATTGGCGAAATAGAGGAGTTCGGTCATGGCGCCGCTCCCTCCGGCACGCCCGGATTGCCGGCGTACCCGGCCGCATCGCGCTCGCGCGGCGGAGAAGCTGGTCGGAGTGGGGCGATTTGAACGCCCGACCCCCGCCTCCCGAAGGCGGTGCTCTACCAGGCTGAGCTACACTCCGGCGCGGCTTTCTATAGTGGGCCGGCCCCGCCTCGGCAAGCCCGCGGAGCCCTCAGAAGGCGCGTGCGACACAGAAATCGACGAGGTCCGAAAGCGCGTCCCGCGCGGGCCCCGCCGGAAAGATGTCGAGGCAGCGTCGCGCCCGCTCCCCGTAGGCCGCGGCCCGCTCCACCGTCTCCCGCAGCGCGCCGCGGCGACGCAGGATCTCGAGGGCGCGTTCCAGATCGCCGGGCCGCTGGTCGAGCTCCTCGAGGGTTCGCCGCCAGAAATCGCGCTCCGCCTCGCTGCCACGGGCGAAGGCGAGGAGGATGGGCAGGGTGATCTTGCCGTCCCGGAAATCGTCGCCCACCTCCTTGCCGAGCACGGTCCGTTCGGCGCCGTAGTCGAGGGCGTCGTCCACCAGCTGGAAGGCGATGCCGAGGGCTTCCCCGTAGTCGGCGAGCGCCCGTTCCTCCGTTTCCGGACGTTCGGCGACCACGGCCCCGATCCGGCAGGCGGCCTTGAACAGGGTGGCGGTCTTGGCCCGGATCACCCGCAGATAATCCTCTTCGCCGATGCCGGTGTCGTTGCTGGTCACGAGCTGCGCCACCTCGCCTTCGGCGATCACGGCCGAGGCCTCGGAGAGGATGCGCAGTACCTGGAGACTGCCGTCGGCGACCATGAGCTGGAAGGCCCGCGAGAACAGGAAATCCCCCACCAGCACCGGCGCCTTGTTGCCCCACACCGAATTGGCGGTGGGATTGCCCCGCCGCAGCCCGCTCTCGTCGACCACGTCGTCGTGCAGCAGGGTCGCGGTGTGGATGAACTCGACCGCGGTGGCGAGCCCGATGTGCCGGCGCCCGCGATAGCCGCACATGCGGGCGGCGAGCAGGGTCAGCATCGGCCGGATGCGCTTGCCGCCGGCGGCGATCAGATGGCGGGCGAGCTCCGGGATGAGCGGCACCTGGCTCTGCAGATGTTCGAGGATGAGCCGGTTGACCTCGAGCATGTCGGGGGCCACCAGCTCGCGCGCCCGTTCGAACTTCTGGCCCACCTCGGACGGCGTCGCTATGAAGGTGGCGGAGGTCGCGTTCACGAGGGCCGACTCCTGGTGCGAGGCCGGGCGGTTCGGGTTCGTCGTCCGACAGCTAGCACGCACGCCCGCCCTCTGGCAAACCCGCCACCCGGTCGTCAGCGTCGCAGGGAGACCGTCCAAGGTGATCGAGCTGTTGCGCACCAACGATCCGGTAACCCTCTCCTGGGCACGGGCGCTGCTCGAGGAGGCGGGTATCGACACCCTCGTGTTCGACGAGCAGACGAGCGCCCTCGAGGGCAGCATCGGCGCCATCGCCCGGCGGCTGATGGTGCGGGAGGAGGAGGCCTCGCGCGCCCGCTGGCTGCTCGATCGGGCCCGCCGCGAGATCGAGGATGGCCACCGCTGAGCCGGCGACCACCACCGTCGATCCGCTGCTGGGCGGCCGTATCCGCCTGCGCCAGCCGCGCCGCGGCTACCGGGTGGCGATCGACCCGGTGCTGCTGGCGGCCGCCGTTCCGGAGCGGCACTGCCGCCGGGTGCTCGATGCCGGCGCCGGTACGGGGGCGGCCAGCCTGTGCCTCGCGGCCCGCGTCCCGGACTGCCGGATCGTCGCTCTCGAACGGGATCCCGAAGCGGCGGCCCTGCTGGCGGCGAACGTGCGGGAGAACGGGTTCGGCGCGCGCATCGCGGTCGTGCGCGGCGATCTCGCCGCACCACCGCCGGAGGTCGCGGGGAGGGCGTTCGATCTGGTGATGACCAATCCTCCGCACATCGCCGCCGGCAGGGGCACGCCGGCGGCGGTGGAGCGCCGTGCCGCCACCGTCGAGAGCCTGCCGCTCGCGGACTGGGTCGGGGCCTGCCTGCGTCGGCTCGCGCCGCGCGGTCGGCTGCTGCTCGTGCACCGCGCCGACCGGCTGGCCGAGATCGTCGCCGCCCTCGCCGGCGGCTGTGGTGACCTCCGCCTCTTTCCCCTGTGGCCGCGGGCGGACAGCCGGGAGGCGGAACGGCTGCTGGTGCTGGCCCGCAAAGGGGTGCGCAGCCCCGCCCATCTGCTGCGTGGCCTCGTGCTGCACCGGCCCGGGGGCGGCTACACGCCGGAGGCGGAACGGGTGCTGCGGGAGCTGGCGCCGCTCGATCTGCTGGCGACACGGGAGAGAGGGACGTGATGGCGATCGTCGAGCGTCTGCGGTCGGCCATGGGGCTGCCGGGCGGACCGGTGGTGCCGGTGGTCCGGCTGGTCGGCGTCATCGGCACGCTGCCGATGCGCCGGGGCGGGCTTTCGCTTGCCGCCCTCGACCGGCCGCTGCGGCGGGCCTTCGGCATGCGCGGGGCGAAGGCGGTGGCCCTTCTGATCGACAGTCCGGGCGGCTCGGCGGCGCAGGCCTCGCTGATCGCCGCCCGCATCCGCGCCCTCGCCGAGGAAAAGAATCTTCCGGTCCTGGCCTTCGTCGAGGACGTCGCGGCCTCGGGCGGCTACTGGCTCGCCTGTGCCGCCGACGAGATCCACGCCGACGGCTGCTCGATCCTCGGCAGCATCGGCGTGATCAGCGCCGGCTTCGGCTTTGCCGAGGCGATCCGCCGGCTCGGCATCGAGCGGCGGGTGCACACCAAGGGAGCGCGCAAGGCCTTCCTCGACCCCTTCCGGGAGGAGCGGCCCGAGGATCTGGCGGTGCTGGACGAACTCCAGGAGGATCTCTACGCACGCTTCAAGGCCTTCGTGCGCGAGCGCCGGGGCGAGCGGCTGCGGATCGCCGAGGAGGAGCTGTTCAGCGGCCGGGTGTGGAGCGGCGAGCGGGCACTCCGGTTCGGTCTCGTCGACGGGCTCGGGGAGATGCACACGGTGCTGCGGGCGCGCTATGGCGACAAGCTGCGGCTGCGTCCCGTCAATCCGCCGAGACAGCCCTGGTGGCGTGGTCTGTCGCCGGCCGGCGCCAGCGAAGCCTTGGCGGACGCGCTCGTCCATCGTATCGAGGAGCGGCTGCTGCGCAGCCGCTACGGCCTCTGACCCGCAGGGTACGCCGGCACTGGCGGATGGATCCGGATGTTCGGTTTCTCGCTCTCCAAACTGCTCTTCACGATCCTGGTGATCGCCGGCGTCTGGCGGGTCTTCAAGTTCCTGCAGGCGCGCGAGCCCAAGCAACGTCCGGTGGCCACCGGCGGCCCGCGCCGCTGGGGCCGGCGCCAGCGACCGGCGCAGCAGGCGGTGGATCTCGTGCCCTGTCCGAAATGCGGCGCCTACGTGCCGCCCGGCACCGACTGCCCGTCGCGCGAGGAATGTCGGTTGCAGCCGCCGCAGCCGCCCGCCTCGACTTGACCGGAAATCGCATGGCGTCTAGGTTTTTCGCACTGCACAATGAGCCGGCGCGAGCGCCCGGCGGGAATTGACGGGCCGATGATCGGTGACCACTGAAGCGCCGCGCTCCTTCCAGGAACTGATCCTGCGCCTGCAGCAGTACTGGGCGGAGCAGGGCTGCATCCTCCTCCAGCCCTACGACATGGAGGTGGGGGCCGGAACCTTCCATCCCGCCACCACCCTGCGCGCCCTCGGCCCCGAGCCCTGGAACGCGGCCTACGTGCAGCCCTCGCGCCGCCCCACCGACGGGCGCTACGGCGAGAACCCGAATCGCCTGCAGCACTACTACCAGTTCCAGGTGATCCTCAAACCCTCGCCGCCCGACATCCAGGAGCGCTATCTGAAGAGCCTCTACGCCCTCGGCATCGACCCGACGCTCCACGATCTGCGCTTCGTCGAGGACGACTGGGAGAGCCCGACCCTGGGTGCCTGGGGGCTCGGCTGGGAGGTCTGGTGCGACGGCATGGAGGTGACCCAGTTCACCTATTTCCAGCAGGTGGGCGGCATCGACTGCCGGCCGGTGGCCGGGGAGCTCACCTACGGGCTCGAACGGCTCGCCATGTACGTGCAGGGGGTCGAGAACGTGTTCGATCTCGACTGGAACGGGCGCGGGGTGACCTACGGCGACGTCTTCCTCCAGAGCGAGCGGGAATACTCGAAGTACAACTTCGAACTCGCCGACACCGACATGCTGTTCCGCCATTTCGAGGACGCCGAGCGGGAGTGCGCGCACATCCTCGAGGCCGGACTGCCGCTGCCGGCCTACGATCAGGTGCTCAAGGCGAGCCATCTCTTCAACATGCTGGATGCCCGGGGGGTGATCAGCGCCACCGAGCGGCAGGCCTACATCGCCCGCGTGCGGGCGCTGGCGAGGGCCTGCGCCGAGGCCTGGATCGCCTCGCGGACGGGCGGGGCCGGGAATGGCTGAGCTGCTGCTCGAGCTCTTCTCGGAGGAAATCCCGGCGGGCATGCAGCCGCGTGCCCGCAAGGATCTCGAACGGCTGCTCGCGGCACTTCTGGAGGAACGGCATCTCGGCTTCGCGGAGATGCGGAGCTGGGCCACGCCGCGCCGCCTCGGCATCGCCGTCTCGGGCCTGCCCGAGCGCCAGCCCGACCGGGTGAGCGAGCGTCGCGGCCCGCGTGTGGACGCGCCGGAAAAGGCCCGGCAGGGTTTCCTCCGCAGCCTCGAGGGGCTCGATTACGAGCTGTTCGAGCGCGAGGACCGCAAGGGGAGGGCGCTCTACGCCCGGGTGCGGGAGGCCGGCCGGCCGACGAAGGAGGCCCTGGGCGAGGCGCTGCCCGCCATGCTGGAACGCTTTCCCTGGCCCAAATCCATGCGCTGGGGCGAGGGCGAGCAGCGCTGGGTGCGCCCCCTCCACGCCATCCTCTGTCTGCTCGACGAGGAGGTCGTGCCCTTCGCCTTCGCCGGCATCCGAAGCGACCGCCATACCTTCGGCCATCGGTTCATGGCCCCGGAACGCCTCGAGATCGCCCATCCGGGGGTCTACGGGGATCGCCTGAGGCAGGCCTTCGTGATCGCCGATCCGGACGAGCGGGAGCGGCGCATCCGGGAAGAGGCCGGGCGGCTGGCGGCGGCCGAGGACTGCCGGCTCGTCGAGGACCGGGCGCTGTTCGCCGAGCTCGCGGGGCTCGTCGAATGGCCGGTGGTGCTCATGGGGCGTATCGACCCGGAGGCGATGGAACTCCCGGAAGAGGTGCTCGTGGTATCGATGCGCCAGCACCAGCGCTACCCGAGCCTGAGGACGGCCGACGGGCGACTCGCGCCACGCTTTCTGGTGGTGGCGAACGTCGAGGCCCGCGACGGCGGTGCCGCGATCGTCGCCGGCAACGAGCGGGTGCTCCGGGCACGTCTGTGGGATGCGCGCTTCTTCTGGGAGACCGACCGCAGGCAGCGGCTCGAGGAACGGCTGCCGGCCCTCGAACGGGTGATCTTCCACGCCCGCCTCGGCACCATGCGGGAGAAGGCGGAGCGGCTCGAGGCGCTCGCCCGCTTCCTCGCGGGCTTCGTGTCCTGCGATGCGGAGGCGGCGGCCCGCGCGGGGCGGCTCGCCAAATGCGATCTCGTGACCGGCATGGTGGGCGAGTTCCCCGAACTGCAAGGCGTCATGGGCGGCCACTACGCCCGCGCGCAGGGCGAGCCCGAGGCGATCGCACGGGCGATCGCCGAACACTATGCGCCCCAGGGCCCCGAGGACGCCTGCCCGACGGCGCCGGTGAGCGTGGCGGTGGCCCTCGCCGACAAGATCGACACGCTCGCCGGCTTCTTCGCCGCGGGTATCCGACCGACCGGATCGAAGGACCCCTTCGCGCTCAGAAGGGCGGCGCTCGGGATCATCCGTCTGGTACTGGAAAACGGCGTCCGCCTGCCGCTTCGGCGCGCCTTCCGGGTGGCTCTCGACGGCTACGGCAGCCGCTTCGGCCAGGTCGATCGCGAGCAGCACGGCCGCGAGCTCCTCGAATTCGTCGCCGACCGGCTGATCGTCCATCTGCGCGACCGGGGTGTCCGTCACGACCACATCCGGGCCGTGTTCGGGGCCACGCCCGACGACGATCTGGTCCGTCTGATGGCCCGGGTGCGCGCCCTCGAGGCCTTTCTCGCCAGCGAGGACGGCCGCAATCTCCTCACCGCCTACCGGCGCGGCGCCAACATCGTCGCCATCGAGGAGAAGCGCGACGGGCGATCCTATCGCGGTGATCCCGATCCCGCGCGCTTCCGTCGGCCGGAGGAAGAGCGGCTGTGGACGGCGATGCAGGAGGCCGAGCGGGCGATCGCGGAGGGTCTCGAGGCGGAGGATTTCGAGGCGGCGATGCGGGCACTGGCGGCGCTGCGCGGCCCGGTGGACGCCTTCTTCGAAGGGGTGCGGGTGAACGTCGAGGACGAGGAACTGCGGCGCAACCGCCTGTCGCTGTTGGCCCGGTTGCAGGCGCTGTTCCGGCGCATCGCGGACTTCTCGGCGATCGAGGAGTGAGCGTGGCCGGTCCGGTGCCCCAGGCGCGGGGAGATCGGGAACCGATGAAGAAATGGGTGTACGCGTTCGGTGGCGGGACCGCGGAAGGGCGGGCGGCGATGCGCGACCTGCTCGGCGGCAAGGGGGCCAATCTCGCCGAGATGGCGGGGCTCGGGCTGCCGGTGCCGCCGGGTTTCACCATCACCACCGAGGTCTGCGCCCATTTCTACGCCCACGATCGCCGCTACCCCCCGGATCTCGAGGAGCAGGTGACGGCCGCCATGCGGCGGGTCGAGGAGCTGCTCGATCTCCGTTTCGGCGATCCGGAGCGGCCGCTGCTGGTGTCGGTACGTTCGGGGGCGCCCGTCTCCATGCCGGGGATGATGGACACCGTCCTCAACCTCGGGCTCAACGATGCGACGGTGGAAGGGCTCGCCCGCATGGGCGGCGACCGTCGTTTCGCCTTCGACAGCTACCGCCGCTTCATCCAGATGTACGGCGACGTGGTGCTGGGCATCGACCACTATCTGTTCGAGGACCAGCTCGAGGACCTCAAGCAGAGCCGGGGTTGCCGTTTCGACACCGATCTCGACGCCGAGGCGCTGGAGCGGCTGGTCGAGGCCTACAAGCGGATCGTGCGGGAGGCGACGGGAGCGCCCTTTCCCGAGGACCCGAACGCCCAGCTCTGGGGCGCCATCGGCGCCGTCTTCGGCTCCTGGATGGTGCCGCGGGCGGTGACCTATCGCCGGCTGCACGACATACCGGGCGACATGGGCACCGCCGTCAACGTCCAGGCGATGGTGTTCGGCAACATGGGCGAGGACTGTGCCACCGGCGTCGCCTTCACCCGCAACCCCTCGACCGGCGAGAAGGCCTATTACGGCGAGTATCTGATCAACGCCCAGGGTGAGGACGTGGTGGCCGGCATCCGTACGCCGCAGCCCTTCACCCGCGCGATGGCGGAGGCGAACGGTAACGCCGGCAGCTCCATGGAGGAGCGGATGCCGGAGACCTTCGCCGAGCTCGTGCGGGTGTTCGAGCTCCTCGAACGCCATTACCGCGACATGCAGGACATCGAGTTCACGGTCCAGCGCGGGCGCCTGTTCGTCCTCCAGACCCGCACCGGCAAGCGCACCGCCCAGGCGGCCCTCAAGATCGCCGTCGACATGGCCCGCGAGGGGCTGATCGACCGCAGGGAGGCGATCGCGCGGGTCGATCCGGCTTCCCTCGACCAGCTCCTCCACCCGTCCCTGGATCCCACCGCCGAGAGGCGGGTGATCGCCCGCGGCCTGCCGGCTTCCCCGGGCGCGGTGTCCGGCGAGGTGGTGTTCACCGCCGACGAGGCCGAGCGGCGGGCCCAGGCGGGCCGCGAGGTGGTGCTCGTGCGCATCGAGACCTCGCCCGACGACATTCACGGCATGCACGCCGCCCGCGGTATCCTGACGGCACGGGGCGGCATGACAAGCCATGCGGCGGTGGTCGCCCGCGGCATGGGCAAGCCCTGCGTCTGCGGCGCCGCCGATCTTTCCGTCGACTATACGGAGCGCTGCTTCACGGCCGGCGGGACGCGGGTGGCCGAAGGCGAGGTGATCACCATCGACGGCGGTACCGGGCAGGTGATGCTGGGCCGGGTACCGACCGTCGATCCCCAGCTGTCGGGGGATTTCGCCACGCTGATGGGCTGGGCCGACGAGGTGCGGCGATTGCGCGTGCGCACCAATGCGGAAACACCGACCGACGCCCGTACCGCCGTCCGTTTCGGAGCCGAGGGGATCGGCCTCTGCCGCACCGAACACATGTTCTTCCAGGAGGACCGCATCCTGGCGATGCGGGAGATGATCCTCGCCAACGATTCGGCGGGACGCCGGCAGGCACTCGCCCGCATCCTTCCCATGCAGCGGCGGGATTTCGTCGAACTGTTCGAGATCATGGCGGGCCGGCCCGTGACCATCCGGCTGCTCGATCCGCCGCTGCACGAGTTCCTGCCCTTCGACGAGGCGGAGCTCGAGGAGGTGGCGGCCTCGGCCGGCATCGACGTGCGGGTGCTGCGCCGCCGGCTGTCCGAGCTGCGGGAGGCGAACCCCATGCTGGGCCTGCGCGGCTGCCGGCTCGGGATCGTCTATCCCGAGATCTACGAGATGCAGGCGCGGGCGATCTTCGAGGCGGCGCGCGAGGTGGAGGAGCGGGGCGGCGATCCGGTGGTGCCGGAGATCATGATCCCGCTGGTGGCGACCGCCCGTGAGCTCGAGCTCGTGAAGTCCCGCATCGACGAGGTGGCCCGCGAGCTCGCCGAGGAGACCGGCCAGGCGCCGCACTATCTCGTCGGCACCATGATCGAATTGCCCCGGGCGGCGTTGCGCGCCGGGGCCATCGCCGTCCATGCCGCCTTCTTCAGCTTCGGCACCAACGATCTCACCCAGATGACCCTCGGCCTGTCGCGGGACGACGCCGGCAAGTTCCTCGAATCCTACCGCAAGGCCGGTATCTTCGAGCAGGATCCTTTCCAGACCCTCGATCGCGAGGGGGTCGGCGAGCTCGTGCGGCTGGCCGTGGCGCGGGGGCGCGAGGCGCGGCCGGATCTCAAGCTCGGCATCTGCGGCGAGCATGGCGGCGATCCGGCGAGCATCGCCTTCTGCGAGGAGCTCGGACTCGACTACGTTTCCTGCTCCCCCTACCGGGTCCCGATCGCCCGGCTGGCGGCCGCCCAGGCGGTGCTGGCGCGGGAACGGAACGGCTAGGCACGGCATGACCGTTCCCACCTCCCTTGAGGCACTGCGGCAGGGAGGCAAGGGGGCGCTCGTCCGGTGCCTCGCGGCACTCGAAGCCGATCCGCTGGGGGACACCGTCCTCGATCTCCTCGACGAGGCCTGGCGAGCAGGGGAGGGCGTGGTGATCGGGCTCACCGGGCCGCCCGGGGTCGGCAAATCGTCCCTCCTTTCGTTCCTCGCCCGCGCCTGGCGGGACCGCGGCACCACCCTCGCCGTCCTCGCCGTCGATCCCAGCTCCCGGCGCACGGGCGGGGCGCTCCTGGGCGATCGCACGCGGCTCGCCCTCGACCCCGGAGATCCGGGCCTGTTCGTGCGCTCGCTGGCCGCCCGCGACCGCCTCGGCGGGCTCGCCGATCTCTGCGCGCCGGCGACCGTGCTGCTGGCGGCGCTGTTCGACCGCGTGATCGTGGAGACGGTGGGCGTGGGACAGTCCGAGAGCGAGATCCGCGACCTCGCCGATCTCGTGCTGCTGGCCGTCCAGCCCGCCGCCGGCGACGGCCTCCAGTTCCTGAAGGCCGGGATCCTCGAAGTTCCGGATCTGATGCTCGTGACCAAGGCCGATCTCGGCGAGCCGGCCGAACGCACGCGCAGGGAGCTCGAGGCGGCGGGTCTTCTCCGCGGGGACGGCGTGCCGGTGCACGCGATCTCGGCGGTGACCGGCCAGGGGGTGGCGGCGCTGCTGCGCGCCCTCGAGGCACGGATCGCGGATCCGGAGTGGCGCCGGGCTTCCCGCGCGCGCCGTGCCGCACGGTCGGACGCGCTCCTGCGGGCGGCGGTGCGCGAGGACTTCGGTCGCTGGGGGCTCGGCGAGCTGACCCGCTGGCGGGAGGGGACCGCTCTCTCCCCCGATCTCTCGCCCTTTCGCCACCTCCGCGCCTTCGCCGGCTTCCTGGCCCGGAGACGACCGAGGCCGCCCGCCTGAGCGGCGGACGGCCCCCGGCCGATGGAACGCGAAAGGAGAGAGGAGTATTGAGGAGACTGGATGCCTACGCCCTCCTTCTACCGCGTTTCGGCCACCGTGTAAAGGATCTTATTCCTCACATTTTAGCCATTCTGGCCAGCGCGGTCGGATCGTCGCCTCGCCGGCGCGGAGTTCCCGCCCCAGGTGATCGAGGCGCAGCAGGGCGAGGGCACGGCGATCGCGGACGCTCCGCAGCTCGCCCGCCTCCCGCCCGTCGGCGGCCAGCACCGGATCGCCGGGGGCGGCCGCACCCTCGACCTCCACCGGCAGCAGCCGCTTGCGCAGCCGGCCGCGGTGTCTCATGCGGGCCGTGACCTCCTGGCCGAGGTAGCAGCCCTTGTCGAAGGCGACGCCGCCGAGCTCGGCGAAATTGTATTCGAGAGGCAGGGACCGTTCCGGAACCAGATCGGTGCTTTCCGGGATCCCGAGGGCGAGGCGCAGCTCCTCGTAGGCTTCGATGCCGGTCTCCTCCATCGCTTCCACCGGATCGGGGAGAGGCGCCCCGCGCGGCAGGACGAGGCGCACACCCATCGCCGGATGCCGGGGATCGACGAACAGCATCGCCCCGTCGATCCGGCGGGCGGCGCCGGCTTCGGGCGGCAGATCGAACCGCGCCGGTGCGCGCTCTCCCGGTATCGCGATCACCGCGAAGGCCTCGCCCGGATCCGCGATCTCCACCCGGGCCCGCAGGCGGTACATGGAGAGCCGTGCGAGCAGGGCCGAGGCGCGCCCGGCGTCGGTCTCGAGAAGCAGCCGCTCTCCGTCCGGCTCCAGGACGAAGAAATCGAACAGGTACTTGCCCTGCGGCGTCAGCAGGGCGGCCCAGATCGCCCGCTCGGGGGAGAGGCGACGCAGATCCCCGGTCACCAGCCCCTGCAGGAAATTCCGCCGGTCGGCGCCCGAAAGCGCCAGCAGCCGACGGCGGCCCAGTTCCACACGGCGGAGCCCGCCCATGATGCCACCCCCTCTCCGGCACGCGACGGCCCGGTCCCTCGCGTTCGCGTCACAGGTAGGTGTGGCGCAGTCCTCCCGCAAGATGACATGGAGACCCAAGGCATTTGATTAACTCGATCTTGACAATTGTCCGGCAATGGTACTTGCGTGACGTGGATCTGCGTGACGTGGGAATAGGCGGTTCGCGTGAACAATCTGGACCTCGGGCTGATCGGCAACTGCACGATCAACGCCCTGATCGACGGCCAGGCCAACATCGTCTGGTCGTGCTTTCCGCGCTTCGACGGTGATCCCGTCTTCTGCCGGCTGATCGACGAGGAAGGGGAGGAGGGCATCTTCGCCGTCGAGCTGCTCGACCTCGTGCGCAGCGAGCAGGAATACGAGCGCAACAGCGCGGTGCTGCGCACCCGCCTCTACGACAGTCGCGGCTCGGGGGTCGAAATCGTCGATTTCGCCCCCCGCTTCGAACAGTTCGGGCGCATGTTCCGCCCCACCATGCTGGTGCGCATCCTCACCCCCATCGGCGAGGCGCCGCGCATCCGCATCCGGCTGCGCCCGCTGTTCAATCACGGCGCCGCCAAGCCGCTCGTCACCCGCGGCAGCAACCACATCCGATACGTCGACGACACGGTGTCGCTGCGGCTCACCACCGACGCGCCGCTGACCTACATCCTGGACGAGACCGCCTTCCATCTCGAATGGCCGCTCGCGCTGGTGCTCGGTCCCGACGAGAGCCTCCGCGGCGGGGTGCTGGAGACGGCGCGGCAGTTCCACGACCATACCCTCGACTACTGGCAGTCGCTGAGCCGCCGTCTCCACGTGCCCTTCGACTGGCAGGACACGGTCATCCGCTCGGCCATCACCCTCAAGCTCTGCAGCTTCGAGGAGACGGGGGCGATCATCGCCGCACCCACCACCTCGATCCCGGAGAGCGACGGTACCGGCCGCAACTGGGACTATCGCTACTGCTGGCTGCGGGACGCCTTCTTCGTCGTTCGCGCCCTCAACCGCCTCGGCTACGTGGAGACCATGGAGGACTATCTCGTCTATCTCGCCAACATCATCTCCAGCAGCCAGGACGGCTATCTGCAGCCGGTCTACGGCATCGGCCTCGAGCGGCGGCTGGTCGAGCGCACGGTGGAGACCCTTTCCGGCTATCGCGGCAACCGGCCGGTGCGCATCGGCAACCAGGCTTACGAGCACGACCAGCACGACGGCTACGGCTCGGTGGTGCTGGCCGTCACCCAGGCCTTCTTCGACCATCGCCTGCGCCGACCGGCGGGGCGGCGAATGTTCACCATTCTCGAACGTCTCGGGGAGAAGGCGTGGGAGTATCACGACGTGCCCGATGCGGGGCTGTGGGAGTTCCGCACCCGGGCCCGGGTGCATACCCATTCGAGCGTGATGTGCTGGGCGGCCTGCGATCGTCTCGCCCGCATCGCCGCCTCGCTGGGGCTCGAGGAACGGCGTCTGTTCTGGAAGCAGCGGGCGGCCGCGATCCGGCGCACCATCGAGGAGCGGGCCTGGAATCCCGAAAAGGAGAGCTTCGTCGCCTCCTTCGGCGGGGACGAGATCGACGCCAGCCTGCTGCTGCTGGCGGAGGTCGGCTTCCTGCACCACGACGATCCGCGCTTTCTGGGCACCGTCCGGGCGGTGGAACGGGAGCTCAAGCAGGGACCCTTCATCCGGCGCTATGCGCGCGAGGACGATTTCGGCCTGCCCCACCACGCCTTTCTGATATGCTCCTTCTGGTACATCGAGGCCCTGCACGGTTGCGGCCGCCGGGAGGAGGCGCGGGAGCTGTTCGAGGAACTGCTCGCCTGTCGCAACCGCCTCGGGCTGCTGGCGGAACATATCGACACCGGAAACCTTGAGCTTTGGGGCAATTTCCCGCAGACCTATTCGCATGTGGGGTTGATCAGCTGCGCCATGCGGCTCAGCCGCGACTGGGACGCCATCGTCTGAGGAAAGGCACCCGCTGTCGGGGGAGGTGGGGCTGACAAGGCTCGTCGTCGTATCCAACCGCGTCACGCCCTTGAGCGGGCGCAAGGCGGCCTCGGCCGGCGGGCTCGCCGTCGGACTGCTGTCGGCGTTGCAGGAGACCGGCGGCATCTGGTTCGGCTGGAGCGGCGAGCTTCACCGGCATCCGGCGCTCGAACCGAAGCTCTTCCGCTCCGGGCGCATCACCTATGCGCTGATGGACCTCGCCGAGGAGGAATTCGACGGCTACTACGCGGGCCTCGCCAACCGCACCCTGTGGCCGCTGTTCCACTACCGGCTCGACCTCGCCGTCTACGATCACGAATGGTACGCCGTCTACCGACGAGTCAACCAGCGGTTCGCGGAAGCCCTGTTCCCGCTGCTTCGCGAGGGGGATCTCGTCTGGGTCCACGACTACCACCTCATCCCCATCGCCACCGAGCTCCGCCGGCTCGGTGCCAAGGTGCGCCTCGGCTTCTTCCTGCACATTCCCTTTCCCTCCCCCGAGGTCTATCTCACGCTGCCCTGGCACCGGCAGCTCGTGGTCGATCTCTGCGCCTACGATCTCGTGGGCTTCCAGACGCCGACCGATCTCCGTCAGTTCCGCGAATACATCGAGCTCGAGCTCGGCGGCCGGAGCGACGGCAAGGGGAGGGTGCGGGTCCTGGGCCGCCGCCTGCGGGCGGTCGCCGTGCCCATCGGCATCGAGCCCGAGGACGTGACGGCCATGGCCGTCTCGCCCGATGCCCGGCGCCAGGCGCAGCGGGTGGCGGCGACCCTCTCGGGCCGCCATCTCGTGGTGGGCGTGGACCGGCTCGACTACACCAAGGGGATCCCCGAGCGCCTCAGGGCCTTCGAGCTCCTGCTGCGCGACTATCCCGCCCACCGTCAGCGGGTGACCTTCATGCAGATCTCGGCGCCGAGCCGCGAGGACGTGCCCGAGTACATGGAGCTGCGCCGCAGTGTCGAACTGCTCTCGGGCCACATCAACGGCGTCTACAGCGAGGCCGACTGGGTGCCACTGCGCTACATCAACCGGGGGTTCACGCGGCGGGCGCTGATGGGCTTCTTCCGCCTCGGTCGCATCGGCCTCGTGACCCCGCTTCGCGACGGCATGAACCTCGTCGCGCTCGAGTATGTGGCGGCGCAGGATCCCGAGAACCCGGGCGTGCTCGTCCTCTCGCGCTTCGCCGGCTGCGCCGCCCATCTCGACGGCGCCCTGATCGTCAACCCCTACGACATCCACCAGGTCGCGGACAGCCTGCACACCGGCCTCACCATGAGCCTCGAGGAGCGGACGGAACGCTGGCAGCGGATGATGACCGCGGTGCGCGAACATGACGTGCGGCGCTGGAAACAGCGCTTCCTCGAATGGCTGCGGGAGGCCGATCCGGGCCGCCGCTCCTGAGCCCGGGTGGGCGGGTGCGTGATGTCGCAGTACGGCGGGCGCGGGCTGTGCGCGGGGCCGGGGCGGAATAGTTTGGCGGAGAGGAACGGTCCGCCGCCCCGGGGCGGACCCGGGAACGTCGGGGAGAACGCCATGTACCGGTTGCCGCTGTTGGCCATTCTCGAGCGGGTCGAGGGCACGCTCGAGGAACGGCGGGTGGAGCTCGACAGTCTCGACGCCGCCCTCGGCGACGGCGACCATGGCAGCAATCTGGCGCGTGCGGTGGCGCGGCTGCGGCAGGAGCACGACGAGCTTGCCGCGATGCCGCTGGGCGCCGCCCTGCGCGAGATCGCCCGCGCCCTGCGCGAGGACATGGGCGGCGATGGCGGCAGGATGTACGCCGCCCTCCTCGCCGGCATGGCCGACCCGGCGCCGGCCGACGGCGAACTCGACCTCGCGATCGCCGTCAGGATGCTGGACGCCGGGCTGGCCGCGCTGCGCCGCGAGGGAGGGGTGGACGTCGGCGCCAAGACCCTGCTCGACGTGCTGGCCCCGGTTGCCGACGCGCTCCGCCGCCATGGTGACGAGCCCGATCCGGAGGCCCTCGGCGCCTATCTGGTGGCGGCTGCCGGTCATGCCCTCCACCAGACCCGCGATCTGCCGGCCCGCTGGGGACGTACCGCGGCGCTGGGGGATGCCGGCATCGGCCACATCGATCCCGGTGCCTGCTCGGCCGCCCTCATCGTCGGTGCGGTGATCGACGCCCTCGCCGAGCGCTATCGGCAATGACGGGGCGGCGTCGGCCTCTCCCACCGCTGGCGGCGGTCCTGCTGCTGTTCCTGCTGCCGCTTCTCGCGGCGGCCGCCGAGGACGGAGGAACCGTAGGGGAACCCGCGTCGTCCGAGCGGACCGTCGTCACCGAGGCCAGCCTCGCGCTCGGCGAGGAAACCCTGAGTTATCGGACGACCGCCGGCTTCCTGCCCATCGGCGAGGATCCGGCGCAGCCGCAGGCCCGGATGTTCTTCGTCGCCTACGACCGGCGGGACGCCGGGGACCCCACGGCGCGGCCGATCACCTTCCTCTTCAACGGCGGTCCCGGGGCGGCCAGCGTGTTCCTGCATCTGGGTGCCGCCGGCCCGCGGCGCCTGGCCGGCCCCGACGACGGCGAGCTGCCGTCCCCGCCCGCGAGGCTCGAGGACAATCCCGCCACCTGGCTGCGCTTCACCGATCTCGTCTTCGTCGATCCCGTCGGCACCGGCTACAGCCGGACCGTGGACCGGCAGGGGGGCGGCGGCAAGGCGAAGGCGGAGGGCCGGAAGGGGAAGGATGCGGACTTCTTCGAGGTCGGGGCCGATCTCGACTCCATCGGCCGCTTCCTGCGTCTCTATCTCACCCGCTACGACCGCTGGGCCTCGCCGCGGGTGGTGGCCGGCGAGAGCTACGGCGGCTTCCGCGCGGCGGTGCTGCCGCGCCGGCTGCTCGAGCGGTTCGACATCGCCCTCAATGGTGTGGTGCTGGTCTCGCCGGTCCTCGAATTCGCCCTCCTGCGCGGAGCCGAACGCTACAATCTCCTGCCCTGGGCGACCCTGGCGCCGAGCCTCGCCGTCACCGCCGGCTTCCACGGCCGTGGCCGGCTCGCCGGCGTCGGCGAGGATCCGGGCCCGCGGATCGGCGAGGTGGAGGGTTTCGTTCTCGATCGTCTACTGCCCGGGCTCGCCCGTCTCGGCCGCCTGCCGCCGGCCGAGCGCGACGCGCTGTTCGCCGACTATGCGGACTATCTCGGGCTGCCCGCCGAGATGGTGGCGCGCAAGCGGGGGCGGGTCGATGGCCGGAGTTTCGCAAAGCGGCTGCTCGCGTCCGAGGGCCGCATCCTCGGTCTCTACGACGGCCGGCTGACCGCCGTGGATCCCCTGCCCGACAGGGTCGCCTACCGCGGCGATCCCTCGTTCCTGCGGGTGGCGGCGCCCTTCGCCGAGGCCGTCGTCCGCTATCTGCGGGAGGAGATCGGCTTTCGTACCGATCGCCGCTATCGGGTGCTCGCCCGCGAGCTCGCCCATCACTGGGATTACGGCAAGGCCCTCGGTGGCGGGCAGGGCTTCATCGGCGCCAGCGACGATCTGGCCTTCGCCCTCGCCACCATGCCGGACTTCGAGGTGCTGATCGCCCACGGCTACCATGATCTGGTCACCCCCTGGTTCGCCAGCCGCTATCTGGTCGAACAGATGCCCCTCCCGGCGGAGGCGCTGCGGCGGGTGCGCTTCGTGACCCTGCCCGGCGGCCACATGTTCTACCTGCGCGATGCCAGCCGCCGGAGCCTCACCGAGGCCCTGGCCGCCTTCTACGCCCGACTGGCCGACTGAGCCGCGGACTGGCGCCGCCGCCCGCCCCGGGTTAGGAACGGGCGGGGGAGGAATGCGCGATGCCCAAGATCGGCCGTATCCGGCTCGTCGCCCTGCGGGCGCCGTCGCCGCACCCGGTCGCCACCGCGTTCGGCGCGATGGACAGCCGGCCGGCGCTGCTGGTCGAGATCGAGGACACGCACGGGGCCCGCGGTCTGGGCGAGATCTGGTGCAACTTCCCGCGCCACGGTCTCGAGAGCCGCTTCCATCTGGCCGCCGACCATCTGGCACCCTGGTATCTGGGCCGTGATCCCGCCGATCCGCCGGCCCTCGTCCATGCGGCCACGGCAGCGGTGCGACGCCTCGCCATACAGAGCGGCGAGCAGGGGGCCTTCGCCAATGTCATCGCCGGCTTCGACTGCGCCCTCTGGGATCTTTTGGCGCGGCGCGCGGGCGTGCCGCTCGCCCGCCTGCTGGGCGGCGAGCTGCGGCCCCTTCCGGCCTACGGGAGCGGCATCAACCCGGGCGATCCGCTGGCGGAGATCGCCGGCGCCCGCACCAGGGGCTTCCGCATCTTCAAGCTCAAGCTCGGTTTTCCGCAGGACGATCGCAACCTGTGCGCGGTGTCGGCCGAGCTGCGGGATGACGAGCGCCTCCTCGCCGACGCCAACCAGGCCTGGGAGGTGGAGGAGGCGCGGGCGCGGCTCCAGGAGCTCGCCGCGTTTCCCCTCGACTGGATCGAGGAGCCGGTTCCCGCCGATCTGCCGCCCTCGGTGTTCGCCGAGCTCGCGGCCGTCTCGCCGGTGCCGCTGGCGGGCGGCGAGAACCTCGCGAGCCCGGAGGCGTTCGAGGCGATGATCGCGGCCCGGGCGCTCGCGGTGGTGCAGCCGGACGTGGCCAAATGGGGCGGCATCAGCCTCTGCCGCCGGGTGGCACGGCGGGCGATGGCGGCCGGGCTCCGCTGCTGTCCTCACAGTCTGGGCGGCGGCATCGCCCTTCTGCACTCGGCCCATCTCCTGGCCGCGGTAGGCGGCGACGGCTGGCTCGAGGTCGACGTAAACCCCAATCCCCTGCGTGAGGGGCTGGTGCCGTTTGCGGGCTGCGACGAGCGGGGCCGGATCGCGCATTCGGCCCGGCCCGGGATCGGCGTCGATCCGGATCCCGCGTTCCTGTCCGCCTTTCGCGTCATGGAGACGGAGATCGCCTGAGGCCGCGCCATGATCCCCGAAGGTATCGAATTCGACTATGTGATCATCGGCGCGGGTTCCGCCGGCTGCGTGCTCGCCAACCGGCTGAGCGAGGATCGCGGGGTGCGGGTGCTGCTGCTGGAGGCGGGACCGCCCGACCGCGACATCTGGATCCACATCCCGATCGGCTACTACCGGACCATCTTCGATCCGCGCATCACCTGGCATTTCCACACCGAGCCCGAGCCGCTGACCGGCGATCGCCCGCTCTTCTGGCCGCGCGGCCGAGTGCTCGGCGGCTGTTCCTCCATCAACGGTCTCGTCTATGTGCGGGGACAGCCGGAGGACTACGACGACTGGGCGGCGCTCGGCAATCCCGGCTGGTCCTGGCGCGAGGTGCTGCCCTACTTCCGCCGGTCCGAGGATTTCGCCGGCGGCGAGGACGCCTGGCACGGGAGGGGAGGACCGCTGTCGGTCACCGAACCCGCCTACCGCTCGCCGCTCGCCGACGCCTTCATCCGGGCCGCGGGTGAGGCGGGCATCCCCGAAAACCGCGACTGCAACGGCGCGCGTCAGGCCGGAGCGGGCTACTTCCAGCTCACGGTTCGCCGCGGTCGCCGCTGCAGCGCCGCGGTGGCCTTCCTGCGACCGGTGCGCGGCCGCACCAATCTCGAGATCGAGACCGGAGCCCTCGTGGAGCGCGTCCTCTTCGAGGGCAGGCGGGCGGTCGGCGTCGCCTGGCGCCGGGACGGGCGGCGGACGACCGTGCGAGCGGCCCGCGAGGTGCTGCTGTGCGCGGGTGCGGTTCAGTCCCCGCAACTCCTGATGCTCTCGGGGGTGGGTCCTCCCGAGCCGTTGCGGAGCCTCGGCATTCCGGTCGTGGAAGCGCGTGCGGGCGTGGGCCGCAATCTCCAGGACCATTACCAGGCGCGCACGGTCTGGCGCTGCCCGGTTCCGGTCACCCTGAACGACGTGGCGAACAGTCTTTCGCGGCGGATTCGCGCCGGTCTCGAATGGCTCCTCCTGCGGCGCGGACCACTCACCCTGGGCGCCGGGCTCGTGACCCTGTTCTGGAATACCGCCGGCGAGAAGCGACCCGACGTGCAGTTCCATTTCATTCCCTTCAGCGCCGACCGCCCGGGAGAACGGCTCCATCCCTTTTCCGGTTTCACCGTCTCGGTCTGCGTCCTGCGGCCGAAAAGCCGGGGCGAGATCACCCTGCGCGACCGCGAGGTGACGAGCCCGCCGGTGATCCGCCCCCGTTACCTCGAGGCGGAGGACGACCGCCGCCGGATGCTCGCGGGTTTCCGGCTGATCCGTGAGGTAATGGCCAAGCCCGCTATCGACCGCTTCCGCGAGGCGGAGGTGATCCCCGGCCCCGACTGCCGGAGCGAGGACGAGATCCTCGAATTCCTGCGCACCACGGGTGGCACCCTGTTCCATCCCACCTCGACCTGCATGATGGGACCGGCGGAAGATCCGCTGGCGGTCGTGGATGCCCGGCTTCGCGTTCATGGCGTCGCCGCGCTGCGGGTGGTCGATGCTTCGATCATGCCGCGGCTCGTTTCCGGCAACACCAACGCGCCGGTGATCATGATCGCCGAGAAGGCCGCCGACATGATCCGGGAGGATCGCCGATGAGGGACCGGGGAGCGCTCGTCGTCACCGGCGGCAGTCGCGGCATCGGCCGCGCCACCGCCATCCTCGCCGCCGCCCGCGGCTGGCCGGTGGTCCTCGCCTACCGGAAGAGAGGCGATGCCGCCGCCGAAGTCGTCGATACGATCGAGGCGCGGGGCGGGCGCGCCCTGGCCGTCGCCGCCGATGTCGCCGACGAGCGCGAGGTCGCCGCCCTGTTCGATGCGGCCGCGCGGCATTTCGGTGACATCCGGGGCCTCGTCGCCAATGCCGGGCGTGCCGACCGCAGGCCGGTCGCCGGGATCGAGACGGCGCGTCTTCTCGCGCTGGTCGAAGCGAACCTCGTCGGCACCGTGCTCACCTGCCGGGAGGCCGTGCGCCGCATGTCGACCGCGCACGGCGGCCGGGGTGGGGCCATCGTCGCCGTCTCCTCCTATGCCGCGTCGACCGGTGGTCGGCCGGGTGCCGCCCACTACGCGGCGACCAAGGGCGCGATCGATTCCTTCGTGAAAGGGCTGGCACGCGAAGTGGCGGCCGAGGGGATCCGGGCCAATGTCGTACGGCCGGGGATGATCGAGACCGACATGACGGCCGGCGTGCATCGCGATCCCGAGCGGCGGGCGGCGGTCGAGGCGACCATCCCCATGGGTCGCCTCGGCCGTCCCGAGGAAGTGGCCTACGCCATCCTGTGGCTGCTTTCGGAGGAGGCCTCCTTCGTCTCCGGTGCCATCCTCGATGTCGCCGGCGGCGGCATCGTCATCGGCGCGTGAGGCGTGCGCCTGCACAGCGCCCGCCGAGCGCCGACGGGGAAGCCGAAAAAAATGCCCGCCGGCGGCGGGCATCGAAGGAGGCGTTGTTCGCAGGTTCGGGATCAGGCGACCTCGAGAGGCTTCTTGCAGAAATACCAGTCGGTGCATTCGTAGCCGGCGGCGAGACGTTCCTCGAGTTCCTCGATGGTCTTCGGCGGCGGCACGATCACCTTGTCGCCGGGCTTCCAGCCCTCGGGCGTGGCGACGCCGTGGGTGTCGGTGGTCTGCAGCGCGGTCAGCAGCCGCAGCACCTCGTCGATGGAGCGGCCGTTGGTGAGGGGATAGTAGATCATCGCCCGCAGGATGCCCTGGGGATCGATGACGAACAGGGCGCGCACGGCCGAGGTGTCGCTCGCCCCCGGATGGATCATGCCGTAGGCGTTGGCGACGGTCATCGACAGGTCGGCGATGATGGGGAAGGGGATGTCGACCCCCATCTTCTCCTTGATCGCCCGCTTCCAGGCGAGATGCGAAAAGTTGCTGTCGATGGAGAGGCCGAGGAGCTCGCAGTTGCGCTCCTTGAACTCGTTGTAGCGGGCGGCGAAGGCCATGAACTCGGTGGTGCAGACGGGCGTGAAGTCGGCCGGGTGCGAGAACAGGATCAACCAGCTGCCCCGGTAGTCGGAGAGCCGGCGCGGGCCGTGGGTGGTCTGCGCCTCGAACTCGGGCGCCGGTTCGTTGAGCCTCGGCATGGACGGGATCTGTTCCATCGTATCCTCCCTAGTTCGCGGGTGCCGCTTTCATCGCGGCACGCCCAGAGTGCGGTACAGCATGAACAGCGCGACGGCGGCGATCGCCGCGGAAAACAGATAGGTCAGGACCTCGCGTCGGCGGGAGAGACGGCCGGCGAGCGCCGCGCCGAGCCAGCCACCGACCAATCCGCCCAGGATAAACTTGAACGCGAGCGGCCAGTCGACAAGGCCCGAGAGGGCATAATTGAACGCCGTCGCGAGACCGAAGGCGCCCACCGAGAAGAGCGAGGTGGCGATCGCGTTGAGCAGGCCCATGCCGGTGGCGAGCACGAGCCCCGGCACCACCAGGAAGCCGCCGCCGATGCCGAAGAAACCGGCCAGCAGACCGGCACCGAAGGCGATCGCCGACAGCCGCAGCCGGTCGGGTTCCTTCGCCTTCCGGGCCGGGGATCGCCGGCGGAGCATGAGAACGGCCACCACCAGCATCAGCACCGCGAACAGGGCGAGGAGGTCCCGGCCGTCGACGGCCTTGCCCAGGCTGGAGCCCGCGAGGGCGCCGACCACCCCCGCGCCCGCGAAGAGGGCACCGGGGCGCCAGTGCACGTTTCCCGCCCTGCCGTGTGGCAGGAGATTGGCGAAGGCGTTGACGGCTACGGCGAGGGCGCTGGTGCCGATGGCGAGGTGCGGGCTGCGCACCCCCACCACATAGACGAGCAGCGGCACCGCGAGGATGGAACCGCCGCCGCCGATCAGGGCCAGCGAGAACCCGACGAGGCCGCCCGAAAGGACGGCGGGCAGGTTCTGGATCAGGCCGGGCAGCAGCGCTTCCACGTCGTACGGGTTTCCTGTCGGAGTATCCGAGGTCCTGCCGCGCTTCTCGGCGGCAGGCGGGGAAAGCATATCACCGATATCTAATATGCGCGAGAGGGAATCGCCCAACGGGGACCGCGGCTCCTAGGAGGCCGCCGCGGGCGGAACCGGAGCCGCGGCGGCGCCGAGGATCGCGCGCACGGCGGTCCCGTCGAGATCCGCGTCACCGATCACCACGAGGCGGCCGCAGGGCGGCTCGTCCGCCCGCCAGGGACGGTCGAAGTAGGTCTCGACCCGGTCGCCCACCGCCTGCAGGACGAGACGCATCGGGCGGTCGGCGACCCGGGCGAAGCCCTTCACGCGGTAGACGGGCTGGCTGCGGGCGAGGTGACGGACGGCGGCCGTCAGGCGCTCCACCGCGGTGACGGGTGCGAGTTCCACGACCAGACTCGCAAAGGCGTCGTGTTCGTGGGGCTCGCCCGCATCGTGGTGCGACGGGCGGCTGTCGAGATCCTCCTCCGCCTCGGCCCCGAGGCCCAGGAGGACCGCGGGATCGAGCGCGCCGTGGCGGGCCCGCAGCAGGCCCACGGCCGGGCGGAGATGGGCCCGCACCCGCGCTTCGGCGAGGGCGAGGCCGGCCGCGTCCACCTGATCCGTCTTGTTGAGGACCACGAGATCGGCGCAGAGGATCTGCTCCTCGAACAGCTCCTCGAGGGGCGTTTCGTGATCGAGGGAGGGGTCCGCGCGCCGCAGACGGTCGAGTGCGGCAGGATCGGCCGCGAACATGCCGGCGGCGACGGCGGCGGCGTCGATCACGGCGATCACCCCGTCGACGGTGGCCCGGGTGCGGATCTCGGGCCAGGTGAAGGCCTTGACGAGAGGTTTGGGGAGGGCGAGGCCCGAGGTCTCGATGACGATGTGGTCGGGCGGCTGCGTCCGCCCCAGCAGGCGCCGCATGGTGGGCAGGAAGTCGTCGGCCACCGTGCAGCAGATGCAGCCGTTGGCGAGCTCGACGACGGCATCCTCCTCGCAGCCCGGAATCCCGCAGCCGGACAGGATCTCGCGGTCGATGCCGAGCTCGCCGAACTCGTTGACCACGAGCGCGATGCGGCGCCCGCCCGCATGTTCCAGCAGATGGCGAACGAGGCTGGTCTTGCCGGCGCCGAGGAAGCCGGTGACGACCGTTACGGGGATCTTGCGGGGCACGATGGTCTCCGGGGCGGCGCGTCAGTGGAGGGCGGCGGCGCGGTCGAGGCGGGCGAGGCGGCCGCGCGGCCAGTTCGCGGTTTCCCGCAGCAGACGGTCGAGCTCGCGGGCGCAGGGCGACCGGCGGGGAAGATCCGCATAGGCGCGGATCAGGACGCGGGCGGCGTCGGCGGCGTCGATCCGCGCGGACAGTCTCAGGAGCCAGCACAGCAGCAGATCGCGCGCGGCCAGCCGCGCGTCTTCGGCCAGCAATCCTTCGCGGATGAGCGACCCGGGATCGCAGCAGGCGAGATCCAGGCCGGTGGTCTTGCCGGGAACGTCCATGAGGGTCTCCTTTCGGGGGCACCCCGCCCCGAGAAGCGGTCCTGACGGCGCGATGGCAGGTCTCCTGGCTCGCGGCTCCGCGCCTCGACCGCCTTCCCGGTTTCCCAGTGGCACTTCCGGTCTCGGCTCGCCGCCTACAGTTGCGGGGGCAGCGCCGGCCTTGGCCCCGCGGGCCGCACCGGCTTCCCTCTTCGTCCCCGGTCGGGGAACCATCGCGCGGCGACCCTAGCCTGCCCGGGCGCCGCTGGCAATCGCAGCGGCGGCAGCGATGTCGCGATGGCGAAACGCGGGGAGCGACCGCCCGGGCGGTGGGCCGTTAACGGAACGGCAACCCGCACCCCCTATAGGAGGAGCAGCCAAGGCAGCGGGAAACCTGTCGCAGATGCCGCCTCTCACCATTCTCGTCGTCGACGACGCCCGAAGCGAGCGGGTGCTGCTGCGCCACGCCCTGACCGACCTCCACCGCCGGCTGACCATTCTCGAAGCCGCCGACCATGCCGAGGCCCTGGCGCTGTTCCAGAAGCGAGTGGTGGACATCGTCTTTCTCGACATCCGCATGCCCGGCATCGGCGGGATGGAGATCCTCCAGGACATTCTCGATCTCGATCCCGACGCCTTCGTCGTCATGGTGTCCCATTTCAGCACCCGCGAACATGTGGTGCGGGCGCTGCGCCACGGCGCCGCCGATTTCGTCGTCAAACCCTTCAGCTACGCCAAGCTGGCGGAGATCTTCGCCCGCTACGACGCCGAGCACGCGGAGGTGATCAGGCTGCCGAGCCCTGCCGGCTGAGGGCGGGGAGCGGGCACGCCGCCTCGCGCACGAGACGGTCGATCAGCCAGCCCTGGTAGCGTCGGATCGAGAGCGACGCGCCGATCTCCAGCGCCTCGCGCCGGTCGCAGTTGGTGAGGACGAGCCGGTCCGCGGCAACCGGCTCGAGGAGCGCCGCGAAGCCGGGCGCCGCGAGCCGTTCGGCGGCCGCCTCGGACCACACCAGCTTGTAGAAGTCGGTGTCGAGGAGGGCGGGACGGAGGGCCGCCATGGCCGGTCCCGGCACCAGCCGGTCGACCGCCACCCGGTAGCCCGAGCGGCGCAGGGCGGCGATGCGGCCGTCACCGGATTCGAGGTCGCGCAGCCAGTCGAGCCAGTGCAGCTCGATCACGATGCGGCCACGGAGATCGGGGCTGATGGCACGGTCGAACCGGGCGAACTCGGGCGTATCGAGTGCGGAGAGGGAGAGGTTGATGCCCACCGGGTGACGATGGAAGGGACGGGTGAGCAGGAGTTCGACCAGCAGCAGCCGGTCGATGTGGGCGAGGAGGGCGGGAAAGAGCGGCGTCCCGGGGTCCAGGGCGAGATCGGGGAACAGGCCTCTGCCGAGCTCGGGGATGCTGGTGAAGACCTCGACATAGACCGTCTCCAGGCGGGCGCCGAGAAGGCAGACCTGCTGGCGGCGCAGGAACCGGCCGAGTTCGGCCCCGTCAAGGATCCGCTCGGCCTCGCGAAGGGTAGACGGGGTGAGCGCCCCGCGGGGCGGAGGTGGAGAGCCCGGCGGCTCCGGGAAGCCGGCGGCCGGCGAGGCCAGTGCCGGCCGCGGCGACCCTTCGAGACAGCGGCCGGGCGCGGCCGGATGTCGCGGGCGGTCGGCGAGACGCTGGAGGGTCGCCCGCAGGCGTTCGTGCTCCCCGGGAAGAGCGAAGGTCTCCACCGAACCCTGCCAGGGAGGCGCCTCCTCCGCATTCTCCTCGATGTCGAGGATGACCGCGAGCTGGGCCATGAGCTCGCCGGACGGTCGGGTCGTCCACAGGAGATAGCTGTCTTCGGCGAGGGGATGGAAGCCGCCCTCGAGCCTGCCGGCCAGCTCCTCGAGGCTATTGCGCAGATAGTGGTAGAAGGCCGGGTGGCGCGGCGTCGCCGCGAGACGCGCGAGGGAGACGAGGGCGACGGTGGCCCGCCGCCCGCTGCGGTAGAGACGTCGGATGTCGGCGAGGCCGTCTTCGATGCTCATCCCCGCTCCCGCTCGCGGTCCCGGCGCAGGATGGCTCCGCAAGGTTAAGATCGGGTTTACGTCAGGGCGGCGGACCCTTGATCGGAAGACGCCGGCGGGCGAGAAAGGCGGGGCCGGCCGCCGGGCCGGCCGCTGTCGCAGGATCCACGGGTGGGGGAGGAATGGCCCGTTCGAGCGCTGCGGTCGGGCAGCCTTCGGGAGTGCGCCGCGATCTGTCGGTGATCGCGCTGATCAGTGTCGGCCACTTCTTCTCCCACTTCTACATTCTGGCGCTGCCGCCGCTCTTCCCCGTGCTCGCGCGCGAACTGTCGGTGGGCTACGGCAAGCTCGGTCTGGCGCTGGCCGTTCTCAACGTGACCACCGCGCTCTTTCAGGCCCCCATCGGCTTTCTGGTCGATCGCTACGGGCCTGCCGTCATTCTGATCGCCGGTCAGGCGCTGTTCGCGGGCGCCATCGGTGCGGTCGGCCTCGTCGACAGCTATCCGGCGGTGCTCGTGCTGATGGCTCTTGCGGGGCTCGGCAACGCCGTCTACCACCCGGCCGACTATGCCATCCTGGCCTCGCGGGTGAGCGATGCCCGCATGGGGCGGGCGTTTTCCGTCCACACCTTCGGCGGCTATCTGGGCTTCGCCGCCGCGCCGGTCTGCATCGTCGCCTTCGCCGCCTGGTTCGGCTGGCGCCCGGCGCTGCTGCTTTCGGGCGGGCTCGGCCTCCTGCTGGCGGTGGTCATGGTCGCCATGCGGGCGCTGATCACCGTCGAGGAGCATCGCCGGCGACCGCGCCGCCGCACTTCGGTGGGGCGGGATCTGCGCCTCCTCGCCAGCCCGGCCATGCTGCTGGCGCTCCTGTTCTTCACGCTCCTGGCCGCCACCCAGGGCGGCTTCAACGCCTTTACCGTGGTCTTCCTCGAACAGGTCTACGGCCTCTCCCTGGTGGCCGCCAACCTGCCGCTCACGGCGTTCCTGGTCACCAGTACCCTGGGCGTGCTGATCGGCGGCTGGGTCGCCGACCGCACCCGCCGTCACGCGCTCGTGGCCGGTCTGTGCTTCGTGGCCATCGCTCTTGCGGCGGTGCTGATCGCCGAGACGCGCCTGCCGTTCCCCCTGGTGATGCTGACGTTCGCCCTCGCGGGCGTGCCGATCGGCCTCGTCGCACCCTCGCGCGACATGCTGCTCAAGGCGGTGACCCCGCCGGGCGCCACCGGCAAGGTGTTCGGCTTCGTCACCAGCGGCTACAACATCGGCGGCTTCCTGGCGCCGCCGGTCTTCGGCCTGCTCGTCGACCGGGGCACGCCGGAGCTCGTGTTCTGGCTCATCGCCGCCCTCAGCGTCGCCACCCTGCTGGCGGTGGCGGCCACCGCTCGGCAACGGGCGCCGCGGACGGACGGCCCGTCCGGGGACTGACGCGGACGGCGACGCCGACCGAGGCCGGAAGCGGGCGCCGGCCCCCTTCTATTGTTCGGCCGCCTCCCGGGCCTGCTCCAGCACCGTCTTCTGCAGCCGGTCGGGCACCTCCTGGAGATGGTCGAACTCCCAGTCGAAGAAGCCGGTGCCCTGGCTCAGCGAGCGCAGATTGACGATCAGATCGTGCATCTCGCCCTGCGGGATGTTGGCCTTGATCTCGTCCCAGCCGGGCCAGCCGGGCTTGCTGTCGTAGCCCAGGATCTGCCCGCGCTTCTGGTTGACGAGCTGCAGGGTCTTCGAGGTGTAGTCGCTGGGCACCGAGATGGTCACCGCGAGAATGGGCTCCAGCAGCACCGGCGCGCATTTCGGCAGCCCCTCCTTGAGGGCCAGGCCGACGGCGAGCTTGAAGGAGAGCTCGTTGCTGTCGACGGTATGGAACTGGCCGTCGAACAGCGTCACGCCGACATCCACCACCGGAAAGCCGAGGGGACCCTTGCGCAGGTATTCCCTGGCGCCGGCCTCCACCGCCGGGATGAACTGTCGCGGCACGGCACCGCCGACGATCTTGTTCTCGAAATCGAACCCCTCGCCCCGGGCGAGCGGACGGATCTCGATCTTGACGTCGGCGAACTGGCCGTGGCCGCCGGTCTGCTTCTTGTGACGGCCGTGGGCCTGGGTGCCGCGGCGGATGGTCTCCCGGTAGGGGGTGCGCGGCGGCTTCACGTCGATGCCGATGTGATACTTGTTCTTGAGCCGGTCGAGAGCGACCCGCAGATGCAGCTCGCCCTGGCCCCAGAGGAGGGTCTGCTGCAGCTCCGCATCATGCTCGAGCTTGAGGGCCGGGTCCTCGTCGATGAGCTTCGCGAGGGCCGCCGACAGCTTGACCTCGTCGCTGCGGTTGGTGGCGCTGATGGCGAAGGCGAACATGGGCTTGGCCGGTTCGACCGTGGGCAGCTCGACCTCGCCGGGCGAATCGCCCTCGAACAGGAGCCCGCCGGTGCGGGCCTCCTCCATCCGAGCGAGGGCCACGATGTCGCCCGCCTCGGCGGTCTCGAGGGGCTGGGTCTGGCCGCCGAACAGCCGGTAGAGGCCGCCCACCCGCATGCCGGAGAGGGTCATGCCGTCCCTCACCCGTCCGCGCCAGATGCGCACCAGCGAGAGCTTGCCCGCATGCGGCTGGTAGTAGGTCTTGAGCACCTGGGCGAGAGCCGGCCCCCCGGTCTCGATGCCGAGCGCCTCGGCGCGCATCGCCGGATCGGGGGCCTCCTTGGCCAGCGCCTGCACGAGGCGGCGGACGCCCTTGTCCTGCTCGGCCACGCCCATGAACACCGGCACCACGCGATCGGCACCCAGGGTCTTGCGCAGCTCGCGGAGGATCTCCTCCGGCGTCGGCTCCTCCTCCTCGAGGAGCTTCTCCATCAGATCGTCGTCGAAATCGGCCAGCGTCTCCAGCATCTCCGTGCGCGCCGCGGCTTCCCGTTCGCGATACTCGTCGGGCAGCGGAATGCGGTCCGAAGGCGCGCCGTCGCGATAGGCGAAGGCCTCCTCGGTGACGAGGTCGATGTAGCCCACGAGATCCTGCCCGCGGCCGATGGCGTACTGATGGGGGATGACCGGACGCGCGCTCAGCTTGCGCAGGGCGTCGAGGAGATCGCGGAAGCGGACCTCGGAGCGGTCCATCTTGTTGATGAAGACGATGTGCGGGATGCCGTGCTGGGCGAGGAACTGGAGGATCGGGGCGAGCGCGATCATCCGCTCGAGCGCCGGCTCCACCACCACGATCGCGACGTCGCAGCCGATCACGGCGCAGCGCATCTCGTGGATGAATTCCACCGAACCGGGGCAGTCGACGAGATTGTAGCGCACCCCCTCGTGCTCGAAACCGGCGGCGGAAACCTCGGTGCTCATCTGCCGCGCCCGCGCCTCGGCGCTGCTGTCGCCCACCATGTTGCCTTCGCTGACCCGCCCCTTGCGGCCGATGGCCCCGGTGACGAACAGCATGCTCTCGAGAAGCGTCGTCTTGCCGGACCCGTTCGGTCCGACCAGCGCGACATTACGGATGGATTCGGCCCCCATGTCACCTCCCAAGGGTTGCGGCGAACGCCACGCCGCCGGCTCCCGTCGGCGGCCGGCACACGCCCCGGCGCTTCGCCCCGCTTGGGGTCTAATTTGACCGATGTGCGGCGCATGGCAACCGCTAATGCGGCCGGTGCGTCGGGATCCCCCGGGGACGAATCCACCGTTGCACTCGACGCCGGTTTCGGGAAAAGTGAGGTTCGATCCAGTTCGGGAGGCACAGGGCGACCCGAAAGGGGGAAGCCTCCCCGGGGAGGAGGCGATGAACTGCGCGGACCTCGACCGCTATCTCGAAGCGCATCTCGACGGGCAGCTCGCCCGCGGTCGCCTGCGTGCCCTCAAGCAACATCTCCTCGTCTGCACCGACTGCCGTCTGCGCGTCCACGGCCTGCAGGCCTTCGAACAGCAGCTCCAGCGCCGCTTCCGCTGCATGCAGGAGAGCATGCCGCTGTGGGCCGGGCTGGAGGTGGATCTGGTGGGCGAAGCCGAGGCCCCGACGCCTCTGGCCCTGCCGCCACCGCCACTGCGGGTGCCGGTCCCGGCGCACGGTATGCGGGCGGACCACCGACCCCCGGGAAAGGCGCCGCATCGGGCGGCGGCGCGGCCGCTGCGGCCGCTGATTAGCCGCTATGCGGCCCGTTTCGTGGGGCTCGCCATGCTGGCCGCCGCCGCCGCGACCATGCTGGAGATGGCGGCCGGTCTGTTCGGCGACGGGGCGGAGGTGTCACACGGCGGGATCGCGACCGACCTCGCGGCGGGTTCGACGGGGGGCTTTGCCAGCCTCGAGACCGGAGATCCGCTGCGGCTCGCGGACTGGCTGGCGGCCAGGCTCGGGCGGTCCTACCTGGTGCCGCCGCCGCCGCCCGGCTTCGAGTTGCGCGGCGCGCGGGTGGCGAGCCTCGGCGGACGACCCGTGGCGGCGGTGGTCTACGCTCTGGCCGGCAAGGAGGTGGTGCTGTTCATCGCCGGCCGCGAGGAGGGGGCGCTGCTCGTCCAGGCACTCGGCGGCGATGCCTATATCTGGTGGGAGGGCGAGTACGTCTACGGCGCCGTCGGACCGGTGGCCGCGGACGAGCTGCGCCGCTTCCGCGAGGTCGCGGGCACCGCCCTCTGAGGCGAGGCCGGCCGCGGGAGGTCCGTCAGAGGTTGCGGGCGCGCTCCCGGAGGACGAACTTCTGCACCTTCCCGGTCGAGGTCTTCGGCAGCTCGCCGAACACGATGGTTCGCGGCAGCTTGTAGGAGGCGAGCTCGCCCCGCAGGAAGGCGAGCAGCTTTTCCGCCGTGAGATCGGAGCCCGGCCGCAGGGCGACGAAGGCGCAGGGGGTCTCGCCCCATTTCTCGTCCGGCTTCGCCACCACCGCCGCCTCGAGGACGTCGGGATGGCGATAGAGCGCCGCCTCGACCTCGATGCTGGAGATGTTCTCGCCGCCCGAGATGATGATGTCCTTGGAGCGGTCCTTGATCTCGAGATAGCCGTCGGCGTGCATGACGGCGAGATCGCCGGTGTGGAACCAGCCGCCGCGGAAGGCCGCCTCGGTGGCCTTCGGGTTCTCGAGATAGCCCTTCATGACGATGTGGCCGCGCATCATGATCTCGCCCATCGTGGCGCCGTCGCGCGGCACCGGGCGCATGGTTTCCGGATCCATCACCTCGAGCCCCTCGAGCACCGGGTAGCGGACGCCCTGACGGGCGAGCTTGCGCGCCTTCTCCGCGAGGGGCAGGGCGGCCCATTCGGGCTGGAAGGCGCAGACCGTGGCCGGCCCGTAGACCTCGGTGAGCCCGTAGACATGGGTCACTTCGAAGCCGAGGGCCTCCATCCGCTCCAGGACCGCGGCGGGCGGCGCCGAGGCGGCGGTCATCATCCGCACCCGGCGCGGGATGGGCCTGCGGTCGCCTTCCGGGGCGTTGACGATCATGCCCATGACGATGGGCGCCCCGCAGAGATGGGTCACCTCGTGCTCGGCGATCGCCCGGTAGATCGCCGCCGCCTCCACCTTGCGCAGGCAGACATGGGTGCCGGCCTGGAGGGTGACCGTCCAGGGAAAGCACCAGCCATTGCAGTGGAACATCGGCAGGGTCCAGAGATAGACCGGAAAATGGGGCATCTGCCAGACGAGCGCGTTGCCGATGGCGTTCAGATGGGCGCCGCGGTGGTGGTAGACGACGCCCTTCGGATCCCCGGTGGTGCCGGAGGTGTAGTTGAGGGAGATCGCCTGCCACTCGTCGGCGGGGAAGAGGGGAGGCGCTCCGGGATCGCCCTCCGCCAGCAGCTCGTCGTAGGTGAGGGGGCCGAGACGGTGGTGCTCACCCTCGAACAGGGGGTCGAGGATGTCCACCACCAGGGGCGGTTCCTCGAGCGCTTCGAGCGCCTTGCGCACCACGGGCGCGAATTCGCTGTCGGTGATCAGCGTCCGCGCCCGGCTGTGCCCGAGGATGAAGGCGATGGTGCGGGGATCGAGCCGGATGTTGAGGGCGTTCAGCACCGCGCCCGCCATCGGCACGCCGAAGTGCACCTCGAGCATCGGCGGGATGTTGGGGGCCATCACCGCCACGCTGTCGCCCGGCCGGATCCCCCGTGCCTCGAGCGCCGAGGCGAGGCGGCGCGCCCGGGCGCGCAGTTCACCGTAGCTGATCCGCTGGTCGCCGTGCACGACCGCGGTACGCGCCGGATAGACGTCGGCCGAGCGCTCGAGGAAGGTGAGGGGCGTGAGGGCCGCGTAGTTGGCCGGGTTCTTCTCGAGCCGCATGTAGGGGCTGGCATCCGGATGGCTACAGATACGCGGCGCGGTCGTCACTGGCGAACCTCCCGTGCATGAGACGCGGCCGACGGCCCATGCCGTGTTCCGACGGCGGACCGCCCGGCGGCACCCGCGCAGCGGCGGGCGCGCCCGATCGACATCAGACGGGGAAGGAGATGCGCCGAGCTACGGCCGGGGTCAAGCGGGTGCGGGCTGGGGGCTGCAATGCCCCGGGCCGGCCTCTTCGGCCTGCTCCTCGGGCGGCAGGGCGCGTTCGTCGACGACCCGGTTGCGCCCCTGCTGCTTGGCCAGATAGAGGGCTCGGTCGGCCCGTTCGAAGAACTCCGAAAGCGGCTCTCCGGGACGGTACTGGGCGACGCCCATCGAGAGCGTCACGACGCCAAGATCCTTGCCGCTGCCCCGCGCCCGCAGACGGTGGGAGGCGACGTCGGCACGAACCGATTCGGCACGGCTCACCGCCGTGTCGAGGTCGGTGGCGGGCATGAGCAGGACGAATTCCTCACCGCCGTAGCGCGCCGCGATGTCCCGCTCGCGGACGGAGTTTCGCAGCTTGGTTGCCAGCAGCTTGAGCACGACGTCGCCGGTGCGGTGGCCGAAGGTGTCGTTGAAGCGCTTGAAGTGGTCGATGTCCACCACCGTCAGGGACAGCGGCTTGCCCGTCTCCACCGCTTCGGCGGCGAGCCGCCGCATGGCGGATTCGAAGGTCTTGCGATTGGCGAGACCGGTCAGCGGATCGGTTTCCGCCTCGCGTCGCACCCGTTCGAGACTGGCGCGCAGGATCGCCACCTGCTGGCTGTTGGCGCGCAGCTCCTTGCCGAGCTCGCGCGCGTTGTCGGCCATCCGCCGGGTTTCGTTCAGGAGCGCATCGGCGATCTTCGCCACCACCTCGCTGCGACTGTTCTTGCCGAGGAGGTCGCCGAGGGCGTCGATGCGCTTGGATGCGGCCTCGCTCTCGGCGCCTTGGGTGGAAAGCTGCTCGAGCAACGTGGACAGCAATTCCTCGACGCGGGCGCTCGCCTCGTGAACCACGCGCGCGGCATCGTCGCGGACGAAGAAGCGTTGATAGAGTTCGTGACAGCGTTCGCAGTCGAAGTTGTCGTTGTTGTCCTCGAGGAGCCGGATCATGCGGCTGAGTGCCGGATTCTCGCCGGAGAAATGGGTGAACCAGACCAGATAGTTCTCCGGGGTCGGGCCGATGCGATGCTTGCGCATCGCAGCCATGGCCCGTTCGCCCAAGGAGAGAATGTCGCTCGTTTCGCAGCCTTGCACCATCGCAGACGTGCCCTCGCGATCCGTGTCCCCTCGTCCGTTTTATTTCCGAAATGCCAACATTCGGTTAAAACCGGCTTGCATTCGTGAAACTCGGCAACATCACGGGACGCAAGCCGGCCGGCGACCCTTGCGGAGCCCCGATGCATGTGTCATGGCGCGGACCGCGGGCGTGGCCGCGGCGGTAGAGGGCCCGGCCCGTCACGCCTCGCAGCCGCGCGGAAGAGGTGCCGATGGCCGATCGCACCGGAAATGCCGAATCCCTGGTTCCCGTCCTGCTGGCCGGTGGTTCGGGGACCCGTCTCTGGCCCGTAAGTCGTACCGTGGTACCCAAGCATCTCGCGCCGCTGCTGGGACGCGGGTCCCTGCTCCAGCAGACGGCGCGGCGCGTGCTCGGCCAGGCCCCGCCGGAGCGGGTGATCACGGTGGGGGCCGCGCCGCAGGAGCTGCTGCTGCGCCGCCAGCTCGCGGAGGTGGCACCGGCCCTGAGCCGCAACCTCCTTCTCGAGCCGCGACCCCGCAACACGGCCGCAGCGATCGCCGTCGCGGCCCTGCGGGCGATGGCCGAGTTCGGTCCGGGGAGCATCCTTCTCGTCTGTCCGTCGGATCATCTCCTGACCCGACCGGAAGAACTGGAAGCGGCCGTCCGTGCCAGCCTCGAGGCTGCGGCCGCGGGACGCATCGTCACCTTCGGCATCACGCCGGCGCGGCCCGAGACCGGTTTCGGCTATATCGCCGTCGGCGAGGGCATCGAACGCTGGCCCGGGCTGCACGAGGTCCGGGAATTCGTGGAAAAGCCCGAACTCGCCCGCGCCCGGGCGATGCTGGAGAGCGGCGGCCATCTCTGGAACGCCGGCATCTTCCTGATGCGCGCGGACACCGTGCTCGAGGAGCTCGATCGTTTCGAACCCGAGATCGCGGCCGGTAGTCGGAGGGCGTTCGAGGCGGCGGGCGGCAGACCGGAGCTGCCCGAGGATCTCTACGCCCGCATCCCCTCGGCGCCGATCGACAAGGCGGTGATGGAGCGCAGCCGCCGCGTCGCCGTCGCACCCTGCGATCCCGGCTGGTCGGACGTCGGCTCCTGGCACGCCCTCTGGGAACTGGCGACGCGGGACGAGAGGGGCAACCTCGGTCGCGGCGACGTGCATCTCGAGGAGGTGTCGGACTGCCTCGTGGAGGCCCGGGAGCGGCTGGTCGTACTGGCAGGCGTGCGCGACCTGGCGGTGATCGAGACCGCGGATGCGGTGCTCGTGGCCGGCCGCGAGGCGAGCGATGCCATCAAGGCCGCGGTCGCCGCCCTGGCGCGCGCGGGGCGGCAGGAGGTGGACCGCCACCTCGCCGAAGCCCGTGCCTGGGGGGAGGAGGTCCGGGTCGCGGACCGTCCCGGCTATCGCATCGTCGAACGTCGGGTGGCGCCGGGCGCCCGTGTCCGCCTCGACGCCGGGTCCGCGCGGCTGCGCCTCGTGATCGCCGGTCGAGGAGAGATCGCGGGAGAGGGCAGGCGGGTCGGCCCCGGCGATCTCCTGTCCCCGGCCCCCGACACCGGAACGGCGATCCGCAGCAGCGGCGAGGAGCCGCTCGTCCTCCTCGAGATCCTGCCCGGGACGGCCGAGGAGCGGCAGCTCTAGATGGCGCCCGGCGGCGCCGCCAGTGCACCGAACAGGAGACCGGCGATGAAGGAGCCGCTCAGCGCGAGCCCCAGATAGAGGAGGAACACGGCCGGACGGGCCAAGGCATGAACGGCGATCGCCGCCGGCAGGCTGGTGACGCCGCCGGCGAGCAGGAAGGCCATTGCGGCGCCCGCCGACATCCCCTGCTGCACGAGCCCGTCGACGAGAGGCAGGGCGGCATAGCCGTTGAGATAGGCGGGCACACCGACGAGGGTCGCGAGAAGGACGGCCGTCCAGCCCTCACCGCCCACCAGACGGGCCACCAGTTCCGCCGGCAGATAGGCCAGCATCAGCCCTTCCAGAAAGAAGGCGAGGGCCAGCCAGCGGGCGAGAAACAGGCCCTGGCCACCGATGCCGGCGACCAAGCGCCGCCGCCGGGAGGGATCCCGCCAGATCGCCCATCGGGGTTCCTCCGGTGTGCCGCAGCTCGTCCCGCAGCGGCAGGCCGCCCGTCGCTTCAGCGGTTCGCGAAACCAGCCGAAGCGATCGAACAGTGCGACGCCGAAGCCGCCGAGAAGGCCGAGGCCGAACGCCGCCGCCGTCTTGCCGACGGCGAAGCCGCTGCCGAGTATGCTCGCGGTCATCACGAACTGGGGCGGGTCGATGATCGGCGAGGAGAGCCAGAAGGCCATCACCGGCGCCAGCGGCACGCCCATTGCCAGAAGCCCGGCGATCAGCGGGATGACGCCGCAGGAACAGAAGGGCGAGACGGCGCCCACGAGGGCGGCGACGAAGATCGTGAGCCCGAGGCGCGCGCGAAAGACCCGCGCGACCAGCGCATCGGCGCCCGCCGCCTGGAGGTAGGCGGCGAAGACCACGGCGAGCAGGATGTAGGGGGCGATGCTCCACAGGCTGGAAAGTGTGAAGAGGAGCGTCTCGGAAAGCCCGGGGAGGTCGAAGAGGGCCTGCAATACCGCCATCACGGCGATGGTCGTGAGCACGCCGTCCAGCTCCGGAAACCGCGTGCCGGCGCGCGAGAGCCGTGCCAAAGCGTTCATTCGCCGGCTTCCTCCACCTCGGGGGTCGGTACGCCGGTGCAGCAGGCCTCCTGGAGATGGGCGAGGAGCGCGTTCATGCGCGTGAAATCGACGCGACTGCGGACCTCGCGGCCGCTACGCTGCTGACGGATCAGGCCCGCCCGCGCGAGGGTGTCGAGATGATGGGCGAGGGTGGAGGGGGGAAGGCCGAGGTGGCGCTGGATGTCGCCGACCCGGAGACCGCGATCGCCGGCTCGCACGAGAAGTCGGAAGATCCGCAGCCGATGCCCATGTCCCAGGGCCGCCAGGGCCGCCACCGCTTCGCGCTCATCCATGACGCTCTCCGCCTTCGTCACGACATAGCTAGTATTCTAGTGTTATCGGTTCGACGAATCAAGGGCGCGGTGGACGCGGGGAAGGAAAGGGGATCAGGAGGCCGAAACGAGCTCGGGATGGCGCCGGTGCCAGATGGAGCGGACCTCCCCCAGACTGTCGGGCTGGTAGACGGGCCCGAGCCGTGCCCGTTCGCGCCAGCCGCGCAGGGCGGGACCAGGGGGAACCGTGAAGGCGTCGAAGCCGCAGCGGAGCAGGAACGGGTACTGGTCCACCAGGATCCGGCCGACGGCACGGATCTCGCCGGTGAAACGATGGCGCTCCCGCAGAAGACGCGCCGTGCTGAAGGGGCGGCCGTCGGTGAAGGAGGGAAAGGCGAGGGCGACGAGCGCGAGGCGGGGAAGCCAGGGCACCACCTCCTCGAGTGGGTCCGCGGGCTCGAGGCGGACCCCGAGCCAGCCGTCGCGATCCGCGAGGGTGGGGGCCTCGACGCCGGTCGGCCGCGCGAGCGACAGGACGATCATGCCCTCGCTCGGCAGCGGCTCGCCGTCGGCCAGGAACAGCCAGGGATCCTCGACGAAGCGGCCGTGCTTAAACAGAGGCATAGAGTGCATCCTTGAAGGGCTGGAGGCCGACCCGGCGGAGATAGTCGAGAAAAGTCTCCTCGCGGTTCCGCCGGCCGGCGAGGTAGGTGGTGATCACCCGTTCGACCGCATCGACGATCTCCTCGGCACCGAAGCCGGGGCCCAGCACGCGGCCGATGGCGGCCTCCTCCCCACCGCTGCCGCCGAGGGTGATCTGGTAGGATTCCCGCCCCCGCTTCTCGAGCCCCAGGATGCCGATATGGGCCACGTGATGATGGCCGCAGGCGTTGATGCAGCCGGACATCTTGAGCTTCAGCGGACCGATCTCGTACTGGCGGTCGAGATCGGCGAAGCGGCGGCCGATCGCCTGGGCGACGGGGATCGAGCGGGCGGTGGCGAGGGCGCAGAAGTCGAGACCCGGACAGGCCACGATGTCCGAGAGATGGCCGAGGTTGGGGGTGGCGAGGCCGCCGGTCTCGAGCGCCTCCCAGAGTGCCGGCAGATCGCCGCGCGCGACATGCGGCAGGACCAGGTTCTGCTCCGCCGTCACGCGGATTTCGCCGCAGGAGTAGCGCTCGGCGAGGTCCGCGAGTGCCCGCATCTGCGCCGCGGTCATGTTGCCCGGCACGCCGCCGGGCGGCTTGAGGCTGATCTGGACGATGGCGTAGTCGCGCCGCCGGTGCGGCGCCGTGTTGGTCCGCAGCCAGCGTGCGAACGTCCCGTCGATCGCGGCGAGATGCCGGCTCGCCGCCGCATCCGCGGCGCGGTCGGCATAGGGCGGGGGCGCGAAGAAGGGCCTGATGCGCGCGATCTCGGCGGCTGCGAAGCGGGCGAGATCGGGGTCGCGCGCGACTGCGTACTCCTCGTCCACGAGCTGTCGGAACCGTTCGATTCCGAGGTCGTGGACGAGGATCTTGATGCGCGCCTTGTATTTGTTGTCGCGCCTGCCGAAGCGGTTGTAGACGCGGAGGATCGCGGTCAGATAGGAGAGCAGCTCCTCGCCCGGGATCCAGTCGCGAACCGTCTGCGCGAGCAGCGGGGTGCGGCCCAGGCCGCCGCCCAGCAGGACCTCGAAACCGATCCGGCCCTGGCGGTCGCGGCGCAGACGCAGGCCGATGTCGTGGATGCGCACCGCCGCCCGGTCGCGCAGGCCGCCGCTCACCGCCACCTTGAATTTGCGCGGCAGGAAGGTGAACTCCTGGTGATCGCTCGACCACTGCCGCAGCAGTTCGCACCAGGGACGCGGATCCTCGATCTCGTCGGCGGCCACCCCGGCCCAGGGGTCGCTGGTGATGTTGCGGATGCAGTTGCCCGAGGTCTGGATGGCGTGCATCTCGACCTCGGCGAGCGCCTCCAGGATGTCCGGGATATCCACCAGCCGGGGCCAGTTGAACTGGATGTTCTGGCGGGTGGTGAAATGGCCGTAGCCGCGATCGTAGCGTTCGGCGATGTCCGCGAGCCGCCGGAGCTGTGGCGCGGACAGGGTGCCGTAGGGTATCGCCACCCGCAGCATGTAGGCGTGGAGCTGGAGATACACCCCGTTCATCAGCCGCCAGGGGCGGAATTCCTCCTCGCTCAGCTCGCCGCGCAGCCGGCGTGCCACCTGGTCGCGAAAACGCGCGATGCGTTCCCGCACGAAGGCGGCATCCCACCCGTCATAGCGATACACGGTGCGGCTCTCCCTCTTAGGACCGTTCGACCGTCTCGGCGCCGGGGCTCGGTCCGAGCAGCCGGCGGCGTTCGCGCAGCTTCACCGGCAGAAGCCCGTCCGGGCCGGCTTCCACGGCGACGGGGTAGGGGTCCACCACCTCGTAGACGGCGACGCTCTGCCGCGCGAGGGCCTCGAGTGCACGCAGTTCCTGCGCGTCGGTCGCCACCGTCGCGGCCGTGATGTCCTCCGACCAGCCGCCCGGTCCGAGAAAGATGACGCGGCCGTCGGGCAGGCGATTGGCGGTGATCACGGTACCGCCGGCTCGATGCCGCGCGTTCATCCCCTTCTCCGACACGGATGGCTGTGAGGCATGTTCGAATGTACGAAAACATGATTCACATCTCACGTCAAGCAGATTGCTATATTTTACAGATATAAAGCGATATTACGTTTGAGCGGCTCTCGCCTCCGACGGAGCCGCCCCCACCAGCCGCAGTGACCGCGCGGTCCTCGCCGCTCGCGAGGCTCGTCCCCCGACGATCTGACGAGGTGCGCGGATGAGGATGGCAGCAGCCCGCGGAACGTCTCCCGCAGGCCGCGCACATGGCCCGCGGCGCCTAGCGAAGGCGGGCTCCGCCGGATGCAACCTGTCGGCGGCCCTCGAGGGCGGGGCGCCCCCTGTTCGGGCCGCCCGTTCTCAGCGCGAAAACACGATAAGGCAGGTTATGACAAATCAGTGCTCGAGGATCTGGCTCAGGAAGAGCTTGGTGCGATCAGACTTGGGGCTCGTGAAGAAGACCGACGGCGGTGCCACCTCCACGATCTCGCCGTCGTCCATGAAGACCACGAAATCGGCGACCGATTTCGCGAACCCCATCTCGTGGGTGACCACCACCATGGTCATGCCCTCGTTGGCGAGCTCGATCATCACGTCGAGCACCTCCTTGACCATCTCCGGATCGAGCGCCGAGGTCGGCTCGTCGAACAGCATGATCTTGGGCTTCATGCAGAGCGCACGGGCGATCGCCACCCGCTGCTGCTGGCCGCCGGAGAGCTGGCCCGGGTACTTGTGCGCCTGTTCGGGGATCTTGACCCGCTCGAGGAGCGACATGGCGAGCTCCTCGGCTTCCTTGCGCGGCGTGCGCCGCACCCACATCGGCGCCAGGATCAGGTTCTCGAGCACGGTGAGATGCGGAAACAGGTTGAAGGACTGGAACACCATCCCGACCTCGCGGCGGATGGCCTCCACGTTCTTGACGTCCGAGGTGAGCTCGATGCCGTCGACGATGATCTCGCCCCGCTGGTGCTCCTCGAGACGGTTGATGCAGCGGATCATGGTGGATTTGCCGGAGCCCGAGGGGCCGCAGACGACCACCTTCTGGCTCTTGCCCACCTCGAGGTTGATCCCCTTGAGGACGTGGAATTCCCCGAACCATTTGTGCACGTCGCGCATGATGATGATCGGTTCGCCACTCGCGCCAGTCATCGTTCCTCTTCCCGTGCTGCGTGCCGCAGACCCCTCATCGGCGTTCGCCGGCGCTCAGACGCCGCTCGACATGCTGGCTGTAACGCGACATGGCGTAACAGAAGATCCAGAAGCCGAAGGCCGCGAAGATGTAGCTCTCGGCGGCCAGCCCCAGCCACCGCGGATCGGTCACGATGAGCTTGGCCATGCCGAGGAGATCGAACAGGCCGATGATGGTCACGAGCGAGGTGTCCTTGAACAGGCCGATGAAGGTGTTGACGATGCCCGGAATGACGAGCCGCAGGGCCTGCGGCAGGACGATGAGCCCGGTCATCTGCCAGTAGCCGAGCCCCAGCGCCATCGCCGCCTCGTACTGCCCCTTGGGGATCGCCTGCAGGCCGCCGCGCACCACTTCCGCCATGTAGGCGGCCGAGAACAGCGCCACGCCGACGAGGGCCCGCATCAGCTTGTCGAAGTTCACGCCCGCCGGCAGGAACAGCGGCAGCATCACCGAGGCCATGAACAGGATGGTCACCAGCGGCACGCCGCGTACGAGCTCGATGAAGGCGACGCAGAGCGATCTGATGACCGGCATCTCGGAACGCCTGCCGAGGGCCAGCAGGATGCCCAGCGGGAAGGAGGCGGTGATCCCCACCCCGGCGATCACCAGCGTGAGGAACAGCCCGCCCCAGCGCGGCGTCTCCACCACCGGCAGCCCCAGCCAGCCCCCGTAGAACAGCGTGTAGCCGACGAGCGGATAGACGAGGACGAGCCCCACCGCATAGGTCAGCCGGTGGCGGAACCGCTCGAGGAACAGCGGCACCATGGCCACCGCGGCGATCGCCAGGGCCAGATTGACCCGCCAGCGCTGGTCCTCGGGGTAGAGTCCGTAGACGTACTGGCCGAAACGCACCTTGACGAGGGTCCAGCAGGCACCGGCGAAATCGCAGGCCTCCTTGCTGTCTCCCGATACGGTGGCGTCGAGGACCGCCCAGCGGAACACCGGCACCAGCACGAGATAGAGCAGATAGCCCACGAGGATGGTGAGCAGGCTGTTGTACCAGGTGGAAAACAGATTGTGCTTGAGCCAGGCCAGCACCGTGATCCGCTCGGTGACCGGAGGCTGCACCGCGGCGGCGGCGCTCGCGCGTTCCTGGACCGCCATGGCTCAGCGCTCCACCAGCGCCATGCGCGCGTTGTACCAGTTCATGAAGGCCGAGATCCCGAGACTGAGCGACAGATAGACGGCCATGGTGATGGCGATCACCTCCACCGCCTGCCCGGTCTGGTTGTTGATGGTGCCGGCGACGTTGAAGAAGTCCGGATAGGCGATCGCCACCCCCAGCGAGGAGTTCTTGGTGAGATTGAGATACTGGCTCGTCTGCGGCGGGATGATCACGCGGAGCGCCTGCGGGATCACGATCAGCCGCAGGGTCTGGCCGCGGGAAAGGCCGAGGGCGTAGGCCGCCTCCCACTGGCCCTTCTGGATGGCGAGAATGCCGGCCCGCACGATCTCGGCGATGAAGGCGCCGGTGTAGATGGAGAGCCCGGCCACCATGGCCATGAATTCGGGCAGCATGACGAGACCGCCGGAGATGCGGAACTTGCCGAGCTTGGGGTATTCGAAGGTGATCGGCATGCCGGCCAGGACATAGCCCAGGAGCGGCAGCAGAACGAGGATCGCGAGGGAGGTCCAGAACACCGGAAAGGGCTGGCCCGTGGCCTCGAAGCGCCGGCGCGCCCAGCGGCGCAGGACCAGTACCGCGATCACCGCCAGCACCACGGCGGCGAGGAAGATGGCGGTGCCCTCCCCGAACACAGGCTTCGGCAGGAACAGGCCGCGGATGTTGAGGTACACCCCCTCGCCGAGGGCGATGCTCTCGCGCGGCGCCGGCAGCCCACCCAGCACCACGAAATACCAGACGATGAGCTGCAGTAGCAGCGGGATGTTGCGCATGATCTCGACGTAGGCGGAGGCCACCTTGGCCACCAGCCAGTTCGAGGACAGCCGCGCCACCCCCATGATGAAGCCGATGATGGTGGCGAAGACGATGCCCACCACCGCCACGTAGAAGGTGTTGATGAGGCCGACCAGGAAGGCCCGGCCGTAGCTGTAGGTGCGGTCGTAGTCGATCAGCGTCTGGCTGATGTCGAAGCCCGCTACCTGCCACAGGAAATCGAAGCCGGAGGCGACCCCGAGCCGCTCCCGGTTGGCGATGGTGTTGTTGATCAGATAGGCGGCGCCGGCGACCACCAGCAGCAGCACCACCGCCTGCGCGATGATTGCGCGTACGCGCGGATCGTTCCAGAACGCGGTCCGGCTCTGCCTACCGGATCGGGGCTCGGCAGCGGCCATCACTCCCCTCCCGCCCGACAGCGAGGCTTCTTCGACGACGGCAACGGTTCGCGGTCACCGGATACGGACGGGCCGGGCCGGACATGGCAGTCCGGCCCGGCCCGTCGCTAGATGCGGCTCACCGGAACGGCATCGCGTACTGGAGGCCGCCGCGGGTCCAGAGATCGTTGAGCCCACGCTTGATCTTGAGAGGCGTGTTGGCGCCGAGATTGCGCTCGAAGCTCTCGCCGTAGTTACCGATCTGCTTGATGATCTGGTAGGCCCAGTCGGCCGGCAGGCCGAGCGCCTTGCCGAACTCGCCCTCGACGCCCAGCATCCGCCGGATGGTCGGATTGGTGCTGTTGGCCTTGAGCTCGTCCACGTTCTCGCTGGTCACGCCGTATTCCTCGGCCTCCACCATGGCGTAGAGGCTCCAGCGCACCACGTCGCCCCATTCGTTGTCGCCGTGGCGGACGACGGGACCGAGCGGCTCCTTGGAGATGACCTCCGGCAGCACCACGAAATCGTCGGGATTCTCGAACTTGGTGCGGCTCGAGTAGAGGCCCGACTGGTCGGTGGTGAAGACGTCGCAGCGTCCGGCCTGGAAGGCACCGATGAGCTCGTCGTTGGTCTCGAACACGACAGGCTCGTAGGACATGTTGTTGGCCCGGAAGAAGTCGGCGAGATTGAGCTCGGTGGTGGTGCCCGTCTGCACGCAGACCGAGGCGCCGTCGAGCTCGAGGGCGCTTTTGACGCCGAGGCTCTTCGGCACCATGAAGCCCTGACCGTCGTAGTAGTTGACGCCGACGAAATCGAGGCCGAGGGCGGTGTCGCGGGTGAGCGTCCAGGTGGTGTTCCGCGACAAGAGGTCGATCTCACCCGACTGCAGCGCCGTGAAGCGCTCCTTGGCGGTGAGGGGCGTGTACTTGACCTTGCTGGCGTCGCCGAAGACGGCAGCCGCCACCGCCTTGCAGAGATCGATGTCGAGCCCCGACCAGTTGCCCTTGTCGTCGACGCTGGCGAAGCCCGGCAGACCGCTGCCGTTGACGCCGCATTGCACGAAGCCCTTTTCCTTGACCGCGTCGAACGTCGGCCCGGCGAGAGCCTGGCCGCCGGCGGCGAGAGCCATGACCGAAGCGGCCGCGAAGAGTGTCGAAAGGCGCATGCGTCCTCCTGTCCCTCTTATGTCGAACATACCACGCCCGCGCCTGGACGGCCCACGAGCCTCCCCCGAGACGTGGCCGTGGACCGCAACATGGCACGGTCCGCGGCATCTGCCAACCGTCGACGGCGGTCCCCCGGGGGCGGTGCTGGCCAGCGGCCCGGCGGGGTGCTAAGGGCGGGCCGCCCTTTCCGTCTCGAAGGGGAACGAGGCCATGCAGGATTCCACCCGGCTCACCCTCCTGGGCCGCGACCCCGAAGCCCAGCAGGGCTTCGTCAACCCGCCCGTCTTCCGCGGCTCCACCATTCTCTTTCCCACGGTGGAGGCGATGGAGCGGGCGAAGGCCGCCCGGGAGATCACCTACGGCCGCACCGGCACCCCCACGAGCCGGGCGCTGGCCGACAGCATCGCCGCCCTCGAGGGCGGTCACGGCTGCATCCTCACCGCCTCCGGCAAGGCGGCCTGCAATCTCACGCTGGCCGCCCTGCTGCGGACCGGCGATCACCTGCTGATGGTGGATGCCGTCTACGGGCCGACGCGCCATTTCTGCGACCGGACGCTGGCCCGCTTCGGCATCGAGACCACCTACTACGATCCGCGCATCGGTGCCGGCATCGCCGCCCTGTTCCGCCCCGAGACCCGGCTCGTCTTCATGGAATCGCCGGGCTCCCTCACCTTCGAGGTCCAGGACGTGCCGGCGATCGCCGCCGCCGCCCGTGCCCGCGGCATCACGACCGCGATCGACGCCACCTGGGGCACGCCGCTCTTCTTCCGGCCGCTGGCGCTCGGGGTCGACATCTCGATCCAGGCGGTGACGAAGTACATCGGCGGCCATTCCGATCTGCTGATGGGGGCGGTGGCCGCCACCGAGGCGGTCTATCCGCGGCTCCGCGCCGGCATCGAGGAGTTCGGCGCCCCGCCCTCGCCCGAGGACTGCTGGCTCGCGCTGCGCGGGCTCAGAACCCTGGCCGCCCGCCTCGCCCGCCACCAGGAAAGCGCCCTCGCCATCGCCCGCTGGCTGGAAACCCGTCCCGAGGTCTCCCGCGTCCTCCATCCGGCCCTCGAATCGCATCCCGACCATGCCCTTTGGAAGCGCGATTTCACGGGCGCCTGCGGGCTCTTCGGGCTCGTGCTGGACGGCTATCCCGAGGCCGCGGCGCGGGCGATGGCCGACGCCCTCGAACTGTTCGGCATCGGCGCCTCCTGGGGCGGCTTCGAGAGCCTGGTGCTGGTGCCCGATCCGACGCCCGTCCGCACCGCCGTGCCCTGGAAGGCCGAAGGGGCGCTGCTGCGCCTCCACATCGGGCTCGAGGACCCCGAGGATCTCGTCCGCGACCTCGAGCGCGGCCTCGCCCGCCTCCGGGCGGCCGGCTGAAGGAACCGACGCGGCCGGCTCTCCCGGCTCGAGCCGGACATCCCGGCGCCTGCGCTCCCTCGGGCAGCGCCGGCGCCCGCCCCCGGGGCCGGCCGGGCGCCGGGAGCGGTCACCCGATCGACGCCCGGAGGCGCCACGCACCGCCGCCGAGGATGCGCCGGAGCCGCTCGGGGCGCCGCGGACCCTCGGCTCGGGCTCCGAGGTCCGGGGAACGCGGACAGGGGCGTTCCGCCCATCGTGGCGGATCCCTCCGGCGCGCGCCGGATGCCGCGGCCGTCCGGCAGATCCCGCACTCCGTCCCCCGGAGGACCGCGGCAAGGTCCGTGGGCGCGGCCGCGGGGGTCGTGCGGCCGGCCGCGGACGATGTTCCGGGGGCGGTCGGTGGCACCGCAAGCGGGGCCGCGGCCACGAAACCCCGTCCCCCTTCCGGGCCGCCTTCGCCCTTTCGCAAGCTTTCCCGGCGTACTCCCCAGGACGGTGGAAAAGATGCCGGCGCCCGAGATGACGCCCGCGGCGGGAGTCCCACCGCTGACAGGATGGCGCGGAAAGGTGAAGAAAGGATGAAGGGGTGGGTCGCCGGTGCGGTGGGTGG
>JALUAG010000007.1 GCA_027045875.1 Alphaproteobacteria bacterium | reverse complement strand
GCATCTGCACCCGCAGCTTGGCGTCGAGGTTGGACAGCGGCTCGTCGAACAGGAACACCTGGGGATCGCGCACGATGGCGCGGCCCATCGCCACCCGCTGGCGCTGGCCGCCCGAGAGCTGGCGCGGCTTGCGATGGAGCAGCTCGCCGAGGCCCAGGATGTCGGCCGCCCGGCGTACCCGCTGCTCGATCTCGGCCCGCGGCACGCGGCGGTTGCGGAGCCCGTAGGCCATGTTGTCGTAGACCGACATGTGCGGGTAGAGGGCGTAGTTCTGGAACACCATGGCGATGTCCCGGTCCTTGGGCTCGAGCTCGTTGACCCGCCGCGGCCCGATGCGGATCTCGCCGCTGGTCACCGTCTCGAGGCCGGCCACCAGCCGCAGCAGGGTGGACTTGCCGCAGCCCGAGGGACCCAGCACCACCACCATCTCGCCGTCGGCGATGGAAAGATCGATCCCCTTGAGGACCTCCACCGCCCCGAAGGACTTGTAGAGCCGTTCGACGACCACCTCGGCCATGGCTATTTCTCTGTCTCCACGAGGCCCTTGACGAACCAGCGCTGCATCAGCAGCACCACCAGCACCGGAGGCAGCATGGCCAGCATCGCCACCGCGGCGATGAAGTGCCATTCCGGCTCCGCGTCGGCCGCCGTCAGCATCCGCTGGATGGCCATGACGATGGTGTAGTAGCGCTCGTCGGTGGTCACCAGCAGCGGCCAGAGATACTGGTTCCAGCCGTAGATGAAGAGGATCACGAACAGGGCCGCGATGTTGGTGCGCGACAGCGGCAGCAGGATGTCGAAGAAGAAGCGCATCGGTCCCGCCCCGTCGACCCGGGCCGCCTCGGCGAGCTCGTCGGGCACGGTCATGAAGAACTGGCGGAACAGGAAGGTGGCGGTGGCGGAGGCGATGAGGGGGATGGTGAGGCCGGCGTAGGAATTGAGCATGCCGAGATTGGCCACCACCTCGAAGGTGGGCAGGATGCGCACCTCGACCGGCAGCATCAGGGTCACGAAGATGGTCCAGAAGGCCAGCATGCGGCCGGGAAAGCGGAAGTAGACGATGGCGAAGGCGGAGAGGATGGAGATGGCGATCTTGCCCATCGCGATGCTCACCGCCATGATCAGCGAATTGAGCATCATCGGCGCCACCGGCCCCGAACTCGAGCGGGTGAGCCCGTGGCCCAGCACCGCCAGATAGTTCTCCACCAGCCGGTCGCCGAACCACATCGGGATGGGGGCGGTGAGCACGTCCTGCGGGGCCTGGCTCGAGGTCACGAGGACGATCCAGATGGGCAGCGCCATCACCAGGATGCCCAGCACCAGCAGCGCGTGGGCGAGGAAGGTCAGGACGGGGCGGTTCTCGACCATGGTCAGGCGTACTGCACACGGCGTTCGATGAAGCGGAACTGGACGAAGGTGAGGGCCATCACGATGGCCATCAGCACCACGCTCTGGGCCGCCGAGCCGCCGAGATCGAGGCCGATGAAGCCGTCCCGGTAGACCTTGTAGACGAGGGTGGTGGTGGCCTGGGCGGGCCCGCCCTCGGTGACCGCGTGGATGATGCCGAAGGTGTCGAAGAAGGCGTACACCAGATTGACCACCAGAAGGAAGAAGGTGGTGGGCGAGATGAGCGGAAAGACGAGGGTGACGAAGCGCTTGACCGGTCCCGCACCGTCGATGGCCGCCGCCTCGATCAGGGAGCGCGGGATCGACTGCATGCCGGCGAGGAAGAACAGGAAGTTGTAGGAGATCTGTTTCCAGGTGGCGGCGATGATCACCAGCAGCAGCGCCTGGCCACCGTTGAGCTGGTGGTTCCAGTCGACGCCGACGCCGCCGAGGAGCCAGGCGATGATCCCGATGGCCGGGTTGAACATGAACAGCCACAGCACCCCGGCGATGGCCGGCGCCACCGCGTAGGGCCAGATCAGCATGGTCTTGTAGAAGGTGGCGGCGCGGATCACGAAATCGGCCATCGCCGCCAGCAGCAGCGCGATGGCGAGGCCCGAGAAGGCCACCGCGAAGCTGAACACCGCCGTGACCCGCAGGCTGTGGGTGTACTCGGGATTGCCGAACAGAGCCCGGAAATTCTCGAACCAGACGAACTGGGTGGCGAAGCCGAAGGGGTCCTGCACCAGCATCGACTGCCACAGCGCCTGGCTCGCCGGCCAGATGAAGAAGACGAGGGTCACCGCCAGCTGCGGCATCAGCAGCAGATAGGGCAGCCCACGCTGCCTGAAGACGACGCGCTTTTCCAAGACCGTTCCCCGCCCGCGGTGGCGGAGGGCGACGCACGCCGGCGCGCCCTCCGCTCCGATCGGCCCGCGGTTACTTGTACTGGGCCTCGAACTGGCGGAGCAGCTTGTTGCCGCGTGCCACCGCCGCGTCCATCGCCTCCTGGGCGGTCTTGGTTCCCGCCCAGACGGCTTCCAGCTCCTCGTTGATGATGTCCCGGATCTGGACGAAGTTGCCGAACCGCAGCCCCTTGGAGTTTTCGGTCGGCTCCTTGTAGGTGAGCTGCTTGATGGCCACGTCGGTGCCCGGATTCTTCTCGTAGAAGCCCTGGCTGCGGGTCAGCTCGTAGGCGGCCGTGGTGATCGGCAGATAGCCCGTCTCCTGGTGCCACCAGGCCTGCACCTCGGGGCTCGAGAGATAGGAGAAGAAGCGGGCGACGCCCTTGTACTCCTCCTCGGGATGGCCCTGCAGCACCCACAGGGTGGCGCCGCCGATGATGCTGTTCTGCGGCGCCCCCTCGACGTCCGGATAGTAGGGCAGCATGCCGATGCCGAACTCGAAGTCCTTGGCGTTGTTCTTGACGCCCGCGTAGGCCGCCGAGCTGTTCATGTACATCACGCACTCCTGGTTGTAGAACTTCGGAGCGCTGTCGGAACGCCGGCCGCCGTAGTCGAAGATCTTGCTCTTCTGCCATTCGCCCATGTTGGCGATGTGCCGGACCACGGCCGTCTTGTTGAACACGAGCTCGGTATCGAGCCCGGCGAAGCCGTTCTGCTTGGTACCCAGCGGCTGGTTGTGCCAGGCGGAGAAGTTCTCGATCTGCACCCAGCTCTGCCAGCCGGTGGTGAAGCCGCAGGGATAACCCGCCGCCTGCGTCTTCTTCGCCATCTCCACGAGCTCGGGCCAGGTCCTGGGCGGCTTTTCCGGATCGAGCCCGGCCTTCCTGAAGGCGTCCTTGTTGTAGTAGAGCACCGGCGTCGAGCTGTTGAAGGGCATCGACAGCATCTTGCCGTCGGGGGTCGTGTAGTAGCCGACGACGGCCGACAGGAAGGCGTTGGGATCGAAGGGCTCGCCGGTGTCCGCCATCAGCTGGTAGACGGGATAGATGGCGCCCTCGGCGGCCATCATGGTGGCGGTGCCGACCTCGAACACCTGCACGATGTGGGGTTGCTGCTTGGCGCGGAAGGCGGCGATGGCGGCGGTCATGGTCTCGGTGTAGTTGCCCTTGTAGACCGCCTTGAGCTCGTACTCCTCCTGGCTGGCGTTGAAGTCGGCGGCGATCTTGTTGACCTTCTCGCCGAGCTCGCCACCCATGGCGTGCCACCACTCGATCTGCACCCGTTGCTGGGCGTCGGCCGAGCCCGCGGCGAGCGCGATCGCCAGCACCGCCGCGCCGGCGAGGACAGTTCTCCTGCAACGCATCTGGGTTGCCTCCGCAATTCGTTGTTTCCTGGGCTGCCGCACGGCCCTCCCCGTCCGCGCGCACGGCCCGAGCATGCCAAGGCCTCGCGGCGCTGCCAAGCCCGAAGCGGTTCGGGGAACCGCCTTTCACGGCACCGCGAGGCGGCTGGTGCCGGCGGAGGGACTCGAACCCCCAACCCCCCGCTTACAAGGCGGGTGCTCTACCGGTTGAGCTACGCCGGCCACCACCGGTGAAGCGTAGTGCCCGGCGGCGGCGGCGACAAGGGCGGCCGCGAGGCGATCAGTCGACGCGCGGCGTGCGGCTCCGGAACGTGGTCGGCTCCCCCAGCCGCGGCTTCGGCGAGCCGCACAGGAGATCGGCCGGCCGCAGGCCGCTCGCGGGATCGGCGAGCACCACGAAGAGGTTGCGCTCGTCGGCGTCCATGGCGCGGAGAATGGGGTCGGCGCGGGCCAGGAAACCGTCGAAGGTGGTGTCCCCGCGATCCAGATAGTCGGGATGGCCCGCGTTGGACTTGGGTTCGAAGACGCGGAGCGGGTTCTTGAAGCCGATCGAGGGCGGACCGCAGAAGCGCGGCACGCCGGCGCGTTCGGCGATCCGCCCGGTGCCCACCGCGTCGTCCGGCGTGCCGTAGTCGTAGCGATGGATGGCGGGCAGGGTGATGCCGGTCGGCGGAAAGCCGACCCCGGCGTTGAGCCGGGCGCGGTTGTAGGGGAGATCGGGCGCTTCGCCGAACAGCTCGTTCTCGAGCTGCTGCTGGAAGTAGTTGGCGAAACCCTCGTGGAAGGCGACGCAGGGGTCGTCGGCGAGATCGTGGGTGTCGCCGCTGGTGATCAGGTCGAGGGTCGGGCAGACCTCGCCCCGGAAGCGCTCGAAGGCTCAGCGGTGCCCGAGCTCGGGGAGCAGCGTCTCGACGTTGAAATGATCCTCGCTGCCGTCCCGGCTGCGGTAGATGTACACGACCCTGGTGGTGGGATCGACGCAGCTCGCCTCCATCGTATCGGGCGCCAGCAGGCTGTTGTGGGGATACTTGATCTTGACCTGGCTCTTGAAGGCGAACTTCGGTCCCTCGTCTGCCGGATGCGCGAACACCAGGCGGTAGAGACCCCACAGCTCGGCGTGGCGGCGGGCCCCGAAATCGCCGAGCTCGGCCGCGCCGCCCGGGCGGAAGGTGAGGGTGCCGAGATTGACCGTACTACCCGTGCGCACCCGGCCGCTGTCGGCGTCCTGCCCCGCCTCGTACCATCTCACCTCGGTGACGGAGCTGGTGGCCCTCTCGTGACCGATCTCGAGATCGTCGTCCTCGAACTTGACCTCCGGCGTGAACCGCCGGTCGCCGCAGTTCTTGCGCTTGCCGACCGTGAACCGCCCGTCGGCGTCGGTCCGGGTCTCGTCCCACTCGTTCCAGCTGCCCCGGGCGCCGAGCACCCTGCTGCGCGCCGACACCTTGATCCGGACATGGGCGAGGGGGGCGGTGTCGCCCTCGCGCGCCGCCGTCTCGGAAAGCCGGGCGTATTCGACGCGAAGCGTGCCGCCGACCGTCCAGTCGCATTTCGCGGTTTCCGCCGCGCCGCCGCCGAAAAGGGCGAATGCGCCCGCCGGGATCGCGGCCCGGGTCGATGTCGGGGGCGTCACGGAACACCTCCGTGATCGGGTGAGGAGGCCTGCCCAGAGGGTTTTCACAGTGACGGCAACGGGAAACCGGTTCCGTGGTGAGACCCACGGGAGAAATCCATGCCGGAGGAGTACTGCTGGCGGTTCCAGTGGAGCAGCGGCCGGCCGAGCTGGAGACTGTCGTCCCCGAGCCACGGCACCGGCAGCCGGTCGCGCGGCGGCGGCGAGCGATGCACCGATCCGAGACCCCCTGCCCCGTCCCGCGGACGGGGTCATTCTACGGTGGGAGCGGATCGAGGTCGAGCACGGGTGGTCCCGGCCACGCCCCGGCCGGGGGCGTGGCCTCGCCGCGCGTCGCCTCAGCTGCCGCCGATGCGGATCGCTCCCTCCATGCCGAGCGCGCGATGCCCGCCCACCGGGCAGTAGGCGACGTATTCGCCGGGTGGCAGATCGACCTCGAGGGTGGCGCTCTGACCGCCGCGCAGGATGGGCGAATCGATGCGGATCGCCCGGCCTTCGGCCCTCCCCTCGATGGTCAGCGCGTGCGGCGCCCCGCCGCGGTTGGCGATGGCGAGGCTCACCTTGCCCCCGCGAGCTCGAGGGTGTCGAAACCGAGGGTCCATTCGTCGAGATTCACCTCGACGGGGGCGCTCTTCGCCGGCGCGTCCCAGGCGGCGGAGGCCGTCCCCGCCACCAGGGCGACGGCCGCGGCCAGGGGCAGCATCTTCGCGATCATCCTCGCTCTCCCGTGGTTCTCGTCGGCGGAATCGCCGGACGTGTGGCCCCGGGGGCGGCGGGCGGCAGGCGATGGCCCGGACGAGGGTCGTGCACGAACGCTCGCGCCACCGGCGAACCCGGCGGGGTCGGCCGCCTGCCCGGCGTCGGCGGAATCTGGAAAAGGCGGCCGGTGAAGTCGAAACACCGACGCGTGAGGGCGCGTCCCGCGACGCCCCCTCGGGCTCAGCCCGCCGGCCGGCCGCGCACCCGCCGCAGCACGTAGAGGGCGATGCCGGCCGCCACCGCCACGTTGAGACTGTCGATGCGCGGGTCGATCACCAGCCGCGCCCGCTCGTCGCAGCCCTCGGCCACCAGCCGGCGCATGCCCTCCCCCTCGCTGCCCAGCACCAGCACCCGGCGGCGCATGGGCTCCAGATCCTCGATCGCCGTCGCCGCCGCGGCATCGAGCCCGGTCACCCGGTAGCCGGCGTCCTTGAGCTGCTCGATGGCACGGGCGAGATTGACCACCTCGACGAGCGGGATCATGTCGAGCGCCCCCGAGGCGGCCTTGGCCGCCGCCCCCGACCATTCGGCGCTGCGCCGCTCCTGGACGATCACGGCGTTCACTCCGAGCGCCACCGCCGAGCGCAGGATGGCGCCGAAATTGCGCGGATCGGTGACCCGGTCGAGCAGCAGGAAGAAGCTCTCCGCCGGCTGCACCGCGATCACCCGCTCGAGGGCGAGGGGGGAAAGCGGCGCCGCCCGCAGCGCCACCCCCTGGTGAGCCGCCCCCTGCGGCAGATGGCGGGCGATCTCCGCCGGCCGGGCGATGCGGATCTCGAGCCCGGCGCGCTGCGCCGCCCGGCCCAGCTTCTCGAGCGCCTGCTCGGTGGCCAGCAGGAGCTGGCACTGGCGGCGCGGATTGCGCAGCGCCGCCAGCACCGCGTGATGGCCGTAGAGCCACAGCGGGGTGTCGCCGCGGGCCGCCGCGGCGGATCCGTGGCGGGGCTTGTCGGCGACCTTGCCCCGGTTCCCCCGGCTCCGGCTCTTAGCCTTTGTGCGCCGGGGTTTTTCGCGGCTTTTCGGGTCCGTCATGACAGTTGACATTCGTTCGAGATAAGCCATATTCCGCGCGCGTTTCCGCCCACTCGCGGGTAGCGGGGAGGGGTGGCCGAGTGGCTAAAGGCAGCAGACTGTAAATCTGCCGGCGCAAGCCTACGTAGGTTCGAATCCTACCCCCTCCACCACTCCGCGGGCGTGACGTGGCCGGTGGACGGGCGGGTGTAGCTCAATGGTAGAGCTCCAGCCTTCCAAGCTGGCGGTGGGGGTTCGATTCCCCTCACCCGCTCCAGACCGCGCCCTGCAAAACACCCACTGGTCCAGCAACGCAAGCGCAAACACAGGATCCCCGCGATGGCCAAGGCGAAGTTCGAGCGTACGAAGCCGCATTGCAACATTGGTACGATTGGTCATGTGGACCATGGCAAGACGACGCTGACGGCGGCGATCACGAAGGTTTTGGCGGAGGCCGGGAGGGCT
>JALUAG010000006.1 GCA_027045875.1 Alphaproteobacteria bacterium | reverse complement strand
AATCGCCGCCAGCACCAGCATCAGCCCGGCGGTCACCCCGAGGGCTTTGGGATGGGCGCTCAGCTGGCCGAACAGGGCCTCGTCGGTGCGCCCCTGGACGCCGGCCTTGGAGACCAGCATGCCGGCGGCCATGGAGACGATCAGGGCCGGGATCTGGGAGACCAGCCCGTCGCCCACCGTGAGCACGGTGTAGCTGCGCGCGGCCTCGGCGAAACTGATCCCCATCTGGCCGACGCCGATCATCAGCCCGCCGACGAGATTGATGGCGGTGATCAGGAGCCCGGCGATGGCGTCGCCGCGCACGAACTTGGCGGCGCCGTCCATGGCGCCGTAGAAGGAACTCTCCTCCTCCAGCCGGCGACGCCGGGCGCGGGCCGTCTCCTCGTCGATGAGGCCGGCGGAAAGGTCGGCGTCGATGGCCATCTGCTTGCCGGGCATGGCATCGAGGGTGAACCGCGCCGCCACCTCGGCGATCCGCCCCGAGCCCTTGGTGATGACGACGAAATTGACGATCACCAGGATGGCGAAGACGATCAGCCCGATCAGGAAGTTGCCCTGCATGATGAAGCCGCCGAAGGCCTCGATCACCCGCCCGGCGGCGGCCGGTCCCTGGTGGCCCTCGGCGAGAATGAGCCGGGTGGAGGCCAGGTTCAGCGACAGTCGCAGCATGGTGGCGATCAGCAGGACCGACGGAAAGGCGCTGAACTCGAGGGCGTTGGTGATGAAGATCGAGGTCATCAGCACCAGCACCGAGAAGGTGATGGACAGCGCCAGCAGAACGTCGAGGAGCGGGGTCGGAATGGGCAGAATCAGTACCGCGAGGATGCCCACGACCCCGAGGCCGAGCAGCACGTCCTTCTGCTCGAGGCCCTTGCGGAGCAGGGGCAGCCAGGCGCCCGGCGCCTGCGGGCTCGCGTCAGCCATGACCGGCGTTCTCTCGCGGGGGTGTCACGGCGTCAGGCATGGGCGGCGGGCGGCACCGGCAGGCCGGCCTCGCTGTACTGCCGCAGCTTGTTGCGCAGGGTGCGGATGGAGATGCCGAGAATGTTCGCCGCCTGGGTGCGGTTGCCGAGGGTGTGTTCGAGGGTCTGCAGGATGAGTTCGCGCTCCATCTCGGCGACGGTGCGGCCGACCGCCGGCGACGACGACCGCCGCCCCTCGCCCGCCGCGGGAGCCGGTGTGCGGAGGTCGATGGCGGCGGCGTCGATCACCTCTCCCTGGGCCAGCAGCACCGCACGATGGATGCAGTTCTCGAGCTCGCGTACGTTGCCGCGCCAGTGATGGGCCCGCAGCCGCGCCAACGCATCCGGTGTCAGCGGCCGCTCCGGCAGCCCGTTGGCCAGGGCATGCTTCTTCGCGAAGTGGCGGGCCAGCGCCTCGATGTCGGCGGGCCGCTCGCGCAGGGGCGGCAGGTGGAGACTGAGGACGTTGAGGCGATAGTAGAGATCCTCGCGGAAGCCGCCTTCCGCCACCGCCCGTTCGAGATCGCGGTTGCTGGTGGCGATCACGCGGATGTCGACGCGCACCGGGCTGCTGCCCCCGACGCGGTCGATCTCCCGTTCCTGGATGGCGCGCAGGAGCTTGGCCTGCAGCCGGATGTCCATCTCGCTGATCTCGTCGAGCAGCAGGGTGCCGCCACTCGCCTCCTCGAACTTGCCGATGCGCCGTGCCACCGCGCCCGTGAAGGCGCCCTTCTCGTGACCGAAGAGTTCGGATTCCAGCAGGTTCTCGGGGATGGCGGCGCAGTTCACGGAAACGAAGGGACCGCTCGCGCGGCGGCTGTGGGCGTGCAGGAAACGCGCCAGCATCTCCTTGCCGGTGCCGCTCTCGCCGGTGATCAGCACGCTGGCGTCGGCCGGCGCGTAGCGTCTCGCGAGACGCAGGGTCTCGAGCATCGCCGGATCCTCCACCACCAGCGCGCGCCGACTGTCGGCCACCGCCTCGAGCACCGCGGCGATGAGTTCGCTGTCCGGCGGCAGGGGGATGAATTCGCGGGCGCCGGCGCGAATGGCCGCCACCGCGGCCCGCGGCTCGGCATCGACCCCGTAGGCCACCACCGGCACCCAGATCCGCTCCCGCAGCAGGCGATCGATGATGCCGCGGATGTCGAGGCACACCTCGACCAGCAGCAGATCGGCGCTCTTGCCACCGCGCAGCTCGCGCAACGCCTCCTCGACGGTGGCCACCTGGCGAACCTCGGCCCCGCGGCCGGCGGCAATCCGGCTGGCCTCGACCACCTCCCTCGCATGTTCGCCAACGATCAGCAGCCGCATGCTCGACATTCTCCGACCAGGGGTTCGTCGGCGGTTTCCTCCGCCACCCGCATCATGGGCCCGCCTTGGTTAAGATTTCCTTACGAATCAATTGCTTTCGTCGAGCTGCCAGGGCACGGGCAGGCAACTCGCGAGAGCGCTCGTCAGATGGCGGGGGTTCTCTCCGAGCCCCAGGGAATGCACGGCGAGGCTGTCCATCCGCGCCAGTCGCGCCTCGGCCTCGGCGTGCCGCGAGAGCCTGTCCGCGAGCGGCGTGAGCAGCGCGTGGCCGAGGAGCGCGCCGTAGAAGGTGGTCAGCAGGGCCACCGCCATCGCCGGGCCGATGGCCCGGGGGTCGTCGAGCCGCGCCAGCATCTCCACCAGACCGATGAGGGTGCCCATGAGCCCCATCGCCGGTGCCGTCTCGGCGGCGCGGCGCAATACCGTCTCGGCCGACAGAAAGGGCTCGAGCAGGCGCTGCCGCTCCTGCTCCAGCAGCGGGCGGAGCTGGGCCACGGGCCGCCCCTCGAGCAGACAGAGCAGCCCGCGGGCCAGCACCGGTCGGGCGGCGAAGCTCTCGATGCGGGCCTCGAGGGAGACCAGTCCCTCGCGGCGCACCGTGCGGGCGAGCTCGAGCAGCCAGCGGGCATGGGCCACCGGGTCGGGCAGGCGCGGCCGAGCGGACAGCCGCACGGCGAGGCGCAGGCTGTCGGCCAGCTGTCGCGGCCCGAAGGCGGTCACGGTCACCGCCAGCGTGCCGCCGACGACGATCAGCAGCGCTGCCGGATCGAGGAACGACCGCCAGTCGGCGCCGAGCAGGATGGCGGTGCCCAGGAGTCCGAAGGTGGCGAGCAACCCCGCGAGGGTACCGAACTCCATCCCCCGCGGGGCGGCCGGCGGTCGGTCCCGCAGCGGCAGCGCCGATTTCATGCTACTGCTCGCTCTTGATGATTTCCGTCATGGTGATGCCGAGGTGGTCGTCCACGATCATCACCTCGCCGCGGGCGATCAGGCGGTTGTTGACGTAGACGTCCACCGGTTCTCCCACCTTGCGGTCCAGCTCCACCACCGCACCGCGGCCGAGTCGCAACAGCTGACCCACCGGCATCGAGGCACGGCCGAGGACGGCGCTGATCTGAACCGGTACCTCGTAGACCGCCGTCAGCCGCTTGGGCGTGCCGACGTTGGCGTTCTCCTCCTTCGCCTCCTCCGCCGCGGCGGGAGGCTGCGCGACCGGTGCGGTCTCCGCTTCCTGAGAAGGGCCTTCCTGTTCCTCGCTCATCCGCCTTTCTCCTCTTCCTCTGCCGGTTGTTCACCGCCCGACCCCTCGGCTCCGGTCGGCTCCGTCGACGCTTGCGGGGCGTTGCACGGTGCCCCCAGCACCGCCGCCACGGCCTCCGTAATCTCCCCGCAGATGTCCGCTACCCGACGTTCCAGGAAGCCATGAGGACGCTCGATGCGGAAGTCGCCGGGTGCCATCGCGGGATCGCCCACGAGCCGCCAGGCGAGGTGCTCGTCTACCTTGCCCTCCCGGCTGCCGAACGCTTCCGAGAGGACCTCGGCGAGCTCGGGGGCGACGTGCACGCGGATGTGCTCCTCCGGCCCGAGGCGGGTCAGGATGTCCGCGAGGGCGAGCCGTATCTCCTCTCCGGCGAGCCGACGCATCAGCGCCGGCAGGGCCGCCGTCGCGAGCCCGTGCACCACCTCCGCGAGACGGCCCGCCAGCTCCCGCCAGAAGGCGTCGTCACGGGCGGCGAGGTTCGCGAGCTGCGTCTCGAAGGCCACCACCGCCGCACTGCGCAGTTCCCGTGCCCGGTGCTCGGCACGCTCGAAAGCCTCCCGCTCCACCCGAGCGGCGACGACGGCGCAGATCCGGGCGAGCTCCGCTTCGTCGAACAGGAGCGGTGCCTCCTCCGGCCTCGCCTCACCGCCGCCGTCCGTGGCGGCCTCGGCGGCTGCCGTCTCCGGTGGTTCCTCGACCACCCGCAGGGTGGCGAGGTCGCCCCAGGGCACGGCGCCACCCCTCTCGGGCGCGGTCGCCGCCGCGTCCTCGTCGGCGGCGAGACAGCCGAAGCGGACGGGCTCGAAGGCTGCGGTGGCGGAATCAGTAGATGAGCTCATCTTCCTTGCCGTCGAGCAGCATGATCTCGCCGGCGGCCGCCAGCTCCTTGGCCATGTTGACGAGATACTGCTGCGCTTCCTCGACGTCCCGCAGCCGTACCGGTCCCATGGCGTTCATGTCTTCCTTGAGGATCTTGGCCGCCCGCTCCGACATGTTGGAGAAGAACACCTCGCGCAGGGACTCGCTGGCTCCCTTGAGGGCGACGGCGATGCGATCGTTGCCGGCGTTGCGGATCAGGGTCTGAATGCCGCTCGCGTCGAGTCGTGCCAGATCCTCGAAGGTGAACATCAGCGACTTGACGCGGTCGGCGACCTCGCGGTTGCGTTCCTCGAGGGCCGCCATGTAGCGGCTTTCGGTGGCCGAATCGAGATAGTTGAAGATCTCCGCCATCATCTCGTAGTTGTCGCGGCGGCTCGTACGGGCGAGATTGGTCATGAACTCGGCGCGCAGGGTGCGCTCGAGATCGTTCAGAATGTCCTTCTGCACGACTTCCATGTTGAGCATCCGCATGATGACCTCGATGGCGAAGTCCTCGGGCAGGTTGGCGAGGACCCGCGCCGCATGGGCCATCTCGAGACGCGACAGCACCACCGCCACCGTCTGCGGATATTCGTTCTTGAGGTAGGAGGCGAGCACGGTCTCGTTGACGTTGCACAGCTTCTCCCACACGGTGCGGCCGGCGGGACCGCGGATCTCCTCCATGATGCTCTCGACGGTATCCGGGTCGAGCACCTGCTTGAGGAGTTTCTCGGTGGTTTCGTAGGAGCCGACCACGCCACCCGTGTTGGAGAGACCATCGGCGAAATCGCGGATCACCTTCTCCACGATCTCGCTGTCGACCCGGCCCATCAGGGACATGGTCTGGGAGATGTCCTTGACCTCCTCGATGTCGAGCAGCTTGAAGATCTTCGCCGCATGCTCCTCGTTGACGGCGAGCATCAGGATGCCCGCCTTCTCCGGTCCGGTGAGCTTGTCGTAGCGGAGCTGCTGTGCCATCGGCGTCCCCGTCTCAGTTGTGCAGCCAGCTGCGGATCACCCGCACCGCTTCCTCGGGATAGCGTTCGAGGATGTCGGCCACCTCGTTGACCAGCGAGGCCTTCACCTTGCCGGCCACCTTGTCGAGATTGACGAGCTCGTGGTCCTCCGCCGCGGACGTCCCGTCGCCCTCGGCCTCCGGCCGGCCGGCCGGCGCCGTCTGGCTCTCCGCCGCCTGACCGGCGGCGGGGAGTTCGGCCTGCACCACCACCGGCTGACCGCGCTCGTCCACCGATACCAGGGTGCCGCTCGCACCGTGCACGAGCAGCGGTCTGCCGTCGGCGCCCACCACTACCGCCGTGCGCTGCGGCTGCAGCGCCTGCCCGGCGCCTCCCGGCAGCAGGCGGGTGATGAGCGGGCGGACGCCGAACAGCAGTACGGCGAGGCCGAGCAGCAGCCAGAGAACGGTCTCGAGGTAACGGCCGTAGCGGGCGAGCAGGCTGTCCAGCAGCGCCGGCTCGGGCGTCGGGGCCACCTCCGGCTGGACGAAGGGCCGGCTCACGATCTCGATCCGGTCGCCCCGCTCCTCGTCGATACCGACGGCGCTGCGGGCGAGGGCCTCGAGCTGGGCCAGCTCCTCGCGGTCGCGGGGCGTGAAGACCATGTTGCCGCTGCCGTCGTCCCGGTAGGTCCCGTCCACCTGGATGGCGACGAACAGGCGCCGGACGGTACCGCCCCGCTTGCGCTGCAGGCGCTGCTTTCTGGAGATCTCGTAGTTGACCGTCTCCTCGGTCCGCTCCACCTGCTCTTGGCTGGACGGGCCGCCGTTGGCGGCGGCCTGGGCGGCCGGCAGATTGTTGCCCACGGTGACCGCGTTGTCGCCGCCCGTCTCGTTGCGGCTGGTGGCCTCCTCGGTGGTGCGCGTGCTGCGCACGACCTGCCCCTCGGGGTCGTAGAGCTCCTCGGTGACCGACACCTCGTCGAAGTCGATCTCGGCGGTGACCTGGGCATCGACCCTCCCCGGGCCGACGCTGCGCTCGAGCAGGCCGACGAGCTTCCGTCGCAGCTGCTCCTCGTAGGCGCGACGGAATTCCTCGGTGCGGTCGAGAAGGAACGCCTCCGACTCGCCGTCGCCCCGCGCCAGCAGATTGCCGCGGTCGTCCATCACCGTCACACGGGCGGGGGTGAGACCGGGGACCGCGCTGGCGACCAGATAGCGGACGCCCTCCACCTGGCGCCGGTCGAGGTCGGCCATACCGTTGAGCGTCAGCAGAACGGAGGCGCTCGGGGCTTCGCTCTCGCGCTGGAACAGGCGCCGCTCGGGCTGCACCAGATGGACACGGGCCGCCCGTACCTCGCGCAGGCTGGCGATGGTTCGCGAGAGCTCCCCCTCGAGGGCCCGGCGCAGATTGACATTGGCGAGGAAATCGGTGGTGGTGAAGCCGTTGGCGCCGTCGAACAGCTCGTAGCCGACGACGTCGCCGGTCGGCAGACCCTCCTGGGCGAGGGTCATCCGCAGGCGCGTGACCTCTCCGGCGGGAACCAGCACCGCGTCCCCGTTCTCGCTCAGGCGATAGGGGGTGCCGAGCGTCTCGAGGCGGTCCACGAGGGTCGCCGCGTCCTCCGGACGCAGACCGCCGAACAGGAGTGTGTAGCGGGGCTCCACCGCACGGAAGGCGATGAAGGCGAGAAGCGCCAGCAATCCGGCGGCGACCAGTCCGAGCGCCAGGATCCGGCCCGGTCCCAGCGCCTGCAGCTGGGCGAGCAAGGCGGCGGGCCCGCGCGGGGCCACCTCGGCGACGGCCAATGCCGGCGGGGATGCGGCCGCTTCGATGTCCTGCGCCATGATCGGACCGTTGCTTCCGGTGTCGGTGAGAACGAACACCGGGACCATAGCGCCGGTCTGGTGAACAGGAGGTTAACGGGCGCCGCACCTTCCGCCACGGCGCCCGGGGGACTCAGCCGCGGAACTCCTGGAGGCGCGTGACCCGGAGCCCGTTGAGACCGTGGCGGTCGATCGCCCGCTCCCAGGAGGAGAACTCCTCCGGTGTCAGGTTGTACCGGGCACAGGCCTCCTCGAAGGTCAGCAGCCCGCCGCGCACCGCCGCCACCACTTCGGCTTTGCGGCGGGCCACCCAGCGCCGGGTATCCGGGGGCGGCAGATCGTCGAGTCCGAGCGGGCGCCCGCTCGGGCCGATCACGCTGGGCTTCGGGACGTTCTCCACATCCGACATGAGGCAGCTCCCGTTGCTTGCTCCAACCGGTGCGCCGGTTCGTGACAGCCCAACCATCTACAAGATACCTCTTAAAGGAGCCCTAATCATCCTGGTAAACGGGCGTTATCCATACTTGTGACTTCACTTACCTCGCCACCTGCATCAGCTCGTTCAACATGTCGTTCGCCGTCGTGATCACGCGCGCATTGGCGGTGTAGGCCCGCTGCGTCACGATCATCTTGGTGAATTCATCGGCGAGATCGACGTTGGCCGCCTCCAGCGACGCGGTGGCGAGGGTGCCGGCGCCTCCCTGGCCGGTGAACTTGAGGTTGTGCTCGCCGGAGAGCTGGGTCTCGGCGTAGACGTTGCCGGTACGCGGATCGAGCGCCGCCGGATTGGCGAAGGTGGCGATGGGCAGCCGGTAGATCTTGCGAATGGCGCCGTTCGTGAAGGACACGCTCACGTAGCCGTCGCTGTCCATGTTCACGCCGTTCACCTGCCCCACCTCGGAGCCGTTCTGGATCACGAAGGAGACATCGTTGGCGCTCGCGAACTGGCTCAGCCCGTCGGTTTCGCCGCTGGTGCCGAGATCGATGGTGATGCTGCTGTCGTCGGCGCCGTTGTCCCAGTCGATGGTGACCGCACTGGCGATGGTGCCGGTCACCGAACCGAGACTGCCGTCACCGTTGAAGGTGACGGTGCCCGACGCCAAGAGACCCGTGGTGTGGGTGGTGCTGTCGAGATCGCCGCGATCGGCGTAGAGCTCCACCGCCCAGGTGTTGTCGGCGGTCTTGAGGAAGGCCATCACCAGCTGCTGGGCCTCGCCCAGACTGTCGTAGATCTGGATGGTGCGGGAGAACTGGGGCTGCACGCCCGAGGAACCGCCGGAGTTGTTGTAGTCCTCCATGTCGCCTGCGGTGTAGGTACCGCTGTAGGCGGTGGTGGTGGAATCGAGGTTGGCCCCGAACTCGATCCTGCTGGTGGCGATGGCGATGCCGTTCAGCGTACGGATATTGACGGTCTCGAGCTCGTTGATGTCGACGATCTCCTCGTCGGCGTCCAGCAGCCAGCCCTGGAGATAGAAGCCGGAGGGCGTCTTGAGGTTGCCGAGCGCATCGGGACTGAAGGAACCCGCCCGCGTGTAGAGCTGCTCGCCGCTCGAATCGGCGAGGCTGTTGACGACGAAGAAGCCCGCGCCGGAGATGGCGGCGTCCGTCGGCGAATCGGTGCTCTGGATCAGCCCCTGCTTGCTGATCATGTAGCTGGTCAGCGCCCGCACGCCGCCCGGAGCGTAGGTGGCCGACGCCGTCTGCTTGGTGACCAGGGTCTGGAAGCGCGCGAGCGCGCCCTTGTAGCCGACCGTGTTCACGTTGGAGATGTTGTCGGAGATCATGCCCAGCGCGCGGCTCTGAGCGGTCAGGCCGGAAGCGCCGGAGAAGAGGGAACCGAAGAGAGACATGGCGGTACTCCTGGTTTCGAAGCTCTGAAGCGCGTTTCGCGTGCCGGCTCAGCCCGCCGGTCGCCGGACGGCGGCCACCGATTCGATCGGCCGCAGCACGCCGCCGATGGACAGCAGCAGACCGCTGTCGTCGAATTCGACCGCATCGACGACGCCCAGACTCCGCAGCCCGACGGCGACCGGCTGTCCCCGCTCGTCGCGGGCCTCGATCTCGACCCGGTAATCGCCGCTCGGCAGGCGCACGCCCGCATCGTTGAGCCCGTCCCAGCGCGCCTCGTGGTATCCGGCCTCCGTCGGCAGCGACCTTTCCACCAGGATCGCGCCGTCCTCGCCGAGGACCTTCAGACGCACCTCGGTGGCGCTGCGGGGAAGGCTGTAGGCGATCGCGGCATCCCCGACCGCGGGCAGATAGATGCGGTCGGTGCGCAGTTCCACTTCCTGGCCCACGTAGCTGGCGGCGGCGACGATCTGGTTCGCCCGGCCGATGTCGATCAGCGTATCGAGCCGGCTGTTGGTCCGAATGGCCTGCTCCACTGCCGAGAACTGGGTGAGCTGGCGGGTGAACGTCTCGGAGTCCATCGGCGCCGTCGGATCCTGGTTCTGGAGCTGGATGGTGAGCAGCTTCAGGAACTCCTCGAACTTGATGGCGAAATTGTTCTCGTCGAGGGTACTGCCGGCGCCTGCCGGCGAAGTCCCCCCGGATACCGTCGGAGCGATGGACATCCCTGGCTTTCCTCCGTTGGTTCAGACCGTGAGATCAACGAGACCGACGCGCGCGGCTGCGGGCGACGCGACGGCCGTTCCCGCGGGCGCCGTCCCGCCGGCCGTGGCCGTCGCCGGCTGCGGGTCCGCGCCCTCGCCGGCCGGCCGATCGCGTTCCTGCATCATGCCGAAATCGAGACCGCCCGGAGCGAGCTCGATCCCCTGTTCGGCGAACAGGCGCGCGAAAGCGGGCGCCTCGGCCCGCAGCGCCTGCAACGCGTCTCCCTGCTGCGCGCGGAAGCTGGCGGCCACCCGCCCGTCGTCCTTGAAGCGCAGGGTGATCTCGACCCGGCCGAGCGCGGCCGGCTCGAGGCGGACCACCAGATGCGAAATCTCTCGCGCCGCCGCCTGGGCCACGAACATGCCGAGCTGGGCGACGGGCATGCTGCGCACGGGTGGCGGCGTCGGACCGGTGCCGTAGCCCGCGGGCGAGCCGCCGCCCGCCTGGGAAGCGCCGCCCGTGGCGCCTTCGCCCGGCAACGTGAGCGCCAGCCCCCGGTCGCCCGTAAAGCGGCCCGAACGGCCCTCGCCCGCGAAGAATGCTTCGGCGTCGGAAAGCAACCCACCGGGCGCCGGCCCCGCACCCGGCTGCGGAACATCGCGCGCCGCCACCTCGACCGGCGGGTTGCCGGAACCGGGTACCGTGGGCGCCGACGGGCCCCGCGGCGGCAGCGGTCCGGTCTCGAGCGATCCCTCACCGCGCGGCGCGCGCGAAGCCGGCGACGCCGGATCCGGCGCCGTCTCGTCGCCCGCCGCGGAAACGCCCGGCAGACGAAGGGGCCGCGCAAGACCCTCCGGTCCGGATGGCACAATCCGTCCGGCGGCGGCACCGGCTCCGTCTTCCGCCCCCCCGCCCCGCGAGACTGCTCCACCGGTCGCGGCGGCAATCCGGATCGCCGGCCGCTCCCCCGCCGACCGCACGACCGCGGCGAGCCATCGGAGCGCCGCCTCGCCACCGGCCGGGGGCTCGCCGGCCGGCCGCGAAGACGGCCCGGCCGGCGTGAAGTCCGAGGTCGCGCCCGCAAACGCGTCCACCCTCTCGGCCGCCGGAGCGGGCGCCGGAGACGGCCGCAACAGCGGGGCCGGACGCCCCGCAAGGTCGCTGTCCCCCGAAGTCGGGGGGGCCATGGCCGTCGGCGACAGGGAGCCCGCCACCACCTGCGGCTTCGGCCCGGAGAGCGGCAGCGGGCCAGCCGGCGCGGGCGAGAGCGGCGTGGACCGGCCCGGAAGACCGGCTCCCGGAAGCTCCTCCGCGGACGGCATCGCTCCGCCCGGGATCGCGCCCCGGCTCCTCTCCCACCCCCCTTCGGAGGGCAGCGGGCCCGCGGTCGGCAGCAGATCGGACGGACCCGTGGCCGCGACGGACGGCGAAAGGGCGCCTCCCGCACCGGCGACCACCGGCGGGATCCCGTCCGCGGTCCCGAGCGGTGAAGGCGCGCCACCGGCCGCGGCCGCCGGCCGCACCATCCCCGGCGCCGGGAGGAGAAGGCCCGCCAGAACGGCGGCGAAGAACGCCTCTCCCTCCGGGGAGGGGGCGCTCCGGCCGCTGCCGCCCGGAGGCGGCGGAGAAGGGACGGTTGCGGGACTCTCGATCATGGCACCGCGATGAATGCAACGCCCGTGCCAGCCGTCCTAAACCGCACGTCCGCGGGCGTTCCGGACACCCGCCGGCCCCGGCGGCTGCCGTCGTGGCGGCAAGCTTTGCCGCCTTCGCGAACGAGTTTGCCCGCTGGGCCCCGCCTCTGGTGGAGGCGCCCGCGCTTTGCCATATTGGGCGCGGCGGACACGACCGGAACAGGGGATGACCTCGGTGAGTCACGCGGAACACAGGCGCGAGGCGGCGTTCGCCGAACTCGCCCGCCTGCTGGGCGAGCGGTTCAGCCGCAACCGGACGGTCTGCGAGCAGCACGGACGCGGCGAGGCCTTCCCCGAATGCCACCCGCCGGAGGCGGTGGCGCTTCCCGAGAGCACGGCCGAGGTCGCCCGCATCCTGCGCCTCTGTCACGCGGCGGGGGTGCCGGTGATCCCCTACGGCACGGGGACCTCGCTCGAGGGGCATGTGGCCGCGCTGCAGGGCGGCGTCTGCCTCGATCTCTCGCGCATGAACCGCATCCTCGAGGTGGCGCCCGAGGACATGAGCGCCCGCGTCGAACCCGGCGTCACGCGCAAGCAGCTCGACCACCATCTCCGCGATACCGGGCTCTTCTTCCCGGTGGATCCCGGTGCCGACGCCAGTCTCGGCGGCATGGCGGCGACCCGCGCCTCGGGCACCAACGCGGTGCGCTACGGGACGATGCGGGACGCGGTGATGGGTCTCACCGTGGTGCTCGCCGACGGGCGGGTGATCCGGACCGGCTCCGCCGCCCGGAAATCGGCCGCCGGCTACGATCTCACGGCCCTCTTCCTTGGCTCGGAGGGAACTCTCGGGGTGATCACCGAACTGCGACTGCGGCTGTGGCCGATCCCCGAGGCGACGGCCGCCGCCGTCTGCGCCTTCCCGAGCCTGGACGCCGCCGTGGCGACGGTGATCCGGACCATCCAGGCGGCGATACCGGTGGCCCGGATCGAGCTCCTCGACGAGCTCCAGATGCGGGCCTGCATCGTCCATGCGAAGCTCGCGGAGATGGAGCCGCGTCCCACCCTCTTCTACGAGTTCCACGGCAGCGAACAGGCGGTCCGCGAGCAGGCCGAGACCGCCGGCGAGATCGCCCGGGAGCACGGCGGCTCGGCCTTCCGCTGGGCGACGCTCGCCGAGGAGCGCAGCCGCCTCTGGCAGGCCCGCCACGACGCCTATTTCGCCGCCCTCGCCCTGCGTCCCGGCGCCGTCGCCTGGGTCACCGACGTCTGCGTGCCCATCTCGCACCTCGCCACCGTGATCGCCGAGACCCGCCGGGACATCGCGCGAAGCGGCATTCCCGCTCCCATTCTCGGCCATGTGGGGGACGGCAACTTCCACGTCGTCTTCCTGATCGACCCCGCGCGGCCCGAGGAGTACGAGACCGTTCGGCGTCTCAACGACGCCATGGTGGCGCGGGCCCTGGCGGTGGGCGGCACCTGCACCGGCGAGCACGGCATAGGCATCGGAAAGAAGGCGAGCCTCGCCAAGGAGGCGGGACCGGCGCTCGAGGTCATGAAGGTAATCAAGCGCGCGCTCGATCCCGCGGGCGTCCTGAACCCGGGAAAGATCTTCGACCTCTGAGGCAGTTCACCCGTCCAGCTGCCGTGCCGCCTCGAAGAGCAGCGCATGGCGGGCCGCCACCGCCCCGGACGGGCCGTAGCCGCCGCCGGTGACCGTGGCCACGGCCGCGCCGGCCCGGCGGCAGCTCGCCAGCACGAAGGCGTCGCGCGCCAGGAGCCCCCGGTCGGAGAGCGCGAGCCGCCCGAAGGGGTCCGCGCCGTGCACGTCGACCCCGGCGTCGTAGAACACGAGTTCGGGCCGCAGACGGGCCAGCAGGGGCGGCAGCAGGCGTTCGAGGACGGCGAGATAGAACCGGTCGCCGGTCCCGGGTTCGAGCTCCACGTCGAGGCTGCTCCGCGTCTTCCGCAGCGGATAGTTGGTACGGCAATGCAAGGAAAGCGTGTACACTCCGGGATCCCCGGCGAGGATGGCGGCGGTACCGTCCCCCTGATGGACGTCGAGATCGACGATCAGCACCCGCGATACCAGCCCCTGTGCGCGCAGCACCCGCACTGCCACCGCCAGGTCGTTGAAGAGGCAGAAGCCCGCCGGCGCTGCGGCGCTCGCGTGATGGCCGCCGCCGGCGAGATTGCAGGCGAGACCATCCGCGAGCGCGAGCCGGCCGGCCAGCACCGTGCCGCCGACGGCGGCGAGGGCGCGGCGCAGAAGCGTCCGGTCCGGCCGCAGCCCGAGCCGTCGGATGGAGACGCCGTCGAGCCCGCCGTCGAGCACCGCGCGGACATAGGACGGATCGTGGGCGAGCGCGAGCCAGGCCGCCGGTGCCGGCTGCGGACAACGGAGTCGCTCCGGGGCGGCGAGGCCACGCCGCCGGAGTTCGGCCAGCAGCCGGGCCGCACGATCGGACGGGAAGTGCCGGGATCCGGCGACCGCCAGGCGATAGTCCGGATGGAACACCAGCACCGCGGACATTCCTAGGCTCTCTCCGACCGCGCCTCACCCGTGGGTTGATCGACGCCCGCGCCGAAGCGCTTGATGCAGCGGCCGATCTCCGCTGCGGCCGGGCTTTCTTCTCCCGCTTGCCTTTTCAAAAAATTGCGCATAAGTTGAAACCAACCATAAGTTCAACAACCCGAGATAGCTCAGCCCCGTGTCCGGAGGGCGGTATGGTTCCCGATCCGACATTCTGGCTCAACCGCAAGGTCCTGGTCACCGGCCACACGGGCTTCAAGGGCATCTGGCTCTGTTCCTGGCTCATCGAGCTCGGAGCCGAGGTCACGGGATACGCGCTCCCGCCCGGCCACGCCGCGCCGCTGTTCGAGGCCGTCGGCCTCGAGAGGCGCATGACCTCGCGGATCGGGGACATACGCGACCTTGCCGCCCTGCGCGCCGTGATGCGCCGGGAGCGGCCCGAGATCCTGTTCCATCTCGCCGGTCGGCCCATCGTTCTGGACGCCCTCAAGGATCCGGTCGAGACCTTCACCACCAATGTCACGGGTACCCTGAACCTGCTCGAGGCGGCGCGGGCGGCGCCCGACCTGCGGGCGGTGGTGGCGGTCACCAGCGACAAGGTGTACCGCGAGCCCGGCGGCCGCTGCCGGGAGGAGGATCCCCTCGGCGGCGAAGAGCCCTACAGCGCCAGCAAGGCGGCTGCGGAACACGTGATCGCCGCCTATCGCCACTGCTATCTCACCCCCGATGATGGCATCGGTCTCGCCGCCGCACGGGCGGGCAACGTGGTCGGCGGCGGCGATTTCAGCCCCCATCGTCTGATACCGGATCTGGTGCGCGGGATCACGGCGGGGCGGGTGGTGGAGATCCGCCATCCCGACTTCTCGCGTCCCTGGCAGCACGTGCTGGACGCCGTTCGCGGCTACCTCCTCCTGGCCGAGCGGCTGGCCCGCGAACCGGCGCGCTTCGCCGGCAGCTGGAATTTCGGTCCGCCCTCGGACCGGCCGGCCTGGCCGGTGGCCCGCATCGCTTCCAGCTTCGTGGAGGCCTTCGGCCGCGGTGCCTGGCGCCCGCTCGCGCGGCCGGCCGGGGTCGAGGTGCCCCGCCAGCAGCTCTGCGCCGAGCGCGCCTTCCGCGAACTCGGCTGGCGGACGGTACTGGACACGCAGGCCACCATCGCCTGGACGGTGGCCGGCTACCGGGGCCTCGTCGAGGCGGGCGAGGGCGGCTGGCTGTTCGAGCAGATCGCGTCCTACACCGAACGCCTCCGCGCCCCGACCGATGTTGCGGAGGCGCCCGCAGCGGGTGGGAACATGCGCCATGCCGGCGCCGCGTGACGTTCCCGTCTTCGTCCTCTGCGGCGGTTTCGGTACCCGCCTCAACGGCAGTGCCGGCGATCGCCCGAAGCCCATGCTGGAGATCGGCGACCGGCCCCTCCTGATTCACATCATGGGCTGGTACGCCCGTTTCGGCTTCCGCCGCTTCGTCCTCTGCGCGGGCTACCGCGCCGAGGCTCTCGCCAGCTACTTCATGATGCTGCCCGCCTTCTTCAACGACTTCACCCTCGATCTCCGCCAGCGTTCGATCTCCTACCACCAGTCGGACTACGTGCCCGACTGGGAGATCACGGTCGCCCATACCGGCCTGCACGCCATGACCGGCGCCCGGGTGGCCCGCGCCGCCGCGCGCTATCTCGGCGATGCCGAACATTTCGCCGTGACCTACGGCGACGGGCTCACCGACGCCGATCTCGAGGAGGAGTTCCGCTACCATCTCGACCACGGCGCGCTGGGCACGGTGCTCGCCGTCAATCCGCCGTCCCAGTTCGGTCGCCTGCAGCTGCGGGAGGACCGGGTGGCGGCCTTCGCCGAGAAGCCGGTCACCGGCGACGGCTGGGTGAACGGCGGCTTCTTCCTCTTCCGTCGCGGCTTCCTCGACTATCTCTCCTGCGACGAGGACTGCGTGCTGGAGGGCGAACCCCTCGCCCGTCTGGCGGCCGACGGTGGTCTGCGCGTCTACCGCCACGAGGGTTTCTGGTCCTGTCTGGACACGCCGAAGGACCGCGAGCGGTTGTGCGGTCTCTGGGAAAGCGGAGCGGCACCGTGGAAGACGTGATCGTCGCCGGCGCCGGCGGACTCCAGCTCGTCGAACACCCCATGCCCGGCGTGTTCCTGATCCGGCTGCCGCCGCGGCGCGACGAGCGCGGCTTCTTCGCACGCTGCTTCTGCCGCCACGAGCTCGCGCGACTCGGGGTCGAGAGCGAGGTCAGCCAGGCCAACCTCTCCCACAGCCGCCGGCGCGGCACCCTGCGCGGCCTCCACTACCAGCTCCCGCCCAGCGCCGAGACCAAGATCGTACGCTGCCTCCGGGGACGCGTCCACGACGTGGTGCTCGACCTGCGGCCGGATTCGCCCACCTTCCGCAAGAGCTTCGCCGCCGAGCTCGGCGACGGCGACGGCACGGCGATGGTGGTGCCGCCGGGCTGCGCCCACGGCTTCCTCACCCTGACCGCCGAGGCGCTGGTCCTCTACTTCGTCTCCGCCGCCTACGACCCCGCGCGCGAACGGGGCGTGCGCTGGAACGATCCCGCCTTCGCCATCCCCTGGCCCTTCCCGCCGGAGGTGATCTCCGAGCGCGACCGCAACCATCCGGATTTCGATCCGGCCTGGCATCTGGCGGCCTGATGCGGATCCTGTTCACCGGCGCGAGTTCCTTCACCGGGGCCTGGTTCGCCCGAGCGCTCCGCGCCCGTGGTGGCGAGCTGGTGCTCGCCTGTCGCGGCACCCCGGAAGGCTGGTCGGCCGTGCAGCGCGCCCGCCTCGCGATGCTCGGCGAGGGGGTCGAGATCCACACCGGCTGCGCCTTCGGCAGCCCCCGCTTCCTCGCCCTCCTGCAGCGCCGCGGCCCCTTCGACCTGCTGGCCCTGCACGGTGCCGAGGTGGGCGACCACCGCGATCCCGCCTTCGATCCGATCGCCGCGCTGGCCGCCAACACCCGCGCGCTGGATGCGGTCCTCGACCGGCTGCTGCGCGGCGGGCGGGTGGCGCTGCTGGTCACCGGCAGCCTGTTCGAGGCCGACGAGGGCCAGGGCGAGCGGCCGCTGCGCGCCTTCAATCCCTACGGCCTGTCCAAGACCCTGACCTGGCACGCGATCCGCTTCGCCGCCGAGAGCCGCGGTCTCACCCTCGGCAAGTTCACCCTCGGCAATCCCTTCGGCCCGCTCGAAAAGCCCAACCTCTGCTCGAGCCTGGCGCGCGCCTGGCTGGCCGGGGAGACGCCCCTTCTGCGCCAGCCCGATCTCGTCCGCGACCACGCGCCGGTCGATCTTCTCGCCGAGGCCTACGCCCGCTTCGCCCTGTCCCTGCCGGCACGCCCCGGCATCCGGCGCCTCAACCCGAGCTGCTTCGCGGAACCGCTCGTGGCCTTCGCGGAGCGTTTCGCTGCCGCCATGCGGCCACGTCTCGGGCTGCCCTGCCGCTTCCGGCGATGCCGCCGCCCGGAACCCGCAGGAGAACCACGGGTGCGGGTCAACACCGATCCCCTCCCCGCGCTGGTGCCCGGCTGGGACTTCGCCACCTCCTGGGACCGTCTCGCCCACTGGTATCGCGGCAGCCTCCTCGACCGGGCACGGCCCGCCCCGGCCCTCGCCCGCTGATCCTTTCCGGGAGCAACCCAGCATGTCCGTCGCCGCCCGCCCTTCCGTGAGCCCCTCGATCGGCGTGGTGATCGTCACCTATCGCGCGCGTCACCTCCTGCCCGGCTGCCTGCCACCGCTCCTCGCCTCGCCGCTGCGCCCCCGGGTGCTCGTGGTCGACAGCGGTTCCCGGGACGGCACGGTGGCGCTCGCCCGCGAGCTCGGCGCCGAGACCTGGGAGATCCCCCGCGAGAGCTTCAATCACGGCCACACCCGGGAAGCGGCCAGGAAGCGTCTCGGCACCGAGATCGTGGTCATGATGAGCCCCGACGTCCGCCCGACCTCCGCCCGCGTTCTCGAGCAGCTGGTGGCCCCCGTCGCCGAGGGCCGGGCGGCGGTCGCCTACGCCCGCCAGCTCGCCGCCCCGGACGCCGACCCGGTGGCCCGCTACGGCCGCGCCTTCAGCTTTCCGGAGCGGAGCGAGATCCGCAGCGCCGCCGACTGGCCGCGGCTCGGCAGCGCCACCCATTTCTGCTCCAACGCCTGTGCCGCCTGGTCGCAGGCCGCGCTGGACGCCGTCGGCGGCTTTCCGCCCACCCTGGTGAGCGAGGAGACCGTGGCCGCCGTGAGGCTCCTGGAGCGGGGGCAGCGGATCGCCTACGTGGCCGAGGCGACGGTGATCCATTCCCATCCCGCGAGCCTGCTGGGCGATTTCCGCCGCCAGTTCGACATCGGCATGACGCGCCGCCTGCACGCTGACCTTCTTCTCGCCCACGGCAGCGACGAGCGCCGTGGCCTCGCCTATCTCTCCGGGCTCACCGCCCATCTCCTGCGCCATCATCCCGCCTGGCTGCCCTACGGCCTCCTCCATACCGCCCTGCGCTACGCCGGCTACCGGCTCGGAACCCTCGGCCCGTTCCTGCCCGAGGCCCTGCGACGGCGGCTGAGCGGCCAGGACTTCTTCTGGCTGCGGCCACCCGCGCGGCGCCTAGCGGCGGGGCTACCCGCCTGAGGTCCGCGATGCGCGTCCTCTTCGTCACCAACGTCGGCTTTCCGCCGCGCGAAGGCATCGGCGGCCATCTGGCCGGCCTCGCGCGGGCCCTGCGGCACCGCGGCATCGCCGTCGAGATCCTGGCGCGCGGCCGCCGCCTCCTCGGCTGGGAGGCGGGCGTCCACGACGGCATCCGCTACACGCTCTGTCCCTTTCCGCGCCTCAAGCCCTTCCACCACCGCCTCGTCCGGCCGCTGCTCGAAGGCTGGCTCGCCCGCAACGCCCGCCGTTTCGATCTCGTCCATTTCCACCTGCCGCTGCTGCCGCCGCTGCACACGCCGCTGCCGCGCGCCGTCACCGTCCACACGCCGATGCTCACCGACACCGCGGCGATCCGCGAAGGCGGCCTCCGCCCCTTACTGATGCGCGCCAACGCGCGGCTGCTCAGCCGCGGCTACGAGCAGTGGCATCTCGACCGCGCCGATCTCCTGCTCACCGTCTCCCGCCGGGTGGCGCGGGAACTGGCGGCGCACTACCGGCTCCATGGCCGCCGGCCGGTGGTGCTGCCGAACGGTGTCGACACCCGCTTCTTCGACTTCGTGCCCCTCGAACGACGGGAACCGCTGCTGCTCTACGTGGGGCGTCTCGGCTACCGCAAGGGGCTTCGCCGCCTGCTCGAAGCCTTCGCCCGGCTCGGCCGGCCGGATCTCACCCTCGTGCTCCTGGGCGAAGGCCCGCTCCGCGCCCGGCTCCTGCGGCGGGCCGAGGCGCTGGGCATCGCGGACCGCGTCCTCCTGCCGGGCTTCGCCGGCCGCGCCGGGGTGCGGGCATGGCTGCGGCGCGCCGCCTGCCTCGTCCACCCCGCCGACTACGAGGGCTTTCCCCTGGTGCTGCTCGAGGCCATGGCCTGCGGCACGCCGGTGGTCACCACCCCCATCGGTGCCCTCGAGGAGCTGCCGCCGCGCCCGCCCCTGCTGGTCGCCGAGCCCGACCCCGAGGCCATCGCCGCCGCCGTCGACCGGCTGTTCGCGACCCCCGGGCTCACGGCCTTGCGGGTCGCCGCCGCGCGGGCGCTGGTCGAGCGCGACTTCGACTGGGAGGTCCTCGCCGGCCGCCTGCTCGATCTCTACGGCGGCCTGTTCCGGGAGGCGGCATGACGCCCGCGCCTTCGTCCGCCCCATCCCGCGAGCCCCGGCAGGCACTCCTGCTGTGCTTCGGCTTCGACGGCGACCGTCTCGGCCGCCAGCCGTGGTACACGACCCACGGCCTCGCCCTCGGGCTGCGTGCCCACGGCTATCGCGTGACGCTGGTCACCGACGCCGACAACCCGCCCCGGCGCCCGGGCTACACCGTTCTTCGCGTGCCGCGGCTCTTGCACCGCGGCCTGCCTTCGGTGGATGTCCGGGTGATCGCCCGCGGCTTGCGTCCCGAACGGGTGTTCGTGGTCGGCGGTCTGCTCGAGCTCGCGCGGCTGCGCCGGCTGCGGCTCGGTGCGCCCGTCTACTACATTCTCGCGAGCCCGCGACTGCGCCCGTCCGAGATCCTCTCCGTGGGGCCCGCCGCTCTGTGGCGGGAGCGGCGCTATCTGTTGCGCCCGCTCGCCAACGCCCTGCTGCCGGGGGCGCTCCTGCGCCGGGCGGTGAAGCGGAGCGGGCTCGCCGGTCTCGTCTATCTGAGCCCCACCACCCGCGAGCGGCTCCACCGCTCGGGGCTGCCGCGGGGCAATCTGCTGGTGCCCCAGCTCGCACGGGCGATCCCGCAGCCGACGGTCACCGGCGGGCGGCCGCGGACCCTCGCCTACTTCGGCCCGCCCCTCGCCGCCCGGGGCGCCTGGCTCGCGCTCGAGACCTTCGAACGGGCCTGCGCCCGCGGCGCCGATCTGCGGCTCGCGATGTTCCTGCGCCCCGACGATCCCCTGCCCCTGGCCGCCCTGCGGCGGCGGATCGCGCGCAGCCGCTGGCGGCGTCGCATCACCGTCGAGGCGAGCCATCTCGACGGCGAAAGCCTGGGTCGTCGGCTCGCCGCCTGCGACATCTTCCTGCTGCCCTTCCTCGCGCCCATCTCGGAGGTGCCGCTCGTCGTCGTCGAAGCGGCCTCCACCGGCCGGCCGGTGATCCTGCTCGACCGGCCGGGCATCGGCGACTACGGCAGGCGCCTCGGCGCCACCGTGGTCGATCGGCCGCGGGATCTGACGCCGGCGGTGCTCGAGCACCTCCGCGCCCCGGCCCGCCGCCCCAACATCGCCCCCCGCTTCGCCGACTGGCGGGCCGCCACCGCGCCGCTGCTGGCGGAACCGCCCGCGATCGGCGAACCGCCGCTGCGGCTGATCGCCCTCTGCGGCACCGACGGCGTCGGCAAGACCACCCTCGCCGACGCCCTCGCCCGCGAGCTCCGGGGCGGCGGGCGCGAGCCGCGACGGGTGTGGAGCCGCTATCGCAACTATCTCTCGCGGCCCTTTCTCGCCCTCATGCATCTGACCGGCCACTGCCGGCGGCTGCACCGGGACGGCACCGTGGTGGGGATCCGCGACTTCACCGCCAGCCCTCTGCTGGCCCATCTGTTCCTCGGCCTCCAGACCCTCGACCAGATCCTCGACATCCTGCTGCGGTTCCGTCTGCGACGGGGCCTCCTGCTCGCCGATCGCTCGGTCTACGACACCATCGTCGATCTCGCCCTCGATTCCGGCCGCCCCGATTTCGTCTTCCGCCGCATCGCCCCCCTGCTGCTCGCGCTCCTGCCGGAGCCGCGGCTCGTGGCCCTGGTCACCCGTCCGGCGGCGCTCGTCGCCCGGGACCGTCCGGACGTCCTCCTCGACGGCCGCGATCGTGCGCGTCGGCTCCTCTACGAGCGGCTGGCGCGGGAGCACGACCTGCCGGTGATCGACAATGCCGGCAGCCTCGGCGAGACCCTGCGCGGCCTGCGTGGCCTGCTGGGCGAGACCGTCGCCGCGCGGGAGGACAGCGCGGCATGATCTACGTCTTCTACAACAACGATCCCCTGGCCCAGGATCAGGGCGGCGGTGCCGAGCATTTCCGCGCCCTGCACCGGGCGCTCCTCAAGTCCGGCCTGCCCTTCCGGCTGGTGGCCGCCCGCCTCCAGCGACACCGCCGGGCGCCCCATGTCGAATACGTCTCCGAGGGCGCCGCCTTTCCCCTCTTCTACATCGGGCTGTGGCGCTGGTTCTGGCGCAACCGGCACCGCTTCGCCGCCGAGGACGTGTTCCATTTCCACCGCAACTACGCGGCCTGGCCCAAGTACCTGCTGTGCCCCGGCCGCGGCCGGGTGGTGATCAGCTACCACAATGTCAGCGGTCGGGTGCTCGAGGGCCGTCTCGGCCGTCTCGCCGCACCGCTGCGCCGGCTCATGCTCGCTCTGGAACGACGGGCGGTGCGCCGCGCGGACGCCCTCGTCTGCGTGAGCGGACGCGACCGCGGCGAGCTCGAGCGGCTGGTGGCGGCGGAACCCTTCGCCCGCGCCGAGGTCATCCCGGCCGCCTTCGACGCCGCCCTGTTCGCCTCCCGGCCGGCCGCGCCGCCGCCGCGCGAGCTCTCCCACCGCCTGCTCTTCCTGGGCCGTCTCAGCCATCAGAAGAACGTCGGCCTCGCCCTCGCCACCCTCGAACGGCTGCGCGAAGCCGGCGAACCCTACACGCTCACCATCGTCGGCGACGGCGAGGAAGCGCGCCAGCTCATGCGACGCATCGCCCGCAGCCCCGCCGCCCACGCCGTGCGCTGGCTCGGCCGCGTGCCCCACGACCGGGTGGTCGAGCTCTACGCCGCCCACGGCATCCTGCTGCTGACCAGCCGCTACGAGGCCTCGCCGACGGTGGTCAAGGAGGCCCTGGCCGCCATCCGGCCGGTGGTCACCACCGACGTCGGCGACGTGCGGGACTGGATCGAGGAGGGGGCGACGGGCTTCGTCGCCGAGGCCGATCCGCGGGCGCTGGCGGCGGCCGTGCGGCGGGCCAGCCGCCTCATCGAGGAGGGACGGTGCCGCCGTTCGACCCGCCTCGACAGTCTCGCCGAACGGCACATCATGGAGCGGGTGCTGCATCTCTACCGCGAGCTCCAGGCGGGCTGAGGGGGGTGCGGCCGAAACCGTTCCTCGCCTCCCTCTGGCGACGTCTTTCGGGCCTCGCGTTCCTCGGCGGTGCACGGGCGGTCGCCGCCCTCTGCGGTTTCGCTGCCGTCACCCTGCTCGCCCGCCAACTTGCGCCCTACGAATTCGGCCTCTGGTCCCTGCTGCTGGCCGTCCACGGCTACGCCCTCCAGGGGGCCGAGCTCGGTCTCCGCTCGGTAGTGACGGCCGAGGCGGGGGCCTCGCCCGCCCGCGCCCGTGCCCTGCTCGCCCCCTATCTCCGCCTGCGGACGGCCGCGGCCCTCGCTTTCCTCGCGGTCGGCGCGACGGTCACCGCCTTCGCGCTGCCCGCCCTGCTGCCGGCCGTCGTCCTCCTCTTCGCGAGCCTGCTCCCGGCCGCGGTCCAGTTCGACTGGATCCCGCTCGCCCGGGAGCGGCCCGGCCTCGCCTCGTTGCTCTTCCTCATGCGGCCGGTCGCCTATCTCGCCCTGCTCGCCCTCTGGTGGGCCGCGGACGGCGGGCTCCGAGGTCTCGCGATCGCCTATCTGGCGGCCTGGACGCTGGCCGCCGCGGTCTCGCTTCCGGCCCTGCGGCTCCTGCCGCGCGCGGCTTCCGGCGCCGGCCGCAGCGGGCACGGCCTGCTGCGTCGCGGCCTGCCGCTCTGCGTCGTGAGCCTCACCAGCCAGGCCCAGTACACCCTCGATCTCCTGGTCGCCGGGCTGGTCCTGGGCGCGGTGGCGGCCGGCCAGTTCTACCTCGCCCACGCCATCGCCATGGCCGGGCTGGTGTTCGCCAATGCCGCCGGTCAGCTCGCCCTCGCCCGGATGAGCGCCCTCGCGGCCGCGCCGGGGTTCGGATCGCGTCTGCGCGGCGAGCTCCGTGTCGTCCTCGGCACGGCGCTCGCGCTGGGCCTCGCCATGGTCCTCCTCGCCCCCTGGCTCGTGCCCCTCGCCTTCGGTCCGGCCTACGGTCTCACGCCCTCGCTGCTGCTGTGGCTGCTGCCCTGGTTCCTCCTCCAGCACCTCACGACGGTGCTGCAGGGCACGCTCGCCGCGGTGGGACGGGAGCGACGGGTGCTGGCCGGCAATCTCGCGATGTTGGCCGTGCTCCTGCCGGCTCTGGCGCTGGCCGCCTGGATCGGCGATCTGCGGGCCTTCGCCGCCGCCCGGGCCCTGGCCGAATTCGCCCGTCTGCTCGCCCTGCAGGCGGCGGTTCGCGGTCACCTCGCGGGCGCGCCGCGGCCGCGCGCGGCGGGCACCGCGCTCCAGCCCTCGCCTTGACCGCGGTCCCACTTTTCCCGAACGTCGGGGGGGCCGAGAGGGAGGCGAAGATGACGATGCTGATCGCGGTCGATGTCGGCACGGCGAGCGTGCGCGCGGGCCTGTTCACCGCCGAGGGCGAGCTCCTGGCCCGACGGATCTCTCCCATCACCCTCGCCCGCCCCGCCGCCGAGCGGGCCGAACAGGACGGCGAGGAGATCTGGCGCGCGGTCTGCGAGGCGGTCCGGGGCGCGCGCGAGGCGGCCGGCGTCGCGCCCGGGGCGGTGCGGGGTCTCGCCTTCGACGCCACCTCCTGCACCCTCGTCTTCCTCGACGCCGCGGACCGTCCGGTCTCCATCTCCGAGAGCGGGGAGGAGCGCTGGAACGTCCTCGTCTGGATGGACCATCGCGCCATCGCCGAAGCCGAACGCTGTACCGCCACCGGCCACCGGGTGCTGCGTCACGTGGGCGGCGTGATGTCGCCGGAGATGGCGGTGCCCAAGCTCATGTGGGTCAAGCACCATCTGCCGGAGCGCTGGGAAGCGACCGCCCGGGTGTTCGATCTCGCCGACTATCTCGGCTGGAAGGCGACCGGCAACAACGCCCGTTCGCAGTGCACCCTGACCTGCAAATGGACCTATCTCGCCCACCGTTCGCCCGGCTGGCAGCGGGATTTCCTGGCCGAGGTCGGGATCCCCGAGATGATCGAACGGGCGGATCTCCCCGAGCGGGCGACGCCCGTCGGGGCGGATCTCGGCCCCCTCACCGGGAAGGCGGCAGCGGCGCTCGGCCTGACCACCGGCTGCCGGGTCGGCGCCGGGCTGATCGACGCCCATGCCGGCGCCCTCGGGCTCCTGGGCGGCATCGCTCCCGAACGGCCCGAGGCGCTCGACCGCCATCTCGCCCTCATCGCCGGCACCTCCACCTGCCACATGGCGATGAGCCCCGAGCCCCGGCAGGTGTTCGGAGTGTGGGGACCCTACTACGGCGTGGTGCTGCCCGATCTCTGGCTCAACGAGGGCGGCCAGCCCGCCACCGGTGCCCTGCTCGATCACATGATCGCCTGGACCGCCGCCGGTGCCGCCCTCGGCGAGGACGCCCACGCCCGCGTCCTCGCCCGCATCGAGGAATTGCGCCGCGAGGAGGGAGAGGATCTGGCGCCCCGGCTCCACGTGCTGCCCGACTTCCACGGCAACCGCTCGCCCCTCGCCGATCCCCACGCCCTCGGCGTGATAAGCGGCCTCGCCCTCGATCACTCCTTCGACGCCCTGTGTCGCCTCTACTACCGCACGGCCCTCGCCGTCGCCCTCGGCACCCGCCACGTCATCGAGGCGCTGAACCGCGAGGGCTACGCCATCGACACCCTCCATCTGGCCGGCGGCCATACCCGCAATCCGCTGCTCATGGAGTTCTACGCCGACGCCACCGGCTGCCGGGTGATCACGCCCGGCGAGCAGGATCCGGTGCTGCTCGGTACGGCCGTCGCCGCCGCCCGGGCGGCCGGCCTCCACCCGGACCTGGCCGCGGCGGCGAAGGCCATGCGCTGGCCGGGAGCCGTGCGGGACCCCGACCCGGCGACGCGCGCCCGCCACGACCGCGACTATCGCGCGTTCCTCGCCATGCACGAGCAGCGCCGGGCGCTGGACGCCCTGATCGCCGGCCAGGAGAGCGCCCTCAGCGCGGCAGGCGGATGACCGCCCGCAGGCCTCCCGAGGGCGCCTCCTCGAGCTGGAGGGTACCGCCGTGGGCGAGCACGATGTCGCGGGCGATGGTGAGCCCGAGACCGGAACCGCCGGTCTGGGTGCGGCGCGCCCGGTCCAGCCGGTAGAAGGGTTGGAACACCCGTTCCCGCTCGCTCTCCGGGATCCCGGGCCCGTCGTCCTCGACCGCGATCTCGAACTCCTCCTGCCGCCGGCGGGCGCGCACCCGCACATGGCGGCCGTGGCGGCAGGCGTTGTCGATCAGATTGGTGAGGCAGCGCCGAAAAGCCACCGGCCGCAGCGGCAACCGCATGCCGCGCGGGGCGTCGACGTCGATCTCCACCCCGTTGCCGAGCTTGCGCTCGCACACCCCCTGCAGGAGCTCCCCGATGTCCACGAGCTCGAAGCCCTCCCGTCCCTCGCCGCGGGCGAAGTCGAGATAGGTTTCGATCAGCCGCTGCATCTCCTCGACATCGCCGCGCACATCGGCCAGTGCCGGGTCGCGCTCGCCTCCGAGGAGCTCGAGCTCGAGCTTCATGCGGGTGAGCGGGGTGCGCAGATCGTGGCTGATGGCGGCCAGCATCTCCGTGCGCTGGCCGACGAAGCGCAGGATGCGGCGGCGCATGGCGTTGAAGGCGCGGGCCGCCTTGCGGATCTCCAGCGGGCCGCGGGGCGCGAAATCGCCCACGTCCCGTCCCTTGCCGAAACTGTCCATGGCCCGCGACAGCTGCCGGATGGGCCGGATCTGGAGGTTCATGAAGTAGATGGCGATGACCACGAGGATCGCCGAGGCCCCGACCATCCAGGCGAGCAGCAGACCCGTGGTGGTGGTGGTCACCCGCTTGCGCGGGGCGAGCACCCGCAGCAGCCCCTCCTCGAGCTGGACGTAGACCACCACCCGGGCGGGCCAGGCGGAGCGCAGATCGACGGTGAAGGGATGGCCGAGCTTCTCGGCGAAGGCCTCGATGATCTTGTTGTCGATATGGACGAGCAGGCCGCGGCCGGTGTCGATGCCGATGCTCGCGGCGGCCGCCTCGAGATCGCCGCCGGGCTCGAAGGAGACGGCGAGATCGGTATGCCTGCGTACGCGGTCCAGAATGACCGCCCGCTCCTCCGGTCCCGCGGCCTGTTCCAGGAGCTCGATGGTCAGCGCCACGTCCCCGGCCACGCCGGCCGCCAGCCAGCGGGTCACCGTGTCCCAGTGCCGGTTGTAGAAGATCACCGTCAGCACCAGCTGGAGGATCACCAGCGGCAGCACGATGATCAGCATCGAGCGCAGGAACAGGGAGCGCGGGACGATCGTCCGGTTGAGGAGCCGCGACAGGCGGGTGAGCGGGTTTCTCATGGATCGGTCCGCAGCGCGTAGCCCTCGCCGCGCAGGGTCACGAGATAGCGGGGAACGCGGGGGTTGCTCTCGATCTTGCGCCGGAGCCGCGCCATCTGCACGTCCACCGCGCGGTCGGACCCGCTGATCCGGCTGCGCCGTGCGAGTTCGCTGCGCGCCATCGGCCGCCCGGGCTCCCGCGCGAGGATCGCGAGCAGCGAGGCCTCGACGCTGGTCAGCCGCACGACCTCACCATCGCGCCGCAGTTCCTGGCTGTCGAGATCGAACAGGAACGGCCCGAAGCGAACCGTGCCGCCGCCGCGCCGCCCCGTCCGGCGCAGCACGGTGGCGATGCGCAACAGCAGCTCGCGCGGCTCGAAGGGTTTCACGACGTAGTCGTCGGCCCCCGCCTCCAGCCCGGCGATCCGCTCCTCGGGCTCGCCGCGGGCCGTCAGCAGCAGGATGGGAACGTCGCTCCGCCGGCGCAGCTCGGCCGCGAGATCGAGACCGTCCTCGTCCGGCAGCATGAGATCGAGGACCAGCAGGTCGTAGGCGAAGGCCTCGAGCAGCCGCCGCGCTTCGGCCACGTCGGCGGCCAGACTGACGGCATAGCCGTGCTGCATCAGATAGCGTCGCAGCAGCTCGCGCAGGCGGCGATCGTCGTCCACCACGAGGATGTGGGCCGTGCCGTCCATCCCCGCGTTCCGCCGGTGCTCAGAAGCTGGCGCCCGGCAGCAGCCGCCGCGTGCGCGCCTCGGCGAGGCCGGCGAGCACGCGCAGGAACCCCTCCACCGCCGGTGCGCCGAGATCGCGGAAGATCCGGCTCAGATGCCGCTTCTGGGCGGCGATCGCCGGGGCCAGCAGCTCGCGGCCCGCCTCCGTGAGACGCAGCGGCTTCGCGCGCCGGTCACCGCGCGCGCTGCCCGCCCCCACATAGCCGGCGGCCCGCAGCTTGGCGACGTGCCGCGAAAGGCTCTGCTTGCTGGCGCCGGTCAGGATGCAGAGTTCCGCCAGCGTGCTGTCCGGTCGTCGCAGCAGGAAGAACAGGATCAGATAGTCGAGCACGGCGAGATTCCGCCGCTCCAGGATGCGGGCGCCCGCCTCCATCAGATCGCGCTCGGCCAGCCAGAAGAGCTGGAGCGCCTGCTCCAGCTCGTCGTCCCGCAAGAAGAGCGGACTGAGCGTCGCCATGTCCCACCTGCCAACCGAGTCCGGTTCGTTGACACATATGGAAGGCGATGTTAGCCATCGCAATCCCGTAACGCCTCGAATCTTCAGGCCGATACGTTCTCCTCGGAGGCACCCAGATGGGCGAGCTGATCCCCTTCGACGCGCGCGATGGCCAGATCTGGATGGACGGGGAGCTGGTGCCCTGGAAGGATGCGCGCCTGCACGTGCTTTCCCACGGGCTCCACTATGCGAGCTGCGTCTTCGAGGGGGAGCGGGCCTACGGCGGCAAGGTGTTCAAGCTCGAGGAACACAGCCAGCGCCTGATCGACAGCGGGCGGCTGCTGGGCTTCGAGATCCCCTACAGCCGCGAGGAGCTCGACCGGGCGACGATGGAGACCATCGCCGCCAACGGCCTGTCGGACTGCTACGTGCGGCCGGTGGCCTGGCGCGGTTCGGAGCAGATGGGCGTGTCCGCCCAGAACACGCGCATCCACGTCGCCATCGCCGTCTGGGAGTGGGGCGCCTACTATCCGGAACTGCGGCTGACCCATGCCATCTTCCGCCGCCCCTCGCCGGAGACCGCGCCGGTGCACAGCAAGGCGGCCGGTCTCTACATGATCTGCACCCTGAGCAAGCATGCGGCCGAGGCCAAGGGCTTCGCCGACGCGCTTATGCTCGACTACCGGGGCTACGTGGCGGAAACGACGGGCGCCAACATCTTCCTCGTCATGAACGGCAGTCTGCACACGCCGATCGCCGACTGCTTCCTCAACGGCATCACCCGCCGCACCGTGATCGAGCTCGCGGAAAAGCGCGGCATCCCGGTGATCGAACGCCACATCCTGCCGGAAGAGCTGGAACACGCCCAGGAGATCTTCGTCACCGGCACCGCCGCCGAGATCACGCCGGTGCGGGCGATCGAGGACCGCAACTACCAGCTCGGACCGGTGACCCACGACCTGATGGACGATTTCGCGGCACTCACCCGCGGCTAGGGTCGCCCCATCGTGCGCCGCGGG
>JALUAG010000005.1 GCA_027045875.1 Alphaproteobacteria bacterium | reverse complement strand
CCGTCGAGATCGAGAATCGCCATCTCGCCGCCGCGCGCGCTCCCGGGCACCCCGGCCGTCCCGTGCGACGTGCGGTGACGCCCTCCGACCCGGTGGCGATTGCGATACTCCACCGACTCCGCCTGGGCGACCAGCAGTTCCTCGAAGACGCGACGGCTGCAGCCGAGATAGCTCTGCAGCGCCTCGCGGCAGGAGAGCACACGGGCGCGGTGCCGCTCCCAGCGACCCAAGGTGGCGATGTCGCAGCCGATCTTCTCGGCGGCGGTCTCCTGGGTATCGCCGAGACGAATGCGCCGTTCACGCAGGGCCTGCCCGAGAGTCTTCGCCATCAAGCCTCCCCCCACCGGCGGCGCGGATCGCATGGTTGCGTATACCAGTTTCGCGCATCGGGGTGACGGGCGCGATCCGGGCATCCTTCGGGCGGCCGGCCGAACGCCCGATCCGCGCCATGGACAGCTCCCGGCGAAAACCGAGAATGCTCTCGATTTTAACGAGCGTACGCTCGCGGAGGAAGATGCGAGCGCCGGTAGGCGCCGCGATTTGCGCGATGCCGCAGGCTCCGCGGGTGGGTACGCCGCGTATTGGTTCGGACCTGCGCGATTTCGGAAGGGAAGTGCCGGCTGACTTGGGGCACGAGGAGCATGGGGGCGGTGACGAGCACCGCCCGTTTTTTTCCCGCTAGCCCCCGAGCAGCCAGCGGTGGGCGGGTTCGGTGTAGAAGCGCCAGACCCGTTTCGGGCCGGCCATGACGTTGAGATAGTAAAGATCGTAGCCGTGCGCGGCGGCGCAGGGATGGTAGCCCCTGGGCACCATCACGAGGTCGCCGTCCTCCACCGCCATCGAGACGTCGAGGGAGCGGTCGTCGGTGTAGACGCGCTGGAAGGCGAAGCCCTGCGACGGCCGGATGCGGTGATAGTAGGTTTCCTCGAGCCGGGATTCCTCGGGCAGATTCTCGGTGTCGTGCTTGTGGGAGGGATAGCTCGACCAGTGGCCGCCGGGCGTGATCACCTCGACGACCAGCAGACTGTGGGCGGGCTCCGTCTCCGGCAGGATATCGCGGATGTGCCGGGTGTTGGTTCCGGTGCCCCGGGTGCTGCGGGCGATGTCCTCCGGGCGGATCAGACGCGGCGCGTGGGCACCACCGCCCGGGGCCGAGCAGACCGCGAGTTCGAGCGCCGCGGTGGCCCGGAGCTCGAAACCGTAGCCGCCCGGCAGGTAGACCGCGTAGGGATTGCGGTCCTCGAACGGGCTCGTGCGCTCGCCGAGATCCTCCCAGCTCCGCCCCTCGGTGGCGATATCGGCGCGGCCGGCGACGAGAACGAGGCAGCGTTCGCGATCGTCGGCGGGCTGCACGAGGCGCTGGCCGGGCTCCAGCTTCCAGAGTTCGAAGCCGACATGTTCCCAGCCCGCGCTTTCCGGGGTCACGCGGTGGACGAGGCCGTCCGCGTCCGGTGCCCGGTTCTTCAACAGCAGTTCGGCCATCTCCTCCTCCCCCGGTTCAGTCCGCGCCGCCGGATCCCCGCACCCGTTCCCACAGCGCGATCAGCCGCCGGTACCGGTCCGCCATGTCGGCGATCGCCTCGGCGTCCCCGAGCTCGCCCCGGAACCAGCCCTCGGCGGCGTTGCCGAAGATCGTACGGCCGACGGCGAAGCCCTTGCAAACGGAATGCTTCGCCGCCCGGGCGAAGCTCGCCGCCAGCGCCTCCTCCGGCGCGTCGAGGCCGAGGAGCAGCACCCCCCGACACCAGGGATCGCGCTCTCCGATCACGGCGGCGAGGGCCCGCCAGGCCTCGTCGCTGCCGGGATCGGGCAGCTTCCACCAGTCGGGCAGCACGCCGATGTCGTAGAAGCGGGCCAGGGTCCGGGCCAGGGTCCCGCCGTCGACGGGAGCCTCGGAGCGGTCGGGGATCACCTCGAGCAGGAGTTCGTGGGCGGTCCCGCGCGCGGCCTCGAACAGCGCCAGCACGCGCTCCTCCTGCACCGAGCGCAACGTCTCGGGATCGTCCGGGTGGTAGAAGACGAGGCATTTGACGCAGTGGGTGGCCGGCCATTCGCGCAACCGGGTGCCGAGATCCCGTGCGGCGTCGAAGCGCAGCGGCACCGCGCCGGGCTCCTCGATGGGACGGCCGATCCAGCAGCCGAGGTCGGTGGCCCGGGCGAGGGCGTCGGCGGCGTAGCGGTCGTCGAGCAGGACACCGGCATCGCTGCGGCCGGCGGCGACGGTGGCGGCGGCCTCGAGGGCCAAGTCCTTGAAACGGGCGATGTCCGCCGCCCCGCGCCCGGTGCGGCTCGCCAGCTCCTCGAACTGGCTGCGATGATCGGCGGCGAAGGCCAGCAGCTGCGGCCAGTCGCGGCTGCGCGTGGTGGCCCAGTGGATGTGTTCCAGCCGGCGGTCCCTGCGCAGTTCCCGCTCGCGGCTGCCGTGGCGCAGGAACCAGTCGAGCTCGGTCCAGCTGGGCACCGCGGGGGCGCAGCCGTGACGCGACACGGCGAAGGCACCGCAGGCGTTGGCGAAGCGCAGGCAGTCCTCGAGCGGGAGCTCCCGCAGGTATCCCCGCAGGAAGCCGCTCATGAAGGCGTCGCCGGCACCCAGCACGTTGTAGACCTCGACCGGGAAGCCGGGGCCGTGGACCCCCTCCTCGACATCGTCCGGGATCGCTCCCGGAAAGGCGGTGCAGCCCATCGGTCCCCGCTTGACGACGATGAGCGCCGCCGGCGCGCATTCGCGCAGCCGCCGCAGGGCGGCGAGGGTGTCGGTGGTGCCGCCGGCGATGTGGATCTCCTCCTCGGTCCCCACCACCACGTCGCAGTGGGGCACGATGCTCTGGAGATGGGCGGTCACGCGGTCGTCGGCGACGAAGCGTTCCTCGCCCAGCCCGTGACCGGTGAGCCCCCACAGCACCGGCCGATAGTCGATGTCGAGAATAACGCGGCCGCCGTGACGGCGGGCGAGGCGCATCGCCTTCCTGGAAGCAGCGTCGAGATTGGGGCGGCTGAAATGGGTGCCGGTGACCACCACCGCCCGTGCCGAGGCGATGTAGTCCTCCTCGATGTCCGCCTCGTCCAGCGCCGCATCGGCGCAGTTCTCGCGATAGAAGATCAGCGGGAAATGATGCTTGTCGCGGATGCCGAGGATGACGAGGGCGGTGAGCCGTCCGGGATCGGTGATCACGCCGCGGGTGTCGACGCCTTCGCGCTCGAGCTGCTCGCGCAGAAAGCGCCCCATGTGCTCGTCGCCGACCCGCGTGATCAGCCCGGAGCGCAGGCCGAGCCGAGCCGACCCCACGGCGATGTTGGTCGGACAGCCGCCGACGTACTTCGCGAAACTCGTCATGTCCTCGAGCCGGCCGCCCACCTGCTCGCCGTAGAGATCGACGGAGGATCGACCGATGCAGACCACGTCGAGCGGTCTCGAGCTGTCGGTCACGGCTTCCCTCCCGGTGTGCGATGCTGCGCGCCGGTGTTGAAACATGCGTTCCAGAAATGATCAAGTGGTGGAACGGGCGTTCTTCGTTTCCGGCGCCGCCGCCGAGCCCGAGTCCGCCACCAGTCTGCGTCCGAGGGCCAGCACCAGGGCGGAAGCGGCGCTCATCGCCGCCGGCAGGCCCCGCACCCCCTGCACCTCGGCATCTTCGACCGGCAGGATCACGCGGCCCAAGCGGGCCAGGGGGCTCAGGGGCAGATCGGTGATGGCCACCACCGGCACCTCGAGTTCCACCGCCCGCTCCACCACCTCCAGGGTTTCCCCGGCATAGGGCTTGAAGCTCGAGGCCAGCAGCACGTCCCCCGGACGCATGGCGTCCGCCTGCTGGCCCAGCATGCCGCCCAGCCCGTCCATCAGATGGGCGCGGCATCCGAGATGGGCGAAGGCGTACGCGAGATAGGCGACCACCGGAAAGCTGCGCCGCTGGCCGACGAGATGGATGGTGTCGGCGGCAGCCAGAAGCCGTGCGGCCTGTTCCAGGGTCTGCTCGGAGAGTTCCGCGCGCAGCCTGCCGATGGCCTGCATGGTGGCCTCCGCGAAGGCCTGGAGGGGCGGCGCGCGGCCGCTGTCGGGCCGACCGGCGCGGCGGATGCGTTCGGCGTAGGAGGGGATGCGGGTGACGAGACGGTCGCGGAACACCCGCTGCATCTGCGAAAACCCCTCGAACCCCAGGGCCTGGGCGAAGCGCACCAGCGCCGAGGGCGGGGCGCCGGCGCGACGGGCCAGGGTGGCCACCGTCTCGAGGGCCACCTCCTCGGGATGGGCCAGCGCGAACTCGGCGATGTCCCTGAGGCGCGCACTCAGCCGCCCGTGGCGTTCCGCGATCAGGGCGCGCAGTTCGTCGAACGTCTCCGGTGGCGCCTTGTCGTGTCCGCTCACCCTCGGTCTCCTGCAGCGCGGCTTCGTTCCGCCATGGAACGGACCTGGATCAAACGTTCCAAAATCCGCTTTACAGCGGTGCTGGAATGTGTATTCCATATTGACGGGGATATGAAAACCGAGTTCTACAAGGATCGCGTCGGCCTGCGAGGCCGCGGGCGGGCGCGTCACAGCGAGAGCTCGAGAACCGGGAGGTTACCGCTATGCGTTCCATTGCCAAACTCGCCGCCGTCGGCCTGCTGGCGACCGGCGTTCTGGGCTCGGCGGCGATGGCCGGCGAGGACATCCGCATCGTCGTGGTGTCGCACGGTCAGGCGTCCGATCCCTTCTGGTCGGTGGTCAAGAACGGCGTCGATTCGGCCCAGAAGGACATGGGCGTCAACGTCGAGTACCGCGCCCCCGAGACCTTCGACATGGTCAAGATGAGCCAGCTCATCGACGCCGCCGTGGCCTCGGCGCCCGACGGTCTCGTGGTCTCCATCCCCGACGCCGACGCCCTCGGCCCCTCCATCTCGAACGCGGTCAAGGCCGGCATTCCGGTGGTGTCGATGAATTCCGGCTCCGACGTCTACGAGAAGCTCGGCGTGCGGGTGCACGTGGGCCAGACCGAGTTCGAGGCCGGGCTCGGCGGCGGCAAGCGGATGGCCGCGGCCGGCGTCAAGAAGGCCATCTGCGTCAACCAGGAGGTCGGCAACGTGGCCCTCGATCTCCGCTGCGAGGGCTTCGCCCAGGGGCTCGGCGGCGACGTCAAGGTGCTCGCCGTGAGCATGGACCCGACCGAGATCGCCAACGCCATCAAGGCCCATTTCGCCGCCGCCCCGGACACGGAGGGCGTGCTCACGCTCGGTCCCTCCGCCGCCGAGCCGGCGATGCAGGCTCTCGAGGACCTCGGCCTCCTGGGCTCGGTCAAGCTCGCCACCTTCGATCTGTCGCCGGCGGTGCTGACCGCGCTCGAGGCGGGCAAGATGCTGTTCGCCATCGACCAGCAGCAGTATCTGCAGGGCTACCTGCCGGTGGTCTTCCTCACCCTCAATGCGAAATACGGCCTCATGCCGGCGGGGGTGGTGATGACCGGCCCCGGCTTCGTGACGCCGGAGAACGCGGCGCAGGTGATCGAACTCAGCAAGCAGGGCATCCGCTGATCCGCCGATGAAGGGTGCCGGTGCCGCCCACCGGGGGCACCGGGCATCCGGCGGCGAGGCCGGGCGGGCATCCGCCGTCGGCAACGGGGAGGTCGGGAAAGATGGCGACGACGACCGTCGGGCAGGGAGACGAGCGTCTCAAACAGGCCTCGATGCTGCGCCGGCTGATGGGCCGGCCGGAGCTGGGCGCCGTGGGCGGTGCCATCCTGGTCCTCATCTTCTTCGCCATCGTGGCGCGGGGGACCGGCCTGTTCTCCGCCATGGGAATCCTCAACTTCCTCGAGGTCTCGGCCCAGCTCGGCATCATCGCCGTGGCGGCGGCGATGCTGATGATCGGCGGCGAGTTCGATCTCTCGGTGGGCTCGATGATCGGCTTCGCCGGCATCGTCATCGCCATCCCCGCGGTGGAATGGGGCTGGCCGCTGTGGCTCACCATCCTCCTCGCCTTCGCGGTGGCGCTTGCTGTGGGCTGGATCAACGGCACGATCGTCGTCCGCACCGGCCTGCCCTCCTTCATCGTCACCCTGGGCGGGCTCTTCATCCTGCGGGGGCTGACCATCGGTCTCACCCGGCTCATCACCGGCCGCACCCAGATCCCCGGACTGCGGCCCTTGGTGGAGAACGACTGGCTGGCCGGCCTGTTCGCCGGCAAGGTGGGCTACGGCTTCATGCAGTGGCTCGGTGATCTCGGGATCATCGCCACCCGACCGGACGGTGTTCCCCTCGCCTCGGGCATCTCCATGTCCATCATCTGGTGGCTGGTGATCACCGTCGTCGCCACCTGGGTGCTGCTGCGGACCCGGCTCGGCAACTGGATCTTCGCCTGCGGCGGCGATCCCAACGCCGCCCGCAACGTCGGCGTTCCGGTGGCGCGGGTGAAGATCGGCCTCTTCATGTTCACCGCCGTGGCCGCCACCATCTTCGCCCTCGTCCAGACCCTGTCCGTGGGCTCGGCCGACGTGCTCAGGGGGCAGCTCAAGGAGTTCGAGGCCATCATCGCCGCCGTCATCGGCGGCTGCCTGCTGACCGGCGGTTACGGTTCGGCGGTCGGCGCCACCTTCGGGGCGCTCATCTTCGGCACGGTGCAGATGGGGATCTTCTACACCGGGGTGAACACCGACTGGTTCAAGGTGTTCCTCGGTGTGATGATGCTGATCGCGGTGCTGTTCAACAACTACGTGCGGCGCAAGGCGACGGAGGGCCGGTGATGGCGGAGGTTCCCCTGATCGAGGTGCGCGACGTCTCCAAGCATTTCGGCACGGTGATCGCGCTCTCCGGGGTGTCGATGACGGTCTGGCCCGGCGAGGTGCACTGCCTCCTCGGCGACAACGGCGCCGGCAAGTCGACCCTGATCAAGACCCTGTCGGGGGTCCACAAGCCGACCGAGGGGGAGATCCGCCTCGAGGGCCAGCCGATCGTCTTCGAGAGCCCGCGTGATGCCCTCGATCGGGGCATCGCCACCGTCTACCAGGACCTGGCGATGATCCCGCTCATGAGCATCACCCGCAACTTCTTCATGGGCCGGGAGAAGGCGGTGACCCGCGGCAGCGGGCTGTTCGAACGTCTCGACATGAAGCGGGCCAACGCCATCGCCCGCGAGGAGATGGCCAAGATCGGCATCGACGTGCGGGATCCGACCCAGGCGGTGGGCACACTATCGGGTGGCGAGCGACAATGTGTCGCGATCGCCCGCGCGGTCTATTTCGGGGCCAAGGTGCTGATCCTCGACGAGCCCACCTCGGCCCTCGGCGTCAAGCAGGCATCCGTTGTGCTGCGCTATGTTGCCCAGGCCCGGGCGCGGAACCTCGGGGTCATCTTCATCACCCACAACGTGCACCACGCCTGGGCGGTGGGCGATGCGTTTACGGTCTTGAATCGCGGCAAGACTCTGGGCACTTTCCGCAAGGACGAGATCACCCGCGAGCAGCTCCTCAACATGATGGCCGGCGGCAAGGAGCTGGAGGAGCTGAGCGCGGAGCTGGCCGAGTTCGCACGCTCCGATGGCCGGCGGCAGCCCGCGGCCGCGGCGGTCGAGAAAGAGGTGGCGGAAGAACTCGAAGAGGAGGCGCAGTCGGACGAGCGGCTCGCCGAGCAGGAACGCCGGCTGCGACGCGAGGAGTCGTAGCCGACAAGGGTTCGGGCGCAGCGCCTCCCCCGGCGCCCGAAAGGCCCCCGCCCGCGAGGGCGGGGGTCTCCTCTTTCCGGATCGGAACCGCGGCCGGCTTGTCTGGCGCGCGCGGCCGGCTAGACTGGCCGGAGGCAAGCCGGAACGCCCCATGCCGAGCTCCCAGACCGCCGTCTTCCGGCGCCTCGTGAACGCACATATGGCGGCGCCGCCGGTGGTGGTGGCGCCCGACGAGACGGCTGCCCGGGTGGTCGCGCGCATGGTCGAGGCGGGCGCTTCGGCGGCGGTGGTGGCGGGGGGCGAGGGCCGCATCGAGGGCATTCTCACCGAGCAGGACGTGGTCCGCCGCATCGCCTGCCGGCGCATCGGCGACCAGCCGGTAGCGGGCTTCATGACCCGGCCGGTGCTGGCGGTGGGCGCCGAGGACCCCCTCTACAAGGCGATCGGCTTCATGCGCCGCAAGCGCCTGCGGCACATGCCGGTGGTGGACGAGGGCGGTCGGCTCGTCGGCATGCTCTATCTGCACGAGGCGCTGGCGGTGGCCGCCGGACCGCTCGTCGACGACATCGACCGGCTCACCCACGAGGACAGTTTCGAGGGGCTGCGCCAGGTGAAGGCGGCCCAGGTCCAGGTGGCCAAGCGGCTGTTCGCCGACAGCGTGCCGGCGCCGGACATCCAGGCCCTCATTTCCGACATCAACAACGATCTCTACCGTCGCGTCCTGCGCCTCGCTCTCGCCGAGATGCGGGCGACGGGCTGGGGCGAGCCGCCGGTCGCCTTCTGCTGCATCGTGATGGGCTCGGGCGGGCGCGGGGAGAGCTATCTGTTCCCGGACCAGGACAACGGCTTCGTCCTCGCAGACTATCCGGACGACCGCCACAATGTGGTGGACGCCTGGTTCGTCGAACTCGCCGAGCGCATGGTACGGGCCCTCGATCAGCTCGGCTTTCCCCTCTGCCGGGGCGGGGTGATGGCGGTCAACCCGGTGTGGCGGAAGACCCTTTCCCAGTGGAAGGCCCAGGTCTCGATGTGGATGCGCCGGCTGCATGTGATGATGCTGCAGCTCTGCGACATCTTCTTCGATTTCCGCCCGGTGTTCGGCGAGCGGGATCTGGCGGCCGAGCTGCGCGGCTTCGTCACCGGCGCGGCCGCCCGCAACCGGCCGTTCCTCTACCAGATGTTCGAGGTGCAGGCGGAGCACCGCGCCGCCATCGGCCTGTTCGGGCGGCTGGTGCGGGAGCGGGACGACCCCGCCCATCGCGGCCACATCAACCTCAAGTACGGGGGTACGCTGCCGCTGGCGGAGGCGGTGCGGCTGCTGGCCCTCAAGGAGGCGGTGCCGGAAACCGGGACCCTCGCCCGCATCGCGGCCCTCGAGGCGAAGGGCGCCATGAGCGGCGACGAGGCGGACTATCTCCGGGGCGCCTTCGCCTTCCTCACGGGGCTCCAGCTCCGCCAGCAGATCGCCGACTACGAGGCCGGGCGGAAGGTCGGGAATTTCGTCGATCCCGCCGCCCTCACCGAGCGCGAGCTCGAGCGGCTCAAGGAGTATTTCCGCACCATCAACGACTTCCGCAGCCGGGTGCGGGGCGAACTCACCGGGCGTCTCGTCTGATCGGTGCCGGAAAAGACGACCGGCCGTCCTCTCGCGAAGACGGCCGGTCGGTCGGGAAACGCAGGTCCTCCGTGGTGGCCGCTCACGTTTCGCCGCGCGCGAGGCTGCGCGCCACCTCGCGGATGCGGCCACGGCTGATGCCGATGTCGTCGAGCTCACGATCGTCGAGGCTCATCAGCTCGCGCACCGTCTGCCGGTAGCGGCGCTCCTCCTCGATGCGGCGCGCAAGGCGCTCCATCAGCGCGCGGACACGGCGCCCGAAGGCCTCCGCGACACGGCTCCTGCGCCGGGGCTCACGGAAGGTGATACCCGGACGTGCGATCTGTACGGACATGGCTTGCGATCCTTCTGCAATGGGATGCGCCGGCGTTCTCCGCCGGACCGTCTCGCATATGGCGAGCCCGGAGGGCGCCGAGAAGCGCGCTTTTTGCATTGCAGCATTGCGGTGGCCGCATCCTCTCCGGCCCGCGGCTTGCCCGTTTCTTCACGCGTTTCTGACGGGGCGCGAGCGCGTCGCCCTTGTTCCGCCTGCCGCGCGGGCGACATGATGCGGGCCGATGCCGAAACCTGCGATCCTTCCGCAGCGCGGACCACGCCCGTGAACCTCGCCACCTCTTCCGCTCGCCACCCGGTCTCGCCGGGGCCGCTTCACCATCTCGCCCGTCTGCTGCTGGGACCGCCGGCACCGGCCCGCATTCCGGTGCGGGTGGCCGAAGCCATCCGCCGCGATCAGGACGCCAGCGAGATCATCGTCAGCAGCGTCCAGCTCCTCGCGGTGGCGACCTTCGCCGTCCTCTACGGTCTCGCCCCCAAGGCCTTTCCGCCGGACGTTCCCTTCGAGCCGGTGCCCATCGCCCTCGCCGCCTACACCGCCTTCACCCTGGTGCGCTTCGCGCTGGCGCTCAGGCGCCGCCTCGGCCCCGGCTTCCTGTGTCTTTCGGTGGTGGTGGACGTGGCGTTGCTGATGGTCACCATCTGGAGCTTTCACCTCCAGTACCAGGCGCCGCCGGCGATCTATCTCAAGGCGCCGACGCTCATGTACATCTTCATTCTGATCGGGCTCCGGGCGCTGCGTTTCGAGCCCACCTACGTGCTTCTCTGCGGGATCACCGGGGCTCTGGGCTGGCTGCTCCTGCTGGCCTACGCGGTCTTCGACCAGAGCGAGATGGAGATCACCCGCAACTATCTGGAGTACACCACCTCGTTCAAGATCCTGCTCGGTGCCGAGTTCGACAAGGTAGTCTCGATCCTGATGGTGACGGCGATCCTGGCCCTCGCCCTGCACCGGGCGCGCAAGCTCCTCGTGCGGGCGGCGATCGAGCAGCAGGCGGCCCAGGAGCTGTCGCGCTTCTTCGCTCCCGAGGTGGCGGGCCGCATCGCCGGCACCGACGAGGAGCTCGCTCCCGGCCGGGCCGAATTGCGGGAGGCAGCCGTCCTCTACGTCGATCTGCGCGGCTTCACGCCGATGGCGAGCCGCCTCCGGCCGGCCGCGGTGATGGCCCTGCTCTCGGAATACCAGGCGCGGGTGGTGGCCGCGGTGCGGGGCTGCGGGGGCAGCATCGACAAGTTCCTGGGTGACGGCATCCTCGCCAGTTTCGGCGCGGCCAGGGAGTCGGACGGCTTCGCGCGGGAGGCGCTCCTGGCCATCGAGGAACTGCTCGTCGCCGCCGGCAGCTGGCGCGAGGCGCGCGAGCGCCGGGGTCTGCCGGCGCCGGAGGTGGCGGCGGCCGCGGCCTCGGGGCCGGTGATGTTCGGAACGGTGGGCGACGCGCAGCGGCTCGAATACACGGTGATCGGCGAACCGGTGAACCTCGCCGCCAAGCTCGAGAAGCAATGCAAGGTGGAGGCGGTGCGGGCGATCGTGCCCGTGGCGATGCTGGAGCGGGCCTGCGCCGAGGGCTACGCCGGCCGGCGGCGCTGGAAGATCCGTCGCGCACGGCGGGTGGCCGGCCTGGACGAGCCCCTCGATCTCGCCGTCATTCCCTGAGGCGGCCGCTCACCCCCGCTCGCTGCCGGTCCGCGGGCGCGATGCCGACACCGCGTTGGCGTGGGCGTCGAAGCCCTCGTAGCGCGCCAGCACCTCGGCGTGACGGGCGAGCTCGGCGTGGGCATCGGCCGTCACATGGGCGATCGAGGTCCGTTTCATGAAATCGTGGACCGAGAGCGGCGAATGGGTACGGGCGTGGCCGCCCGTCGGCAGCACGCAGTTGGGGCCGATGACGAAGTTGCCGAGGGTGATGGGCGTGTTCGGCCCGAGCAGGATCTCGCCCGCATGCGCGATGCGGGCCGCCGTCGCCCAGGGATCGGCGGTCAGGATCTCGAGATGCTCGGGGGCGAAATCGTTCACGAACGCGATCCCCTGGTCCAAGTCGCGAACCAGCAGAATACCGCCCCGGCGGCCGGTCAGCACCGCCTCGGAGAAGGCCACCCGCTGCGGCCCCATCCGCGCCCACAGCTTCGGCAGATGGCGGGCCACCGCCTCGGCCAGGGGCCGGTCGTCGGTCACCAGCCAAGCGGCGCTGTCGGGTCCGTGCTCGGCCTCGATCAAGAGATCCATGGCGGCGATGCGGGGGTCGGCGGTGCCGTCGGCGAGGACGATCGATTCGCTGGGACCGGCCGGCAGCCCGGTGTCGATGCGGTCGGCCAGGAGACGTTTCGCCGCCACCACCCAGGGGCTGCCGGGCCCGACGATCTTGGCGCAGCGGGGCACCGTCGCGGTCCCGAAGGCGGCGGCGGCCACCGCCGGCGCGCCGCCGCATTTGTAGACCCGCTCGACCCCGGCGAGGCGGGCCGCCACCAGGCTCGCCGCGTCCACGCCCCCCTCCGGCGTCGGGGGCGTGAGAACGACGATCTCGGGCACGCCCGCCACCACCGCCGGGATGGTGGTCATCATCATCACCGAGGGGAAGGCGCCCTTGCCGCGCGGCACGTAGCAGGCCACCGAGGGGATGGGCGTGCTGCGTTCGCCGGCGAACACCCCGGGGCGGGTCTCCATCAGCCACATGGCCCGCGGCTTCTGGGCCTCGTGGAAGCGGCGGATGTTGGCCACCGCATATTCGATCGCCGCGAGGAGTTCGGGTTCGATACTGGCGAAGGCCCGCTCGAACTCCTCGGGCGTGGCGGCGAGGCTGGCGGGCGTGACCGCGGCGCGGTCGAATTCGCGGCCGAAGCGCGCGAGGGCCTCGTCCCCCTCGTCGCGGACGGCGCCGACGATGGCCTGCACCCGGTCCATGATGTCTGAGAGGTCGTGTTCGGCGCGCTGCAGCAGGCGGGCGCGCTCGGCGGGGCTCAGGCCCTCGTACTCGGTGATGGTGACGGTGGCGGCCATGAACGGGGCTCCCGGTCAGCGTGCGCGCAGGAAGGTTTCGAGCCCGACCAGGCGGTCCAGCAGCCACACGGTGACCGCCGCGATCAGGATGTAGACCACGGAGAGGGCGGCGAGGTCGGGGGTGATGGTGGAGCGGATCGAATTGTACATCAGCACCGGCAGGGTGACGGTGCGCGCATCCACCAGCATCAGGCTGACGATGAACTCGTTGAAGGCGAGGATGAACATGAGGAGCCCGCCGGTGACGATGCCGGGCATCACCGCCGGCAGGGTGACGGTGACGAAGGCGTGCAGCGGCGGGGCGCCGAGATTGGCGGCGGCGGCCTCGAGATCGGGGTCGAGGCGGTTCACGCAGGCCGCCACGCCCCAGATCATGAAGGGAAGATTGATCACCGTGAGGGCGAGGCCTACGGGCCACAGCATGCCCAGCATGCCGAGACGGCCGAACAGGAGTATCATGCCGAGGCCGGACACGACGAGGGGGATGGTGAAGGGCAGCAGCAGGTACAGCTGCCAGGCAAGCGCGTGGCGCAGCCGCCAGCGGGCGAGGGCGATGGCCGCGAGGGTGCCGGCCGGCAGGCTGATGAGGGTGCAGACGGTGGCCACATAGGCGCTGCGCAGGAAGGCGTCGACGAAGGCGCGTTTCTCGAGGATCGCCTGGTACCAGCGCAGGGAGAAGCCTTCCGGGGGAAAGGCGACGATCCGGCCGGCGGTGAAGGAGGCGACCACGATCACCAGGGTCGGCAGGGCGAGGAACAGGAGATCGAACGCCACCACCGCGAGGATCAGCCGCTCGAGGCCGCGACCCCGTCTCACCGGCCCGCTCCCGCATCCTGCTGGGCGCCGTGGCCGAGGGTCGCCACCCCGACGAGCAGGAAGGCGAGGGCCACGATCAGGCTCGCGAACAGGGTGAGGACGATGCCGAGGGCCGCCCCCATGCCGGCGTCGCTGAGCTGGAAGAAGGCGTCGTAGATGGCGTTGGCGATGAAGTCGTTGGCCCCGCCGCCCATGATCTCGGGCATGGCGAAATCGGTGACGGTGAGGGTGAACACCACCACCCCCGCCGCCACCAGCCCGGGACGGGCGAGGGGCAGGACGATGTGGCGGAAGGTTCGCCAGGGGGTGGCGCCGAGGCCGTGGGAGGCGAGCTCCACCTCGTGGGGGATGGCGGTCAGGGCGGGGGCCAGCAGCAGCACGGCGAAGGGCAGCATGTACTGCACGAGCCCCAGCACGACCCCGCCGTAGGTGTAGATCAGCGACACCGGGCCGAGGCCGATCGCCGCCAGCGCGGCGTTCAGGAGGCCCTGCTTGCCGAGCACGATCAGCCAGCCGTAGGCCCGGATCACCTGGCCGAGGAGGAAGGGCAGGAACAGAGCCACGAGAAGGAAGCGGCGCAGCCGCGCGTGCGGCGTGCGGACGAGGAAGTAGGCGTAGGGAAACGCCAGCAGCAGGGTGAAGCCGGTCACCAGCAGGGCGGCGAAGCCGGTCTTGAGCATGATGCGCAGATAGACCGGCTTCGAAAGCACGGCCGCATAGTTGGCGAGGGTGTAGGCGGGATCGGGACGGAAGGTGGCGCGGTTCAGCACATGGAGGCTGGTTTCGGCCATCTCGGCGAGGCCGATCGCCAGGATGCCGGTGATCAGGGTCGCCGGCAGCAGATAGAGATAGGGCGTCCAGACCGAGAAGCGGGCAGGGAACAGCCCTGCCCGCACGCTCTCGGCGAGGTCGAGCAGCCGCAGCCCGAAGGAGCGGTCGCTGCGGCCGCCCGTGCCGATGTCAGCCCTGCATGATTTCATTCACGCGTTCGAACCAGCTGCTCTCGTGCTCCACCAGCACCGGCGTGGGAATGCGCAGGAAGCGGTCGAGATCGGCCTCGCTCGCGGGATAGGCGATGTCCCCCACCAGATCGGCCGGCGGCTCGAGGCCCGGGCGCACCGGCGGCAGGCCGAGGGCGTTGCACCAGGCCTGCTGGGCCTCGGCCGAGAGGGCGAAGTTGACGTACTGCTTGGCCCAGTAGAGCTCGTTCTCGGGCAGCCCCTTCGGGATCCAGAGGGCGTCCGTATCGAGGGTCGCCCCCTCCTTCGGCACGGTCCAGGAGACGGCGATGCCGTTCTGCTTCGCTTCCCGGGCGTTGGAGATGATGGTGCAGGCGAGGTCGATCTCGTCGTTCTGGAACCAGTTGGTGAAATCGGGATCCTCGCCCAGCAGCGGCTCGTTGGCCTTGAGCTTGCGGAAGAACTCCCAGCAGGGCTCCATGTTGTCCGGAATGTCCTCGAACCTGCCGCCGCCCGCCACCTGGGCCGGGGCGAAGAGCCCGATGCCGTCGTCGTACATGGCGACCCGCTTCCTGAAGGCGGGATCGAGCATCGCATTCCAGCTCTCGGGCGCTCCCTCGGGGAAGGCCTTCTCGCTGTAGGCCAGCACGTAGGCGTAGGAGTAGACGTTGACGAGCGGCCAGCCCTCGAGCCCGGCGGGCTTCGCGAGCGGCAGGAGCCCCTCGAGATTGGGGAGATCGCCGAGATCCTCGGTCACCCCGCGCAGGGCCGATTTGGTGGCGTTGGTCGTGGTGTCCCAGTTGACGTGGATGGGCGGTACGCGGCCCTGGTCGACCGCCGCCCAGATCTTCGGGCGGATCTCGTTGTCCTCGGTCAGATCGTGACGCACCGGGATCCCCGTCATCTCGGTGAAGGGATCCGAGACGCCCGTCTTGAGCGCCTCCTCCCACACGCCGCCCCAGGCACGGACGATGATCTCGGCCGGCTTTTCCTGGGCGGTCGCCCGCGGCAGGCGCAGGACATAGGGCGCCGCCACGACGGCCGCCGCGCCCGACAGGAAGCGTCGGCGCGGCAGACGAAGATACGGGGCTGTTCTCCTCATGGCTCGTTGTCCTCCCTCTCCGGTTGGCCGGCCGTCCTTGTCGTGTCGGGATCGGCTCGGAAGATCATCAGGTCCGACGACCGCCAGCCGAGCCGCACGCGTTCACCCGGTCGATGGGTGCGATGACGCAGCGGATCGGCGTCGACGAAGCGCAGCACGACATCGCCGAAGGTCTCGGCGCGCGCACTATAGACGAGCCTTTCGCCCTCGAAAACGACCTCCAGGATCTCGGCCTCCAGCGTTTCCCAGCCCGCGCCCGGCTCCTCGTCGAAGATGCGCAGGCGTTCGGCGCGCACCGCCGCTTCGACCGCCGTCCCGGCCGCGATCCCGGGATCGGCCATCCGTCCCTCCACCAGCCGCTCCCCGATCCGTATCCGCGCGCGACCCGCCCCGACCTCCGCGACGACGCCGGGCAGGAAGTTGGTGAGCCCCAGAAAACCGGCGACGAAACGGTTCTCCGGCCGGTGGTAGAGGGTCTCGGGCACCGCCATCTGCTGGACGCGTCCGGCGTCCATCACCATGATCCGGTCGGACATCACGAGCGCTTCCCGCTGGTCGTGAGTGACGTTGATGGTGGTCACCCCGAGCTCCCGCTGGATGCGTCGGAACTCGAGCTGCATCTCCTGCCGCAGCTTGCGGTCGAGGGCCGCGAGCGGCTCGTCGAGGAGCAGCAGATCGGGCTCGAACACGAGTGCCCGCGCGATCGCCACCCGCTGCTGCTGGCCTCCCGACAGCTCGTGGATACGCCGTTCGCCGAGCCCTTCGAGGCGCACGAGCCGCAGGTAGCGCGCCACCCGCTCGCCGATCTCGTCCCGCGGAAAACCGCGCATCCTGAGGGGATAGGCGATGTTCTGGGCCGCCGTCATGTGGGGGAAGAGGGCGAGCTTCTGGAACACCATGCCGATGGAGCGCCGGTAGGGTGGAAGATCGCCCACCGGCCGGCCGTGGATCCAGATCTCGCCGGCTGTCGGCTCGATGAAACCCGCGATCATGCGCAGGAGGGTGGTCTTGCCGCAGCCGGAAGGGCCGAGAATGGTGAGGAAGGCCCCCTTCTCGAGGGTGAAGTCGACCTCGGCCACCGCCAGCACCGAATCGAAGCGCTTGCTGACCTTCTCCACGCGCACCATGGGCTCGGCGGCGTCGCCTCCTTGGGCCTTCGCGACCGTCACACCGACCTCCTTTCCCTCCCGCGGCATGTGGCCGCCCGCAGGGTGGCGCGGTCGCGCCGCCTCGGCAAGACCGCAGACTTGCATCCCGCGGGCGGCGGCGCAGGATGGAGCGGATGCCGGGAGGGAATGCCATGCGTGATCCGGTTACCGCCGATTTCTCCCTCGAGGGGCGCCGAGCCGTGGTGACGGGCGCGAGCCGCGGCATCGGCCGGACCCTCGCCGAGGGGCTCGCCCGTTTCGGCGCCGAGGTGGCGCTCCTCGCACGGAGCGCCGAGGTGCTGGCCGAGGCGCAGAGCGCGATCGAGGCGGCCGGTGGCCGGGCCGTCGTCCATGTCGCCGACGTTCTCGACATCGCCGGGCTGCGCCAGGCCATCGAGCGGGCGGCGGCCGATCTCGGCGGGCTCGACATCCTCGTCAACAACGCCGGCACCGAGCAGGTCTGCCCCTCGCTCGAGGTGAGCGAGGAAATCTGGGACCGCATCCTCGACACCAATCTCAAGGGCGCCTTCTTCGCCGCCCAGACCGCGGCCCGGATCATGAAGGAGTGCGGCGGGGGGGCGATCGTCAACATCTGCTCGCTGACCTCGCGCGTCGGCGTACCCGGCGCCGCCCCCTACGGGGCGTCGAAATCCGGTCTGCTCGGTCTCACCCGGACCCTCGCCACCGAATGGGCGAAGCTCGGCATCCGGGTCAACGCCATCGGCCCCGGCTATTTCCGCACCGAGCTCACCGAGGTGTTCTACCGCGATCCCGCCTGGCAGGAGGCGATGCGGGCGCGCATTCCGGCCGGCCGTTTCGGTGACCTCGAGGACCTGGTGGGTGCCGCCGTCTTCCTCTGCTCGGATGCGTCGCGCTACGTCACCGGCCAGATCCTCTACGTCGACGGTGGCTATCTGGCGGCCATCTGAGCCCGCTGGGGGAACCCGTGTTCAGGCATTTCCGCGAACAGCGCATCGCCGTCTCGGAGACCGAGATCTTCCTCCGCTCGGGCGGCGACGGGCCGCCGCTCCTGCTGCTGCACGGCTATCCGCAGACACACGTGATGTGGCACCGGGTGGCGCCGGTGCTCGCCCGGCGGTTCACCGTCGTCTGCCCGGATCTCCGGGGCTACGGCGCATCGGGCAAACCGGTCACCGATCCCGCCCACACCCCCTACAGCAAGCGGGCGATGGCCCGCGACATGGTGGAGGTGATGGAGGCGCTCGGCTTCTCCCGCTTCATGCTGGCCGGGCACGACCGCGGCGGGCGGGTCGCCCACCGCCTGTGCCTCGACCATCCGGAGCGGGTGCGCCGGGCGGCGGTCCTCGACATCGTGCCCACCCGTACCCTGTTCGAGGCGGTCGATCGCGAGATCGCCACCGGCTACTACCACTGGTTCTTCCTCGTTCAGCCGGATCAGCTGCCGGAGCGGCTGATCGGCGGCGATCCCCGGTTCTACCTGCGCTGGACCCTCGCGCGCTGGTCGGGCGGCAGCGCCGACAGCTTCGCGCCCGAGGCCTTGGCGGCCTACGAGGCGGCGTTCTCCGATCCGGCGACGATCCACGCCACCTGCGAGGACTACCGGGCCGCCGCCGGCATCGATCTCGACCACGACGCGGCGGATGCCGACCGCCGGATCGCCTGTCCGCTTCTCGTGCTGTGGGGAGCCGAGGGCTTCATGGACCGGCGGTTCGACATGCTGGCGGTGTGGCGGGAGAAGGCGCTCGGTCCGGTGACCGGCCGGGCGCTGCCCTGCGGCCATTTCCTGCCCGAGGAGGCACCGGAGGAAACGGCCCGCGAGCTCGCCCGGTTCTTCCTGGCCGAGGGCGGCTGATCGCGGGCGCGGATCTTCGGCGCCGGACGAACCGCTACGGCGCCCTCAGTAACCGAGACCGAGGGTGAACGCAGCCGGCATCCAGCCGCCCTTGGCGGCGAGCACCGCCGCGAGCTGGACGAGAACGAGGCCCGTGGCGAGCCACGACCACATGAACGTCTCCCCTGCCGACGGTTGCCGACCGAGGAGTATGGGACCCTGGGGTTAAGATAGGCCTAACGAGGGAGGGTGCTCAACCAAAAATCGATATATTTTGGAGGATGGGACGCCTCATGCGCTATATTCGTCACGGCCCCACCACCACCGCGCAGGCGATCGCGCCGCGGGTCCGGAGAGCTGGTGGCGTGGGACGAACTCAGCGGGAGCGCTCGGGGAACAGGAACTCGCGGCCCACCTTCACCCGGTATTCGCCGTCGTAGGCGATCACGTCCGCGGTGGCGTAGGTCTCGCTCCATCGCTCGGGCAGGTAGCTGCCGGTGCCGATGATGTCGATGGGGGCCCGCACGCTGGCCATGAGCTTGCACTTCTGCGGTCCGAAGCCGGAACTGGCGATGATCTTGACATCCGGGAAGCCGGCTTCGTCGAGCTTCTCGCGCATGTGGAAGATGGCGGCGGCGGTGACCCCGGTGCCGGTCAGCCAGCGCAGCTCCTCCTCGGTGCGGTAGGTGCGGATGGCCGCCGGGGCGTGCCGCTCGAGCACCGCATAGGAGGCGGCCACGTCGAGCCCCTCGACGAAGCGCCCGCCGTGGGTGTCGAGGCGGATGCCGACCCGGCCCTCGCGGGCGAGATCGGCGAAGCGCTCGCAGACCGCGAGCGCGTCCGTCACCTCGCGGCCGAAATAGTCCACCAGCACGTAGAGGGGATCGTCGGGAAAGGTCTCGTGGAACATCTCGGCCGCGCGCACCGTGCTGCCGGCGTAACCGATCAGCGCGTGGGGCATGGTGCCGAGGCCGCGGTCGCGGCCGAAATAGTGGGCGGTGGCGTCGGTGGCGTTGCCGATGAAGCCCTTGGCGCTGGCCTCCCGCCGGGCGCGCGCCGAGCCCACGCTGGCGGCATAGGCCATCATCTCCGCCATCTCCGAGCCCGCGCAATGGCGGGCGTCCATCGCCAGAAAGCCCACATAGGGCAGGTCGGTGCACATGGTGTAGGCGTTGAAGGCGGCGACGCAGGCGGCGCCGAGCTTCTGCAGGAAGATGGTCTCGAGATCGACGAGATGGCGGAAGGGGCCGGAGATGTACATCATCGGCTCGCCGGCCCCGACCCAGCCGCCCTCCTCGTGCAGCCGCTCGATCCGCAGCTCCGCCCGGCGCGCCCGGGCGACGGTCTCCAGCCATTCGAGGGCGAGGCGCGGCGTGCACAGCACCGGCCGCCGCATGAACACGGCGTAGGTCACCTCGCAGTCGCCGAAGCGCTCGATGATGGTCCGGGTCTTGGCGAAATACTTGTCGGTGTAGCGACCGACCATCGGCTCCGGCGGAAACCCGCTGCCGTCCATCTCAGGAGGCGGCACGCAACGCCGCCCGCTCCTCCTTCAGCGCCTCGGCCATCAGGAAGGCCAGCTCCAGACTCTGCTGGGCGTTGAGCCGGGGATCGCAGTGGGTGTGGTAGCGATCCGACAGGCGCGCTTCCGTGATCGCCTGGGCGCCGCCCGTGCACTCCGTCACGTCCTGCCCGGTCATCTCGATGTGGATGCCGCCCGCGTGCGTGCCCTCGGCCCGGTGCACGGCGAAGAAGCTGCGGACCTCGCCGAGGATGCGGTCGAAGGGCCGCGTCTTGTAGCCGTTACTCGTCTTGACGGTGTTGCCGTGCATGGGATCGCAGGACCAGACGACGTTGCGTCCCTCCCGCCGTACCGCGCGCACGAGCGGCGGCAGGTGGGTCTCGACACGGTCCGCCCCCATGCGGGCGATGACGGTGATCCGGCCCGGCGTGTTGCCCGGATTGAGGATGTCCAGGAGCCGCAGCAGCTCGTCGGCGGTCATGCTCGGGCCGGCCTTGATTCCGAGCGGGTTGGCGATGCCGCGGCAGAATTCGACATGGGCACCGTCGGGCTGTCGCGTGCGGTCGCCGATCCACAGCATGTGGGCCGAGGTGTCGTACCAGAGACCGGAGGTCGAATCGATGCGGGTCAGCGCCTCCTCGAAACCGAGCAGCAGGCATTCGTGGGAGGTGTAGAAGGTGGTGCGCTCGATCTCGGGCGTGCTGAGGGCGGTCACCCCGCAGGCCTGCATGAACTCGAGCGCCTCGGTGATGCGGTCGGCGAGATCGCGGTAGCGCTCGCCCTGGGGCGAGCGGTCGAGGAAGCCCAGGGTCCACTGGTGGACCCGGGTCAGCGAGGCGTATCCTCCCTCGGTGAAAGCCCGCAACAGATTGAGGGTGGCCGCCGCCTGGGTGTAGGCCCGGATCTGGCGGGCGGGATCGGGCGTGCGCGCCTGGGGCTCGAATTCGAGACCGTTGACGATGTCGCCGCGGTAGCTCGGCAGCTCGACCTCCCCCGAGACCTCGGTGGGCGAGCTGCGGGGCTTGGCGAACTGGCCCGCCATGCGGCCCACCTTGACGATCGGCATGCCGGCACCGAAGGTCAGCACCACCGCCATCTGCAGCAGCACCCGCAGCGTGTCGCGGATCTTGTCGGCGCTGAAGTCGGCGAAGGCCTCCGCGCAGTCGCCGCCCTGTAGCAGGAAGGCCCGGCCGGCGCTGACCTCGGCCAGCTTCTGTTCGAGCGCCCGGCATTCGCCGGCGAACACGAGCGGCGGATAGGAGGCGAGGGTGCGCTCGACCTGCTCGAGGGCCCTTTTGTCGGGGTAGACGGGCATCTGCCGGGCGGGCCTCTCCCGCCAGCTCGCCGGGTGCCAGTGTTCGGTCATGATGTCGTCTCGCTCGCCGGCTCGGCGCTCGGAACCGCCGGCTGGTACATGGTCACGAATTCCTCGGCGGCGCTCGGATGGAGGCCCACCGTGGCGTCGAACTGCTCCTTGGTGGCCCCGCAGGTGAGAGCCACCGCGAAGCCCTGGATGATTTCCGCCGCGTCTTCGCCGACCATGTGACACCCCAGCACGCGGTCGTCCGCACGGTCGACCAGGATCTTCATGAAGGTCTGCTGCTGCCCGCCTTCGAGACTGTGGAGCATCGGCCGGAACCGGGTCTTGTACACCGCCACGTCGTGACCGAGATCACGCGCCTGCTGTTCGGTGTAGCCGACGCTCGCGGCCTGTGGAATGGAGAAGACGGCGGTGGGCACGGTCTCGTAGTTCACGAGCTGCGGATGGTCACGGAACAGCCGTTCGGCGATGGCGCGTCCCTCGGCGATGGCCACCGGCGTGAGGTCGTACTGGTTGGCGCGGAGCCCGTGCCCGGCATGGTCGCTGCAGTCGCCCACCGCGTAGATCCCGGGCACGTTGGACCGGTAGGTGATGTCGACGTAGATCGTGCCGTCGGCGTCCATCCGCACCCCGGCCTCCTCGAGACCGAGACCGCGCGTGTTGGGAACGGGCTCGCGGCCGGTGGCGTAGAGAACCATCCCGGCCTCGATCGGGCCGCTGTCGGTCTCCAGCACGACGCCGTCCGCGTGCTTTCCGATCCGTGCCACCCGGGTACACGGTCGCAGTTCGATGCCCTCGCGGGCGAGGGCTTCCGCGAGTTCGATGCGGAGCTCGTGGTCGAAGCCCCGAAGCGGCAGGTCGCGGCGGTAGACCAGAGTCACCCGGACGCCGAGGCCGCGCATGATGCTCGCGAGTTCGAGCCCGATGTAGCCGGCACCCACCACCACGAGATGTTTCGGGCGGTCGTAGACCTCTTCGAGGAGGAATTCCGAGGTCACCGCATGTTCGATGCCCGGTACTTCGGGCAGACTGGGGCGGCCGCCCACCGCGACCAGCAGGTTGTCGGCGAGGACCTCCTCGCCCCCCACCGCCACCCGGTGAGGCGCCTCACCCTTCGAGACGAGGCGGGCGGGCGCCCGAAAGAGGGTGACACCGGCCGTCTCGAGCAGCCGTTCGTAGATCCCTTCGAGCCGCCGGATCTCGCCGTTCCGCGCCTCGAGCAGAGCACGGAAGTCGAGCTCGGGCTCCGTCACCCGCCAGCCGTAGGACCGGCTGGTCCGGATCAGGCCGCCCAGATGGGCGGCGTAGTGCATGAGCTTCTTGGGCACGCATCCGCGCACGACGCAGGTGCCGCCGAGCCGGCCCGGTTCGGCAAGCCCGACCCGGGCACCGTAGGCGGCCGCCCGCCGGGCGCAGGCGATGCCGCCCGAGCCGCCGCCGATCACGAAGAGATCGAAACGCGCCACCTTGCGTGTGATCCCGCTATTCGATGCCGCCCAGGCTCACGTACTTGATCTCCAGATACTCGTCGATCCCGTATTTCGACCCCTCGCGGCCGAGACCGCTCTCCTTGACCCCGCCGAAGGGCGCCACCTCGGTGGAGATGACGCCGTCGTTGACACCGACGAGCCCCACCTCGAGGGCCTCCGCCACCCGGAACACGCGGCCGAGATCGCGGGCGTAGAAGTAGCCGGCGAGGCCCACGTCGGAATCGTTGGCGAGGCGTACCGCCTCCTCTTCCGTCTCGAAACGGTAGAGCGGCGCCACCGGGCCGAAGGTCTCCTCGTGGGTGATCTTCATCTCGACGTTGCAGTTGGCGATCACCGTGGGTTCGAAGAACAGGCCTCCGAGCTCGTGCCGTTTGCCGCCCACCATCACCGTGGCCCCCTTGGCCACCGCGTCGCGGAGGTGCTCCTCCACCTTGGCCACCGCCGCCTCCTCGATCAGCGGGCCGATCTCGGTGTCGGCGGCCGTGCCGGGACCCACCCGGAGGCGGCTCACCGCCTCGGCCAGCCTTTCGGCGAAGGCGTCGAACACGCCGCTCTGGACGTAGATGCGGTTGGTGCAGACGCAGGTCTGGCCGGCGTTGCGGAACTTGCAGGCCACCGCCCCCGCCACCGCGGCGTCGATGTCGGCGTCGTCGAAGACGATGAAGGGGGCATGGCCGCCGAGCTCCATCGACACCCGCTTGACGGTGTCCGCGCATTTCCTGAGCAAAAGCTTGCCCACCTCGGTGGAGCCGGTGAAGGAGAGCTTCCTCACCATCTTGCTGGCGCAGAGCTCGTCGCCGATCACCCCCGCCGGGCCGGTGACGACGTTGAGCACCCCCGCCGGCATGCCGGCGCGCTCGGCGAGTTCGGCCAGGGCGAGGGCGGAGAAGGGGGTGTAGCTCGCGGGCTTGACCACGAAGGTGCAGCCCACGGCGAGGCCGGGGGCGCATTTCCTGGTGATCATCGCGTTGGGGAAGTTCCAGGGGGTGATGGCCGCGCACACGCCCACGGGCTGCTTGAGGACCAGGATCCGCCGCGAGCGCACGGTCTGCGGGATGGTGTCGCCGTAGACCCGTTTCGCCTCCTCGGCGAACCATTCGACGAAGGAGGCGCCGTAGACGATCTCGCCCCTGGATTCGGCGAGCGGCTTGCCCTGCTCGCGGGTCATCAGATAGGCGAGATCCTCGGCGTGCTCGAGAATGAGCTCGTACCAGCGCCGCAGGATCGCCGAGCGTTCCTTGGCGGTCATCGCCCGCCAGGCCGGCAGTGCCCGGGCCGCGGCATCGATGGCGCGGCGCGTTTCCGCCACCCCCATCCGCGGTACGCTGCCGATCACGCGTCCGGTGGCGGGGTCGGTGACCTCGAGGCGGCCACCGTCCTCGGCATCCACCCAGCTGCCGTCGATGTAGCACTGCTCGCGCAGGAGACGCGGATCCCCGAGCGCAATCCGCACATCCTCGAGAGCCGTCGCCATGCTTCCCTCCACGTCCTGGTCCGGTCGCGCGAACCGCGGCGCCGCCTTCCCCTGGCGCGCAGTATAGGCTCCGGGGAGGGGTGGGCAAGCCTGCCCCGGAGGCGCCGCCGGCCGTGCGCGAGGTGGTGCGGGCGGAAGGAGTCGAACCTCCGACACCGGCGGTGTAAACGCCGTGCTCTACCGCTGAGCTACGCCCGCGACATGCCGCCGGCGACCATAATCGGCGCTCCCCGGGCCTTCAAGCGGCGGGGCGCCGCCGGTGACGAGACGGCGCCCCGCTCGACGCATCCCGCGCTCAGGCGCAGCGATAGGGCGGGCCGGCGGCCTCCATCGTGGCCACGTATTCCTTGAGGATCTTGACCACGCGGGCGGTTCGGTCGCTCTTGGCGGCGATCTCGTCCCAGAACTTGAGGGCCTCGTCCTGCACCTTCTTCCATTCCGCGGAGGGGATCGAGGTCAGCTCCAGCTTGCCGCCCTTGGTGCGGTATTGGGCCTCGCCCCACCAGTACCAGTGCAGACGGTAGTAGTGGGACTGGTCGATGGACATCCGGAACAGTGTCTTGAGATGTTCCGGCACCTCGGCCCAGCGCTCGCTGTTGACGAAGTAGGAACCGGCCCAGGCACCCGAGACCGGATTGGTGAGATAGTAGTTCGTGACGTCGGCCCAGCCCACCGTGTAGTCCTCGGTGATGCCCGACCAGGCGACGCCGTCGAGCTCGCCGGTCTGGATCGCCACCTCCACGTCCTCGTAGGGCAGCGAGATGGGAATGACGCCGAACCGCTGCATGAAGCGGCCGACGGTGGGGAACATGTAGAGCCGCAGGCCCTTGAAGTCCTCGAGCGAGCGGATCGGCTTGGTGGTGGCGAAGTTGCAGGGATCCCAGGCGCCGGTGGAGAGCCAGGTGACGTTCTCCACCTCGGCGTAGGCCTCCTCCCAGATCTCCTTGAGCCCGTACCAGTTCCACAGCGCCGGCACGTCGAGGCTGTAGGTGGAGGCGAAGGGGAAGTAGGCGCCGAACACCGCCACGTCGACCGGCGCCTGGATCGAATCGTCGTCGCTCTGGCAGGCGTCGATGGTGCCGTTCTGCACCGCCCGGAACAGCTCGCTGTGGGGCACGAGCTGGTCGGCGTAGTAGAGGTCGATCACCATCTCGCCGTTGGCGGCCTTGTTGAAGGCGTCGATCTGCGGCTTGATGACGTGCTCGCCCAGGGCCGAGCCGGCGTAGGTCTGGAGCCGCCAGCGGATGGTCTTCTGGGCCTTCACGTAGGGTGCTGCGACGACGCTGGCGGCGGCCGCCGAAGCGGTGGTCAGCCCCGCCTTCTTGATGAACTCGCGTTTGCTGACCTTGACGCCCTCACGGGCCGCGTTCTTCTCGGACATTCCTCTGCTCTCCCTAACTTCGGACGCTCGTCCGGTTGTTTCCCTTCCTGCACGCAGGTCCGAAAGGTGCCTTCGCGGGACGACAGGGTAACGGGATCATCGCCGCGAATAAACTTCCTTGGGCAGCCAGGTGGCCAGCTCCGGGAAGATCATCACCAGCGCGAGACCCACCACCATCACCGCCACGAAGGGAATGATCGAACGGTAGATGTCGGCAAGGGTGATCTCCTTGGGTGCCATCGCCCGCATGAGGAACAGGTTGTAGCCGAAGGGCGGGGTCATGTAGGCGATCTGGCAGGTGATGGTGTAGAGCACCCCGTACCAGATGAGATCGAAGCCCAGGGCCCGGACCAGCGGCACGTACAGGGGCGCCACGATCACCAGCATCGCCGTATCGTCGAGGAACATCCCCATCAGGATGAAGGACAGCTGCATCATGATGAGGATGGTCCAGGGGTTGAGCTCCCAGCGCTCGACGAACAGGGACTGCAGGGCCTTGCCGGCGCCGAGACCGTCGAACACCGCCCCGAAGCTCAGGGCGGCGAGGATGATCCACATGAACATGCAGCTGATGCTCAGGGTCTTGCGGATCGTCTCCTCCATCACCGCCCAGGTGAGGCGCCCCTTGACCAGTGCGGCGAGGGTGGCCGCCGCCGCCCCCACCGCCGAGCTCTCGACGAGGCTCGTCACCCCCATCAGGAACAGGCCCGTCATCAGAAAGAAGATCAGGAAGGGCAGGATGCCGGCGCGCAGCAGGCGCAGCTTCTCGCGAAAGGGGACGTTGCGCTCCTCGGGCGGCAGGGCCGGGCCGAGACGCGGCTGCAGCCAGCAGCGGATGGCGATGTAGGCGATGAACAGCCCGGCCAGCAGCAGGCCGGGCAGCACTCCGGCGAGCCACAGCTGCCCCACCGGCTGACGCGCGATCATGCCGTAGAGGACGAGCACCACACTGGGTGGCACCAGGATGCCGAGAGAGCTTCCGGCCTGGATCACGCCGGTGACCATCACCTTGTCGTAGCCGCGCTTGAGCATCGCCGGCAGGGCGATGGAGGCGCCGATCGACATGCCGGCCACGCTCAGCCCGTTCATCGCCGAGATCACCACCATGAGGCCGATGGTGCCGATGGCGAGGCCGCCCCGCACCGGCCCCGACCAGACGTGGAACATGCGGTAGAGGTCGTCGGCGATGCCCGATTCGGACAGCATGTAGCCCATGTAGATGAACATCGGCAGGGTCACGAGGGGATACCAGTTCAGCAGCACGAAGCTGGCGTTGAACGGCATCTCGAAGGCCCCCTCGCCCCACAGCGCCAGGGAGAAGGCGGCGGCCACGAAGCCGATCATCCCGAACACCCGCTGCCCGCTGAAGAGCAGCAGCATCATCGAGACGAACATGAGGAGGGCGATGAGTTCGTAGCTCATTCGATCGCCTCCCCCCGCGCCTTGGCGAGATCCCGGAAGAAGACGGCCAGCATCTGCATCAGCATGAGCAGGATGCCGAAGGTCATCACCACCTTGATGGGCCACAGGGGCGGCGCCCAGGCGGAGTAGTTCTTCTGCCCGTACTCGATCGCGTATTTGGTGCTGGAGATCGCGCCCATCAGCAGGACGACGAGGTAGAACAGCACGAAGAAGGAGGTGCAGGCGTCCATCACCGCCCGCGTCTTGGGCGACCAGCGGCTGTAGAAGACGTCCATGCGCACATGGCCGTCGAGCTGCACCGAATAGGGCCCGCCCAGGATGTAATAGGCGGTGAGCAGGAACTGCGAGATCTCCACCACCCAGATGTAGGAGATGCTGAACAGGCCGCGGGAGATGGAGGACAGCAGGAGGATGCCCATCATCACGAAGATCATGTACATCGCCCCGCGGCCGACGACGCGGTTGAAGGCGTCGACGAACCTCACATAGGTCTTCACGGCTTCAGGCATGCGGCATCCCTGGCTGATGCGACACCCGGATCGCGAACTACGGCCTCCCCCCGGAGAGCTGCGGCCTCGCCGGTTACCGCGGTCACCGGCCCGCCTTCTTTACCCCTGCGTCCGCCAGAACCGCGGCCAAACTTCCAGAAAAACGGCGAAAGTCAAGTCGGCCGCGGGGATCGTCGCGATCGCGGGGACCGCCGGTTGAACCCGCGCCGCGGGCCGGCCGCCGCGTCCGCACCGCTTCGGAAGGGGAAGGGAACCGGGAGGGGCGGGCGGTCGCTTTCGACCGGCGGTTGCGGGCGGTGCCGAGGCCCGCCGCCCGCCGGCCCGTCTCACAGGGTCCGCGTCACCTTGGAAAGGCCGGGGGGACGGTCGGGATCGCGCCCGCGGGCCCGCGCGAGCGCCTCGGCCAGGGGATAGAAGGCCTGCAGCGCCACCAGGGGATCGAGCAGCGGATGGAGCGGCGGCGGCAGCGGCAGATGCAGGCCCGGTCCGGGCGCGGCGGCGGCGCAGAGCACCGTGCCGCCCTCCCCGGCGAGCTCCGCCGTGAGGCTGCGGCTGTCCTCGCCTCCGGGATCGGCGAGGGCGAGGGCCAGAACGGGGGTGGCGGGGGCGAGGGCGGCCCGCGGCCCGTGCCGGATCTCCGCCGCCGAGACGGCCTCCGCGTGCAGCCCCGCCGTCTCCTTGAACTTGAGGGCCATCTCCTGGGCGATGCCGAGGGCCGGTCCGCGGGCCACCACGAACAGGCTGGAGGCTCCGGCGAGGGGCGCGAGGGCGGGGCGCCAGTCGCAGGAGAGGGCGTGCGCGAGCCGGTCGGGGAGGGCCGCGAGCGCCGTCCGCAGGCCTTCCTCCTCGGCCCAGAGGGCGGCCAGCAGGGCGATGCCGGCCATCGTGCAGAGCACCGACTTGGTGGCCGCCACGCTGCCCTCGGGCCCGGCCGCCTGGGGGAGGACATGATGCGCGAGGGCGGCGAGGGGGGCGGCGGTATCGTTGAGGAGCGCCGCGCAGCGCGCACCGCCGGCGCGGGCCCGCTCCAGCGTCGCCACCAGATCCGGGCTCCGGCCCGACTGGGAAACGGCCAGCGCGAAGGCGCCGCGCATCTCCGGCCGGGCGCCGTAGCGGGTGATCAGCGAGGGCGGCAGGGAGGCGGTGACGCGGCCGGCCAGGATCCCGAACAGGGCGGCGGCATATGTCGCGGCATGGTCGGAACTGCCGCGGGCGACGGTGAGGGCGAAAGCGGGCGGACGAGTGCGCAGGGCCTCGGCGAGCGCCCGGTAGGGGGGCTCGTGACGTTCGAGGAGCGTCCGCACCCGCGCCGGTGCCTCCGCCAGCTCGCGCGCCATCCTCGAGGTCATCCCGCTCTCCCGCGGTGGCGGCATCCGCCGTCCCGGCACGGCGTCTGCCGTCCCGCTTCCTAGCACGTCGCGGGGGCACGCGGGAACGATCACCGATCGGGCGGGTGCCTCCGGGTTCGTTCGTGCCCCGTCGGTCGGTGCGGTGCCGGACGGTGGCACGGGCCTGTGGGCCGGAGGCGACGCCCGCGGCGGGAGTCCCACCGCTGACAGGATGGCGCGGAAAGGTGAAGAAAGGATGAAGGGGTGGGTCGC
>JALUAG010000004.1 GCA_027045875.1 Alphaproteobacteria bacterium | reverse complement strand
TGGGTGAGCGCCACCAGACCGCCCTTGCTCGCCGCATAGGCCTCGCTGTGGGGCTCCGACATGTGGGCGCGGTGGTCAACATCGCCTCCACCCGCGCCCACATGTCGGAGCCCCACAGCGAGGCCTATGCGGCGAGCAAGGGCGGTCTGGTGGCGCTCACCCATGCGCTGGCGATCAGTCTCGGCCCCGAGGTGCGCGTCAACTGCATCAGCCCGGGCTGGATCCACACCCACGGCCCCGAGCCGGACGCCGAGGATCATGCCTGGCATCCGGCAGGTCGTGTCGGAAAACCGGAAGACGTGGCCGAGCTCGTGGCCTATCTGGTCGGGCCGCGGGCCGGCTTCGTGACCGGCGCGGAATTCGTGCTCGACGGCGGCACGACCCGCAAGATGGTCTATCCCTAGGACAGCCCTGCGCCGGACGCTTGCGGCCCGCCCGCGACTGTGCTGCTTTCGCAGCCAATCGGCGATGCCGACAACCAGGGCGGCGGTGCCGACAACCAAGGACGACCGAGACAGGGAGACACCGAACGATGATGCGCAGAACCTTGCTCGCCGGAGTGGCGGGTCTTCTCGTGCTGCTGGCCGGACAGGTGCGGGCGGGCGATCCCGAGAGCTGCCGCACGGTCCGCTTCTCCGACGTCGGCTGGACCGACATCACCGCCACCACCGCCCTCTCCTCGGTGGTGCTCGAAGGGCTGGGCTACGAGCCCGAGGCCACCATCCTCTCGGTGCCCGTCACCTTCACCAGCCTCAAGAACAAGGACATCGATGTCTTCCTCGGCAACTGGATGCCGACCATGGAGGCGGACATCCGCCCCTATCTCGAGGACGGCTCGGTGGAGCAGCTCGGGGTCAACCTCGAGGGCGCCAAGTACACCCTGGCGGTTCCGACCTACCTCGCCGACAAGGGACTGCGCGATTTCGCCGACATCGCCAAGTTCCGCGACGAGCTCGACGGCAAGATCTACGGCATCGAGCCCGGCAACGACGGCAACCGGCTGATCCAGCAGATGATCGACGAGAACGCCTTCGGCCTCGAAGGCTTCGAGCTCGTGGAGAGTTCGGAGCAGGGGATGCTGGCCGAGGTGGCGCGCAAGGTGCGACGCAAGGAGGGGATCGTCTTCCTCGGCTGGGAGCCGCACCCCATGAACGCCAACTTCGACATGACCTATCTTTCGGGCGGCGACGACTGGTTCGGCCCCAACTACGGCGGCGCCACCGTCTACACCGTGGTGCGCGCGGGCTACACGAAGGAATGCCCCAACCTCGGCCGCTTCCTCACCAATCTGCGCTTCACCCTGCAGATGGAGAACGAGGTCATGAAGGCCATCCTGGAGGACGGGGCGGAGCCGGCCGAGGCGGCCAAGGCCTGGCTCCGGGCCAACCCCGGGGTGCTCGAGGGCTGGCTCGACGGGGTGACCACCATGGACGGCAAGGACGGGCTCGCCGCCGTCAGGGCCCATCTCGGCATCGGCTGAGCCGGAGAGGGGCTGACCCGGAGGGCGGCGCAGGCGGGGGTGAGGGGCCATGGAGTGGCTGACCGAGACCAAGATCCCGCTCGGCAGATGGATGCGGATCGGGGTCGACTGGCTGACCACCAACGCGGCCGGCTTCTTCGATACCGTCTCGCTGGTGCTCGGCACGGTCATCGAGGGGCTCATCGACGCCATGCAGTGGATGAACCCGGTGGCCCTCGTCCTCCTCTTCGCCGCCCTCGCCTGGCTGGTGCACCGCTCCTGGCGGCTGGTGCTGCTGGTGGTCTTCTCCGGTCTCCTGATCATCAATCTCGGCTACTGGAAGGAGACCACCGAGACGCTGGCCCTCGTCGGCATGGCCACGGTGGTGTGCATGCTGGTGGGGGTGCCGATCGGCATCGCCGCCGCCCACCGGCCCTGGCTCTACCATGCGATCCGGCCGGTGCTGGATCTCATGCAGACCATTCCCACCTTCGTCTATCTCATTCCCACGCTGATCCTTTTCGGTCTCGGCGTGGTGCCGGGTCTGATCTCCACCGTGATCTTCGCCATTCCCGCCCCCATCCGCCTCACCCATCTCGGCATCTCGGCGGTGCCCAAGCCCCTCAAGGAAGCGGCCGAGGCCTTCGGCGCCACCCGCTGGCAGCTCCTGTTCAAGGTCGAGCTGCCGCATGCCAAGCCGGCCATCACCGCCGGCCTCACCCAATGCATCATGCTGGCGCTGTCGATGGTGGTGATCGCCGCCCTGGTGGGCGCCGACGGGCTCGGCAAACCGGTGGTGCGGGCCCTCAACCAGGTCAACATCGCCAAGGGCTTCGAGGCGGGTCTCGCGATCGTGCTGGTGGCCATCGTTCTCGATCGGGTCTGCAAGCGGACCGAGCCCGGGAGCGGCAATGGCTGACGGCGCGCCCGTCATCCGTTTCGAGAAGGTCGACATCGTGTTCGGCGGCCGGCCGCGGGAGGCGCTGCCGCTGATCGACGCCGGCTGCTCGCGGGAGGAGATCCTGGAGCGCACCGGTCAGGTGCTGGGGGTGGCGGGGGCCGACCTCGCGGTCGGCGAAGGGCAGGTCTGCGTGCTGATGGGCCTCTCGGGCTCCGGGAAATCGACCCTGCTGCGGGCGGTCAACGGGCTCAACCGGGTCACCCGGGGACGGGTGCTGGTGCGCGAGGAGGCGGGCGAGATCGACGTCACCCGCTGCGACCCGGCCACCCTGCGGCGCCTGCGCACCCGGCGCATCGCCATGGTCTTCCAGCAGTTCGCGCTCCTTCCCTGGCGCTCGGTGGCGGCCAACGTGGCCCTCGGGCTCGAGCTGCGCGGCACGCCGGAGGAGGAGCGGCGACGCATCGTGGCCGAGAAGCTGGCCCTGGTGGGGCTCGAGCGCTGGGCCGACAAGCCCGTGCACGAGCTCTCGGGCGGCATGCAGCAGCGGGTGGGGCTCGCCCGGGCGCTCGCCACCGACGCCGACATCCTGCTCATGGACGAGCCCTTCTCGGCCCTCGATCCGCTGATCCGCGACCGGCTCCAGGACGAGCTCCTCGAACTCCAGCGCCGCCTGCGCAAGACCATCCTGTTCGTCAGTCACGACCTCGACGAGGCCCTCAAGATCGGCTCCACCATCGCCATCATGGAGGGCGGGCGCATCGTCCAGACCGGCGCCCCCGAGGAGATCGTGCTGGCGCCGGCCGACGACTACGTCCGCAGCTTCGTCGCCAACGTCAATCCGCTCAACGTGCTGCGGCTGGAGACCGCGATGCGGACGGTGGAGCCGGCGAGCGCGGTGACCCTGCCGGTGGGCGACGGCCGGATGCTGGACGTGCACCTCGACGAGGCGGGGCGGCCGGTGGACGTGTGGGAGGGCCGCCGGCGGCTCACCCTCCTCCACTGGACCGAACCGCGGGAGGAGGAGACGGAGGAGGCCGTGGTGGCGGCGCCCGCCGGGGCCTCGGTCCGCCTCGCGGTGGCCGCCCTCGCGGCCAGCCGCCGACCGCTCCTGGTGCTGGACGGGGAGGGGAGGATGGCGGGCTTCGTGGATACCGTCCGTCTCCTGTCCTGCCTGCGGCGCGGCGGGACGGGAGCCGGCGCGCGGGGCGGCGAGGATCACGGACCGTGCTGACCACCACCATCGGCGCCTATCCGAAACCGGATTACGTCCCGCTCCCCGACTGGTTCCGGGCCGAGGGCGGTACCGACACCCCCGATCCCACCAGGGGCTACGCCGAGACCTGGGCCGCCTGGGGCGAGGGGCTCGAGGCGATCCTCGACCGGGCGACGATCGAGGTGGTGCGCGAGCAGGCCGGGATCGGCATCGACGTTCCGACGGACGGCGAGATCCGCCGCGAGAACTACATCCACTACCACTGCCGCCACATCGCCGGCATCGACTTCGGGCGGCTCACCGAAAAGACCATGCGCGGCCACTATACCGCGCGGCTGCCGACGGTGCGGGGGCCGCTCGCCGCCACCGCGCCCTTCCTCGTGCGCGACTGGCGGGTCGCCCAGGCGGCCACCGAGCGGCCGGTCAAGATCACCGTGCCGGGCCCGCTCACCATCACCGACAGCATCGTCGACGACTACTACGGCGATCCGGCCCGGCTCGGCCGCGCGCTGGCCGAGGTGCTGAACGTCGAGATCCGTCGCCTCGCCGAGGCGGGCTGCCGCTGGATCCAGGTGGACGAGCCGCTGTTCGCCCGCAGGGTCGAGGAGGCCCTGGCCTTCGGGATGGAGAATCTCGAACGCTGCTTCCACGGGCTGCCGGAGGGGGTACGGCGCTGCGTGCACATCTGCTGCGGCTATCCCGACCGGGTGGACCGGGCGGAATATCCGAAGGCGCCGACCGAGTCCTACTTCCGCCTCGCCCCCGCTCTCGACGCGGCGGCGGTGGACCTCGTGTCCCTCGAGGACGCCCACCGCCGCAACGATCTCCGGCTCCTGGAGCTCTTCGCGCACACGGGGGTGATGCTCGGGGTGGTGGCGATCGCCCGCAGCCGCATCGAGACGGCGGAGGAGATCCGCGAGCGGCTCGCGACGGCCCTCGAGCACATCGATCGCGAGCGGCTGATGGCGGCGCCGGACTGCGGGCTCGGCCTCCTCACCCGCGATCAGGCGCGGGCCAAGCTGGGCGCGCTCGTGGCGGCGGCGCGCTCGCTCTGAGCCGCACGCCGGCGCTGGCCGGGGGCGATGCGGCGATGGAGGGCCAGCAGCAGCGCCGGCCCGACGGCGAGCTGCAGCCAGAGGGAGATGCCCTCCAGCCAGAGGCTGTAGCCCGGAAAGGGAGGCTGGGGTCGCCAGACGAGATAGGCGCCGGCGACCAGCAGACCGCTCGCCACCCACCAGCCGCCTTCGACACCGACGGCCGCCCGTTTCCTCCCCATCGTTCCCCTCTCCGCGTTCGCGCCGTTCGTTAACATCGGGTTAACGGAAGCAGGATCGGCACCGTCGCGGGCGGTTTTTCGTCCCGCGCATGTATTGACGTATGCATAATGGAATAATATCCTATCTCACCCCGAACTTTGAGGATGTTCAGCCCATGAAGAACAGATTTCAAGAAGTTTTTAGGTATTTGCGCCTGATCTGGCGGCGCTGGCCCCGTCGCTTCGTCCTGCGCGAAAGCGGGACTCCGGTCGAACTCCTCCAGATCGAGGAGAAGGACGGCGTGCGCCGCTACCTGGTCGAGCTGCCGAGCGGCCGGCGCGAGCTGGTGGCCGAGGGAGCACTGACGAGCCGTCTCGCCCACGCCGGCGTGGCCGTCGCCACCCTCGCCGCGGTGGCGCTCGCGGGCCTCGTCGCCGGGGCCAGCCTGCTGCCCGATCTGCAGGCGGCGATGCTGCGCCTCAAGGGGGCCTGCGAGGCCCTCGGCGAGGTGGCGCCGACGGGCCGTTGACCGAGGCGGCCGTCAGGCCGCGCGCGGGGGAGGGCGGCGGACCGTCCGATTCGCGCGGCACCAGCTCGGGTTCCCAGATTTCCTGGAGATCGGCGGGGGCGGCGCCCTCGAGAAGGGCCAGCACCATGGCCGCGAGACGCCGCCCCGCCTCCCGGATCGGCATGCGGATGGTGGTCAGGGGCGGTTCGGCGATGCGCGCCAGCGGAATGTCGTTGTAGCCGATCACCGACACCTCGCGGCCCGGCCGCAGGCCGAGGGCGCGCAGCGCCCGCATGGCCCCGATCGCCGTCAGATCCTCGATGCACAGGATCGCCGTCGGGCGCGGGCACAGGCGCATCAGCGCCCGGGCGGCCCGCGCTCCCGCCTCCTCGCCGAAGCCGTCGTGGCGGACCAGCGACCGGCGCCGGGGAATGCCCGCATCGGCCAGCGCCCGCCGGTATCCCGCGAGCCGCTCCCGCACGAAATTGAAACGGGGATCGGCGGCGATGAAGGCGATCTCCCGATGGCCGAGGGCGATCAGCCGTTCCGTCGCCATCTCCAGCGCCCGTTCGCCGTCGATGTCGAGAAAGGCGTGACGTGCCGCCTGGCGGTCCCGCCCCAGGGTGGCGAAGGGGAAGCCGCGCGCGGCCAGATAGTCGATGCGCGGATCTTCCGTGAAGGTGCGGTCGAGAATGAGCCCGTCCACCCGCCGCCCCTCCACCAGCCGGCGGCAGACGTCGAGCGGCGCCTCGCCTTCCGGCACGCAAGCCAGCACCAGATCGAAGTTGGCGGCGTGCAGGGTCTCGCCGATGCCGGCCAGGAGATCGGCGAAATAGGGGTTGCCGTAGTAGGCGGCGATGCTCTGGGGCACGAAGCCGATGGTCTCGCTGCGCCCCGAGGTCAGGCGGCGGGCGGCGGCGTTGGGGGCGTAGCCGAGTTCGCGGGCCATCGACACCACCCGCTCGCGGGTGCGCGGGCTGACGTCGGGATAACCGTTGAGCGCCCGCGACACGGTCGTCATCGACAGACCGAGGCGGCGCGAGAGTTCCTTCAGGTTGATCCTCGCCACCGGCTCTCCCCTCCGCCCGCTCGATAGCGCCCCGGGGCGGTCGAGGTCAAACCCCGACCGGGGCCGGTGGCGGCGGCTCAGCGCGGCAGCACGGTGGCCAGCAGATAGCCGATCACCGCCCCGATGGTAAGGGCGCCGAACAGCCCGCTCCAGGAAAAGCCGGTGGCACGCCGGCGCGCCCGGACCTCCCGGACCCTGTCGTCGCCGATGCGCACCGGAAAGCGCTCGACACGATTGATCATGACGACCTCCCGACGATTAACGAGTGCAAACCCTAACCGTCGGCCGGGAGGCATGGGTTAACAAAGCGTGAAGATCGGCGCCCGTACATCCCGGGATACGCGGCTCAGGGGCTCTCGCCGCGGCGGATCCGCTGCTCGATGTCCTCGATGCAAGCCGGCACGCCGGTGATGTCGTCCACCACGTAATGGGCGCCGCAGCGCAGCATGTTGCGGTAGGCGCGCTGCCGCAGCGCCTCCTGCTCCTCGGCGGACAAGGCCTTCCAGTCCTCGAGGGAGAGGCCCACCTCGTTGCCGGACACGGCGAGGCCGATGCTCCACATGCCGGCGTTCAGCCCCTCCTCGACCCCGGGTACGGTGTCGTCCACCTTGACGCAGGCGGCCACGCAGTCGACCCCGAGGTTGATGGCGTTTTGGAGGCACATGAAGGGATAGGGCCGGCCCGCCGGCACGTCGGAGGCGCAGACGGTGCTGTCCGGCTCGTAGCCCTGGCGGCGGGCGTCCTCGAGATTGATGGCCATCATCTCGGTGGTGTAGCCCGTGGTGGAGCCGATCTTGATGCCCCGCTCGCGCAGCCAGGCGATGGTCTCGAGGGTGCCGGGAATGAGCTCGGAGTAGCGGCTCAGGCATTCGAGCTGCAGCGGCACGAAATCGGCGAACATGGCCTCCACGTCCTCCTCGGTGGGCGGCCGGCCGTGGGTCTCCTGCCAGCGCCGCCGCACCGAGGGGAGCTCGGTGATCCGGCGGATGTGGACCTTCTTGTGGGCGCCCATCGGCGCCCGCGCCTCCTCCATGGTGATGGGCACCTGGCGGCGCTCGAACACCTCGACGAATACCACCGCCGGCGCCATGCAGCCGAAATCCATGGTGGTACCGGCCCAATCGAGCAGCACCGCCTGGACGGGACCCGAGTACCGGCGCCGGTAGCGGAAGTCGTAGATCTGGCTCATCGCTGGCATCTCCCGGAAGGTTCGAAGGGTCACGCGGGGCGGCCGCTGGCCACGCCCAT
>JALUAG010000003.1 GCA_027045875.1 Alphaproteobacteria bacterium | reverse complement strand
CCCGGGCACGAACCATCTGGCCCGCCGCCACCATCTGCCCGGCTCCGACCATCTGGCCGGCTCCCACCATCTGGCCGGCACCGACCATCTGGCCCGCCCCCACCATCTGCCCGGCGGCGCCGCCGGGAGCCGCACCGGCCAGCAGCAGCTGCTCGATGGTGCCGGTGGCGACGTCCATGCGCAGCGAGAAATCGGCCCGATCGTAGGTCCAGACCCGGAGATCGGTGACCGGAGAGTTCTCGAAGAGCTTTTCCGGCACCTCCTCCCCGTCGCCGTGTACCAGCATGATCATCGGCCGCAGGAGATCGTAGATCTGGCCGTCGGCGGCGAAGGCGTAAATGCGGGCGAAGGCGGCCCCCTCCGCCTCCAGCTGCCGGCGCAGCGGGCCGCCCCCGCCGACCTCCTTGCCGCAGCCCTCGAGATCGACCCCCAGCCCCTGGACGATACGGCCGTAGAGGCGGACGGCGCTGGTTTCGAGAAGGGTTTCGCTCATGATCGCTCTCCTTTCCGGATCGTTCAGGCCCTGCGGGGGGAACGGCGACGACATGCCCGCCCCGCCCGACCGGAGGGCGGGGCGGCGGTACGGGACGAGCCGATGTGGCTGCGGCTCGGAAGATCGGTGAGCAGCGGGCCGACCCGCACCCGGCCGATCTGCCGCCAGGCGAAGCTCTCCTCGACCGCCCGCGCGAAGCGGCCGCCGGTGATGCGCCGCTCGATCCCGGCGGTGAGAAGGGCGATGCGGGCATAGCTGATCGGCCCGCCCGGGAGGCTCCGGAGCAGCGCCGCGAGATAGCGGGCGAGGATGTCGCGGGCATCGGCCAGCGCCTGCCGGAAGCCGGCCGGATCGCGCGCGTAGGCCTTCTCGTGGATCTCGTCGATGGGATGCTGGAAGGCCTGCATCCGCTCCACATTGTCGGCGAAGGCGATGATCGCGGGCGGCAGATGGCCGCGCTCCACGAGCAGGGTCTGGAAGATCTCGACCAGGATGTCGAAGAAGGCGCCCAGAAGCGGCAGCGCGAGATCGTGCTCGTCGCTCCAGCCGACGGCGAACTCCGCCATCGTCACGCTGTTGGAGGCGATCCGGATCTGCTCGCTGGCGGAGAGTTCGGCGAAGCGTCCGAGCTCGTTGGTGACGTAGAGATTGCCCCGGGTCTTCTCCAGCACCTCGTCGAGCACCACGTCGAAATGGGCGACGGCGACGAGGGCGATCAGATCGGCCATGGCCTCGTGGAAGCCGCGATATTCCCCGTCCAGCCCGGCCGGGTCGGGGAGTCCCAGATGGGCGAAGACGAGGAGATGGCCCATCTCGTGGGCGATGGTGTCGAAATTGAGGGCGAAGGAATGGACCCTGCCCCGCCAGCGGATGTTCTCCCCGAGCTCGAGAAAGCCGAAGCCGCCCTGCCCGTTGTCCCAGCCGTCGAGACAGACGATCTCGAGCCGCGGATAGACGTCGGCGAAATGCCAGCGGACGGGACCCAGGAAACGCTCCCACACGGCCAGCACGAAACGGGCGCAGGCGAAGGCGTGGGCCGGAAGGAAGCGCGGGTCTCCCGGGGGAATCCAGTCGAAGTGGCCCTGCGGATCCGGCGCCGGCGGCGGCACGATCGGGCCCTGCCAGGGCGGCAGGTAGAGGGCGCCGGTCTCGGTGAAACCGTAGGGGATCCGCTTGCCGAGGGGGCGGATCGCGTACATGCGGGCATCGGCCGGGCCGGGTGCCAGGGAGCCCGGCGGGACCGGCAGCTCCACCACCAGCGGCTCGCGGTAGCTCTCGAGGAAGAAGGGCTGGGGGAACAGGCGAAAGCGGGTACCCCGGCCCGTCGTTTCCCGCAGATCCAGCATCCCTCTTCCGGATCGCTCCCCGAACAACGTCTCGAACGGGGAACGCAGGGCGAATATTCGACGCGTCCCTGTTCGCTTTATTCGTTCATGCCGGAATATAATCTCTCGTTCAACAGGACGCGAGCGAAATCCTCCGTGCCGGCAAATCCGTGGTGTCGCGCCCAGCCCTCGAGATCTTCGGGCACCGACCGGCCGAGGCGCCGCTCGAAATACCAGAGCCACAGGAAGGCGGGGGCGATGCCGGCCCGCTCCGGGGTGCCGTTCCACAACCCCCGGGCCTCCAGCGCCTCCCGCTTGCGTCGCGCCCGGGCACGGAGCCGGGAGTAGGCACCCTCGAGCCGCAGTTCGGCGAGCAGTTCGCGCGGCGCAGGCGGCGGCAGCCCCTCGAGGCGCGCCTCCCGTTCGACCAGCGCCTCGAACCCCGCGGCATCGAGGCCGTTGGCGGCCATCCAGCGCTCGCGGGCGCGCCGGTCGGGCAGATCGAGGCGTTCGAGGAGGCGGGCCCGGGCGCGGGCGGCGGCATCGGGTGCCCCCTCCCCGGCCTCCGGGCGGGCCAGCAGGGCCCGCGGCCGCAGCCGCTCGTAGAGATCCGGATCCAGCCGGAGCTCGTCGAGAACCGCCGCCTCCTCCTCCGAAGGCGTCTCCTCGGCCTCGCCTCCCGTGCCGGCGATGCGGGCGAAGATTCCGGTCCATTCGAAATGCCATGCCGGTGCCGGCGGCGACGGCGGATCCCGCAGCACCGCGAGCAGCGCGCGGGCGTCCTCCCGCTTGCGGTCGATGCGCCCCTCCGGCAGCCAGGCCGCGAGGGCTTCGAGGGACGCCGCCTCGACCCCGGCCTCGTCGGCCGCCGCCAGCAGCCGGCGCCAGCTCCGCTCCTTGTAGAAGATCCGCCGTCCGATCTCGATCAGCGCGTCCCGCCCGGCCGCGTCCAGGATTCCCCGCCGGCACGCCACCTCCAGGGTGGCACGGATGTTGACCATGGCCTCGGAAGCGGGCGGGTAGCCCGCCTCGGCCGGCCCGTGCAGCACCGCCACCTCGTCGTCGTCCACCAGCACGCCGTCGCGGTAGGCGGCGAAGATCTCACCCACCCCGATCATGCCGTGGCCGTGGAGCTCGGCCGCCCGCAGCGCCCCCATGCTGGCCGCGCCGAGGACCGGCACCCCTTCCGCCAGCGCCCAGAGGATCTCCTTGTGGAGTACCGCCGGTTCGCCCTCGAAGAAGCCGTCGAGGATGGCGATCGCGGCCGGGCGCGGCCCGCGCCGCAGAAGGCGTGCGACATCGCCCTGAGCGACCGGCGGCAGGAACCGCATTCCCTCCCCCGCCGGGCGTTCGGCGGGCGGGAGCGAGGGGCCGGCGAAGACCGCGATCATCCCGCCCTCCGTCCATCGTGATCGTCGAGCAGCAGCCCCGGCACCACCGCCCGCACCACGGCGATCTCCCCCTCCCCGCGGGCGAGATCGACCATCGCCACCCGGTCGAAACCGGCCCCGGTCAGCTCCGCCAGCAGCCGTTCGAGATCGGCCGCGAAGTCGGGATGCTCGTGATGGGGCAGATCGCCCAAGGCGAGAACCGGCGGTTCGGCGAACAGCGGCGCGAGCTCCCGGGCCTTTCGCGCCTGGGCGGCCTCGCCGAACTCCTCCCGCAGGAGATCGTCGCGGGCACCGGAAATGTAGGTCACCCGCACCTGCGCCGCCTCCAGGAGCGCCCGCAGAAGGGCCACCGGCGCCGAGAGATGGCAGCCCGCGCCGCTCGCGAAATGACCGGCGGGATCGCGGCGGTCGCGCAGCAGGCAGAAGAAGGAGGGCACGGCGAGCGGCCCCGGCGTCGCCCAGATCGCCACCTCGATGCCGGCCGCGCGGAACCGTTCGAGCGCCCATCGGCAGTACCGGTCCTCGACCGTCGCGAGGTCGAGGCGCCACCGCCGCCTCTCCCCCACCGTCGCCCGCCGCCAGCGGGCGGTGGCGTCGCGCTCGATCACCTCGCAGAGGGCGTGCACCCGCGCCTCCAGCGGATGGTTGCCGGAGGCCAGCCCGTTGGTGGTGGCGAGGAACCAGCTACCGCCTTCGGGCAGCGGCAGGGTGTAGTCGGCATGGACGAGATCGAAGGGGACCCAGATCCGCCCTCCCCCCGCGAGCTCCTCGGCTTCGACCCACAGGAGCCGGGCGGTGACCGGCGGCGGCTCCGCCCGCAGCGGCAGACGGGCGGGATCGGCGATCGGCCGGCCCATCTGCCGCATGTCCGCGGGCGAGGCCCGCAGCAGGGGGAGGGCGACGCGTTCGGCGTGCCACAGCTCGATGGCCTCCATCGCCGCCGACACCGCCGCCGCGGTGCGGCTCGTCCCCTTGCCGAGGGAGACCGCCACCGAGCGCGACAGCGGCCGGCAGGCCATGGCGACCGGGATCCCGATCCGGTCCAGGCCGCCGATCTGGGCGATGCGGGTGATGCCGTGATCGGCCAGACGGGGACCGATCCGGGCCATGGTCGCGGTCGGATCGACGGTCCGCCGTCCCCCTTCCCGCCAGCGCTTGCGACCGCGGTCCGCCGCGCCCAGAATCCCCTCCTGCCGCCTCACCCGACCCCTCCCCGTCCGGCCGGCCCACCGGAAATCCCGGCATTGCAGAAACTTGCCGCAGATGCCGACATCTCGTCCACAAAGGCTTGAACAGAGCTGTCCACGATCCTGTGGATAAGGCCTTTTCGAAGCCGCCCCGCTCCGGCAAAACGGAGCCGGGACGGGGCTGGAGGAACGGCGGTGTGACGATACGCGCGAGACGGGCCCGGGCCTACTGGGCAACGGCACCTTTCGAAGGGGAAATCCGCGGCGAGAACCTTCCTCCTCCCGGTTCCGGAGAGATCCTGGTCGAAACCCTCTACAGCGCCGTCAGCCGCGGGACCGAGGCCCTCGTCTGCGCGGGACGGGTGCCGGCGAGCCAGCACCGGCGGATGCGCTGTCCCCATCAGGAGGGGGATTTCTCCTTTCCGGTCAAATACGGCTATGCCTGCGTGGGCCGGGTGCTGGCCGGCCCGGAGGAGCTCGAAGGCCGGCTCGTCTTCTGCCGCCATCCCCACCAGACCCGGTTCGTGGTGCCGGTCGAGGACAGCCATCCCCTGCCCCCCGGGGTACCGCCGGAGCGGGCGGTGCTGGCGGCGCACATGGAAACCGCGCTCAACGGGCTGTGGGACGCCGCGCCGCGCCTCGGGGACCGGGTGCTGGTGATCGGCGCCGGGGTGGTCGGCACCCTCGCCGCCTGGCTGCTCGACCGCATGCCCGGCACCGAGGTGACGCTGGTGGACATCGATCCCGACCGGCAGCGCATCGTCGACGCCCTCGACATCCCCTTCTCCCTGCCGGAGGAGGTGCGGGGCGAGGCCGATCTCATCATCCATGCGAGCGGCGCGCCGGAGGCCCTCGCCCGCGCCCTGGGCTGGGCCGCCTTCGAGGCCCGCATCCTCGAGCTCTCCTGGTTCGGGGATGCGCTCGTGCCGCTGCCCCTGGGCGAGGACTTCTACGGCCGCCGCCTGCGGCTCGAGGCCTCGCGGCTCGCCCATGTGGCCACCGCGCAGCGCGCCCGCTGGTCGCCGCGGCGGCGGCTGGGCAAGGCCCTCGAATTGCTCGCCGATCCGCTCCTGGATCTGCTCTTCACCGGCGAGAGCCGGTTCGAGGAGCTGCCGGAGCTGCTGCCGGAACTGGCCCGCCAGCCGCGCGGCGTGTTCTGCCACCGCATCACCTATCCGCCCGCCGCCGACGAGGACTAGGGCGCCTCCCGTTCGGCGAGGAACCGGCCGAGGGTGTCGTTGAAGGCGTCGCGGGCCTCGACGTTGACGAGATGGGCCGCCTCCAGCACCGCCGTCCGGGCACCGGCGATGCGACCCGCCAGCTCCTCGAGCCGCTCGGGCGGCGTCACCGGATCGTAGCGGCCGGCGATGCACAGCGTGGGCGCGCGGATGGCGGCGATCTCCCCGCACAGATCGGCATCGCGGACGGCCGCGCAGCAGCCCGCGTAGCCGAGCGGCATGGTGTCCAGCAGCATGGTCTTGATCTCCTCCACCTTCTCCGCCTGCTGCCTGCGGAAGGTTTCGGTGAACCAGCGGGCGATCACCTCGTCGACGATCGCCGTCATGCCGCGATCGAGCACGGCGGCGATACGCTCTTCCCAGACCTCCGGCGAGCCGATGCGGCAGGCGGTGGCGCAGAGGGTCAGCGAGGCCACCCGTTCGGGATGGCGGGCGGCCAGCATCTGTCCCACCATGCCGCCCAGCGACAGGCCGCAGAAATGGACCCGCTCGACGCCGAGGGCATCCATCAGCCCCAGCGCGTCGCCGACCAGATCCTCCATCCGGTATTCGCCCGGCGCCTCGGAGGATTTGCCGTGGCCCCGCATGTCGTAGCGCAGGATCCGGAAGAGGGCGGCGAATTCCGGCGTCTGCTCGTCCCACAGATCGAGATCGGTGCCGAGGGAATTGGCGAACATCAGGACCGGCGCACCTTCCGTGCCGTCGAAGATGTAATGGAGGGAAACACCGTTGACCTCGAGCTGTGGCATGAGATCCCCCGTTCCTGCAATCGGTCGTGAGACGGGCCGTGCCCTCCCTACACAGAAAGGGATCGTCCGTCGCTCCGTCAATCGCCGGTCGGAATCTCCCCCTGCGCGATCGCGGCTTCCGCCCAGGCGGCGAATTCGGGCGGGACGAGGGAGGCGAGAGCACGATCCAGTTCCCCGGCCGCAAGGCGCCCTTCCCGGAAGGCGGCGATGTCCTCCGCATGCTTGAGGACGACGGTGCGCAGGGCGGCCTCGAGAAAACCACCCTTGATGCCGGGCAGACCCGAAAGCGCCTCGCGGTCGGTACGGCGCGGCACGTAGAGGGCCCGGAACCCTTCCCCCTCCCGCAGCAGCACCAGATTCTCGGTAGCTTCCGCGCCGCCGCACGCCCGCCAGCTCCGGGCGAGGGCGACGATCCGGCCGATCAGCGCCTCGCGCGTGCCGGAAAGCCGCACCGCTCCGCCGAGGACCCCCTCCCCCGGCAGCCGGAAGACGGGAAAGATCCCGGGGTCGGGACAGGCGAGCAGATGGAAATGGCGGTGCCCCCGGACCGAGGCGCCGGCCCCCACCCCGTTGAAGCCGGCGAGCATGCCGGGGGCTTCGGTAAGCAGATCGCACATCGCCGCCAGCAGGCCGGCGAAGGCCGCATCCCCCTCGAGGCGCTGGGGGAGATGGCGGCGGGTGGCGAGCGTCCACTGATCGGCCTCGGTGTAGCGGGCCGGCGAGGGGGCGGCGCGGAAGCTGCCGGCAGCGAGCTCCACCGGCAGCACCATCTGGGCGTAGGGGAAATCGCACAGCGGGCAGAACGCGCGCCCGGCGAGCGGCGGCAGGGGCGCGGAGGCGTTGGGATCCACCCGGCGCGGGTTCTCCACCACCCGGATCGGCAGCCCCCCTTCGGGCGTCACCTCGCGGGCGGGAATGGCGATCCGCTCCGGCAGGAACCCGCTCGCCCGGCTGGCCGCGATCGCCAGTTCCAGCCGCGCCGCGAGATCCGGACAGCGACTCTCGGCGAGCAGGGCGAAGGCCCCCATCGCCGCCGCCCGGGCGGCGTGTACCGCCTCCAGCGCCGCCCTTTCCGTTCTCCCCTTCCCGTGCCGTGTCGCCGTCATCGCTCCTCCCTTGTCCCCTCGCCCGCCGCGCGCCACAACCGGAACCGTCGGACAGCCATGGAGGGAGGCGGAGGATGGCGCGAGCGAAGGTGGCCCTGGTGACCGGCGCCGGCAGCGGGATCGGCGCGGCGACGGCGCGCGCCCTGGCGGCGGCGGGGTTCGCGACGGTGCTGGCCGGGCGGCGGCGGGAGGCGCTCGAGAGGGTGGCGGG
>JALUAG010000002.1 GCA_027045875.1 Alphaproteobacteria bacterium | reverse complement strand
TCCGAGGACCCTGGAAAAGGCGCCGCTTTCGGGCGGCCTCAACCGGCGAAAAAGCTCTCCGGCTGACCGGCCACCGCCACTTCGAGAGCGAACAGGCCGCCCGAAAGCGGCGCCTTTTCCAGGGTCCTCGGATCGATGCCGATGCGGGCCGAGGTGACGAAGAGGGTGCGAAGCCCCGGACCGCCGAGACAGCAGGAACTCGGCTGCGGGACGGGCATCGCCACCCGCTGCACGAGGCGCCCGTCGGGAGCGTAGCGGTCCACCCGCCAGCCGCCCCAGACGGCGGTCCAGACGTGCCCGTCGGCGTCGACGCAGAGCCCGTCGGGAAAACCGTCGTCGGCGGCAAGCTCGAGGAACACCCGGCGGCCGGTGGGAAGGCCGCGCTCGATGTCGTAGTCGTAGGCCCAGATCACCCGCCGCATGCTGTCGGTGAAATACATCACCCGGTCGTCGGGGCTCCAGCCGATGCCGTTGGCGATGCCGAGCCCCTCCTCGAGACGGGTCACCCGGTAGTCGGGATCGAGCCGGTAGAGACTGCCGGTGAAGGCCTTCTCCTCGTCGTCCATGGTGCCGGCGAAGAAACGGCCGCGGCGATCGGCCCGGCCGTCGTTGAAGCGGTTGCCGGGAAGATCCGCCTCGGGATCGCAGATCCGCCGCAGCTCGCCGGTGGCGGGCTCGAAGACGTGGAAGCCGGACTTGAGTGCCAAGAGGAGGGTGCCGTCACGGCGGAAGGCGTAGCAGCCGATGCGCTCGGGCATGGGCCAGGCGCGGGCCTCGCCGGTGCGGGGATCGAACCGGTAGAGATGCGGGTTCTTGATGTCGATCCAGTAGAGGAGTCGTTCGACCGGGTGCCACAACGGTCCCTCGCCGACCACCGCCCGGGCGTCGATCAGACATTTCGGATCGCTCATCGCAAACCTCCCTCGATCCTGTACCGTCCGCGGGGCTTTCCCCCGTCGTGCTTTTGTGCGAGCCATGCCGCACCGGCCGGGAGCATTGCCCGCGATGTCCCTCTATCGGGATCACCTGTTACCGCGTCTCGTCCACGGCGTCATGCGCGACCCGCGCTTCCTGCCGCTGCGGCGCGCGCTGGTGGCCGAGGCGCGGGGGCGGGTGCTGGAGATCGGCATCGGCTCGGGCCCCAACCTTCCGCTGTACGACCCGGGGCGGGTCGAGACGGTGGTGGGCATCGATCCGAGCGCGGTGCTGCTGCGGCTCGCGCGTCGGCGGGGGGCGAAACGGCCGTTTCCCGTGTGGCTCCTGCGCGCCACCGCGGAGCGGCTGCCGTTCGCCGATGCCAGCATGGGCAGCGTGGTGAGCAGCTGGACCCTGTGTTCGATTCCCGATCTCGACGCCGCGCTGGCGGAGATCCGCCGCGTCCTGCGGCCGGGTGGCCGCTTCCTGTTCGTCGAGCACGGCCTCGCGCGGGAACCCGTGGTCGCCCGCTGGCAGCGCCGCCTGACGCCGCTGTGGCGGCGCCTCGCCGGCGGCTGCCATCTCGACCGGTCGGTGGCGGAACGGCTCGCGGCGGCCGGCTTCCGCACCGCCGAACTGGAGACCGGCTACCTGCTGGCCGGCCCCCGTCTTTTCACCTATCAATATCGCGGGGCGGCGGAACCGGTGTCGGCGGGCGACGGCGAGCGACGGGACGCCGATGCGGGGCGGGCGTCTCACCGGCGAGGGGATGCAGCATGCGGGAAGTGACGGTGGCGGCCATCCAGATGGCCTGCGGCTGGGATCGGGAGCGCAATCTCCGCACCGCCGAACGGCTGGTGCGGGAGGCGGCGGCGGCCGGTGCCGGCATCGTGCTGCTGCAGGAGCTGTTCGAGACCCCCTATTTCTGCAAGGATCAGAAGGCCGAGCATTTCGCCCTCGCCGGCGAGGCGCGCGACCATCCGCTGCTCGTGCGGATGGCCGATCTCGCCGCCGAGCTCGGGGTGGTGCTGCCGGTGAGCTTCTTCGAGCGCGCCAACAACGCCTACTTCAACGCGGTGGCGGTGATCGACGCCGACGGGCGCCAGCTCGGCACCTATCGCAAGAGCCACATCCCCGACGGGCCCGGCTATCAGGAGAAGTACTACTTCAATCCGGGGGACACCGGTTTCCGGGTCTGGGAGACCCGCTTCGCGCGTATCGGGGTCGGCATCTGCTGGGACCAGTGGTTTCCCGAGGCGGCGCGGGCGATGGCGCTGATGGGCGCCGAACTGCTGCTCTACCCGACGGCGATCGGTTCCGAGCCGCAGGATCCCGGCTTCGACAGCCGCGACCACTGGCAGCGGGTGATGCAGGGCCACGCCGACGCCAACATGCTGCCGGTGGTGGCCGCCAACCGTATCGGTACCGAACGCGGGGAGAGCTGCACCCTCACCTTCTACGGCAGCTCCTTCGTCACCGACGGGCGGGGGGCGATCCTCACCCAGGCGGGACGCGAGGAAGAGGCGGTGATCACCGCCCGCTTCGACCTCGAGGCGCTGGCCCGCGACCGGGCGGGCTGGGGGCTGTTCCGCGACCGGCGGCCGGATCTCTATCTCACGCTGCTGAGCCTCGACGGACGCGGCCACAGCATCTGACCGCCGTCCTCAGGTGACGGCGTCGATCTGCTCGTCGCTCATGTGGCCGGGTACCAGGGTCACCGGGATCTTGAGGCTGCGCAGGTTCTTCATGAGATGGCTGACGATCGGACCCGGCGTCGAACCCTCGGGCGCGGTGGCCAGCACGAGGAGCGAGATGCTGGGATCCTCGTTGATCAGCCGCAGCACCTCCTCCGGGCGGTGTCCCTCGCGGATGTAGAGGATCGGCAGGGTGCCGGTCTGGGCGAAGACGTCGGCGGCCAGCGACTGCAACCGCCGCTCGGCCTCGAGGCGGGCGTCCTCCTCCATCACCCGGCCGACCCCCAGCCAGTGCTGGAACTCCACCGGCTCGATCACGTAGAGAAGGGCGATGCGGCCGCCCGTGTGGCGGGCCCGGCGGCAGGCGAAGCGCAGCGCGTGCCGCATCTCCTCGCTTTCGTCGACGACCACCAGGAACACCCGCTCCTGGCGCTCCTCGGCCGGCTCGGGGCGGGCCGGGCTTTCGGTCACGGGCTCGGTCATGGCTCACCGTCTAGCGAACACGAGGCTGGCGGTCCATCCCGCGGTCACCGCGATCAGGATCGAGCTCAGCCCGTAGAGGGCGGGGCGGCGTCTGGCGAGATCGTAGATGTCGGCCTCCACCCCCACCTTGGAGACCACCAGCACGTTGCTCTGGGCCTGCACCACCTGCCCGTCGCGCAGATAGAGGGTCTGCACCTGGTAGTTGCCGGGGGCGACGTTGGCGGGAAACGGGACCACCGTGCGGAACAGCCGGTTGCCCAGGAAATAGACCTGGATGGGCGACTGGACATAGAGCTTCTGGCGCTGCTTGTTGCGGACGAGGGCGGCGCGGAAGGCGGCGAGATCGGCCTCGTCGTGATGGCGGTCGGGGCGCGCCTCGAGCTGCAGGCGCCGGACGCCGATCTGGTAGCGCTGCAGCACGTCCTCCTCGGCCAGGAGTTCGATGGGCTTGCTGGAGGCCACGGCGTAGAAGCTCGGGACGCGGCGGAAGCGCATCTCGTCGGTGTTGAACCAGAAGGGACCGACCCGCGACTTGCGCCGCACCCGGACGTCCTCGGCGGGGCCGAACACCAGCACCACCACGTCGCCACCGGGTTTCTCGACGGTGCCGAACAGCAGCACCTCGGCGCCGGTGAAGGCGGTGGTGATGGCGATGAGATGCTTCGACAGATCGGCGATCAGCGCCTGGCCCCGCACCACGCCGGGCGCCAGCAGGAGCAACAGGATCGCCAACAGCAGTCGCCGCCGCAACATCCGGCATCCTTCGCGGGGACCGACCACCGACCAGCTTACAGGGCGCCCGCCGGCGCGCAAGGGGCGGCGGCTCTCAGGCCGGCTCGTGGTCGGGGATCGTGCAGTAGAGGTCGTAGAGGGTGGCGATCACCGCCTCGGCCTCGGGAGAGGCGAGGGAATAGTAGATGGTCTGGGCGTCGCGGCGGGTGCGCACCAGGGAATCGTGGCGCAACTTGGCGAGATGCTGGGAGAGCGCCGACTGGCTGAGGCCGATCAGGCGCACGAGCTCCCCCACCGAACGCTCGCCGCCGACGAGCTGACACATGATGAGCAGTCGGTTCTCGTTGCTCAGCGCCTTGAGGAGGCGGCTCGCCTTGCGGGCGCTGGCCTGCAGCTTGAGATAGTCCTCGGGGGAACGGCGCTCGCCGCCGCCCCGGAGCAGCGGGAGTTTGGATCCAGGCGCGTTCATGACACGGGTCCCGTTGGTGGAGATGGACGCATGGGGAACGGGCGGTCGCCGCGCCGGCGGCCGATCCCGATGCCGGCGGGGAGCAGTCGACCGGTCTCCAGATAGCGCACGCCACGTAGGCCGCCGAACAGGATCGCCGCTACCGCGAGGGCGGATTCGAAGCTCATGGTGGACAGGCCCGACAGCCCCTGCCCGACGGTGCAGCCGCCGGCCAGGGCGCCGCCGGTGCCCATCAGCACCGCGCCGAGCCCGTGGCGACGCAGATCGGCCATGTCCGCGAACCCCTCGATCCGGAACTGGCCCTCGCGGCGGGCGGCGAGGAAGGCGCCGAGGAGCGTGCCCACGACCAGCATCACGGCGAAGCCCGGCAGGGCGCCGCCACCGGCGATCAGATAGAGAAGGCTCCGGGCGGTGGGCAGCACGTAGGTGAGGGAGGTGGTGCCCCAGGCGCCGGTGCCGGGCAGCAGCGCCGTCGCCCACCAGCCGGCCACCACGAGCGCACCCAGGAGCACGCCGGCGGAGAGCTCCGGCGAATGGCGGCGAAAGCCCGGATCGGCGAACACCCAGGCCAGCAGCCCCGCGGCCAGGAGCAGGCCCAGAAGCGAACCCGTCGGGGCCTCGCCGGTCCCGCCCGCGAGCCCCGCCGCGAGCTGACCGAGGCCGGGATAGGCGGCATCGAAGCTGCCGAGCCCGACCAGCAGCCGGTAGAGGGGGGCCAGGATGCCGCCGACGGTGGCATAGGCGCTGATGGCGACCAGCAGCACGACGAGCCAGGCCTTGAGGCTGCCGGCTCCGGCCCGCACGAGATTGCGGCTCACGCAGCCGCCCGCCAGCACCATGCCGAAGCCGAACATGGTGCCGCCGACCACCGCCCCCAGCCAGAACAGTTCGCCCCGGAGATAGAAGCTGCGCGCCGGTTCGAAGGGGGAGAGGAGGGCCAGGAGCTGGGTGCCGGCGAGGGCCACCGCCACCGCCAGCAGCCAGGAGCGCAGCCGCCGGCGGCTGCCGAACAGGGCGAGATCCGCGAGCGCCCCCATCAGGCAGTAGTGGGTGCGCTGGACGGTGGCCCCGAACAGGGCCCCGATCAAGAGGCCGGCGACGGCCAGAGCGACATGCGGATCCATCGTCCTCTCTTCCGGATGGGCGCCGGCCCCGCGGGCCGGCGGCAACCACCGACGTCGGGCGGCTTATAAGGTATCACGAATATTCGTCCGGGGTAACCCCCAGGAAATCGGTGCAGAAAGAACGAATATACATGATCGGGATGTCACTCGCGGCCGGGCTCGCGCATGGGGTGCGGGGGCGATCGCAGAGAGGCGGCGATCGCGCGTCTCAGCCCTTGAACACCAGCGTCAGATTGCGGCCGGCGGCGATGAAGCCCGCGGGATCGAGGGGCTCGCCGTCGATCCGGATCTCGTAGTGGAGATGCGGGCCGGTGCTGCGGCCGGTGTTGCCGACGACGCCGACCGGCTGGCGGAAATCCACCTTGTCCCCCTTCTTCACGAGGAGCTTCTTCATGTGGGCGTAGCGGGTGACGATGCCCATGCCGTGGTCGATCTCCACCATCAGCCCGTAGGCGGGGTGGCGCCCGGCGCGGATCACCCGACCGGGGGCCGGGCTCAGCGCGCGGGCATTCCAGGGCGCCGCCATGTCGACGCCGCGATGGACCGCCCGTCGTCCGGTCATGGGATCCTTGCGCGTGCCGAAGGCGCTGGTGACGCGGTAGGAATCGAGCGGCGAGGAGAGGGGCAGGGCGGCGATCAGCCGCTGCGCCGCCTGCAGGCGGACGAGGGTGCGGTCGAGATCGGTACCCTCCGGGGCGGCGAGCGGCACCAGCGGCTCCCCGTCCGGCAGCTCCAGCGGCCCGCCGATGCCGGCCGGCAGATCGTCGCCGGCGCGCTCCAGCAGGCGGCGGGGATCCACCCCCGCCTGGGCGAGGAGCTGCTCGATGGCGGCGAGCTGGTTGCCGATCCACTCCCGGATCCAGATCATCGAGGTGCTGCGGCTGCTCTCCATTTCCGCCACCCGCGCCTGCAGCATGTCGATGCGCCAGCGCAGGCCCTTCTCCACCCGACGGGCCATGTCGCGTTCCGCGAGCGCCTCGGACAGGCGGTCGCGCAGCGCCGCGAGCTCGCTCGCCAGCCGCGCCTTTTCCCGTGCCAGGCGCTCTAGGGACAGCTGGCGTTCGCGGCTGCCGGCCTCGAGGCTGGCGGCGGCTTCGCGGATCGCCGTCAGCTCGGCGTCGAGGGCCGCGATCCGGGCCTCGGCCAGGGCCAGCCGGTCGGCGAGGCGGCGGCCCTCCTGTTCGGCGCGGCGCGCCCGGGCCGCACGACGGTCCCGCTCCTGCTCCAGCGCCCGCAACTGCCGCATCAGTTCGCGTTCCCGTTCGAGGCGGGCCTGGAACACGGATCGGGCCTCGCGACGGGCGAGCTCGAGATCGGCCCGCAGCCGTGCCCGTTCCTCGAACAGGGAGTAGAGTGAAAGGCTGCCGAAGGAGAGGGCGCCGCTCGCCAGCAGAACGAGCAACCCGAGCAGGATGCGTCTGCGCGACCCGCCGACGACGGTCCGGAAAGGTGTGCTCACGGGTCCGGTGACCTCCCCGCGACGGGTGTTCGAGGGCGTCGAGACAGCATTCCGTCCCTTCATCGTGGCCGCTCCACGGACGCGGTCGCGCTACCGGCGACCTCGTCTCGCGGCCTCATTCTCGTTGATAAAGATTATGCTAAGGTTAACAGGGGCCGACAAGCGCCCCCGCGGGCGAAAAACCGCCACGGCCTCACGCGCCCTCGGCGATGCGCAGCCCGCTCTCGGGATCGAACACGTGCAGCCGCGCGGGCGGCACGGCGAGCGGCAGCCGGTCGCCCTCGGCCACCACCGTACCTCCCGGCAGACGGACGCAGATCCGCGTGCCGCCGGCGATGCGGCCGTGGGCGATGGTGTCGGCGCCCAGGATCTCGACCCAGTCGACGGCGAGGGTGAGCGGCCCGTCGGCGGCGGATTCCAGATGTTCGGGACGCATGCCCGCCACCACCGCCGCCCCCGGCGCCGCCGCGAGCGGCGCCGCCAGCGGCAGCCGCAGCCCGTCCACCAGGATGCTCGCGCGATCCTCGCCGAGGCGGGCGTCGAAGCTGTTCATCGGCGGCGAGCCGATGAAGCCGGCGACGAACAGGCTCGCCGGTCGTTCGTAGACCTCGAGCGGCGTCCCCACCTGTTCGATGCGCCCCTCGTTCATGACCACCAGCCGGTCGCCCAGGGTCATCGCCTCCACCTGGTCGTGGGTGACGTAGATGCCGGTGGTGCCGAGGCGCGCCTGCAGCTGACGGAGCTCGTGGCGCATCTGCACCCGCAGCTTGGCGTCGAGGTTGGACAGCGGCTCGTCGAACAGGAACACCTGGGGATCGCGCACGATGGCGCGGCCCATCGCCACCCGCTGGCGC
>JALUAG010000001.1 GCA_027045875.1 Alphaproteobacteria bacterium | reverse complement strand
TCACTGAGCTGGAGAAGCAGCGCGCCATCAGCCGCTGGGCCGTCGCCCACAACCCGGGCTGGCACTACGAGGGCAACCGCCTCACCCTCCCCTCCCAGTCCGAGGCGGACCTGCGCGCCCTTGACCGCCAGATCGCCCAGTGGGGACGGCTCACGGGCTTCGGTCCCAAGGACTTCCACCTCTGGCGCAGCGGGCGCACGCGCACCGTGCGCTGGAGCGGCAGGACAAAGGAGGTGCCGGACGGAGGCTCGAGCTACCTCAACGGCTACAAGGTGCTGCCGGACCACGAGCACTACGCCTTCTTCCGGCTCTTCGAGTACTGGTACCTGACGGGCGAGCCTCGCGCGCTGGATGCCATCCACGGCTTCGTCAACTGGGCGGTCTACTACCAGAACCATCATCTCTTCCGCGGCCGCACGCGCCCCCTGAGCGACGTCACGCTCTTCGAGCGCGACCCCGAGGCGCTGTGGCGCGGCCACTATGCGCGCGTCTACACGTGGATGCTCTACACCACGCTCGCGGGCTACCACGCCACGGGCAGCCCGGTCTTCGATCTCTACGCCAGGTGGCAGCTCCGGCGCATGCTGCTCGTGCTGCGTCACCGCCACGGCCAGCTCACGCGCATCGGCAACCGGCGCAACCGCAAGGGCGAGCGCGACCCCGCCACCGGCCGCACGGTGTGGTTCTCGCGGGCCAAGACGTGGATGGAAGCCCAGGGCGTCATGGCGCTGCACGAGGCGTGGAAGACCTACCGCGACCCGCTCATCCTCGACGGTCTCTGGGCCCAGGCCGACTACTTCGCCCACCATGTGGTCTTCTACCCGCGGCTCGCCATGGTCAACCAGCACACCGCCATGCCCAACGCCTGGCTCGGCTCGGCGCCGTGGACGATCTCGCCGCAGCGCCATGACCGCGTCATCCAGGCCCTGCCGCTGCTCGCCCACTACGCCCCCTGGCCCGGGCTCGAGGCGCGTGCCCGCGCCTTCGCCGAGGCCACGCGCTGGCGCTGGGTGCGCGACTGGTTCCTGCAGACCCTGGCCTGGGCCCGCGAGGTGCGTCCGGCGCGGGAGGCGGCGCCCCCGCGCGTGCGGGACCTGCGCGCGCGCATCGAGAACGGCGCGCTCGTGCTGACCTGGCGCCAGAAGCCAGCCGCGCCCGCCCGCTGGCTCGTGCGCGCCGCAGCGCGCTCCATCGTCCCCCGCGCGCCGACGGACCACCCCGGCCGCGCGCGCGCCAAGGCCGAGGTCGTGCGCGCCGTGGAGGCGCGGGCCATCGCCCGCCTCGGCCCGGAGAAGGCACGCAAGCGCTTCCCCCACCGGTTCAGGCTGGAGGGCATCGCCGAGCCGCGGCGCGGCCGCCGCGCCCATCCCGGCTGGTTCCGGACCGTGCCCTTCTGGGCCGCGCCCCAGGCGCCCGTCGAGGGGACGGGCCGGGCGGCCGTGCCGCTCGCGGCCCTGCGGCGCCACGAGGCCCTCGGCGCCCGGGCGGCCCCGCCCCCGAGGGCCCCGGCCCACGTGTGCCT